>CAZSTW010000014.1:27421-80932 GCA_964609845.1 uncultured Planctomycetaceae bacterium | reverse complement strand
ATACTGATTTCGGTATTTGTGATGAAAGGCACGAACGAACAGCAGTCGAACGAGAATCAGACTCCGTCGAGCAGTTTGTCCAGGTCAGGTTTATCCAGCGGATTCTTCTTCGGATCAGCTGGCTTGGTTTCGTCGAGCCCCATGACTTTGGCGGCCTTTTCGGCATCGGGAGCTCCCGTCGCTGGTGCTCCGGCGGCAGCACCTGTCGCGGCCGCCGGTTCAGCTGGCTTGCTGGCATCGGGGGCTGCTGCGACAGCGGCAGGTTTCGCTGCTGGCGTGGCGGGCTTTTTCGGTCCATAGACCATGTACGGCCCGACCGTAAACGCCGCCATCATTGCCACCGTGGCCACAGTACTGATCGCCAGGCTCTGGATCAGCAGGCTGGTTTTGACAATGCCGATCACTTCCTGGGGACTGCGTGTCTTGAGCGTCTTCAGGAACTCACGCAGTTCATCCAGCGAGGCAGCGCCGCTTTCTTTCAGATTCTTGACATCATTGATCATGATCAAACCTCAATTCGCATGTTGCGATGATTGTCAGATGACAGTGCTTATTTTTTTTCTTCGAGAATATGAACCAGGTCGCCGCCCGCCTCGCTGATCGATTCGATCACCGGCTCGTAATACATGGCGGTTGCTTCCTTGTGAACCTTCAACAGGACGGTTCGCTGTCCCTGCGGCGCATTCCCGAGCAAATCGGAAATTCCCTTCGCCAGTTGAGCCTGTCCGAGTTCCTGTCCGTTCAGGTGCAGCTTGTTATTTCGATCGATGACGACGCTGACCTTGGCATTGTTCACACCTTCCAGTTTGCTGGCCGCAGCGGGCTGCCATTGCAGGTGGCTGTCGTCTTGTGCTCGCGCGAGGATGACGAAGAAGATGAGGAGATTGAACGCAATATCCCCCATCGCCGTACTCGGCACATCTGCTTTCATCGCTCGTCGCTTGAACTTCATCGGTAACTCATCGTATTCGGCATAAATCGTTGAAGGACAGGTTGGGGACCTGTTTTGCGGCTCGTCTGTGAATGACGCCGCGGGTTTACAAGGTGCGGATGTCGAGCACAGGCCTGGTGCACAGGCCTGGTTCCACCGAGGCAAGGCTCGGCAGGGGGGATGGATTTTGGGCTCCGTCAGTTTCCTACGGAGACGGTCTTTTCTTCCTCTCGTTGAATGGTGATGTTGGCTCCCAGATCCTGAACGATTGACGTTGTGGCAATCCAGTGATCGTAGGGGACATCCGATTTGCTTTTGACGACAACGACACGGTCTTCGGGGCGACGCTTCCCTTCGAGCAGCCGGCGCAGGCGGGCTGGCAACTCTTCGGTTTTGACAGGATCGCCGTTCAGGCTGACAACCGTTTTTGTGCGAGTCAGGGCAAGTTCGATGTTCTGGCTCTTTTGTTCCTGTTGCTTGGTCTGTTCGCTGCGTGGCAGATCCTGACGCTTTCCGCTGTCGGGCTGTACCGAGGCACAGACCAGGAAAAAGACGATCAGGTTAAAAGCAATGTCACCTGTTGCTACGGCAGCAGGTTCGACAAGCAGCTTTTTTGTCCCACGTTCGCGTCGCATTGATATTCAGTTATTGCTGGCGGTATTGAAATGACCTGTGATTCGTGATTCGGGTGAAACCAACGCGATCTTCCGTTGGAATCCAGACCCCGCGATCTCACGAGGCATTTTTGTCACGGAAGGCAAGTTGCATGGTCACGGATTCAATCAATTCCGAGGCGGATTCTTCGACATCGAGAACGAACTGATTGATCGCACTGGTGAAGTAGTTGAACATGATGAAGGCGGGGATCCCGACGACCAACCCCAGCACTGTGGTCAACAACGAAACCATGATCCCGTCTGCAGCGGCCTGCACAATGTTCATTTCGCCCATCTTGGCGACGATGTCAGCGAACGACTGAACCATCCCCTGCACGGTTCCCAGAAATCCGATCATCGGTGCGGCACTGGAGACCGTCGCCAGGATCGGCAGATGCTTTTCCATCGCGGCAACAATATGAATGGAATAGTCATCCATTCCCTTGATGACCTGTTCTTCGATCTTGGCAGCGTCGTAGCCAAGGCGGTGAGCGACCAGATACTTTCGCAGGCCAGCAGCGAGGATCGCGGGGACCGGGCCCTGTTCACGGTCACACAGATTCAAGGCTTCTTCGACGCGATCTGCTTCCAGCAGTTCCCGCACTTTGACTCGCAATGCTTCGGCCTTGGTGTTGAGCATCATCAGGGCTCGGAATCGCTCGATGATCACTCCCAGGGCCAGGATTCCCAGCAGCAGCAGGGGCCACATGAAGATTCCCCCATCGATCATGTAGCCGAGGGCACCCGAGTGCATCATGTCATGCAGCCAGCCTTTTTCAGCCTTCTTGGCGGCATCGGCGTCTGCCTTGGCAGGCTCGGGCGCCTTGTCGGGGGCGGCCGGCTTGTCAGGTGCGGCCGACTTGGCGCCAGGTGCGTCCGCGGCAGGCTTGGCTTCAGCAACCGGAGCTTGGCCAGCAGGAGGATTGGCATTCTCAGCCCCAGGCGACGGCGCCTGAGCCAGCAACATCAGGGAAACCAGAAACCACATCAGTCTGTTCTCACAATCTCTGTAAGTTGAATCAACAATTCTGCGGACATTTTTGAGCGAAAAATTTCAGTAGCCGAACTCGTGAGAGTTCGGAGAACCGTTGAAAACCTGAATTCTCACGAATTCAGCTACGGTTCTTACGTTCATTGCACCGTCGATCGTCAGTTATTGTCATCAACGCTATTCGCTTCCGCTTCAAACTGCTGAAGCATTTCGGGCAGCGCCAGTCGTCCGCGAGCGTATTTGGCCCCTTCGCTGTCCGGGTGTTTCCAGCGACAGTTGTTGTAGCTGATAAACGCCTGTCGGTTGTTTCCCCCCATGCGATAGCTTTCACCCGCCCAGAAGAAGGCGTCTGCGCTGAGCGGATCTTTCGGGAAGACATCACTGAACTTGTCGAAGGACTTTCCGGCTGCCTGATACTTCTTGGCTTTGAAATAACATTGCCCGATTCGGAATGCCATTCGAGGAGCATTGGAATGTGATTCGAATCGTTCCAGGAATTTTTCTCCGACCTGAGCCGCCACTTCATACTTTTCGTTCTTATAGAAGTAGTCCGAGATACGAATCATCACGTTCGGTATCAGCGGACTCTTGGGGTGCGTTGCTGCCAGGGTGACATACGCTTCCAGCGCCTGATCGAAGTCGCCAGCCAGTTCATAGCACTGGGCAAGCTTGTACTGTGCGTCAGGTGCCAGGTTGTGATCCGGGTATTGCCGCAGGATCACATCGTACGAACGAATCGCTTCGTCCCACTGATCCAGTTCCTGAGCGAACTGCCCCAGGAGGTAGACAATCCGAGGTGCGTACTTCGGATCAGGATAGTCTTCAATCACTTCCCGCAGAACTCGTCGTCCCGCTTCCAGGTCGATCTTCTTTTCATCCTCGCGGCCCAGAGTCTTGTGGCTCTTGAAGAGTTCGAAGTAGCTTTCCGCGATCCGGAACTTCGTTTCGACCGCCAGCGATTCGTCATGGAACGTCTTGCTGAAGGCTGCAATCAGTCCATCAGTCCCGACGACAACTGGCAGCTCGATCGTCTGCTGCAAGGTCCCCGTTTCGGTACTGGCCGATTTATCGATGAACAGCAGGTTCAAGCGATCTCCGAAGTAGCTTTCGATGACAGGGTCATTGGTGTCAAGATTTCCAGGCGTCGGCTTTTCGACGGCTTTCAACTGCAGCGACCCGGTGAAGACTCCGCTATGATTCAGCGTTTCTTCCAGCTTGACGGTTTCTTTTTCACCAAGTTCTGTGGTGATCTCGACCGCTGCGAAGTCACGTGCGTCGGTGGTGTCGAGATCGGGGTCAGTGACTTTCAGGAACAGTCGTTCACCAACGTGAAGTTGAGTGATGTCCTTTTCGTAGTCGCGATCGGTCGCCTGCAGTTGCCCGTTCGAAACGAGTCGACCTTTGGCGGTGATGGTATCGGGCTTGCCGGTGGCATGTCGTTCGTCCTTAAATGTGGCCGAGACGATATCCTTGCCAGCGAGATTCAAGACGCGAGTGACAAGGTTTGCCGAAGCGGTGTCGCTGGTTGCTTTTTCACCCAGCCGAACTCGTCCCACCAGATCTCGTGGCATTTCCGTCGTGACGGGAACAACCGCCGGGCTGTTCTTGCCCCCCAGTTGAAGGATGACCTGACCGACAAACCGTCCTTCTTCCAAGGCCAGACGTTCGGATTCCTGTCCGACGATGTCCGAGAATTTCGACGAGACCATGCACTCGACATCTACCTTGGCTCCATCCGTCGTCGTGAGAGTCACGATGGCGGTGCTGCGGCTGTCCTTGGCTGAATCGGGGTCGATGACTTCCACGGTCAATGGAGCTTCAAACGCGACACTGCTGATCGCGGGTTCCTTTTCCTTTTTTGGCAGAACAACAATCTGCGGAGGCGTCTTGGAATCCTTCGGTGGAGGAACGACACGAGTTTCGAGGACTCGAACCACTGCGTTCGTCGGTCGGATGACATGAACCAGTTCTTCACGGGGGACTGAATGTCCCGGGAAGGTGTTGTGAGTATCCAGGTATCGCAAGGTGATACGATCCCCCGATTTGACCAGGATCTTGTCCTTTTCGGTTTTCGCTGAGGTATCAATTTCCTTGGTGAAGATTCCCGTATTGGCTTCCGTCTCGGTGGCAACCAGTGAAACGGGTTCGCCATCATTGACGACGACCTGGAACGGTATCGTATCCTTCTGATCGGTGCGGTCTTCATCGTAGTCGACGATCTCAACGACGATTCGTTCACCCGGATCAATGCGTTTCTGCTCTTTGCGAATCGTGAAGACGGCACCGCCATTATTCTTCTCAAAGTCATAGCTGATGGCTCGAGTGCTGGCGTTGAAGTACGTCGCCTGCAATCGTGCAACGAGCAACTGACTGCCGGCCTGATCGTTCAGTGTTACTTCGTCCGTGTAGTTCGCCGTGACGTTGTCTCCACCCGCGATTTCGAGAGTGTCGTTCGCGGCCAGGGCCAAAACGTCTTCCTTCGTGGGAATGTAAAGGTCGGTCGGCTTGTCACCACTGATTTCGACGTTGCTGATCGCAACGGCTTCACCGGAGTACTCGTGGCAATTGAACTTCACGTACCGCAGATCGTATTTCGGGAACCGGAACTCCCAGGAACCAGAATCGAATACGACACTGGGGCCGGTGGCCAGTTTCAGTGAAACATCGCGCAGGCCCATCAAGCCCGCACCACCGATTTCGAGCGGACGGACGGCCAGCGTGCTCTTGCCAGCTTGAGTGATCAGTACCGTGCCGACGCGGATCTTGCGGTAATTGTTCCAGCCCCCGGTGTTCTGGACTTTCGTTTCCAGTTGCTTGTCGCCCACATCGGTCCGGAATCGACCACCTTCCCCTTCGTGAGACATTTCGAACCAGACTTCATAAGGGCCTGGCTGAGCCACTTCAAACTCCCACTGCACAACGTCGTCATTCGACTGCCAGGCACCGATGGTTTCGAAGTCACCCACCTTGTGAATCCCGAACTGCTCGGTCTTCTTCGTGAACTTGGCATCCTTCAACAGCAACGGGACAGGTGGAACCTGCACTTCCAGTTGCGTTCCTGACTTTTCTGCGATGGGATTGGTCAAATCAAAATCGGCGGAACGGAATGGCAGCAGTGAAACTTCCTGAGTTGTCAGGCTGGCACGAGCCAGTTTGGCATCAACCGGTTGATTTCCTGCTGGAGACGCCGCGAAAATTGCCAGTTCGTGGGTACCGGCATTCAACCAGAGATCGACGTTTCGTCCACCTGCTCCGACTGGCATTTCCAGCACGCCGTTGACCAGCAATGCCGTCTTGTTGCCGTTGACCTGAATCCGCACCGCACCACTCTTAGGCTGCACGAATTTCCCTTGCCAGATGACAGCGAAGGGCTGGGCGACATCTTCACTGTCGGCCGGACGTTGCCATTGAATGTTCTCAGCAGGAGCTGTTTCAAACGGCTTGGCGTTCTTGGAGAGATTGACGACCTGATCCCAGACGGTGAACCCGGTGTGATTTCCTGCGTAGACCTTACGCGTCATCTGAGCGAACTCGCCACCGAGCGGGGCTGCCGTTTCTCGTTCCGGGTGGCTGGCGATGCGGAACCAGAATTCACCATCCTGGCTGCCGAGCAGGTCACCACGAACCGGCGCGTGCTTGGCAGGATCGGGAGTCGTAATCTTGACTCGAGCGGTCGAGAGCAGATCCTTCATATCGATGGTCAACCACTTCGGCGTGGCTCCGTCGGGTTCACTCATCCAGAACGACTTGGGATCACGGTCAATCGACATCAGCGGGCTGTGGTCGATTGCAGTATCGCTGGCCAAGGCACCTGCGGGGAGATCACCCGTCTTGGCAACCGCTTCGAAAACTCCTGTATGAGCTCCCGTTTCGGACAAGGTCATCTGAATCTGGTCACCGCTGTCGGCAGTCAGTTTGACGACGACTTGGTCGACGTCGCCAGTCAGGTCCCGGTCGCCATCCTTCACGCGGATGTAGATGGGATTCCCCGGCTTGATCTGGTTCGCCGGACGGACCTGGGAAACTCGACGATCCCCAGTCCGGTTGGCTTCGCGTTCGAGTTCCTGGCTGAGTGTTTCTTGTTTGACATCTTCAATCTTGCTGCTGGCAACTTCGAACTTGGCATCAGCCGCAACTCGAATCTCCACATCGGACAATGGGACGTTTTTGAATTCGGCTTTAAATTCATCCGGATAGTCGCACTTGATCACGTCCTTGCCGGTCAACTGGAGCACGTGATCATCTTTTGTCGCTTGTCCAAGCCGTGTCTCAAGATCGGCACGGAACAGACCCTTTCCAGCACCAGACCCGACGAGGAAGATCATCTCAGAATCACCGCCGGGAATGGTGGTGACTCGTACGGGAATCCGGTTATGCCCGCGGCTGATCCCCAGGTCGCTGTCGTGCACCACGATCGAGAGCGGGGTGTTCGGAACGTGCCGACGCTTGCTGGTCCGGCCCAGGCGACCGACAGTGCGCAGCAGGTTCAACTGATCGATATAGCGTTCTTCGGCCCCGTAAACTTCGGACAGATTGAATAGAGCCTGATTGGCGAGTTCAACATTGGGGACTCGTTCCAGCACGCTGCGCAGGATCTCGCGAGCTTCATCGCGATCACCACGTCGAAACGCCAGCACTCCTCGCAGGAACTCCGCACGTACGACGACATCGATTTCGGCACTGCGAGCCAGCTTCTCGAAGACCTGCTCAGCCTGATCGTAGACCTTTTGAGCCAGGAATGTTTCACCAATTCCGAATTCAGCTTCTGTTGCCTGGGGCGAATTCTGATAACGATTTACGACGGTCGTGTATTCGGACCGGGCAACATCATAGCGGCGAGCCTTGAAGAAGTTCTTGGCGAGCAGCAACTGCATCCGTGCCTTGACCGAATCTTCCTGCTGCATCGATTCACTGAATGCCACCAGCCAACCCCGCAGCACTTCTTCCACGTAATCATGGTCAGCGTCAGTTCCTGCAGCGATCAGCCGTTCACAGATGAACATCAGCAGGTCGGGCGGAAGCTGATTGCGGTTTTCATTGAACAATGTCTTGTTTGCCAGATAAGCATCGAACGCCATGCGCTCGTCACCAAGGCGGTAATACATGGCGGCCTGCAACAGCGGAGCCAGCGGGCTCGAATCATCGATCGTCAGTCCAACACCACCCATACGAGCGAGAGATTGTGTCGCCAGATCACGAATGACCTTTTTTCGGCCCGGGTCGACATTGGGAATATTCGCCAGCATCCCGGTGGTCAGGACTGCGGCTGCGACGAAATCCTTCCTCCCGACGGCACTCTGGGCAAACGGTGTGATGCGGTCCCAGTCGTAGTACTCGTTTCCAACAGTTCGCGTCGATCGCTGCAGTTGCATCAGACGCGCCATCTTGGCATTGGGGTCAACGGGTTGCTGTTCCAGCAATGCCAGTTCGGCCGCCGTTGCCGCAGGCTGAATCTGGAAGTCGCGAATCGCGACGATATAGCGGTTCTTGATCTCTGGAGTCAGCATCGTGTTGGCACGAACGGTATCCAGCCACGTGCCGATCGAATGAATTTCGAAGTCACCGTAACGGAATGGACGCTCATTCTGGCGCGTTCGTGTCTCTTTCAGAACTTGTTCGAAGCTGCCAATGTCATTCAGCTTCAGATATTCGTCGGCCTGCCACTGGGCATAACGACCATGCAGATCGGTGTCGTGGCGACGCAGTTCCTGGATAAACGCGATTCGCTGTGGCGGTTCCTTGATCCGGGCCAGCAGTCGCGAGGCACATTCTCGGGATTCAGGGTTCTGACGATTGAGCGTCATGTACTTCGTCCAGTGTTGGACAGCTTCCTGTTCCATTCCCAGTTTCAGCAGACCGTCACCAATCGTGCTGGCATATTGAGGGTCGTCGCCAAACTTCTGTTGAGCCTGTTGCATCCAATTCCACACGGCACGTGCCATCGCGGGATCGTTGTTGCGGTCTGCGGCAATCATCAGTCGTCGCCAGTCGTCACCGATGGACCGTTCAGGAACGAATTTCAGCAGGTGCTGGGCGGCTGGCTTGCTGTCCTCTGGCTTGCCGTAGTCTGTCGTCGCTTCCAGCCACCAGAGAGCGACCTGGAAATCGAGAGGGAAGCGGGCTGCGTACTGGCGATAGATCCGCATGTTCTCTCCCCGTTTATTGCCGGGTGAATAATGGCGGAACCATTCCGACTGTGTCTGCAGCAGCATTCTCGCCGCATCATCGCTCATGCCATTGAAGGTCCCAGGCTGCAGCAATTGATCGCGGATCGCTTCACCTGGCGGGTGCTGGTTGCCGACCTGATTCGTCCAGGCAGCGATCAGCGGATCCGCATTGGACTTGGCAAGCTCCTGTGCTGCGATATTGGCTCGAGCCGCGAAATCTTTATTCTGCCGGGCATTGGCGACCCAGTTCTTAACGGCATCACGCAGAGCCCCCAGATGGGCATACTGACGGCGTGCCGCCAGTACCAGGTTTATGTCATTTCGAAATTCATTGTCATCGGTGCTGGAATAAAGCAGCCAGTCAACCGCGTTCGTGGTGTAACCATCGTTGCTGGGTGACTTCGAAATCAGATCGCGAACAACCGCTTTGGCTTTTGCCAGGTCCTTTGTCCGGTCGCGATAAAGATCAAAAGCCAGTGCATAGCGCAGGTAATACGTTCCCGGCTTGTTGGCCACGATCCCCTGCAGCAGGTGCTGCTCGGTGTCGGCCAACTGCGGTGGCTCGGCTCCGTTTTCTCGGACGAAGACCTGCGCATTACTGTTGGTGACAGGATCTTCAGCGAGAACAGACTTCAGGAAATTCAACGCACGGGGCTTTTCGCCGTTGGCCAGGCATGACATTGCCAGGCAACTGACTCCGTAGAACCGGTCCGGGCGTTGCGGATATTTCTGGAGATACTGATTGACGATCGGCTCAAGTTCATTCGGTTTCGCGGCAGCGTGAAACAGACGATAGATCAGGTAATAGTGCACGTACTGATCATCGCGGATCGCTCGCGCCTGTTGCAGGCTTTGAGCAGCATTCGCCTGTTGTCCGATGTTTCCATGGTTTTCGGCGATGGCAAGATGCAACGCGCGCTGTGATTCTGGATCGCCGACGATCCCCTTCTGGAACAATTTTGTTCCCAATGCACTGCTCTTGGCCCAGAGTCCAATACGACGGTACTCGTAGAAGGCCTGAGCCCCAACCTGTCGCGTGAATTCGCCCGGTGGCAGACGATCGACCATCTGCTCGCCAATGTTCGCGGCTTCGGTAATCCCCTCGATGGAGTTGAGGCCGCTGAAGAGGTTCATCGCGAGGACGGCATACTTACGCCCGATTTCGTTCGCTCCCTGCCGTTGCCAGACGGCTCGACACGCTTCGGCAGCTCGCTGACGCTCTTCCTGCTGCAGCAGAGAATCTGCAAGCCTGATTTCGAGTGCGGGGCATTCCGGGGCTGTGGGATAGCGACTGATGAACTGACGAATCGTTGCCGAAAGATCCTTGTTTCTCGACAGACCTTCTTGAGCATCAATCAGCTTGAGCATCATCGCACGATGTCGGGCATCTGTCGGATGCGACGAGACAAACTGCTGGGCAACCCGGACAAGACCGAACAGTCGGGCATCCTTGTAGTAAAGGTCCGACAGCTTGACCATCAATTCGGCCGCCTCAGGCGTCGAATCCTTGAATTTGCCAAGTTCCGCTTCCATCAGGGCGGCCTGCTTGCCGACTTCATCCTGAACGACTGCCTCTTGTGCATTCGCCATCAGGCACGAAAAGACCATTGAAAAGTGAATCGCAAACAAGGCGACCAGCAGCAGAAATCGTTTCATAGTCGTGATTCCGAATGATCTCGGGTTGGTTTTCAACAGGCAGGAGTTCATCAGCAGAGCGGATGTTGTGGCTTACTTTGCGGACTTGGCCAAGGCATCCGAGATCTTCTTGGCATCGGCGGCCAGAGGACTCTCGGGGAATTCACTGATCAACTGTTCAAAGCGACGTTGAGCTTCAGCCTTGCGATCCATGCGGAACAGGCAACGTCCATAGTTGAACAGGATGACATCCAGAAACTTCGCATCGGGCTGGTTGTTGAGGACCGTTTCAAACGTATCGATCGCCCGAGCATAGTCCTTCTGAATGTAGTAATAGTTTGCCATCTTGGCGACCGCTTCACCCACCCGTCCGCTTTCAGGAAACTGATCGTAGACCCGTTTGAATTCCTGGAAAGCTCGGTCGCGCAGTTGTGCTGCCGCTTCGCCCTGGGCCTTGGTGGCCATGGTTTCATAACATTCGGCCACACCGAACTGTGCTTCACCGCGAAGCTGGCTGGTCTGCATTCCCACCAGTCGGCTGTAGACCCCGATGGCACGTTCAAGATTCCCTTGCTTGCGGGCCACTTCAGCGAGCCGCAGCAGTGCATCATCAACAAACCCGCTGTTTGGGAACTCTGCCTGCAATCGTTCGCACATCGCAGCCGAAAGCTCAAGCTTGTCCATCGCGAAGTAGATGTTCCACAACTGGACATAAAGCTGTTCGAGCAGACTTCCTCGCAACTTGCGGGCTTCGTCAGCGACTTCTTCACAGACGGACAGTGCCTGTGCGTACTTTTCGTTGGCCTTGGCGTGTAGCCCGAATTCCTTGTAGCGATTGGCAATCTGGGTCAGAGCGTCAGCCGTTCGCAATTGCGTCTGAATGCGCAACTCCTGATCCGAGATTTCCGCCTTGGTGACTCGCACGCCACCGATATTTCCTTCCAGGCAGCGTGCCAAAGCCTGTACCTGGCGAGTGCCATCACGCGCATGAACTTCGTCGAGATAAACAAGCCGAATTTCGTCCGAAGGAAGGGCCTGCAGGATATCGTCATTGGGGACGATCTTGTCCGTCTTGATCAGCGATACCGTGGCATGGAACACGCCGGAATGGATACTGGTGTCCTGATCCGCCGTTGTTGAAGGGGCAGGGCTGGCTGCCGGCGTCGTTGCTGGCTTTGGTTCCGAACCACCAACGGCATCACCTTCGGACTTCGTCGGGGCTGGTCGATCAGTGACGGCACTTTTCGGCTTTGTTTCTGTCAGCGTGATCTTGACGGTATCAACGACTTTCCACGGATCGACTTCAGGGAGTCCGTTCTTGCCAAGAACTACCCCCGGCTTGGGAGCGTTCGCACCATCAGCAGGAAGCTTCGCCAGGGCGATGGCTTCGGCTTCGAGTTCTTCATCCGTTTTCAAACGGTAGACATGAACTTCGGCAGCGATCTTGTCGGCCGCATCGGACTTGTCACCATCGGCATCGATGACTCGCAGGTTCACACCTTTTCCCAGCACCGCTCCGTTGACTGTTTCCAGGAATGCCCCGTCAGTGACAGCCGCCATGGCTGTCCCGACAACAGTGACTTCCTTCAAAACCTTGACGTCAACCTTCTTGTCGGCAGTATGTTCGTCGGTATAGGTCACCTGAACTTTGTCGCCACCGTGGACTTCCAGAGTCCCATTGTTTGCCACTGGCTTGCCGAGATGGGTTGGAACAGAACCAATCGCCAATCGGACGTTGCGACCGACCGGGAAACAGGCAACCGTTTCTTCATCACCGCTGGAGGCCTTGCAGGTAACTTTTACAGACTGATTCGGGTCAAGGACTGCCAGGTCAGCGTCTTCGATGCGAACAAACAGACGCTTGCCAGCTTCAAGTTTCTCTCCCTTGCCTGGCTCACCTGAAAACGTGGTGCCGACCTTTTCCAGGGCCTGAATGGCACGGCTGTAATGTCCCAACTGGAAGTGGCCCAGGCCGATGTAGTAATACGCCTCGTTGACTTGAGAGCTGACTGGGAACTTCTCGATCACATCACGCATGACCTGGAACGACTTCCCGAAGTTGCGAGCGTGATAGAAACAGATGCCAAGTTTCAAGGTCGCTTCCGCTCGCTGCTCTTCGCTGGAGTTTTCTTCTGCGGCAGCCGCTTCGAAGTGCACGCGTGCCCGGTCATAAACGCGTTCACGATCCAGGAAGTAGTTTCCCAGACGAAGATGAGCATCGAACCGGTGACGGCTGCGCGGGTAGCGTTCGATCACCGACTTCCAGATTTCAACGGCCTTTGTCGCTTCGTTGGCATCCAGCCGGGCATCGCCCGCTTCAAGCAGCTTCTTCGCCGCGCGATCCTCGACGATCGAACCTCGCACTGCGCCCCCTTCTTCCGCAGCGGGAGGTTGCTGAGCCATGAGCGGCTGACAGGCAACAAGCAGGAGTCCGGCAAACAGGTATTTGTGCATTCGAAGTGGACCTCAATTTCCGCAGCATTCATGTTCCCGATTGACAGTCATTCGGGAAGCAAGCCCAAGGTTGGCTCTTCGCCGCCCCCAGCAGGTCGAAAATGGAACTTTCATTTCATCACGTGCAGGCCGAACCAAGCTACGAAAGGATGGGAGGCGATTGCAACCCTGTTTCAACGTTGCAATCAAATGTTCGTGCAGGCAGTTCAGCACTCGTCACGTTTCACATCCCCTCTTGACGCGCCACGGCTTTCTGAATTTTACATTGCGCTCACTTTCATCGCGTCCATCTGGTGACTCGGTCTCTGCGGGAGCAGCATCTGCATCACCCAAGAACCGCACGCATCCCAGCGCAACGTTTCCGCCCATGAACGGTGGCCTATGGAGTGGAGAGAATCCCATGGCCGCAACGGACATCCCAATCCGTTGACTTCCTGCACTCTCCAGAGTGCAGATTGAACGCATGCTTCCATACGTTCCACCTGAACTTCACGCATAGCGAAGCTCAAGCGATCAGGCGACACGCCCATTTGGCAGCCGCCCTGGCACGCCAGCAGATAAACTGAGGGACAGATACCGGACACCAGTATCTGTCCCTCACTGAATTTAGATCAGGCAAACAGGCCGGAAATCGGGGTTCCCTGATCAACAAGCTTCATTGGACGAGACAACGGCGTCATCACTTCCTTGTTCGGGTCAATCCCCAGGGCGTGACAGATTGTGCCGTGGATGTCCTGAACCTTTACCGGGTTATCCTTGGCTTCGGCACCGTCTTCGTCGGACGAACCGATGACCGTTCCACCCTTGATTCCACCACCTGCGAGGAAGCAGCTGAAGACCGAGGCCCAGTGATCGCGACCGGCGTCCTTGTTGATCTTCGGGGTCCGGCCGAACTCGCTCAGCATAATGACCAGTGTCTTTTCGAGCATGCCGGTTTCGGCGAGGTCGCTGATCAGCGATGCCATGGCAGGGTCCATCACTTCGCCGTGATCTCGCATGGCGGGGAAGTTCATGGAGTGGGTGTCGTATCCGCCTCGATTGATCTGGACAAAGCGAACTCCCTTTTCGACCAACCGCTTGGCAAGGAGTGCTCCCCGACCGAAAGGAGTGTTGCCGTAGCGAGCCAGTGTCTTCGGCGAGACTTTCGAGAACTCAAAGGCTTCCAAAGCCGGGCTACGCATCAGTTCGACAGCTTCTTCGATCGAAGTTTCTGTCGCCTTCAATCGCTGGTCAGTACTCTTGCCGGTAAACCGCTGATTGTATCGGGCCAGAGCTTCCAGACGCTTGTTACCGCGGACTTCTGCAATCCCTTCTGGGAAGGCGAGGTATGGGTCTTTGTCGCCCGGATTCGAAACGTAGTACGCTTCGCACTTCTGGCCCAGGTAACCGGCTCGCGGTGCCTGACCGCTGATGCTGATATAAGCGGGAAGGTCCCCCAGGTTGGGGAGTTCATGGCTGACAACCGAGCCAATGCCAGGATAGACGAGGTTCGGGAACGGCAGATAGCTGGTCTGCACGTGGTGCGTTGCACGACCGTGGTCTCCCTGGGTTCCCGCGATGGAACGAATCAGTGCACAATGGTGCATCTGTTCGGCGAGAGTCGGGAAGATTTCGGAGATTTCGACGCCGGGAGCACTGGTCTTGATAGCGGCCAGTTCACCGCCCGTTGGCCGGCCCGGCTTCGGATCCCAGGTATCGATATGGGACATCCCGCCGCCGTTCCAGAACAGGATCACATGTTCGGCCTTCGCCGCATGATCTTTGCCTGTTGCTGCCAGCAATCCTTTGACACTCATTCCCAGAAGGGTGGCCCCTCCCGCAGCAAGAGCGGAACGACGTGACAGGCGATAATCGAGACAACCGGAATTCAACATGAAGACTCCCTTTCGGTTTTTGGGATATGTGTTTGAAGATTCTGTCGGTTTATGTTCGCTGGCGGATTGCCAGATCGCTTTCAAACGAAAGCTCTATTGATGACTTACGGAAGGAACCGGAATTCGTTGCAGTTCATCAGAATCCAGCGTAGGTCGGCCATGCCGTCGACCGGAGTCGCAGCATCCCCGATGATCTGCTTGGCATCGCTGATCTCTTCGCTGGAAGGCTGACGGGTCAGGATTTCCATGTAGGCCAGTTGGACCGCCTTTTCGACATTGACGGCTTTACCTGTCAGCAACCGATACATCGGCTCCAGATCACCGACGCGCGCCGCTTCGTGAGTGACACGACCGTTGAGCATCATCAGAGCCTGTCGCATCGATGCGCTGTCGTCTCGCAAATCGCCCAGATCCGAACGATTCGGCTGCCCGAAGATTCGCAGGAAGTGCCCTTCCGGGGCTGGCGACTGCATTCGCAACGAACTGTTAAAGACCGGGTTTTCATCAACAACCCGGGTCACAACCTTGTCTTCATACTCGGTCGAGCTGCGCATCATTCGCTGCTGCGCCATCCGCTGCGCTTCAAGCTCTTCCTTGGACATCGCTTTCATTTCATCGAGCTCAACTTCCTCTTCGCCCTGTTCTTTCAGGATCGAGTTGAAATCAAGTTCAATGGCATCTTCCAGAGCGTAACCTGTCGCAGCGGCCATGGCGGGACCACCCGCACCTGCCATCATTGCAGGACCTTTATTTGCCGCAGCAAGATTGACTGGCTGCGAGATTTCACCCGGCTTGCCACCCTTGGGGACACGGACGATTTCTCGGATCGTTCGCTCATTCTTGCCAGGGCTGTGCTTTGGCTCGAACAGGTGCCCTGCGGTGACGATGCTGTCGTACATCGCTTCCGCAATCATACGGCGAACGGGTGTCGCCAGCAGTTGAGTCTCCATCATCACGCGAGTCGGTTCATCGATATCCGTCGGGCAATGGGCTCGTTGATAGGCTTCGCTGCTGACAATCAGGCGAACGAGGGTACGCAGGTCATAATCACTTGCAACAAACTCATCCGCCAGATAATCGAGTGCTTCCGGCATCGCAGGAGGATTGTCTGCGCGGAAGTCATCCACAGGCTCAACAAATCCACGACCAATCAGGGTCTTCCAGACACGGTTCACGAGCGCTCGTGAGAAGTACCGATTGCGAGGATCCGTGACGTTTTGAGCGAGTTGCTCTCGCAATTCGCTGGGCTTGTACAGTCCCTTCTGGACGTCGATCTTCCGAATATCCTTCTTGGCATCAGCCGTGGCGAGTTCTTCCGCCAGCTTGCCCGTGGTTGCCTTGGTAACTTTTTCGGAAGTGCTTTCGAGGAGATCGTCGACAGTCGGCCCCTTGGCAACCGGGATCGCGGCGATCTTGGCCTGGCGAACAGCCGCCAGCCGTTTGATGTAAGCGGGAGTATCCTTCGATTCGTCAATCGGGAACGGGAACCGGGGAGCGATCGGCTTACGTTCTTCCGCAGGGCCGACACCTTCCGGCGGCCACATGATGGTCGTCTGATCGGCTTCTGTGGCGTAGATGATTTTTGTTAACTGACTCTCAAAGCGGCGCGTCTTTCCATAAAAGGCGGCCATGTCGTAGAAGTCACGACGTTTCCAGACGTCGAACGGATGGTCATGGCATTGGGCACAGCCAATTCGGACCCCCAGGAAAACTTGCGATGTCACACTTGCCATTGCCAGCGGATCTGCATCGTCTCCCAGGATGAATCCGACTTCGGGAATCCGCCCCGCTTTACCGTTTGTGTAAATCAGGCGGCGACAGAGTTCGTCATACGGCATCCCCGTTTTCACGGCGTTGTGCACATAAGCGATCAATGCCTGCCCACCACTGGCTTGCGAGCGGAGTCGCAGCATGTCGGCAAAGAAGATTGTCCAGCGATCCGAAAAACGATCGTCTTTCAGCAACTCTTCAACCAATTGCTCCCGTCGCCCCTTGGCGGGGCGCGTCGCGAAGTCACGCACTTCGGCGTCCGTCGGAATGCGACCAATCAGGTCGACATAGATGCGACGGAGAAAAACGGAATCGTCGACGAGCGGCATCGGCTCAATCTTCCGTTCAGCCGCTGCTTTTGCGCTGGCGCGGGTGACAATCACATCCAGATCATTGGCCGAGGCACTCGAAATCAACGATGCCACACCGACCAGAAAACTTGCTGCGGGAAGCCAGTGCTTCACTCGTCACTCCTTTCGAATCAGGAACAACCTGCGATGATGGTCATCGTTCACTACCGGAACGACGCCACGCCAACAGTCTATTGATCAGTCCACACCGCAGGTTACGACGATTTTCCCAAATTCAAAAACAGTCCTACGACATCTGCAGCGGGAATGGATTACCTTTGGACAGTTGGAACGGACGATCTTGCGGATCGCGCAATTCGGTGTGGGGATCGATCCCCAGCATGTGATAAATTGTGGCCACAAAGTCGGCTGGTCCGACGGGATTTTCTGCAGGATAGGCTCCCAGTCGATCAGAAGCGCCGTAAACCTGGCCCCCCTGAATTCCGGCCCCCGCCAGCAGCACGTTGTACAATTCCGGCCAGTGCTCGCGTCCGCCGTTTTTTAACGTCACCTTTGGAGAACGCCCAAACTCTGACGCAACAACGACTAACGTCTCGGAAAGTTCGCCCGTCTGGGCCAGGTCGGTCATCAACGCATAGAATGCCTGATCAAATGCGGGAATCAGCTCCTCTTTCAGTGCCGAGAAGTTATTCCAGTGAGTATCCCAGGCGAAACCGTTCTTTCCCTGGGCTCGTTGCCAGTTGCACTGAACCAGCCGGGTTCCCGCCTGCAGCAGTCGGCGTCCCAGTAACACGGATTGGCCAAACAGGTTACGTCCATATTTCTCACGGACGACCGAGTCCACAACGGACAGGTCAACGGCTTTCCGGACCGCTTCCGAACCGACAACATCCAGTGCCTTAACCTGATTGTCCTTCAGTGATTGCGACAACGCCTGGTCGCGCAGGTAATCGACCTGCTGATTCAATTGATCGACTAACCCCAATCGCCGCCGAATGACGCCCGGATCTTCGTTCGGAGTCAGAGGAATGTGATCCAGCCGGAAATTGTCTTCGTTGGGGTTTCCGCCCGTCAGCATCGGATCGAATTTCGGCCCCAGCATCCCGGCAAACTGCCCCGCTCGGCGGCCCCCTGCGACATCCATGCGGTGAGGGACGATGATGAACGGAAACATCGGTCCAGAGCCCGGAGCAATCTTCGCCAGGCACGAACCCATGTGAGGCATGTCCTGACGGGACATGGAGTTAACATCAGGGACAGACCCTGGATACATATAACCCGTAAACATCCAGTAGGAACCACGTCCATGGTCATTGTGAGTATGATTCATGGATCGAACCAGAGCCATCTGATTCATCAGCTTGGCTGACAATGGGCAGTGCTCACCGAATCGAAGTGTCGGAACCGACGTTTCAATTGTGCCAAACTCGCCCCGGATCTCGGCAGGTGCGTCGGGCTTGGGGTCAAACATGTCGTGTTGAGGGTGTCCACCCGAGAGATACAGAATGATCGCTCGTTTGGCACGACCGAAACCGGGGCCATGCGATGAAGATGTGGATGCGGAGCTCGCAGACTGAGCCAGCAGATGGTTCAGTCCAACGCCCCCCATCGAGAGGCCCCCGATCCGAATCATCTCGCGGCGGCTCACTCCCTGAGCAGTCCGAAATCCCGGTCCCAGCAAACTCAACATGCCGTTTCTCCGTTGGCCCGTTTCGTCGAAGCCTGAGTGGCACTGCCAAGCCACGGCGGTGCTGACTCAATCTTCAAACGCATTGACGTTCACGCATGCAACGGGCTAGTCTAGCCAGATCGGCTGCCATGGGCAAATGGAATTAGGACAAATTCGACTGAGAGCGGACTGATATCGAAAGCGGTCCAATTCGTGACCCGTCTGGGGACTGCAAATGTGACCAAGCACGTTTCCTCCAGATAGCCTGAATAAGCGATCACTCACGGAGTGGCGGAGACACAGACGTCAGGAGAGCGGCGTCACTGCGATTTACGGTATCTGTGCTTTCGTGGTTCTGTAAAGCATCAGAAGGCAGGGGCAGCAATTCAGCCAAAAAAGTGGCATTTACGCAGGAATTCTCTCGCTAAATTAAGATTGGCGGATAGAGTGAATCCTGTCTGAACGGAGTCAATTCAGAGTTTTTGCTTTGACAAGGATGATTCTCATGAGCCAGCCTGCCCCACATTCTGGTGATTCCAGGTCCAGTTCTCTGCCATTGGCTGAGGCTCCGAAAGAGGCGGTCTCCGCAGTCGGAACTCATGAAATCGAGCGAGCAGTGATACACCGCTTGCAAACTCATCCCTCACTCCGTTTCACGCGACTGCAAGTCCACCAGTGTGCTCACGATTCGGTCTGCATCGATGGATTCCTGGAATCGAACGAAGACGAGATTGATCTTTGTGACCTCGTGCGCGGAATTCATGGCATTCGTAATGTGGTCAACCGCGTGCTGATGGCCCGACCGTCGCAACCCATCCCCAAGAAGGGATAGTCGAGACCACAGACTCTGTGTCAGTTTGCTCCGTGTCCTCCAACAACCCGTGTCCGAAGTGAAATGCTTCGAAGTTGACATGGACATGGAGGACGCTGATGGCACGGAATTCGGTTTCATGCGAATTTTTGCCCGCCATTCAACTGCGGTGACTTGGGCAATTCCTCGCCCTTCCGTCATCAATGTGGTACAACAGTCTCTGTTGATGCACCGGGCTGCAAACCCGCTGTTATGGGATTGCAGTCTGTTCCCGCCTAACCATCCCGCCCAGAAGTCTGCAAGGACATTCCCATGCCAGCCGATCCCATGAAGACTCATGTCGTCAAGCCACTGGCACACACGGCACCTCTCATCGGATGTCGTTTCGACCCGACGGGACGCTACATTTTTGCAGGGGGTGAAGACAACAAGGTCGTTCGGTGGGAACTGGCAACGGGCACCAAAACCGAACTCGCCGCTCATGAAAGCTGGATTCACAGTCTGGTGTTTACTGCAAACGGTGACACTCTGGTGTCTGGCGGATACGACGGTCGCCTGATCTGGTGGCCGGCAACGGCTGAGAAACCCGCGCCTGTCAGAACAGTGGAAGCTCACCAGGGTTGGATTCGCGCCATGGTTGTGAGTCCTGATGGAAAATACCTCGCCACCTGTGGCAACGATCTGAAGGTAAAACTCTGGAACTTTGCGGATGGGATGCTGGTTCGAGAATTTGTCGGGCATGAACGCCACGTGTACAACGTCGCCTTTCATCCCGATGGTAAGCAACTAGCCTCAGGTGACCTCACGGCGAAGTTTATCCACTGGGAAGTAGAAACAGGAAAACGTGTCCGCGATTTTGCCATCGCCAGTATGTCCAAGTACGACGCCGGGTTCGGCGCTGACTACGGCGGCCCTTATGCCATGACTTTCACGGCAGACGGCAAGCGGCTGCTGGCTGGAGGAATCACCAACGTTTCCAATGCGTTTGCAGGAGTCGGAAATCCGATCATCGTCGAGATTGATTGGGAGGCGGGCAAAGATGCCATAACTCACCTGACGAAGGGAAACATCGCTGGCAAGATCTTCGGCCTGGTATCGCACCCCGAAGGTTTTGTGATCGGGGCTACTGGCGGAGGTGGTGGCGGACACCTGTTCTTCTGGAAACCTGATTCCAAAGATGAGTTTCACACACTGAACCTGGGAAACACGTGTCGTGACCTGGCACTGCATCCAGATCATCTGCAACTGGCCACATGCCACCATGACAAAAACGTCCGGATCAGCCTGATGGCCCCCAAGGCTGGCTGAGTCGATGGTGGCATTGGTGGTTGATCATAGGGGGCCATAGTGGTGATGGGAATCATGGGAAGTATCCGAATAATGTTTGATCGATTTGCGCAAGTTTGCCGGCAGCAACATTCAAAATTTCATGTCTGCCATTCTTCCCCTCAATCCCATTCGAAGATTTCCAATCGAATCACAACCAACGCATCTCTGTTGCTTGTGATGACAATCCTGACTTCAGTCGGCCGTGCTGAAGACCCAATCAATTTCAATCGAGACATCCGGCCAATTCTGTCTGATCGCTGCTTTGCCTGTCATGGGCCTGACAAGAATGCACGAAAAGGGGATCTGCGCCTGGATCAGCGTTCTGCTGCAGTTGATTCCGGAGCGATTACGCCGGGTGATCTTTCAAAGAGTCAGTTAGTCGAGCGAATTGATTCCACTGATCCTGATTCGATGATGCCGCCGCCCAGGCACAATAAGCCGTTAACTCCTGACGAAAAGAAGCTGCTCAAAGGCTGGATTTCTGCAGGGGCCGAATATCAGCCGCACTGGGCATTTATCTCCGTCCCGAAGAGGACGACTGTCCCAGCCCCGCGCGATGCGGCCTGGATTCGGAATCCGATCGACGCCTTTGTTCTGGACCGCTTGCGACAAGCACACATTGAACCAGCGGCTGAAGTCTCGCGAGAAAAATGGTTACGCCGAGTCAGCTTTGATCTGACAGGATTACCGCCGTCCGTCGCCGAGATCGATACATTTCTTGCTGATCAATCGCCGCAGGCCTACGAGAACGCTGCGGACCGATTACTGAAATCACCCGCCTTCGGGGAACGCTTTGCCAACGAATGGCTCGATGTTGCCCGTTATGCGGACACATTCGGATATCAGGCAGACCGAGATACACACGTCTGGCCATGGCGCGACTGGGTCATTCGCGCCTTCAATGACAACCTTCCCTATGATCAGTTCATTACGTGGCAGACCGCCGGCGACATGCTTCCCAACCCCACTCGGGATCAGCAACTGGCAACCACGTTCAATCGCCTGCACCGCCAGACGAACGAAGGTGGCAGTATCGAAGCAGAGTTCCGGATTGCCTACATCGCCGATCGGGTTGTGACAAACGGTACGGCCTTCCTGGGGCTGACTTTCGATTGCGCCCGCTGTCACGATCACAAGTACGATCCCATCACTCAGCGCGACTTCTATCAACTGTCCGCCTTCTTCGCGAATATTGATGAGCATGGGCTGTATTCGCACTTCACCGAAACGGCACCGACACCCGCTCAGTTGCTCTACGAAGGGGACCAGGAGACGCGTCATCGCGAATTGCTCGATCGCATCCGCAGCAAGGAAGCCGAGCTTGCCAAAGCTCGTAGCGATGCCATGGAGCGGTTCCAGAAGCACCCCGCATCGAAGCCCGACTATGCCATCGGAAGCCCATCGTACGGAGTGCTGAGTCTGCCAGCGGACGAAGCCAGCGGCTCTCCGGGGACAACGCAGGCGGCAGCGAAGTTTCTGTTTGATGACGTCAGTCCGAATGGAGGAAATACGCTTGTTCCGGGGGTGGCCCGTGCGGTTGCGATCACTGCGGCACCAGCGAGTAACGATGGGAAGCCAGCCGAGAAACCTGTGACAGCGACGCAGAACAAGGCCATACAGTTCGATGGCGACGACGCGTTTGGCTGCAAGGGATCCGGGAAGTACGGCAGAACGACTCCTTTCACGTTTTCTCTCTGGGTTCGACCGGCCCAGCATAAGCCACGTGAAGTCGTGCTGCATCAGTGTGTCGCCGCCGAAGACGCGGCGTTTCGTGGCTTTTCCCTGGTACTGGACGAAGGAGTCCCTGTCGTCTCGCTGATTCACTTCTGGCCTGGCAATGCGATTCAAATTGCCGCCCGCCAAAAGATCCCTGCGGGCGAGTGGACGATGATCACGATCACCTACGATGGCAGCAGCCATGCCGCAGGATTGCGGTTGTACCAGGACGGTTCGCCCATGGAAGTCGTCGTCAATCGCGATAAGTTGACACGCGATATCAAGCACCGCCCAGAATGGGGAGATTCGAATTCTGCGGGAGTGGAACTGTCACTGGGGGCTCGCTTTCGCGACGTTGGCTTCAAAGGTGGGGCAGTCGACGAGTTGCTGGTCTTTTCGCAGGAATTAACGCCACTCGAAGTGGCCGCGCTGATGACTCAGTACGTCCGTCCTGAAAAGAAAGAGGATGCGACGCCAGTCGCTGTGACTGCGACCGCAAAGTTCGAGCATTACCTGCAACGGTATGATGCAACTTACCTGGCCGTGTTGAAGGATCTGCAGAGCCTGCGACATGAAGAGAACGAACATGTGACGAAGGTTCGCCAGATCATGACCATGCGGGAACTCGATCAGCCTCGCCCTACGTTCATCTTGAAACGCGGGGCTTATGATTCGCCGGGTGAACAGGTGAGTGCTGACACCCCGCCAGGGATCATGGCGTTCCCGCCCGAATTTCCCCGGAATCGCCTGGGACTGGCCCGGTGGATGACGGATGACCGTAATCCTGTTGTCAGTCGCGTTGCCGTGAATCGAATCTGGTCGTTGTTTTTTGGTCGGGGACTGGTGGCATCGGTCGAGGACTTTGGAGCCCAGGGGCAATCTCCCACGCATCCTGAACTGCTCGACTGGCTCGCGCGTGATTTCATGGATCATGGCTGGAATGTCAAGGGGCTATGCAAGCAGATCATTCTGTCCGCAACATATCGTCAGTCAACGATTCCCCGAGATCCAAAACTGCATACCGACGACCCCGATAACCGGTTGCTGGGGCGAGGTCCACGGTACCGATTGTCAGCTGAACAGGTGCGGGACAATGCACTGGCAGTCAGTGGACTGCTGGTGGCCAAGGTCGGCGGTCCCAGCGTGATGCCGTATCAACCGGCAGGGCTATGGGAAGAGTCAGGGACCGGTAAGTCGTATCATCAGGCGAAGGGCGAAGGGTTGTATCGTCGCAGCCTTTACACTTTCTGGCGCCGGACTTCTCCGCCACCAACGATGGTCACCTTCGATGCCACCAGCCGCGAAACCTGTACGGCGCGTCGAGAACGGACAGCCACACCACTGCAGGCACTTGTTCTGCTGAATGATCCGCAATACATCGAAGCGGCCCGGGTTCTCGCAGAAAAACTGATCGGGCAACACGCGGATGCCATCGACGCACGATTGACGGCAGCATTCCGACTGTTGACCAGTCGCACACCGACACCCAGGGAACTGACGGTACTGCAACGACTTTATCAGGATCAGAAAGCCCACTTCGAGGCAGCATCTGCCGACGCAGTCGCGATCCTGACGGTAGGAGATGCTCCTCGGAATGACAAGTTAAATTCAGCCGATCACGCGGCAATGACCGTCGTCATCCAGACTCTGATGAGTTTTGACGAGTGTGTGACGAAGCGTTGATTTTCGATTGAAATTCGCACTTATTCAGCAGATAGACGCCAGCAAACGGAATTCAATATGACGATCTTTTCGCAGCCTGTACTCACGCGGCGGCAGTTGCTTTCTCGAATCGGAATGGGACTGGGCGGGATCGCCCTGAATGATCTGCTGGCAGTTGATCGCCGCGCCCTGGCTGGAATCGGTGGAGCGTTGCCATCGACTCATCATGCTCCGAAAGCCAAGCGAGTCATTTATCTCTTTCAGAGCGGCGGGCCGTCTCAACTTGAGACCTTTGATTACAAGCCGCTGCTGAACGAACGTCACGGGCAACAACTGCCGGACTCGGTCCGGCAGGGACAGCGCCTGACCGGCATGTCGGGCAACCAGGCCTCACTTCCGCTGGCGGGTTCGGTCTTCAAGTTCGCTCAGCATGGTCAAAGCGGAGCCTGGATCAGCGAACTGCTTCCTCATACGGCAAAGGTCGCAGACGAAATTGCCATCATCCGTTCAATGGAGACGGACGCGATTAATCACGATCCGGCGATTACATTCCTGCAGACCGGGAATCAGGTCTCAGGACGACCATCGATCGGTGCCTGGCTGAATTATGGGCTGGGGACAGACAATGAGAATCTTCCTGCGTTCGTGGTTTTGATCACGAAGGGGAAAGGGGATCAGCCTCTCTATTCCAGGCTTTGGGGAACAGGTTTCCTGCCGAGTCGTTATCAGGGAGTGCAGTTTCGCTCTGGTAAAGATCCGGTGCTGTATTTGAACAATCCCCCGGGGGTAGACCGCGACAGCCGGCGTAACATGCTGGACCGGTTACGTGACCTGCATGAACTCGAACAGGAAGCGACGGGCGACACGGAACTGAATACTCGCATTGCACAATATGAAATGGCGTTCCGGATGCAGTCGAGTGTTCCGGAGGTGACTGATACATCAAAAGAGCCTCAGCACATTTTCGATCTCTACGGAGAAGACGCAAAAAAGCCAGGGACATTTGCTGCGAATTGCCTGCTGGCCCGGCGGCTGGCAGAGCGGGGCGTGAAGTTCATTCAGCTTTACCATCAGGGGTGGGATCAGCATGGCGGTTTGCCCAATGGGATTCGGACACAATGTCGCGAGACCGATCAGCCCGCTGCAGCATTGCTGACGGACCTCAAGAAGCGCGGCATGCTGGACGACACGCTGGTGATCTGGGGGGGAGAATTCGGTCGTACGAACTATTCACAGGGGAAGCTGACGGCAACCGATTATGGCCGGGATCACCATCCACGCTGTTTCAGCATGTGGATGGCTGGTGGTGGAATCAAAGGGGGCAGCGTCTACGGTGAAACCTGTCCATTCGGTTACAACATCGTCAAGGATGGAGTACGAGTCCGTGACTTCCACGCCACGATCCTGCATCTTCTGGGAATTGATCACGAACGGTTGAGCTACAAGTTCCAGGGGCTGGACGCTCGTCTGACCGGTGTCGAAGAGTCACATGTACTGCATGACATTTTGACTTGATCGTCGCTATAGTATTTCCGTTTTCTGGCAGGTGGCGTTGATGCAGAATCTGCATCGAAGTTCGAGTGCCAGATGATCCGTAAACGCTGCGCTCATCAAAACGGAGAAGACAATGAATCGACGACCAGTCCAATTCCTCACTCTGACGGCTCTGCTG
Organism: uncultured Planctomycetaceae bacterium; assembly: GCA_964609845.1. Taxonomy (GTDB): domain Bacteria; phylum Planctomycetota; class Planctomycetia; order Planctomycetales; family Planctomycetaceae; genus Schlesneria. The sequence goes on along the minus strand of CAZSTW010000014.1, from coordinate 55,284 downwards.
TTGAGTGTCATCGGGTGCGTTTCTGAACAGACTTCGGGGGCAACTCAGACTTTTACGTACGCGTGGTGGCTGCCAACATTGGTGGTGCTGGGAGGAATTGCTGCAGTGCCTGCTGGCCTGGCTGTTAAAACGAAGTCCGAGCGCTATGGTTGGGGCTTGCTTATCGCCGGACCTCTGTTTGCTGTTCTCGGAGCATTTCTGTTCTCAGAACGAGCAGTGCTGGATGACTCCGGGTTCGTAACTTCGCGTTTGTTCAATTCACACGACGTCAGATTCGACTCGCTAAAACTCGTGCGAATCACTTCCGAAGTAGAAACCGGTCGCCGGGGGCGGAAATCGACAAAGGTCTATGTGACTTGCACAAGAGCTGATGGCTCGACCGCAAAGATTGGCGTCACAAACGCTGTCCTGGAGGCTGCGATTCCGAGGTTTATTGAAAAGGTTGCACAACGAAATATTCAGATCATCAACGAGTTATGACTGGGAATCGTCGCAAGGTCGATTGCTGCGATCTTCACATCGCAGCAGATTCAGTGATGTCGCCTCAACGATCGATTCGGTCGCCCACCGCTGCTGCGAGACGCTTGATCCCCTCGTCAATGCCGGCAGCGTCCTGAACCCCAAAGCTCAGCCGCATCTGGTTTGTCCGACGGCAGGGGGATTCGGTCGGATAACAGAGTTCCCCTGGGACATACATCACGCGATGTTTCTTTGCGGCCAGTTGGAACATTTCGCTCTCGAAGCCACAGCCGATGTCCTCGGGCACAGAAAGCCAGACGTAAAGTCCACCCTCTGGGCGTAGCCAGGAGACGCCCGGCAATCCCTGAAACTCTAGCTCGAGAGCCTTCAACATGACGTCTCGTTTACTGCGATAGGCCGCACAGACCTGTTCGACATGCGGAACATACCGGCTTGAAGACAGGACCCCGGCCAGCAGATGTTGATTCAGATTGGCAGAACCGAAGTCGGTATTCCCCTTCAGATCGCAGACAGGCCCGACGAGTTCGCGAGGTAAGACTCCATAACCGACGCGGACGCCGGGTGAAAAACTTTTGGAAAACGTCTGAGCCAGGATGACAGTGTTGTGACCTTCGTCAAACCCCCACACGCTCGGCCGGTCTTCACCGTCATACCGCAGTTCCCGATAGGCCGCATCTTCCAGAACGAACAGGCGATGATGCTTTGACCAGCGGTGAGCGATCGCGACAACTTCGCGACGTCTTGAAGTCTCCAGGCTGACGCCACTCGGATTCTCGTAGTAGCTGACCAGGTAAATCAGTTTCACGCGGTGCAATTCCCCGACGCTTTCCAGCCGAGCCAGTTCCGCTTCCAGAGCGTCTGGCTTGATGCCGTGCTCGTCCGTTTCGATAGCGATGGTTCGGGCACCCACGCCATTCAAGACACCGAGAAACACAAAGTACGTTGGAGCCGCCACCAGGCAGATGTCACCAGGATCAAACAGAGCATCCGCGACCAGTGCGAGCAGTTGCTGAGAACCCGTCGTTAGCACGAATTGACGGGAATCAACTCCCAGTTGATCGACGGGGCAATGCTCCTGCCGTGCCAGATGAAGCCGCAATTGTTCACGCAGCAGTTCCGATCCCGAGGTGGTTCCATATTGCAGGGCAAGACGGCCTCGTGCAGCGTCGGAAAAGATACCGTCAAATGTTCGCAGACATTCTTCGACCGGCAGGCTCGACTCATCCACCAGTCCAGCCGCCAGTGAGATCACATCACGGTTCTCGACCGCCTGCTGCATCAGAAAGCTGATGGCCTGGTCTTTCGCCCATTTTGTGCGCTGACTGAACTGTGGACTGGGCGTATGCGAAGACTCTGACATCTCTAATTCCGTGATTTTCGGCCGACGTTGAAATGATGATGGGGAAACGTTGACGGCAAAACGTTACTTCAATCGAAAGACTTGGCGCGCGGCACGAACGGCCTCGGCCAGGGCGTCGACTTCTTCCATCGTGTTATAGAAGGCCAGGCTGGCCCGGGCGGTTGCAGTCAGGTTCAGCAGTTCATGCAGGGGCATCGTGCAATGATGCCCTGCCCGGATAGCGACACCGCGTCGATCCAGCAGGTCCGACAGGTCGTGTGGATGAACTCCATCGACTGTGAAGCTCAGGATTGCCCCTTTGTGCTGCACCGACGGTCCATGAATCTTGACGCCTGGAACTTCAGCGAGTTGTTCATGAGCACGGACCGACAACTGGTGTTCGTACTCACAAATCCGCGACAGTCCGATCTGTTGCACGTAGTCGATCGCGGCACCTAAACCCACAGCTTCGATAAATGGACAGGTCCCTGCTTCGAACTTGGCGGGAGGATCGGCCCAGGTCGAAGAATCGAGGAAGACCTCACGGATCATGTGCCCTCCGGCGAGGAACGGGTCCATTGCTTCCAGCAACTGGCGGCGGGCATACAAAACTCCGATTCCCGTCGGCCCATACAGCTTATGACCGGAAAACGCGAGGAAATCGATCTGCGGGGATCGAACGTTCGTCGCCTGATGGGGAACAGATTGTGCGGCATCCACGCAGATCAGGGCACCGACCGCATGAGCCCGCTCGGCCAGTTCGGCAACGGGGTTGATGGTTCCCAGAACATTCGACATGGCTGTCAATGCCAGCAGTTTCGTGCGCGGCGTCAGCAACTGGTCAAGCGTGGTCAGGTCCAGCCGTCCGTCGTCTGCCAGAGGGATATATTTCAGCGAAGCACCGGTCGCCGCCGCAGCAAGTTGCCAGGGAACCAGGTTGGCGTGATGTTCCATGGGGGTCAACAGAATCTCATCGCCCGGCTTCAAAAACTTGCGAGCCCACCCGTGTGCGACCATGTTCAGTGACATGGTTGTTCCCGAGGTGAAGACGATTTCGTCGGACGAACCAGCTCCGATGAAGTGCTGCACCTTCTCGCGAGCCAGTTCCAGCTCAGTCGTCATCCGATCGCCCAACTGGTGGATTCCGCGATGGACATTGGAATTGTACTGCTCAAAGCATTCCACCACTTTGGCAACGACAGAGCGTGGCTTGTGAGCGGTTGCGGCCGTATCCAGGTAGACCAGTGGAACATCCCCCATCAGTCGTTGATGCAAGATGGGGAAATCGCGTCGAATGGATTCAACGTCAAAGTCGGGCGAGGGTGTTGTCATGATGCGAAACTATCACAGGTACCGGATCGAAACGACCCGGTCGTGGGAATTCCGCAGTTCCGCAGAATCTCACACGTTCCAGGCATAAAACTGATTTCAGCGACGCAGGGAGGACATCAGCCGGAACTGGCCGGTTCGCGCTGTTCATCCAGTGTGTACAGCATCGTCTTCAATACCTTGAATCCGAGCAAACCGCATTTCTGACGGCTGGCGGTCAGGCGAACTTTCAGCAGATCCAGCATGTTCTGAGCCTGAAAGTCTCTCAGTTCCTGCAGGGTTTTCCCCTCGATTGCCTCGCACAGGATCGACGCGGAGGCCTGGCTGATGGCGCATCCCTTGCCATCAAAATAGGCTTCTTTGATCACGTCATGCTCATCAACGAGCAGTTCGACAGTAATCTGATCACCACAGATCGGATTTCGATCCGAGTGTGAACAGGTCGGCTGCGGCAAATGCCCCTTGTGATACGGGGATTCAAAGTGATCCAGGATATGGTCGTCGTAAAGATCGTCGTGCGTTCCGCTCACGATCAGTTCTCGCGTTTTCGTTCGTTCAGAGGATCTGAGTTTTAAGACGTTGCAACAGTTCAACGGCGGTACCGATATCACGTTTCTGGCGTTCACGATCGTGAGCAATTTCACGTTCGATCGTCAGTGGTCCGCGATATCCGACCTCCTTCAACGTCTTCAGGTAAGTTTCCATGCCGACATCCCCCTCACCCAGCGCAACTTCGCAGCCCCATTCCTTGCCACGCAGTTCGGGAGCGGCCCATTTGGCATCTTTGCAGTGAATACTGCGGACCAGATGGCCCACTTTCTTCAAGGCTTCGATCGGGTTGCCAGTTCCATACAGGATCATATTCGCGGGGTCAAAATTGATGAACAGATTTGACCGCTGAACGTCATGGATGAACTCCAGCAGATGGTCGGCCGATTCCTGTCCGGTTTCCAGATGCAGGTTCTGGCCATTTGCGGCGACATGATCGAGCAGGTCCCGGGTTACGGCAATCAGACTTTTATAGTTGGGACTGTTGCGATCTTCGGGGACGAAACCGACGTGCAGGCCGACAACGCAACAGCCAAGAATTTTCGCAAAGTCAGAAATCTCTTTCATTTCCTGCACGCGAGCGGCCCTGGTTTCTTCTGGAACCAGACCAACCGTGCGGGCCGTTGTCGGAATATCGGCGTAGCTTTCGCCATCAAATCCGCCAAAAACGCAAGTGACGGTAATTCCGGCAGCCCGAGTCCTTGCCAGAAACGCATCGGCTGCAGCCTGTGTTCGAGTCTCACGGTGCGGCGCGTGCACATGCACTGTGGGAATACCGAGTTCCTGAGCAACATCCAGGTGAACGCCCAATCCAGCGTCGACCGACGTAAAGACTCCGATCTGCCACGGTTGCATAATAAAACGGATCTCCTAGAGGGCTTTCCGATTGAGGCGGCATCGACGACACAGCAGCCTCCAACACGGAGAACGGCTTTTGCGTAGTCTGTCCACACCGGGTCACATAGGCCGCTGTACTGCGAGCTGTGGATTCGGGGTGGAAATTGTCCGGTACTTCACAGATCATACGTTTCTCGCTGGCGGTGTACCAGCGTTAAACCAATCGCAAATGGGAGTTGCTGCCATCATGGTGGGTCGTCACGGCGCTTTGATGTCGTTTTTGTTGTTGTGCGGACTGATGTCCGGATGTGGAACCGCACCCGAAAAAGCCGAAAAGCCAAAATATGTCCCGCCTAAACCGGGCCCTGTCGATAAGGACGCGCCCACTGAGTTCTCGGTGACGAAATCCGGACTCAAATACAAAATCCTTCGCAAGTCCGATGGACGCAAAGCGACGGACGCGGACATGGTCAAACTGAATTTCCGTGAGTGGCTGGACGACGAGACCATTGTTCGGACGACGTATGGTACAGGGGGAACTCCCGCTCATTTTGAAATGAAATACAACAATCACGGCACTGGTTGGGCAGAGGGAGTCGGTCTGATCGGCGAAGGAGGAATGATCGAACTGGAAATTCCGCCGGAACTGGCCTACGGGAAGCAGGGGTTCGTCGGCGTTCCTGCCAACTCGACAATTCACGCCTTGATTGAAGTCATTTCTGTCACCGATGCACCTCCTCCACCTGCATTAATGCCTGCGACCGCCAAAGCTGCTGAATCCCAGCCAGAGAAAATCGACGCGGATGCCCCAACGGAATTTACAACGACGCCATCAGGTTTGAAGTATCGCATCCGAAGGAAGGCGGACGGACAGAAGCCGACTGCCAGCAACGGGGTTATGGTCCATTACCGAGGCTGGCTCGATAACGGTAAGGAATTCGATTCTTCTTACGGCCGCGGCGAACCTGCGAGGTTCCAGCTCAACGAAGTTATCAAAGGCTGGACAGAAGGGTTGCAACTGATCGGAGTCGGGGGAATGATCGAGCTGGAAATCCCGGCAGACCTGGCCTACGGATCGCAAAACAAGCCTGGAATCCCTCCCAATTCGACCCTGCACTTTGTGGTTGAATTGCTGGATATGCGGTAATTGGCGAGTGACCAGAAGAGTTCCGCAGGTTCGGCCTTAATCTGCGGGCAGAAGGGTGGCTTCAGCACGTGCGGTGCTTCGGCCACCGTGCGTCAATTGCAGGGCCTGCAGGTGTGATCGGCGTAAGCAGCCCGCCTTGATGTTCTCAATCAAAGCGATTGCAGGCGAAATCTATTTCAAAAAATCGGGCAGATAGCCCCCATCATCTTCCATGTTGGGTGATGAAGGCTGCTCGTCCAGACGTTGCTTCAGTTCCTGGGCACGCAATTCCTGATACGAACCACTCAACAGTCGATCTTCTTTTCCGTTACCGGCAGAGATCACAATGGCGGACTCCTTCAACAGATGCTTATCCGCCACATTGATTCCATAGCAGCGCGTCTGGCAAAGTCCGCAACCGACACATTTGTCTGCCAGGACGACAGGGGCCAGGAACCCTGAATCCTCAATCGGTAATCCTTCTGCATCGACTTCGGTTCCAACTCTCGTGAATTCGATCGCGTGGTATCCCGCGTGATGACATTCGTCGACGCAAAGCTGACATGCTTCGCGACCAGCGTGCGGCAGGCACGTCTGAAGATTGATCTCTGCCAGGCCGATCCGGCAGACCCTTTTCTCGGTCAGCGGGATCGCGCGGATCGCTCCTGTCGGGCAGACCTGAGTACAAGCGTTGCAGCTCGATTCGCAACCCGCCCAGTTGGCAACGACATGGGGAGTCCACATCCCTTCCAAACCTTGTTGAAAACCGAGCGGCTGCAGAACGTCGTTGGGGCAGGCCTTGAAACATTCTCCGCACCGGATGCACATCTGCAGGAATTCGCGTTCGGGAACACTGCCAGGTGGACGGATCGGACGCCACGCCTCCGGGTTATCGAGATCAGCGCCCCAGACCTTTATCGCCGATGCGATCCCCAGTCCGCCTGCAACGCCGGATGCCAGACCGATCCCGGCAGACAGGAATCCACGGCGTCCCAGGGCCGTTTCATGCGTTGGCGGATCATTGACGGTCTTTAACTGAACCAGATTCCACCGATCAACAAACTTGATCGCTTGAGTGGGGCAGACACCGCCACAAGTCTGACAGAGTGTGCAGTCCGTAGTTCGTGTCGTGAAGTCGGGCTTGATCGCATCAAACGGACAGATTTCCACGCACTTATTGCAGTTAATGCACGATTGCTCGACCTTGCGTTCGGTCACTCGAAAGAGATTCCCCAGCGAAAAGACCGCCCCGCTGGGACAGACATATCGACACCAGAAGCGCGGTTTCAAAAAGCCTAGCCCCAGCACGACGGCAAACAGTGTGATGGAAATCCAGTGACCTGCATTCAACGGAGGAACCTGATGCCACCCGCGTTCAATGCCCGTCTGCAAGGGAGACAATGTAAACAAGAGTCCGCGGGTGATTACCGGAATCGCAGCGACGAAACCCGAGATCAACACTCCGCAAAGGGCTGCAATTCCCGTCGCCAGCAGCACGTAATACTTGATGTGAACCCACCAGCCATCGTCTTTCACTCGCAGTCGCGTAAATCGTGAACCGACCGACCAGTCGAACAGATCAATCACTGTCCCCAGAGGACAGAGGTATCCGCAGAAGCCACGAGGAATAAACACGCACACCAGCAAAATAACGGCAGCGCAGGACAGTGACCAGACCCACGAATGAGATGCCAGCGCCGTCGAAAGGCTGACGAGTGGGTCGATGACCAGAAAGAACTCCGCTGGCACTAGCTCCTTGCGCGCCAATTCATCCGAGTAGTGTGATGGCCATCCCTCCGGTTCCGCGACTGGCCGGGCGGAATAAGGCCAGCACACATAGAAAAACAGCAACAGGTAAACAACAAGACTGACGGATTGAACGACGCGCCGCACGGGAGCGGAGAGCCACGTGGGACCGATGCTTTTCAACGTCTTCCGAATCAACCCGGGCTTACCTGTCTCCATGTCCGCAAACCAGGTTGCAGGAAAGACCCGTCGTGCCATTCGAACCAGCCGACCTGGCAACACCGGTTCTGTCCCCTTCCGGGGTTTCCGCAAGAACGGCAAAAAGAAATCGACTCTCATTTTTACTTCTGCTGCCGCTCAGATCTGTTTTACCTGGTTTTACCTGGTTTTACCTGGAGGCCGAGGCCAACGCTTTTGCAGTCGCGTTAATGATTGCTTCTGACGTGATGGTTGCATTGCTGGTCGTATCAACCCCTTTGACACTCTGTTTGGAAATGATTTTCGCAGGGGTATCTGTCATTGCCGAATAGAATTGCTTTTCACGGTGTTGAACGACTTTGACGCTTTCAATCTTGCCACTGCGAACTGTCACCGCAACTTCCACAGGGGCCTCGTAACCCTGGCTGCTCGATTTGTAAGTTCCATTCGGGACTTTTGTCGGATCTGACAGTTCAAACGACTTGATTGCTGCAACGTTGGCGTCGGCACGAGCCCGATTCTTTAATAGTCGTCCAGGTGGATTCTGAGCAGGGACCGGAATGGCAATGACCTTTTGATAATACTTCAGCGCGTCGTCATAGCGACCCACATGTCGACAGGCGTCGCCCGCGGCCAGAAAGGAGTAACCTTGCGAATCCTCTTCGGCCATGGCCATCTTGATCGCTTTTTCAGTATCGCCCAGGTCACCCAGCAATTTGGCGTGCGATACACTCGACGGAACCTTTTCGAGAAGTTTTCGTGCTTCTGATTCGAAACCCAGTCTCCAATAGCATTCCGCCAGGATCACCGCCGAACTGGCATATTCGACAGGGTCCTTTTCGACCCCTGCTACCCGAAACCAGAATGCCGAACGCCCGTAATCTTCCAGAAGATTATGGTACATCCGAGCCAGCGCCAGCATGTTTCGTTCACGTTTCTCAGGATCGTCCTTGTGCAGTGTCAGCAGGTGGTGCATCAGCTTTACTCCCTCTTTCCAGCGTCCTGGATTCGGGTTCACAATGTCCCAATAGTATTGACCGACATTCTTCTGATTGTTCCAGCCCCCTTGAGGTGCCTGCATCGGCCAGGTCAGATCGAGCGTCGCGGGATAATTGAGCTGCGTTGATTTGAACCAGTCTGGCTGAGTCTTCCCGAGACGGTCGACGAGCGCATCCAGTTCCGCGCGAGTCCCTTTTGCACCGGTTGCTCCGGGCTTGGCGTTTGGCGGCTTTGCCTGTCCATAGACAGGCGATAACTTTGCGAAACAAATACCCACCATCAGGCAGGTCATGATGATTCGTGACATGAGTTTGACCTTATCAACTCCAATTGCCGTTCACAGCACTGCCGTCCGTGGAAATCCCGCTGATCGTAACGTTTTTCCGGATTTCAAAATCAGCAGCGCATCGACATCGGCGATTCGTTCTGTCAGAGCCAGGGTTTGCTCAGCCCCCAGGACCATGGCTGCGGTACTCAATCCATCCGCCAGCATTCCACTGGGGGCGACAATAGAGACGCTGGCCAGTTCGCGAGGAGACTCACCTGTGCGCGGGTCGAAAATATGATTCCGGCTGAAGTCTGCGGAAAACGTCGTTGCATAATCGCCAGACGTTGCCAGACAACGTCCATCCAGCGCAATCACCTCTGCAAAGGCATCTGGTTCGCGCGGATGTTGAATTCCTGCCACCCACGGTTTCCCCGCAGATTTTCCACCCAGGCTCGCGAGTTCGCCGACATTGATCAAGGCCTGTTGAATTCCAGCCATTCGCAGGGCCGACAACACCCGGTCAGTTGCAAACCCTTGTGCAATTCCGTTCAGTGTGATCGCTTCAACGGGTTGATTGAGTCGCACAAAGTCTGGTCCCAGTTCCACAGACTGCCAGCCAATCGACTGACGAGCCGCATCGATCCTTTCGGACGGCGGACCATTCGCTGCCTGCCGACTCTCAGCATACAGATTCCAGAGCGGCTGAACCGTGATATCGAAGGCACCATCTGAAAGCGAAGAAATCTTGGCCGCGGTCGAAAGCACGTCGCGAAGATACGGATGCGGATTGAAGAGCACCCGCTCGCGGTTCAACTGGCCGATCTCGCTGTCGGGTCGATACAGGCTCATCACCTGTTCGACGGTCTCGATTTCGGCGAATGCGGCATCAATCGCCTGCTCACCCACAGACTTCGAATTGGCGATGACGGTCAATGACAAATCCGTCCCAAATCCGCGACCGTGCCGGACAACTTCCACAAGGCCTGATCGCCGAGTTGGCTGTCGTAGCGAAGTGAGCGAGCCAGCCCCCGCTGACAAGAGGGCCCCGCCACCCAGAGAGAGTGTCAACATCCGACGCCGAGTCATTTGCATCGTAGCTCACCCGTTGATATGGGAAGTGAGGATTCGAATCCGTCATCGAAGATGGGTAGTGAGCGTACCGTTGATGTAATGGACAAGCAACGGCCAGATTGGTACCTCGCCAGCCGTTGCGAAGGATTTCGGTGTCCTATCAATCGATCAATTGATTGTTGACTGAATAACCGAGCGTCAATCCAGGCTGACATAGATCGATCACACGTCCCATTTCCCACCAATTAAGCGGTATTTCTTGCTGTCAACGTGCCAAACGCCCCCATGTTTCTGAAGGAGATAGAGGTCTTCGGTTTTGCTTTTCTCGTTTCGCGTCACCACTTCGACGCGGCGCGAATTCACTATCTTTGTTTCAACAAGACACTCCTCGTTGGAATCGTACTCGGGCGGACCTGATAACTTCCGCCTATTCCATAGGGGCGTTTTTGCTGGTACAGAATCGCGCAATGATCGGCCTGCGGACAATAGATTCCGGGTTGTGAAATTCGACGTTTTCAGTATTCCGGTCCACTTCCGGCTATGGCAAACGGAGTGGAGGGGTGACCGTGCTTTCGCCACGTCAGCCCAACGCCTCAGGCATTTCGGCGATATTCAACTTCTTGGCCATTCGAGCAAGCGCCACAGCCGTTCTGCCGTCGTATCCTCCGCCATGGAAGTGATGAGGAGCGGAATGCATCGCTCATCAGGATTTACCCTGAACAGACAGAGTACGTCGCCGTACGCGTTACATTCATCGATGGAAACTTCGTGATCTGAAGGCATTGGCTCATGAGCAGCCAGGAAAGTCAGAGCATCTTCGACAGTCATTGAAAACTGCCTTCGTCATCGAGGTGCGGATATCAACACTAATCAATGCTCGTCTCAATGCTCTTCAGGAAATCCCTTCGTCGGGCGACTGAAAGATCGGCAGTCGGATTCGCCAGCGAATCGCGGCCAGTCGCAGTAGCAGAGTGACCAGGGCTCCGAAGACCAGATTGAACCAGTGGCCGGGCCAGACCACGGCGGCACCCAGGAATGAAATACTCCCAAACAATGCCGCTGTGGCGTAGAGGTTGATGTGAGGTCTGAAGACCAGCGGAACTTCTCCCAGCAGGACATCTCGAAACATTCCTCCGGTGACACCAGTCACAACGCCAAACAGTGCGCAAATTGTGCCTGGATGCTTCAAGCTGTAAGTCTTGTTCGTACCGACCATGGTGACGAAGGCAAGGAAGAATGCGTCGGTGATCAGGAATGGGGTGGACGAAGGATTCAGATACTGGGCCAGATAAATCGTCAATGCTGCGGTAACGATCCCGGAGATCAGAAAGGAGTGATCGCTGACCCAGAAAACGGGGACATCCAGAATGATATCCCTGAGCGTACCGCCACCAACGGACGTCACAAGTCCCAGGACGATGACCCCAAACCAGTCTATTCCCTTACCGCGAGCCGCGAGCGCTCCCGTGGCCGCTCCAAACACGACAGCCAGATGTTCCAGCACGTAACGCATGGTGTTGACTGTCTTGTGATGCCGTCGATCTCGGTTCGCTTCTGCGTCTGCAAAGTTTCGTTGTTCTTCGCAATGCTTTTGTCACGCGAAGTCCGGTACTCGACAAACACATCTCGTCGTGCGAGATGGACATGCAAGATTCAGGAATCTGTGATTCGCGCCGTTCGCAAATCGATACACAGGGTTTTACCCGGTTACAGCGACACGGCAAACCCTGGCAGGTTCGGAATAAACTCCTCGCGTCGGCTGATGTTTCCGTCAACAGTTCCAATCACCCGGGCGATTCAGACGATCGTATGACCGGGGAGATGTTTCATGGTTGGGATGGATGAGTCTTTGCAAAACCGTGTGGAAAACTTGCGTGGTTCGTCTCCGCTCGGTTGTTCGCATGTTGTGACCGACGAATTTAACCTGTCGTCAGAAATGGTGAGCATTTCTTGTTCAGGGTTCGAATTGCTTGTCGTTGTGTAAAGATCATGTTTCGTTCACTTAGCACTCCGATTCGACGTGGGATGCAGGGGCACCCATCGGGTTGAGGAATTACGATCACAGCGAATGTCACGTGTGTAGCGATTGTAGCGATTATGACAACGCTTCACGCTCGGTTGTAACGACTGTATCGATTTTTCCGCCACGAACCTGAGGCGCGTACAGCCTGTACCGGTTATTCGGAATTCACCGTGTACTCTCATGGCACTGATTGTGCGAGCACTACGATGTGTGACGTCGTGTCGTCATTCGACTGGGGAGGTACCACTCGGCCGATGACGGACATCCGTTCTGGCCACACCGGAATTGATGTTTGGACACCGGATCGCAATCCGGTTCGGCGAGGCGTTGCGCGTCTGGCTCAGTCTCAACAAGTCTCTCATTTGCAGAAGGTCTCTCACATGCTTCAAAAACTTTGGAATGATGAAAGCGGATTGATTATCTCCGCAGAACTGGTTTTGATCCTGACGATTTGCGTCCTGGGGATCATCGTCGGTTTGAGCAGTGTCGTTGTAGCAGTCAACGAAGAACTGCTCGATACTGCACATGCCATCGGTTCACTGAATCAGTCGTTTGGATTCTGTGGTTTCATCGGTTGCAAGAAGGGTGGCAACCCGATCTCGTACACCTACGGTTCAGTGAACACCGACGCTCCGGATGACTGCGATTGCATGTCTTCATGCGACATGATCGCTGCAGGCGTTGCCCCCGCCAGCGTTGGTGGCTGATCTGAATCGAAGGATTTGACTTGGCCACATGGCCATTGCTGAACTGGTACCAAAGCGAGGGAATCAAATGGATTTCCCTCGCTTTTTCTATCTGTACGTATTGGCGACCGGCCTGAATCATGCAGAAAATCGGCGTCCCGCAGACATCTAACGGCAGTGTCTGACCCATGTTTTGACGCGACACGGAAGTGCGACCCACACTAGCTTTCGGTTGATGGACTTCTTTCCTGCAACCGTTGCAGTACGATCTCTGCCATCAGGGGGTGCAGACCGAGGTGTGGGCAGAGTCGAAATTCCACGCCAGGAAACTGATCGGCCAGATCCTTGCGATGTGCTTCGAGGTCATTGACGACATGCACACCCGCAGAAAGAAAATACGGCAGCATCAGAACTTGCCTGGCACCGCGAGCAACGCATGTTTGACCGCCCTCGGGAATCGTCGGTGAGGTCAGCTCAAGGTACGACACCTCGACGATGGAAAACTGACTCCGCTGCATGACCAATTGGGCGAGTTGCACCAGATCATCGTTGGCCGCAGCACGTCGACTGCCATGTGCAATGAGTAAAACAGCCGTTTCTGAAGGAGGAATCTCTGTCAAGGGAGGGTCCGGATTGTACGGGCAGAATTTGTACGGGCAGAATTTGTTTCCACTGGCTGGCAAAACTGGCCAGCCAGTGGAAATGCGAATTCGCGAAATCGCGTATTCAGGAACTGGTCTACGCCTTTTTCGCCGGAGCGAGGACACCAATGTTGATGTAGGCATGCACGTGTGGAGCACCACGGAAGTGCCAGACGAAGGCCGGGCCTTCCACTCGCCAGATATCCCAGACCTTGTCGTTCTGCAGATCACCCTGCTGATAGAACGCCATGTGCAGTTTGTCTGTGCCGCCGTTGGCCTTCAGGATTTCCATGGCCTCGTCGGCGTCTTCCTTTCGGTACGGAGCCAGCAGGACGCCCAGAGTCTTCAGAACGAGGCCCTTCTGATCAGCCGTCAGTTCGCTGACGGCAATCCCCGAGAACTTGCCGGCATCTCCCTGCAGGGCCACTGCTGCTTCCGCAGGGGCCTTTTCGACAAGAGCCTGCTTGGCCTGTTTTGCATCCAGAGCCTTAAAGACTTCGTTCACCTGAAGTGTCTGATAGTAGTAAAGATTCTTTTTGTGGTCTTCTTCGCCGTGCCCAAAGACGATCGGACCTCCGAAGGCGGCCTGATCGACGCTGTTTCCATCTGCCCGTAGTGTCAGGTGGCGGCCAGTCAATTCCCATTCGAACGCGGATTTACCTGGTTCACCGAACACAGCAATGCTGTAGTCATTGATCCCTCCAGCGTCGAATTCCATTTGCTGCTTCAATCGTTCATACCCGTCTGGCGATGTCACGTTCTTCACGATTTCATCGATGATTTTACGTTGATCAGCGTTATAAAAGTTGTTGCCAACGGTTGGCTTGGTGATGTGCCAATTGGCATTGATCTTCTGACGAAGCGGATCGGCAAACGGAAAACATATCGTCTTTTTCTGTTCCTCAGTCAGCGAAGCATAGAATCGGCCGACGGCAGTTTCCGCAGCGCTGGTGGGACTCGGGGCTGCATATGCTCCCGGCAGGTTCCAGAGGCCCGAGGTTGCAGCACCAGCGAGAGCAATTCCCCCGACACTCCGCAGGAAGTCACGACGATCAAGCGAATCACAGTCAGAGCAGGCTTGCACAGGGCGCTTCATGGACAATCTCCTGAACGCAGAAGGATGGGGAGTCGCACCGAGCGTCGCATTGATTTCCGGCGTTCGACTCTGGTAGTGACGTGATCTTGGCAAATGCGATTTGAGGTGTCCAGACACGCAGCAAAGGAATTCATCTTGAAAACAGGCAAATGGAAATCGGAATGGGACTGCGGATTGATTTCCACCTGTCTAAGTCACATGATTTTGTAAACCGTTTCAGACGTGATCAGGAATCGCCGCGTGTGGTCCATCAATACGACTTGGTAAAGGAATTGAAAATGGCGAGGACAGTGTTGTTATTGTTCATTGCCACTTCGCTGGTGGGATGTACAGGCTCATCCATTCCGCAAATGCAAGTCTCCAGTCCGCAGACTTCGAAAGCTACATTTCCTCTGCAGGGCAATCTGGATTTAGGGGTGGTAGAGCAGGGGAGATCCGTGGAATTGAGAAAATGGATTCGCAATGACACCGATTCCGCAATTCAAATCGCCGAAGCCAAATCCAGCTGCGAATGCCTGACGGTCCAATTTTCCCAGAAGCAGGTTGATGCAAAAAGTAAAGTTCTGATCCATCTCCATTACGACGGAGCCAAGGAGCCACACTTTACAGGATCGCTCCTGATTGAAGTCGAGATCATGGATGATCAGAAGAAGAAAATCGGACAGATCGATGTTCCCATCGAAGTCGTACAAGCTGAAATTCTTGGAGAAGCTCATCGCTGAACGATCGGCTTTTACGGTTCTGGTCCGATTCCGGTTGGGGAGCACTCGTACTACTGGGCTTGTCCCGTGTGCCACTCGTTCTTGTTGATTGGGCTGGTTGGCCGACCTCGATTGATTCGGCTGAGCTGGTAGGTAAACGCGCCCAGCAAAGTTCCTCGGGGAACCTGATGACATTCCAGACACTGAAAACTGGCTCGTACCGCGCCAATCATGCGAAGTTTGGAATCGTTCCCAACCACGATCACTTCTTCTCCCTGCTTCAAGCCTTGTAATGCCGTCGCTTCGAATTGATCGAGAGGACGCGTTGGAACATTTGCAAGTTCGGCCATGTTCGGCAAGTGAGAGGTGAGATACACCGCACCGGACCGATGTTTGAGCAGGCTGACGAGTTGCAGGGAATCCATCTGCCAACGGACATTTACGTCGCCTCGAAGTTGTGGTGCTTCAGGTTTGGAAGCAAACCCGTGAGGAATGAACCCGATAACCTGGTCAAGATCAGCACGAGTCGCATCAGAATTCCATTCAACATACCCCAACGTTCGAGGGTGGGCGAAGTTGATGAGATTCGATGTATGCCAGGGTTCATAATCCACCGCGATCGTCAACATTTCAGCAGTGCTGAGTTCGCTTGAAACGTTTGATGTAGAAATCGGAATCAAAGGCCGCACGGGCAATTCCAGCTCTACGTCGGGGTCGTACATCTCGTACCAGCGGAGGATTCCAAAGCCGGCTGCTCGTCGAAATTGAAACTCCATATTTTGATGAGTCCGAAGCAGAGTCCTGAGTGTTCGAGAATTCTCGACCGTGTTGTCTCGCTTTCTGGTTTCAACGAATGCAATTTCAGCGTTCGTCCATCCATCGGCACGTATCCCATCTGCAGTTTGAAGCGACGCAAGGGACGCTAAATCGGAATTTTGTAGAGTGGACTGAAACGCCCCTGCCGCGAGGCGTACCGGACTCAAATCAGCAGTTCGATACGGAACTTCATATTCCAGACGCTCGTTCAACGAAATCATCGGAACTTGATTCAAGTACGTATGTATTCCCCAAAGTATCTCGGCCCATTTTCCCGCAACGCAAACAAATGCCACGCCGCAGGTGATTGCAATCCAACGTCGGCCTGTCAGTGCAGAGACCCCATTTAACTCCAGTGAGCAAGTGACAATCGCCAACGCGATGGGGCACAGCGCAAGCATGTACGATTTTGAAAACAAGTAGAACACCACCCAGGCAACGGTAACTCGACCAATCATGATTCCCGCACACCGGTCCGCGGGTGAATCTGAATTATAGGTGATCAAGAAAATAACGCAGGGTAATATCGTCACCATGAAGAGGCTGACGCTAATTCCAATCCAGAACGATCCGAACCAGAGCGTCACGGAAGTGTCTCCTCTCAGAGGTCTGCTGACTGATCGCTACGACAGAATGACTTGACTGAGGTTCTTCTACCAGAATCCAATGACGCTGGCAAATAGCGATCGCCGTCGATTGATCCGTCGTTGCAATTCCTGCGGCAAATCAGATTGCTACGCGAGGCTCGGGCCGTTTGAGCAGCAGAATTCAGGATTGCAAAGGACAATCCCGAACGCTAAACCCGGCATCGCAACATTGATGTGGTCATTTGTGCCAGCGGATATCAGCCATGCAATCTGCACCTTCGGACGCTTACTTGGATTTTTTGCGTGCACGCACGGACATCGTACGATTGATTGGCGAGTACATCGAACTTCAAGCGGAAGGAGATGGCCGGATCCATAAGGGATCATGCCCGTTTCACGTGGATCAGGAGAATACGTTCACCGTCGATTCCCATCGCCAGAGTTACAAGTGCCGGGTCTGTAATGAAGGGGGCGATTGTTTCAGTTTTCTCATGACGCATAACCAATGCAGTTTTGCCAAAGCATTGGACGTGCTCGTGCGACGGATATCTTCGCCTGACTGACGTTCAACACAATTGCCGGATGGCAAGGTGTATCTGGTAACATGATTTCGGCTCGACAGCCACTCGTAGAGTAAAGTGTCCGTTCTCCATCGAACGATTCATCAATGGCAACGATTCTGTTCCTTCATGGCTGGCGTTCTGTTCCTGGCGGTGTGAAGCCGACATATCTCAAGAACCATGGTCACGCTGTCGTTAATCCAGCTCTCGATGACGATGATTTTGATCTGGCCGTCGCTACTGCTCAGACAGCGTTCGATCAGAATCAACCACAAATCATCGTGGGGAGTTCTCGTGGCGGGGCGGTCGCCATGAACATGAATACAGGTAACGCACGAATCGTCCTGCTCTGTCCGGCATGGAGAAATCGCGGAACGGCGACGACCGTCAAACCGGGAACCGTGATTCTTCATTGCCGTGGTGACGATGTTGTGGCGTTTCAACACAGTGAAGAACTCGTCAGAAACAGCAGGTTGCCTGCGACAGCCTTGATCGAAGTGGGATCGGATCATCGATTGGCAGACGAACAATCCCTGGCAGTATTGCTTTGGGTCTGCAACATGCTGTCATCTGGCGACACAGACTCGTGGCTTGAGGATGGGTTGTCGGTTCCCGATGAGCGTTGCGAAATGTCGAGCAATGAGGATTCGACGACGCTGATGGAAGGGAGATATGTCTGCGATGCCTGTGGAGAAGAGATCGTCATTCCACTGGATCTCGCGGAGGGAGGATCCCAAACATACGTGGAAGACTGTCCCGTCTGTTGTCGAGCCAATACGATCCACGTGGAAATCGATGTCGACGCCAACACGACAGTATGGGCAACACCGGAACAGGATTACGAATGATTTCATTCCATCGCCGCGGTGAGTCATCAGCAACTCAACATGCCTCTGTTTTCAACAGTCACACTTCTCTCCTGTGAATTCAAATCAGCCGATCTTTTGCGGGTGAGGCGCGCGCGGAACGCCTCCTTGACAGTGCCAAGTCATGTTCATCGCAATACTTTTCCCTGCAAATTCCTGGTGATGATTTTCCAACCTGCATCCAGGGCGGTTACAATCCCACCATCGACTCGCCCCTGTTTCTGTCGATTTCTGCACTGGAGAATTTGTCCCATGGATTGTCGAAGAGTTCGTCGTTTGTTGCGATCCGTTTTCACAGTTGGCCTGTCTGCTGGGCTTGCGACCGCGTCGCTCGCGGCTTCGCTTGATGACAATATCAACGCCATCCGGGCAGTTGGGGCTGAAGGAAAAGGACACGCCGCCGCCATTGCCGCTGTGAAGGAGTTGTCTCAGGGGACCGGCGAAACGTTGTTGCCGATCCTGAAGGCGTTTGACAATTCAAGTCCGCTCGCAATCAATTGGCTGCGGGGGGCCTTTGACTCCATCGCTGATAAGGCACTTGCAGCAGGAAAGCTCCCTGCAGACAAACTTGAGGCCTTTGTAAAAGATACGACTCGAAATGCAGAAGCGCGTCGGCTGGCCTATGAATGGCTGATCAAGGTCGACGCCAGTGCCAGTGATCGATTGATTCCTGGAATGTTGCGTGACGCCAGCCCGGAATTCCGTCGTGATGCCGTTCAAAGGCTCATTAAAGCGGCCACGGCTGCTCAGGAAGCCAAGAATACAGAATCGGCCCAGAAGCTCTTCAAAGAGGCCTTGGCAGGGGCTGTCGATGATGATCAGGTCAAAGCAATCGTTGGCCCGCTGAAAGAGATGGGACAGCAGGTCAACCTGCAGAAGCACTTCGGTTTTTTGACCGAATGGCATCTGGCGGGTCCCTTCGACAACACGGAAAAGAAGGGATTCGACGTTGCGTACCCTCCTGAGAAGGGGGTTGATCTGGCGGCCACGTATGCTGGAAAGATGGGCGATGTCACCTGGAAGAAGCTCGCGACGGAAGATGACTACGGCGTCTTCAACATTGCCAAGCAGGTTTCCCCCTATAAAGGTGCGGTCATGTATGCCTATACCACGTTTCAGGCAGATAAGCCGATGGCTGTCGAGATGAGACTGGGGACCCCTAATGCCTGGAAATTGTGGGTGAATGGAGAGCTTGTGTTTGGTCGTGACGAATACCATCGCGGGACGCAACTGGATCAATATCGCGTGAAGGCGAAACTTAAACCCGGTAACAACACGATTCTGCTGAAGGTATGCCAGAATGAGCAGACCGAAGAATGGGCTCAGGATTACAAGTATCAGATTCGCGTTTGCGACTCGACCGGGGCCGCGATCCTGTCCACCCCGGCAACAGCGACCAGCCGCGTTGATCGTTAGCGTGGCGAAATTCAGTTGCCAGCCGGCAAACCCGAAATTCGAACTTCCAAATAATCCTCCATGGGAATGAATAAAATGCGACTGTTTCTGCTGATCAGCATGGTCATGGCATCTACGACGACGTTATCTGCGGCGGACTGGCGACAATTCCGCGGCAATGACAGTTCCGGTGTTTCCAGCGAGAAAGACTTGCCGGTCAAATGGTCGGCGACGGAGAACATTGGCTGGAAGGCTGCGCTTCCCGGCCGGGGTCTCAGTTCTCCGATCATTGTGGGAGATCGAGTTTTCGTGACGTGCTCAAGCGGGTTTCGACATGACCGCCTGCATGTTCTGTGTCTGAATGTCAGCGACGGAAAAGTTCGCTGGGAACGTCAGTTCACAG
Organism: uncultured Planctomycetaceae bacterium; assembly: GCA_964609845.1. GTDB lineage: Bacteria > Planctomycetota > Planctomycetia > Planctomycetales > Planctomycetaceae > Schlesneria. Next base: position 35,568 of record CAZSTW010000014.1, on the reverse strand, counting down.
CCACAGGGCGCACAATGACTTTCCCCAAGATTTGCAATGCGACCCCATCACCCGCCAGTGACGGGAAGCGAGTCTACGCATTGTTTTCCAGCAACGATCTCGTCTGTCTGGATCTGGATGGCAATCTTCAATGGTATCGCGGCTTGACATACGATCACCCCAACGTCAGTAACAGCCTGGGAATGGCTTCGTCCCCTGTTGTTCTCGGTGACACGCTGATCGCTCAGGTTGAAAACGATAGCCAGTCACTGGCGACCGGTGTTGATGTAGCCACCGGGGCGTCACGCTGGACAATCGAGCGTCCCAAGCGAGCCAACTGGACCTCGGCTGTGACATTGACGAAAGCCGCCGGAGCCGAAGAAGATCTGGTGCTATTGCAGTCCGCAGAAGGAATTTCTGCCATACAACCGCTGACAGGAAAAGCCGCCTGGACGTATCCCGACGGTGCTTCGACGATTCCCTCCTCAGTGATTTCGGATGGCATCGTCTACATCCCGTCGCACGGGATCACCGCTTTGCGTCCTCCTCGCGGCAGTGCTCATCCGGAAGTTATCTGGCGACAAGGAAAACTGGGTCCTGCGACTCCCAGTCCGATTGCTTATGACGGACGACTCTATTCCGTCAACGGCGCGGGTGTTCTGATCAGTGCTGACATCAAGACCGGTGAAGAGAAATGGAAACTGCGACTGACGGGGCCGTTCAGTGGAACCCCGGTTGCTGCTGGCGGCTTACTCTATTTCTTCAACGAGAAAGGCGTCGGCCAGGTCGTTAAGCCGGGTGTCGAAAGTGGCGAACTGGTCTCGTCGAACGATCTAGGCGAGATGTTCATGTGCACGCCGGCAATTTCCAATGGAGCGATCTACATCCGAAGCGACAGCACGCTCTGGAAGATCACCAACAAATGAAGCGAGAGGCGAGGGGATGAAACGGGCACGATGCCCGTTTCAATGCAAGAACCTCGTCAGGCGTCGGTTCCCACTTCACCGCTGAATCGGTATCCGATTCCTCGCACGGTTTCGATCAGCGATTCGGACTCGCCCAGTTTTTGTCGAAGCGAACGAACATGGACGTCGATCGTTCGTTCGAGAGCATTGGCATCCTCACCTCGGCACCGGTCCATCAGTTCATTACGACTGAAGGGGCGACCGGGCGCACGTACCAGTGTCCAGAGTAATCGAAACTCCGTTGGAGTCAGATCAAGCTCTTTCCCAGCCAGTTTGGCCGAATGGTGAACTCGATCGATCTCAATTTCGCCCGCAACGACAACATCTTTCGCCTGCTCTGAAGCCGGTGTCCGGCGGAGCAATGCTTTGATACGGTGAATCAACGGCTTGATCTTGAATGGCTTCGTGACATAGTCATCCGCTCCCATGTTGAAGCCAACAATTTCATCGACTTCCTCACTGCGTGCCGTGAGCATCAGGATTCGCGTCGCCTGCGTCCGCGGATCACTGCGGATCTGACGACAGACTTCCAGTCCGTCGATCACAGGAAGCATCAGATCCAGGATGACCAGGTCGGGTTGCTGGCTTTGTACGCGTCGCAAACCATCCTGACCATCGGAGGCGACGATCACTTCGAAGCCCTCCTTTTCGAGGTTGTACGAGAGTACTTCCTGAAGTGATCGTTCATCTTCGATGATCAGCAGTTTCGGCTTCGTCATAAAGTCGACTCGATTGAGAAAAACAGACTGTCAATGGGAACTCGCGGGGCCCACCGGTTGCGAGCCCGCCGGCAACTCACCCCGATTTCGATGGCGCACAATTTCCCCCTGAACGAGATAGACCACATCTTCTGCAATGTTCGTTGCATGATCCGCAATCCGCTCGATTTGCCGTGAGGCAGAGAACATATGAATTGCCGGTTCGACCAGATCGGGTCGGCGTTTCATCAGTTCCGTCAATTCACTGATAATGTCGCGATTCAGGTTGTCGATCGTTTCATCCTGCAGGCAGACTTCGCGTGCCGTACGGATATCCAGGTGAACATAGGCATCAATGCTGCGATGCAACATGTCCAAGGCCTGACGCGACATGTCTTTCATGTCATCGGGGACTGCGATTTCCGGACAGCGAACGATGCCGCAAGCGCGTTCAGCAATACTGACTCCCAGATCTGCGACTCGTTCCAGTTCGGCACCGATCTTGAGAACCGTGGTGATGCGGCGAAGGTCGATTGCCACGGGCTGATGTAACGCCAGAAGTTTCAGGCATTCTTCTTCGATCTCTACGTCCATCCGATCAATTTCGTCATCGCGGCGGATGATTTCCATGGCGCGGTCATAGTCGGGCTTGTGCAGAGCTTCCACTGCGGCGTGAATCATTTCTTCCACACGACCACACATCGTCAGCACGGTTCTATGCAGGTGATCCAGATCCCGAATCAGATGAATTGACATATCCTGTTCCTTGAAGACTTCGCATGGCGGTGTGCAAAAGTGGGCGAAAGCAGCAGTGTACTCTCCGACACTCGATTTCAGCCAAACCGTCCTGTGATATAGTCTTCAGTTTCCTTTTGCGCAGGGTTCAGAAATAGCTGCTTTGTCTGCCCAACCTCCACCATGCGTCCCTGGCAGAAGAAGGCCGTCACTTCACTGATACGAGCAGCCTGCTGCATGTTGTGAGTGACAATCACAATTGTGTAGTTCTGTTTGAGTTCGAAAATCAGGTCTTCAATACGAGCTGTGGAGGCGGGATCGAGCGCCGATGCCGGTTCATCCATCAGCAGGATTTCCGGGCTTGTCGCGAGTGCCCGGGCGATACAAAGCCGCTGCTGCTGTCCCCCCGACAACGCCATCGCAGAATCGCGCATGCGGTCTTTGACTTCATTCCACAATGCCGCCTGCTGCAAAGATCGTTCGACAATCTCTGTCAGTTCCGCCCGATTGGTTAAGCCAGCGATCCGCGGCCCGAATGCGACATTGTCAAAGATCGACTTGGGAAACGGAGTCGACTTCTGAAAAACCATCCCGACACGTTTCCGCAGTGAAACAACGTCCACATCGCGAGCATAAATGTCCTCACCATCGAGCTTGACTGAACCCGTCACGCGAGTCCCTTCGATGATGTCATTCATGCGGTTCAATGATCGTAGATAGGTACTTTTGCCGCATCCCGAGGGACCGATCAGTGCGGTGACCGCGCATTCGTTGATCTTCAGGGAAATATCACGGAGTGCCTGATGTGTCCCGTAGAAGAAACCCATATTGGTGGTTTCGATCTTGGCCGGGCGCGACACTGCGTCACCTTCATGCGATGTACCTGGCGCAGTTCCACCAGGTGGCTGTTCGACAAACTGCGTGAACGCTTTTACAAGTGCCATGGGATAAAGTCGATCAAGGTTTCAATTGTTGTTTTGGAACAGGCTCTTCTTGAACAGCTTGAGGTTCACAACATCGTTTACAGTGGCCTGGATTAAGTTTCAGGCCAGGCATGTCAGCTACCATCGAATCTTTTTCTGGAATCTCTGTCGAATGAAAATTGCCGCGCCATTCATGATCAGCAGGACTGCCAGCAGTACGATGATCCCTGCGGATGCGACATGTTCGAAGACAGGTTTGGTTTCATTGATCCAGCCGTAAATCTGCAGTGGAATCGTGGTGAACTGGTCAAATGGTGCCTGAAGAACCTTACTTGGATGCTGAACGGCATCACCGATTCCCTCGATGCTGCCAGGAGCGTAGCTCAGTTGTGCGGGGGCTCCCAGAACGGCCAGTGGAGCTGTTTCACCGATCACGCGAGACAGTGACAGAATCACCCCGGTGAGGATCCCCGGCAATGCCGCAGGTAATACTTGATAGCGGATGGTTTGCCACTTTGTGGCACCAAGGGCTAGTGACGCGTGCCTCAATGACGCTGGAACCGATCGAAGTGCTTCTTGCGACGCGATGATGACCACAGGAAGTGACAGAAGCGCCAGCGTACACGCCCCCGAGAGAACCACGCGTCCCAGTGGCAACTGGAAACTGAATGTCGCAAACCCGAGGGAGCATTCGAATTCTTCAGGGCGGTCCATCATGCCAAACATTCGAACGAAGACCGTAAATCCGAGAATCCCGTAAACGATCGAAGGGACCCCCGCCAGGTTTGAAATATTGAGCTGAATAAACTTCGTCAGCCGCGTCGGCTTCGCGTACTCTTCCAGATAAACGGCCGCTCCGACCCCCAGCGGCACCGACATGATGGCGGTCAATCCGACAAGCCACAGGCTGCCCATCAACCCCGCCATGATTCCCGCTTCGCGCGCCTCATAGGAATTGCTACGTGTCAGGAATCCCCAGTCCAGCCAGCCAATCGCCTGCCGGCCAATCGACAGCAACAGCAGTACCAAGATCCCCAGCGCGAGGAATGTCGCCAGACGACAGGCCCATTCAAACAGTTGCCCGAGTCGATGACGCCAGACCAGACGCCGTTCATACACGTGACCATGGAGACTCATTGGTAGGCCTCCCGGAATTTTTCCAGGATCAGCTGCGAGACCAGATTCATTGCCAGGGTCATCACAAAGAGCACAAGCGCCACTGCGTAGAGACTTTTTTCCAGTGTTGAGCCTGCCACAACTTCACCCTGCATGACGTTGACGATAAACGCGGTCATCGTCTGAGTTGCTTGCAGCGGATTCAACGAAAGATTTGCCATATTGCCGGCACAGATTGCCACTGCCATTGTTTCGCCGATACTGCGTGATAATGCCAGCAGGAAAGATGCGATCACGCCTGACAGAGCCGACGGAACAACGATACGAGCACTCACGTCAAACTTCGTGGCGCCCAGTGCATATCCTGATTCGCGCAGTGAATTGGGAACCGCACGAAGTACGTCCTCGGAAAGTGAGGCAACCATCGGAATGATCATAATCCCAACGACGATTCCACCACACAGCGCGTTGTATCCCTGAGCCCCCAGGCCGCCAAACACGGGCATGATGAAATAGGGGGTCAAGAACCGGAGTCCAAAATATCCATAAACGACCGTCGGCACACCTGCCAGCATTTCCAGCATCGGCTTGCAGATTGAGCGAGCTTTCGGGCTGGCATATTCACTCAGGTAAACCGCGATCATCAGGCCGGCGGGCAGTCCGATCAATCCCGAGATCCCCGTAATCAACAGTGTTCCGCAAACGAGTGGCGCAACCCCGTAATGAGCCTGTTCCGCGCTGAAATTCGGTGTCCATTCGGTTCCGAGAAAGAATTCGGAAAGGCTGACATCCTGGAAAAAGCTGGTGTGAGGCGGAATCCCGATCAATGTTTCTGTGACCAGCACAAAAATGATGGCCAGTGTCGTCACCACAGACAGGAGCGCGCAACCAAAAAGCAGGCAACGAATCACCTCTTCCCGCAGGCGCAGCCACGAGAATTCACGTCGCAGTGATGGTTTTTCGCGTCGCGATCGTCCGGCGCTGGACACTGGGCAATCACCCTAAAACGAGTCGAACGGGAATAAATTCCGCTGGATAGCGTTACTTGACGGCCTTCAGGGCTTCTTCAAGACGTTCAACCATGGCTTTTCGTTTGTCGTCTGGAATACGAACAAATCCGCGTTTGGCAACCAGCGGTTGAGATTCTTCCGAGACGGTGTATTTCAGAAATTCCACGATTTCCGGCCGCTTCAGTGTATCCTTATTGACGTAAACAAACAGCGGACGGGCCAGCGGTTTGTATTCGCCACTCAAGATTGTTTCCACGGTCGGTTCGATGGCTGGAGCGGGGTCACCTTCGATGGTTGGCGAAATCTTGATGACTTTCACTTTCTCCTTGTTTTCCACGCAATAGCCATAGGGGATGTATCCCAGGCTGAACTTGCTGCCACCGACTCCCTGGATCAGCACATTGTCATCCGAAGCAGCGTTGTACTTCGGTCGGCTGGCCCCCTTCTTTCCGACAATCACTTCGGTGAAGTATTCAAACGTCCCGGAATCGGTATCGGCGCCGAAAAGCTCGATCGTCTGGTCGGGCCATTTTGGATTCAGGTCACTCCACTTATTGATCGTACTATCCGGTGCCCAAAGCTTGCGAAGCTGACCGACGGTCAGTTCCGTACACCAGTCGTTGGAAGGATGCACAGCGATCGAAAGTCCATCGATGGCGACTTCCAGCTCCAGCCACTCGATCCCTTTTTCCTTCAGTTCTGCCTTTTCCTTGTCAGCGATTGGACGTGAGGCGTTCCACAGATCGCATTGCCGAAGAGCAAACTTCTTGTATCCGCCACCAGTCCCCGATCGGCCGACACTCACTTTGTTCTTCGAGATTTTTTCGAACTCGTTGGCCGTCGCCTGCGAAATCAAAAAGACCGTACTCGATCCTTCAATATTGATCGTGGCAGCTTTTGCAGCAGGTTGTCCTGCTTCACCACCCTTTTGTCCGGCCGACTTGACGTCATCTTTTTTCGAAACACAACCCATGCAGCCCAATATGGTCACCGCGACCATCGTCCACACGAAAGAACCATTCAAACGTCCCGTCAATGACTTTGACATTCGCATCCTCGTAAATCTCCCGACCCAGTGGTCGTTCCAAACTCACCTGAAGTTAATTCGCTCAGGCTCACGTTGTCTGCCAGCTGATACGCCTGACGAAATTGCGTCCTTGTTTTGCGTGAGTAGCTTAGACAGCATCGCGTAAGTTTGCGACGAACGAATTGTTAAGAATCAGTGAAGATGCATGAATCCCACAGAATTGTTTTTCCCGCGTGTTGCTCAATCCAACTCAGTTTACGACCGGCTCCGCCGCTCGCAACTCGACCGTGAAAGTACTTCCATGTCCCAGGCGGCTGGAGACCTTGACTTCACCGTCGAAGACCTGGCACAAATGTTTGACGATCGATAATCCCAACCCGGTTCCTCCCACCTCGCGTGAGCGAGCCCGATCAACGCGGAAAAATCGCTCGAAAATCCTTGCCTGGTATTCCTTTGCGATTCCAACCCCGGTGTCTCTGACCTCCAGGAAAACTCGATCAGACTCGCGCCACCAGCGCACAGTGACCATTCCGCCGACAGGCGTATAATTGATGGCGTTGTCGACCAGGTTGTCGACGATCGTCCGAATCCCCCCGGCATCTCCCATTCCCCAGACAGGCTCGCTGGGAGATTCAATCTTCAAGTTGAGGTTCTTGGATTTGGCAACGTTGATGTGTTCAACGGAACTGGCCTGCACAATAGCACTTACATCAACCGGGCCGATTTCGAATGCATGTTCTTCGGCTTCGACACGCGCCAGCTCCAGCAGGTCAAAAATCAGAGTATTCAGCCGAGTGGCCTGCTCTTCAATACGAGTCACAAACGTCCGATTGATCGCCGGATCTTCCAGAGCCCCGTCAAGCAGCGTTTCGGCATACGCGGAAATTGACGCCAGAGGAGTCTTCAATTCGTGCGAGACGTTCGAAACGAACTCGCGACGCAGGTTCTCCAATCGTCGCAGATCTGTAACGTCATGCAGAACGATAACAGCACCGGGACAGGGGTTACCGGGTAGTCGCGAAACCACCGCCACAACGGTCGATTGCGTCCTTGGCACTTCGAATTCCAGGCGGTGCTGATCCGTTCCGCCGATCGATTCCTTCACCAGTTCCTGCAATCGTGGCAGCCGAACCGACTCCCAGAGGGGGTAGCCAGACACTCGGTCGGATTTCAGATCCAGAAGGCGGATGGCAGCGGCATTTGCCAGCAAAATCCGTTCGTCACGGTCAACTGCGACCACCCCTTCCACCATGGCTTCCAGCACGATCGCCAGTCGGTCATGACTTTGTTTCAGTCGCAACTGTTCTGACTGCAAGTCGCTCAGTCGAGCCGTGACATGCTCACCGACAGTTTGAAACAGTTCGGCGATCGGCTCGTCATCGCTACGATGTGTTGACGAAAGATCCATCGCGGGGGCTGCCTGGCGAGCCAGTTGCCGGGCGACGCGATTTAACTCCCAAAGTGGTTCTGTCAGCGGACGCATGACGATTCTGGAAACGACGAGCGAAGCGGCCAGCGTCCCGACGAACATCAGGGCAGCCTTTGTGCGCCAGTTGAAAAGTCCCGAGTTTTCATTTGATGCTGGTGGCATTCCGCAGACAATTCCCCAGACGAGGACCGTCAGCAGTGCAAAGATCATCAGTGTCAGTGAGAGTCGCCAGAAGACGCGCGATGACGGCATGAACGATTCCGGC
>CAZSTW010000014.1:24383-27411 GCA_964609845.1 uncultured Planctomycetaceae bacterium | reverse complement strand
TACACAGGTGACGTCTCGGGTCAAATCCAGCAACGTTTTCTATCAACAGGAATCAAAGCCATGAAGCATGTCGTCTCCTTCGCACTTTCGATGCTCGCGTTCGTGAACATCGTCGCAACTCAGGTCTCTGCAGCCGAAGCAGTCGACTTGAAGGTTGGTGACGCGGCCCCGGTTTTCCATGCCACCGATGATACCGGAGCGACCTGGAAGTCTGCGGATCACGTTGGAAAGAAAATAATTGTTGTCTACTTCTATCCTGCGGATTTTACAGGTGGATGCACAAAGCAGGCCTGTGGATTCCGTGACGACATGGCAAAACTCGCCAGCAAGGATGTCGAAGTTGTGGGTGTCAGTGGTGACACCGCCAAGACTCATGCCGCATTCAAGAAGGCGCACGACCTGAATTTCGCACTGCTGGCTGATGGGGAAGGGAAGATCGCCGAGAAGTTTGGCGTCCCCTGTACGCTCGGTGAAAAGACTGCCAAGGGAACCGTTGATGGCAAGGAAGAGTCGTTTGTGCGAACCGCGACCATCAGCCGCTGGACATTCGTGATCGACAAGAAGGGAAAGATTGCCAGCAAGAACTCGACCGTGAAAGCTGCAGAAGACAGCAAGGCGATTCTCGAACTGATTCAGACATTGAAGTGATCTGATCCTACAACCGTTACGGACGGAAATTCAGGAAAACTCTGCGCGAGGACTGTTGCAAGTCGTCGCGACGGACGGTGCCATTTGCCTCTTCCTGGCGTGGCGCAAGCTACGGTTGCGTGAACGAGTTCTGTTGCGGAATTCGTTCACCGACACTTGCGCCCCGCATCCGGCTGCTGATCATTCCCTGATCGTGGCCAAGGAAGAAGTTCATGAGTACCGTTGCACCCGCTGTCAATCCGCGTGCCAGCGAGGATGATTGTGACCCGTCCAAGGAAATTCGCGTTCAGCTGCTCTGGAAAGTCGACCAGCTTCAGATGCTGCCCGCCCTGGCGATGCAGGCATTGGAGCTTGCGAAAGATCCTGATTGTTCTGTCAAGGCCTTCACGTCGCTGATCGAACGCGACATGACACTGGCCAGCGACATGCTGCGAATGGCAAACAGCATGGTCTATTCGCGGGGCGTTCCCATTCTCAGTCTGCAACAAGCCGTTGTCCGCCTTGGTTTTCGCCAGTGCAAGAATCTGATCCTGGCGTCCAGTGCCAACAGCATGATGACTCAACTTTCGGTGAAGGAAGAGTGGGTCCGCGAAAAACTCTGGAAGCACAGCTTCTTGACCGCTTCGATCGCATCCTTCCTCAATCGAGCGATGAATCTGGGGTTTCAGGGGGAAGAGTTTTCAGCTGGCCTGATTCATGACATTGGACGCATCCTGCTGGCGCTGCTCGAACCAAACCGTTACACCACGGTCGATCGACTCGACTTCATTGAGGGTAACGAGGACGAACAACGGTCGATGCTGAAACGTGAACGAGCATTGCTGGGAACCGACCACAGCGCTCTTGGCGGCTGGTTCATTGAATACAGTGGCCTGCCAACATCCCTGGCCGAAGTGGCCCGCTTGCATCATGCGGGGGCAACCATTCTTGCCAATCGCCCACTGGTGGCCCTCGTGGCCGCCGCGGATCACATGGCGAATCACCTGCAATCGGGAAGCAGTCTGGATGCTTACGATCCGCTGGAAAACAGCGCGATCCAATACCTGTCCAGCTCTCGTGGGCAGCGTCATCGGCTGATGGAAGTCATTCCGACTGTTCTGGAAGACGCATTGGCCAACACGCAGTCGATGTAATCCTTGAACCATCGACTGTCCAGTGCGGTGGTCGAGTAATCCTGTTGTGCAGTGAATTGTCTAAGCCAGACCAACGGCATTGTGAAACGTGAAGCAGACGTACCGTGCAAATCACCTCCCCTTGAAGCTCTGTCCACCATGTCGAAAACTCAGACACCTGAAAACACAATATTGACAAGACGGTCACAGGAGTTGTTTCACCGCTATTGCGGGCGGGTCAACTGCTGGACAGATCGACTCTTCGGCTGGTTGCTGGTATTTCAGTGGTGCGTGGCGCTGGGCTTGTCGATCTGTATTTTGCCGCACGCTGCAGAAACCGGGGTGACCCGTTATTCAAACGTCTGGACTGTTCTGATGCCAGGCCTGATAATCGTCGCTTTGCCGGTTTGGCGAGTCATCTCAGCGCCTGGTCAGTTCTCCACCCGTTTATCTATAGCGGTTGCTCAGGCATTGATGTCGGCGCTCTTTGTCCACCTGACGGGTGGGCACTTCGAAACACATTTTCATGCATTCTGCTCTCTGGCAGTACTGGCATTTTACCGTGACTGGCGTGTACTGGCCGCCGCGACGGCAACAGATCTGCTGGACCATCTCGTGCGAGGAATCCTGGCACCGGAATTGGTCTTCGGGACATCGATGGTCGATCTCTGGCGTCCATTTGAGCACGCAGGCTGGGCGATTGTCGAAGCCGCGTTTCTGGTAATAGCGGGCAAACACAGCCTGACAGAGACTCGCCGACACGCTTTACGTGAGGCAGAACTGGAATGCAATAACGATGTCACAGAGAGATTGATCGCGGATCGCACATCAGAACTGAAGACATCGGTCGCACGGACTCGATCGATCATCGATGCCGCACTAGATGCCATCGTCAGCATCGATTCAATGGGGCACATCATCGAATTCAATCCAGCCGCCGAATCGACCTTCGGGTACCCGGCGGCAGCAGTGCTGGGTGAACCGCTGTCGAAACTCGTCGATGATCATAGTCACAACACTACTGACCATAATCTGGTAACCAACTGGTCGATCGAACGCGCCAGGGCATTGGGGCGACGGATCGAGGCGGAGGCGTTGCATCAGGACGGTCACCGATTTCCTGTCGAAGTCGCCGTGGTTGCCATCGGGACGACGAATCCCACCTACACGGCGTTCATCCGCGATATCAGTGACCGTCGGCGAATTGAAGAAACTCAACTGAAAGCGAAGCAGGAGGCGGAAGAAGCAAGCTTGGCCAAGAGTCAGTT
>CAZSTW010000014.1:14396-24243 GCA_964609845.1 uncultured Planctomycetaceae bacterium | reverse complement strand
GTCAGTTTCTGGCATCGATGAGCCATGAATTGCGAACTCCGCTGAATGGCGTGATCGGGATGACAGAACTTCTCATGAATACGCCACTCGATGAACGCCAGTTGCAGTTTGTTCGCGCGTGTCAGAGCAGTGGTCGTTCCTTGCTGGAACTGATCAATGACGTTCTGGATGTTTCCAAGATCGAAGCTGGAAAACTGGAACTGGATTGCCATGACTTCGACCTGGAGCAACTGGTTCGTGACACAACAGACATGGTCTGGTTACGTGCTCAAGAGAAAGGGCTCGAACTGCTCTGTGAATTTGATCGGCACGCCCGTCAGATCTACGCAGGCGACAGCACTCGCTTGCGGCAGATCCTGGTGAATCTGTTGACAAACGCCGAAAAATTCACGGATTGCGGGGAAATTGTACTGGGGGTCAACGTCGTCCAGCGTGACGACGACCAGGCCACGCTGCGGTTTTCGGTCCGCGACACGGGCATCGGCATACCACCGGATCGCCTCAATCGACTGTTTCAGCAGTTCTCGCAGGTCGATAGCTCGACCACGCGGAAATATGGTGGAACAGGTCTGGGTCTGGCGATCTGCAAGCATCTGGTCAACGCGATGGGAGGTTCGATAGGCGTCGACAGTCAGGTCGGCGAAGGAACCACATTCTGGTTTACGCTGCCGCTGACTGTTCGTGAGAACTGCGAACTGCAATCGCCACACGATGGGGCCCGACTGGAAGGTCGTCGCGTTATGATTGTCGATGATAACGCCACAAACCGTGTCATCATCGAAGAGCAGACTCGTAGCTGGGGGATGATTCCGTTTTCGGCCGCGAGCGTAGACGAAGCCCTGCGGATCTTTGATCGTGCGAAGTCTGAGCAGAAGTCGATCGAATTGGTCATCAGCGACTACCACATGCCTGCCAAGACTGGTGTTGACCTGGCTCGTGAACTCGGGACTCGCGGCACCCTGCCACCATTCATCCTGTTGGGTTCTACGATTACGGATCCGACGTTCACACAGACGATTCAGTCGCTCGGTATCTGCCAGCAATTAACCAAGCCCGTGTTGTCAACACAGCTTTACACGGCTGTCCACAGCATGCTGCAATCCCAGCGGCCGACAATACCGGAAAAGGAATCGACAGACGACCGTTCTCCGTCAGTTCCAGCTTCAAAGCCAGGGTTCAAGGGGGAATTGCTTGTCGCCGAAGACAACGCCGTTAACACACTTTACGTAACGTCCTTGCTGAATCAGGCAGGATACAGTACCCAGACCGCCAACAATGGGCTTCAAGCAGTTCTGGCCGTTCGCACTCAGCATTTCGCGCTGGTTCTGATGGATTGTCAGATGCCGGAACTCGACGGATACGAAGCGACCCGGTGCATTCGGAATCTGGAAGCCAAAGGCCGATTGTCAGGTCACGTTCCCATCATTGCTCTGACGGCCAATGCCATCAAGGGTGATGCAGAACGATGCCTGGAAGCTGGAATGGATGCCTACCTGAGCAAACCGTTCGATCCACAGCAACTGCTGCGACTGGTTGAAAAGCTGTCTCGCCCGGTCGAGATCGAAGGAGACTGCGAAGATTGTCATGAAGAGGTCCAGGCGGTTGATTCGCACGATCCGGTGGAACACGAAGAAGGCCAGAACTCACGCAACGCCGCCGAAATTATCCAGCCTTTGGAAGCCTCACTCGGGAAGAAGAATATCGCCGTCGAAACAGCAGTCTCAAGAGTTGTCGCGCCGCCAATCGACACTCGTGCGTTGCTGAATCGCTGCATGGGGAACGTCGAATTCATGGAATCACTGCTGAGCGAACTGGAATCGACGGGACTGCATCATGTCAGTGAAATCGAACGGAATTTCGGTCTGAATGAACCAACCGAAACTGCAAATGCCGCACATGCCTTGAAGGGGGCCGCGGGAATTCTCAGTGCCGAATCCGTGCGTCGACTGGCTTCTGATATCGAACAGCGTGGTCGGTCGGGGTCGCTTGACGGGATCGAGGTGGCGATTGCCGATTTGCGAGCTGAAATGGACCGTTGCCTGAAGTACATCCCGGTCGTCAAACAATCGGCACTTGAAATCGCTGCAACGTCAGCTTCTGCGGGGAGGAAGTGATGAACGTTCTTGTTGTTGATGACGATTCCATCACGCGGCAGATGCTGGCGTTCACGTTGCGGAAAGCGGGCTACGACGTCACCACGGCCACGAACGGGGCTGAGGCCTACGAACGGTTTCTGACCGATCAGCATCAGTTGATTGTCTCGGACTGGAGTATGCCTGGAATGGACGGACTGGAACTCTGTCGGGCCATCAGACGTGCTGACAGCAATCGGTATGTCTATTTTATCCTGTTGACCACGCACGACCGTCCGGAAGATGCGATCGCAGGACTGGGGGCTGGTGCGGATGACTATGTTCGCAAGCCATTCGATCCCGGTGAACTGATCATGCGGGTCAACGCAGGACAGCGCGTGATCAACCTGGAGACCCGTGGGCTGACAATATTTGCTCTCGCTCGGCTCGCTGAATCCCGCGATCCTGAAACGGGCGAACATCTGGAACGAGTTCGTAACTATTGCCGACTGCTGGCCCGGCAAATGAAGCTGAATCCGAAGTTTCGGCAAACCATCGACGACAATTATGTTCAATTGATCTATGAAACAAGTCCGCTGCATGACATCGGCAAGGTAGCGATCCCGGACAGCATCCTGCTGAAGCCTGGGCGATTGACTTCGGAAGAATTCGAAGTCATGAAGACGCATACGATCCGCGGGGCCGAAACCATTGCCGCCATGCGAAATGAGTTTCCGAACGCTCGATTTCTGCATATGGCCCATGACATCATTTTGTCACACCATGAAAAATTCGATGGTCGCGGCTATCCGCACGGCCTGGCAGGCGAAGAGATACCTCTGTGTGCCAGAATCATGTCCGTTGCTGACGTCTATGACGCACTGACGTCTGTTCGTGTCTATAAGCCTGCATACACTCACGAAGAAGCATCGGCGATCATTCTGCGAGATTCGGGAACTCACTTCGACCCCGATGTGGTCGCAGCATTTGAAAACTGCCTCGACGAGTTCGACGGCTTTCGCAGACGATATGCGGGCATTCCAGAAGTTATCGAAACGAGTGAAGTTGCCGTCCTGGCATAACGCCGTCCGCCATGAGGCTCAATTGGAACAACAGTCACAGACAAACGCGTTTCGACGCGAATTCGCTTCAGAACAGTATCAGGCTTCAATTTCAGAGCTATCTTTTAGAAACATCGAATTGGTCACGGTCGAAGTGATCAAATGTCCACAAGAACTGAGCAAAAATGACTGACTTTTCTGCCCGCGCGCTGGTGGTCGACGACGAAGCGATTTCGCGCAAGATGGTCATGTTTGCGCTGGAACGCGAAGGATTCCAATGTGACTGCGCTTCGGACGGCATCGAAGCCATGTCAAAGTTTGAAGCCAGCGACTACGAAGTCGTCATCACTGACCTGAAAATGCCCAACAAACATGGCGGCGATCTGGTGATCGAGTTACTCGGCCAGAACAATCCACCGTTGGTTGTTGTTCACACATCCGTACTGGAACCCGAAGTGGCCCGCGGACTGATCGATGAAGGTGTCGACGATATCGTCTTCAAGCCTGTCGACTATGCGGCATTCGCAGGTAAAACTCGCGCTCTGCTGAATCGCCGTCGAACTCCGCAGAAGCAGCGTGGGACTCGATTTTCCGGCAACAGCATGGGAGGTTCCGGTTCCGGAATCAGTCGAGGTGAGTTCGATGATCTGATCGCCAATGTTGCGAAAGGTGACAAGGGAGTCGATCAGGTCGGCCAGTATCGACTGATTCGAAAGCTTGGCGAAGGGGGCATGGGCCAGGTCTATGAAGCGGAGCATTCGCTGCTGCATCGGCGATGTGCAGTAAAATTGATTCTGCCGGAATTTACCTCGAATCGGATTGCGTTGTCACGCTTTGAACGTGAAGTTCAAGCGATGGCGCGCCTGTCGCACTGGAACACCGTCCGTATTTTCGATTACGGGGTTGATGCCCGTGGCTGCTTCTTCTACGCGATGGAACTACTGGATGGAGTGACGCTGGAGCAACTGATCGGTCGCGATGGTCCGCTTCCAGCGAATCAGGCCATGCACATACTGACCCAGGTCTGCGATGCACTGGAAGAAGCCCACCAGACGGGCCTTGTTCATCGTGATCTGAAGCCCTCGAACCTGATGGTGGCGAACGTTGGTGGCATGGCGAATGTTGCCAAGGTCGTCGACTTCGGGCTGGTTCGAGCCACAGAAGAAACCTCCGTGGAATCGACGCTGGTGACCCATCTTGGTGGAATCTGCGGAACTCCCAAGTTTATTGCCCCAGAACAGGCCATGAATCCGAGTGCTGTTGACCGACGCGCCGACATTTATTCGCTGGGAGCGACGGCGTATTTCGTCCTGACGGGCAAGCCCCCCTTCGTACGTGATTCCGTGTTTGCCCTGACAATGGCGCACGTGAATGAACCCGTCGCGCCACCTTCGACTCATAACCCGCAACTCTCGTCGCGAGTCGACGAAGTTGTCGTGAAATGCATGGCCAAGTCCCCGAAAGATCGTTATCAGAATATGCGTGAACTACGAGCGGCATTCGAAAGCTGTATCGTCTGACATTCCTGAGCGGAAGCAATTCCCCGCAGTTCAACTGGCGAATATTCCAGCCCAGTGTTTTGGCAAGTTGCCTGCGTGTGACACCATCAGTTGTCTCGGCGCAACGTTTCAGCAAGATCGTGGCGGCGGCCTTGAACGTTTCGCTGACGACACCTCAATTCCGTTTCGTATACGGAATGAAAACGTTGAGCCCCCAAGAAAACCGCGCGTCGGCGGCAATTAACGTACTCGACATCAAAGTGCCGATTGGCCCACCAGTGTGCGAAACGGGATCATCTGACGCGAATCGCTCGAAATCGTTTCGACACTGTATTCACGTAAACGAATGACTTGTATTTTTACACTCGATTGAGGATCGTTTGAAGCCGCCTCTTGTATTCGTGGTCTGTTGACAGTGTTGTGGCAATACTTGCCTGGTGAGGCCTGGGACATGCCCCGTTTTCATCCTGCTGTAACACCTCGTCATCTAATGCTCACTACTCAAATCAACAGATTCTGACGGACGGCCAGTAAACTTTTTTGCATCCGCGGGACCCACTATGCAGCCGACGTTCTCAATTGCGCATGGTCACTTGTCGCGTCGTACATTCCTGCGCGGCACCGGTGTGGTCATGGCGCTTCCATTCCTGGAGGCGATGGTGCCAGCACGGGCAAATGAGAGCGCACAGGTTCCGCGGCGGATGATCGCCATCGAAACGAACATGGGAATCTTGCCGCAATACTTCTTTCCCGAGCAGGCCGGGCGTGATTATGTGTTGTCCCCCTATCTTCAGAAACTGGCTGCGAACCGTCAGGATTTGACGGTATTCACGGGGACCAGCCATCCAGGCGTCGATGGGGCGCACTCGGCTGAGAAGTGCTTCTTGACGGGGGCACCCCACCCGGGTGCTGGAGGTTTTCGCAATACAATTTCGCTTGACCAGTACGCGGCCGAGCACATCGGCAACGCCACCCGCTACCCATCACTGGTCCTGGCAAATTCGAACGAGGGGTCGACGTTGAGCTACACCCGAAGTGGGGCTCCTATCCCGTCCGAAAAGAGCCCGAAGAAGCTGTTCCAGAGATTGTTCGTTCAGGGGAGTCGCGAAGAGGTCGCTGCGAATGTTGATGCTATTCAGCAGGGACGTAGCTTGCTGGATTTCGTTGGAGAGCAATCCAGACGACTCAATCGATCACTCTCGACGGGCGATCAACAGCGAATGGACCAGTATTTCACCGCGGTCCGCGAACTGGAGCAGAGACTGCAAAAATCTGAGGTTTGGGAACACAAGCCTAAACCTGTTGTGAATGCAAAACCGCCCGAAGACGTCGACGAAGCGATGAAGTTTGTCGAGCGGACTCGCTTGTTCTTTGACGTGATCAAGCTGGCGATTGAAACCGACTCGACCCGACTGATTTCACTGTTTATTGATACGACGGTGATCCATAACATCACCCACCACGGCAACCGCCCGGAGGTCCTCGATGAACTTCGCAAACACGAGGAAGCGCAGTTCGATGTACTCGGTCGCTTCCTGAAGTCGCTCAGCGAAGCAAAAGAGGAAGGGCAATCGCTGCTCGACCGGACAATGGTGCTCTACGGCACGTGTATGGGGAGCGCCAATTCGCACTCCAACGTCAACCTGCCCGTACTTCTGGCGGGGGGCGGCTTCAAGCACGGCCAGCACCTGGCCTTCGACACCACAAACAATTATCCGCTGACGAATCTGTTTGTCTCGATGTTGCAGCGCCTGGGTATCGAAGCTCAGGAATTCTCTACTGGTAAAGGGACCTTCCGTGGTCTTGAACTGGCGTGAGTCTTTGCTTTCTGAATGATCAGCCAACGAGGAATGAATTGATGTCGGGATGCCACTTGATCGTCCTGTCACTTCTGTTTGCCGCCGACAGTGCCGCAGCGCAGCAACCGACCGGGCTCTTCGACAAATACTGTTTCGAATGCCACTCTGCCCAGAATCGCGAGGGAGGTCTGGATCTGGCGACGCTGCCAGTCGACCTGGCGAACACCCAGAATTTCGCCAGATGGGTCAAGGTCCATGATCGGATCTCGTCGGGAGAGATGCCACCGAAGAAGCAGGATCGCCTGCCCATCGCAGATAAGGCGGCCATGACAGGCTGGATCAAGACATCGCTCGTTAGCGCAGAAAAGAACCGTCTTAGAACGGAACCACGAACAGGCGTGCGCCGCCTGACCCGGACCGAATACGAGAACACGATGCGTGATCTGTTCGACATGCCTGGAATCGTACTTCGGGACGACCTGCCCGAAGACGGATCGGCCCACGGCTTTGACACCAACAGCGATGCCCTTGAGATTTCACACGTCAACCTGGCCAAGTACATGGAGGCGGCAGATCGGGTGCTGGACATCGCGATTGTGACTCAACCCGCTCCGCCCGCGCGTCAGACACATCGGGTCTCCGTGGCGTGCGAAGCCAGTCCGCTAGGGGCGTGTATCCTTGAAGGGGACGGAGTCATGCTGCGCAATAAGCAGCCCGATCCAAACTACCCGCCCGCCGGCAAGCATCGGCATCTCGACTATGGGGCGCACCTGGCGCTGGGAATGCATCTGGAGACTTCGCCCGGCACGAGTGTCGGCGTGTTCCGTCACGAGGACGATTCGTTCCGGCCGTCGTTTGCTGAGTTTGTCACGATCTATCCTGGCCGCTACCGCATCAAGACCGCGTTCTGGAGCTTCCATTGGGACAAGGGGAAGGTTCTTCCGTCGCCAAGAACTCAGACCGCACGATTGGACGTGTGGCACATCACCGGAGACGGACGCGGTACGGGCCACCCGAGCAGTCTGCTCGGCTATTTCGATGCCCCCTCGCTGAAGGAACAGACGTACGAGTTTGTCCGGTGGATGAACAATGCGGACTCGTTCGGATTCAACTATACGGATTCTCATGTCGGTCATGAAATCCGCGGTGGCAAAGACCGTTTGATGGGTTGGAGCGGACCTGGGCTGGCTGTCGATCATCTCGAAATCGATGGCCCGATCCACGACCAATGGCCTCCCGTCGCTCACAGACGCTTGTTCGACGAACTGCCGCTTGTCGAATTCAAGCCGGACGAGAACCCAGGCGTGCGGCCTCCGCGCCATCGTGAGTGGACTCAAAGATTCAATGCCCGTAACAAGGCAGAACCGCCAACTCATACGCTGAAGCTCTGGACCGTCAAGAGTGAGAATCCTGTTACCGACGCGGACCGACTGTTCGCACGTTTCCTGCTGCGGGCGTTTCGCCGGCCTGTACCAGCCGAAGTCCGTCGAGATTACGTTGCCATGGTGGAAGAGCGGCTTAGGTCTGGTGATTGCTTCGAGACGGCCATGCGCCGGGCCTACCGTGCGGCCCTTTGTTCGCCGGACTTTCTCTATCATGTCGAAGCATCTGCCTCTGGAACGGAGAGTGCGGATGGGATGCAGGCGGCTCGCTTGGACGATTATGCCTTGGCGGCGCGGCTGTCCTATTTCTTCTGGAACTCGATGCCCGACGACCGACTGACGGAACTGGCGATAAACGGGACACTCAAACAGCCCGAGGTTCTGAAGGGGGAGGTTGAACGTCTGCTGCGCGCCCCGGCGGCACAGCGGTTCCGAGACGACTTTCTTGGTCAGTGGTTGAAGTTGCGCAAAATTGCGGCCAACGATCCCGATCCCAAGCTCTATGGCGGGTTCCGCGTCGCCCTCCAGGACGCGATGGTCGCTGAGACTCGGGCCTACTTCCAGGAGTTGCTCGACAAGGACCTGGGGGCCAGTCATCTCGTCAAATCCGATTTCGCCATGTTGAACGAGCGTCTGGCCGCTCATTACGGCATTGCTGGAGTGAGCGGTTGTGAAATGCGACGCGTCGAACTGCCGAAGGAATCACCGCGCGGCCCGTTTCTGTCTCAGGCGGCCATTCTGAAGATCACGGCCAACGGCACCACGACATCCCCAGTCGTTCGGGGGGCATTCGTCATGGATCGCCTGCTTGGCCAACCACCGGAACCACCTCCTGCAAACGTGCCCGCCGTCGAGCCTGACGTGCGCGGTGCCACAACTATCCGCGAACAACTTGCTCGGCATCGTGACAACGCAACCTGTGCGTCGTGTCATGCGAAGATCGACCCACCAGGCTTCGCTCTGGAGTCCTTCGACGTCATCGGTGGCCAGCGCGAAAAGTATCGGACGATCACGGACATCAAGCCATCCGTCGACCCGTCTGGCTTTTTATCGGATGGACGACCATTTAAGAACATTCACGAATTCCAGGCGATGGTCGCTGCCGATTCAGAGCAACTGCTACGCAACATGGCGGAGCGATTTGCCGTTTATTCCATCGGGCGTGGCCTGCTTTTCAGCGACCGCGATGCCATCACATCGATTGTTGCCAGGACACAAAGCAAGGGTGGCGGGCTGCGAACGCTGATTCATGAACTGGTGCAGAGCGACCTTTTCCAAATGCGTTAAGCAGCAGGCAGTATGAACACAAACAACATCGATCCACCTTGTAAGGTTGGGAGATTGTCATGAATAAGCCGAGTGGTGAACGACGGAGCCAGGCAGAATTCTTGATTGGGCTCGGACACGCCTCACGTCGAAGTTTTCTGGCGTTGATCGTCATCGGCATTTCGCTCGTCGTCGGCAGCAAGACAGTACGGGCTCAGGACCAGCCTGCTAACTCCAAGTTGATCAAACATCAGATCACCGGCTTGTGCTGTCCAGAGCGGGAGAAGGATCTGCGAGAGGCGTTTGCGAAACTGCCGAAGTTCAAGTTGATGGCTATCGACTACGAGAACGCCGAAGTGACTGTCGAGTACGATCCTGCGAAAATCTGGCCGGGTGAGAAGCCGGAACGATACGTCGAACTTTTCAGCAATGAAATTGGTAGCGTGTCGCGGTACACATTCCGGGCCAAGCCGTTACGCGCGAAACCGTTGGACAAGTTGAAACGCATCGAGATACCGGTCGCGGGGCTGGACTGCCCCGGATGCAGCTTCGGCGCCTATCGTATTATTTATGAATTACCAGGGGTCGAAACTGCTGCCGTAGATTTCAAGAAGGGGCTGGTCACTGCTTTGATCGATCCAGAACAAACAGACCGGGACACGTTGAAGGCGGCACTCAAGAAAGCTGGTGTCGACGTTGAAGTGCCCAGAGAATAACTTGGGACCGTTCGGATGGATCCTGGCTGGCCTGTGTGCCACCTTCTGTGTC
>CAZSTW010000014.1:2968-14261 GCA_964609845.1 uncultured Planctomycetaceae bacterium | reverse complement strand
GTCAGTTCAATTGCGGGTTTTGCCACGGGCGAAACGGAAGGGGCGATTGGCGGCGCTATAGGCGCCATGTTATTTGGATGGATCGCGCGAGATTGGCTCGGCATTTCAAAACACAGCCCGAAGTAACCAGCTTGATCGACATGGACTGGCCGCCCACGTGATCAGTTCCCCGCGAGTACTCTGGCGACTTTTTTCCAGCCCAGTGATTTGGCGATTTGCTTTGGTGTGACACCATCGGTTGTCTCAGCGTTGGGATCGGCGCCGAGTTTCAGCAAGATCGAGACGGCGCTCTCAGACCCTGCGACCGTCATCGAGTGCAATAGCGTCCAACCTCGCTCATCACCTTCGGTCGCAGCGTCGGGGTGTTCCTTGATGTGGTTTCTCAGCGATTCTCGCATGTTAAGTGCCATCGGATGCTCACACGAGTCAGGGTCGATTGGCTCCACTTTTGGAGTCGTCCCGAAGAGTCGGCCAAAGAATCCCGGCTTTGCGGGTGACTTGCCGTACCAGTCGGGTGGAACGACGTGGATGACGTTCGGGTCGCCAAAATCCAATCCCCAGGCGTTGTCATGTGCCTTCCGTTCGCCCCGCCCCATCTTTCTGCGCAGGTAGTTCACGGTATAGGCCCCGTAGACGCGGTCATTCACCGAGTACATCCAGTCCGAGATTCCATTGATGGGGATTTCAACTTCGTCTCCCTCCTGAACACTCTTCAGCCAGTGTGGCGAGTTGATCAGCACACCCTTGACGAGCTTCCCATCGAAGCTGACTTCGTTCACCCACATCTGTTCGACTTCCGGACCTTCGTCTTTCGAACGTCGCTTGCCCGAGGGAGGATCACAGAAGGGAATCTTCACACAGGCCAGGCCCAATGCCGGGATGATTCGACGATTTTCCCATTCGAGTTCCCGCAGAAACAATCGAAAGGTCGAATGCGCCCGATCGATTTCTCGTTGAAGCTCTGCATCACTGTCAGGGTCAGGTGCAAAATAGATTTTCGCCATGGAAGGACTCCGAAGACTTTCAGATGAATGGTGTCTATTGCTGTCTCACGCCGACGCATTTCCCGATCGATATTTCAGGATCGTCGTCACCTGGAAATCGATTGAGGTTCGCTGGATGCGTCTGATTTAGAATCTGTTCGAAGGACGCGACAGCGAGGAAGAGCTGCTTTCAGCTTTTCGAAGGCCTCGTCGCTCAGGCCTGTCTCAGTCACGTCGATCTGCGCCAGCGACTTGAACTCGGACAAGATCTCGACGTCCTCATCCTTCAACGCGACACCGGTCAGGTCGATCATCTTGAACTCCGACGAATTGGCGAATCGCTTCAATCCGGCAGCACTCACTTTTGTGCGTTGCAACTTCAGTGCGACCGGCTTGATGTTCTTCATCAATTCGATGTTTTCATCCGTCAGGTTAGTATCGTCGAGTAATAAGAATTTGACATTTTGAAGCTCGCCAAGCTCCTGCCAACTCGTCTGATCCATCTTGCATTTCATCAGATCGAGGTAACCAAGTCGCTCCATCTTCTTCAGGCTCGACAGGCCGGGACCGGTCAGGTTGGTTTCCGCCAGGCGGAGCTTTTGGAGTCGCTTCAATTTGGCCAGCGGAGCCAACCCCGCAGCAGTAATTTGCGTACGAGATATCTCCAGTTCTCGAAGTGACGCGCACTCACTGATTTGTAGCAGCCCCTTGTCATCCAGCGTGGAATCATTCAGCAACAGGGCGATGAGTCCTGACAGCAGGCTGATGCCCCGATATCCTTCGTCACTCAATTCGGTCCCATTCAGACTGAGCCATTGCAGCCTGGCACAGTCTTCGAGGTTTTCGAGCATGCGGCCAGAGATTTTCAGACGGTTCAGACAAAGCGAGTTCAGGTTCTTCACTCTGGCCAGCTTTCCGACAGCTTCGTCTGTCAGCGTCGTCGCTTCGAGATCCAATCCCTGCAAGGCCGTTAACTTCGTCAGTGACTCGACCACGCCCGGTGTTACCTTCGTCCCTTTCAGGTTCAAGATCCGTAGAGTCGTGCTGGCAGTCAGGCTTTCCACAACGTCATCGGTGACGCCCGTGTCTGCCAGATTCAATGATTGCAGGGCGGGAAAGCTGCCAAGTTTTTTGACGGCGTCGTTGGTGACCGGAGTTCCCAGCAGGATGATCGTCTTCAGGTAAGGCAGTTTCGCAAGTTGTTCGATCCCCGTGCCGGTCACCTTTGTATTCGCAACGTCAATCCATTCCAGCTTCTCGTAGAACAGATTCGACCATACTGCATCGGTGATCCGCGTCCCGGTAAACAGGATCATGGAGATGTAACCAAAACGGTCATTGTCAACAACCTCGACCCGGAACAGATCTTCATCGCCGATATTTGTTCCTTCGAAATCGATGACCCACGCGGGGCCGATTTGCACATTAGGAAGCGGCCGGATTTTTGCTCCGACCTCCTCCAGTTCCGCAAATCGTGGCGTACCAGCGTCCGCAAAAGGGCTTGCCCCCTGTTCCAAGCCAGTATTACGCAGCGTCCGAATCTCTTTCTGCAATTTCTTGACGGCCACTGCCGTGACCCTGGTCTCTTTCAGCCAAAGGTTTTGCAGTTTCTTAAGATCAGCCAACCGTACGATGCCTTCGTCTGTGACCTTGCACTTCTGCAAATCGAGTGTCGTCAGCTCCTTCAGTTTTGTGAGATGAACGCACCCATCGTCAGTAATCCGGGTTCCACTCAGATCCAGGAACTGAAGGCTGACAAAGGCTCCCAGATGTGCCAGACCCGCATCTGTAATTGGAGTCCCTTCCAGTGTCAACATTTTCAGCTTTGTGAGTGGCTTGAGTTGTTCGAGTCCCTGATCACTGATATTGGCACCTCTGACATCCAGTACTTTCAGGTTGACCAGTCGTGTCAGAGCAGCCAGGCCTGCATCGGTGATGTTTGTGGTCGCATTTTGCGAGGCGGGAATGTTTGGGACGGGACGTGGTCCCTGTGGTCCCATCTGCAGCGAAAAGGACTCGACAGGTCGACGTCCCAGATTTAAGTAGGTCAGCTGTGTCATCGAACCGACGGATTTCAGCCCTTCATCAGTGATGGCCGTTCCAGACAAGGAGAGGTTTTCCAACTGCTTTAGTGCAGGAAGATGAAGCAGCCCGGCATCCGTGATGTTAGTGGCATCGAGGTCAAGGTTTGTCAGATTCGAAAGACGAGCGAGGGCACTCAGGCTCTCATCCGTCACAGGGATTCCCGAAGCGGTCAGTCGCCGCAGTTGCGTACATGGCTGTAACATCTCGATCGTAGCCGCCGTCGCCCGGGTCCGAGTCAGGTCTACGGCAACGACTCGGCGATCATCCCCCGTTTCTACCTTTGCCCCCAATTTCTTCAGAGCCGAAATCACTGGCAACTCATCAGCGGGCTGATCCACTGCCGCTTGGGCAATTGCGCTGAAAAGAAAGATACCAATCAAGCAACGGCACGAGACATCGATAGGCCGAAACATGAGATATTCCTCAACTGAGTATTGCTGAAGGGATACAACTTTGAATGGCGAAATCAGTCTATAGTTGCGGTACAAGGAGATCAAACTGGTAGTACAGATGTGATATTGGATTGAGTGACGACGGCACAGTCGAGCAATTCGGAATGAGTCTCAAGTTTAAGTAGCCTTCCGACCCGTCAGGAAGCTGCAGGGGAGTTCATTTCCGCAGTAGAGCCGCAGGACCGCATGCTTTTGCGCTTTGCCTGATGCTTCTCAACAGAATCCATGTCAAGCGGGCCGATAACTGACGAGGTCGTCACATCTGACGTCTGTTTCTTGACGACTTGTACCGTAACAGCCGATGATCAACTGTCGATAACGGCACTCACTTGAACTTGTCTGCCTTGACGGACAGCAGTTTAACTGGCTGAAAGGATTGAGCACATGCGTCGCATCGCGATATTGACCGCTGGTGGAGATACACCCGCATTGAATGCCACGATTTTTGGTGCCGTCGAACGTGCCAACCAGTTGAAGATCGAAATCTTCGGGATAATCCGCGGATTTGCAGGAATTCTTGAGCCGCAGCTTCCACATGTTCGTTTGAATCCGCTGTTCACGTCGATTCCAGAACTGGACCCGTGTATGGGGGGGGACACTCCTGGGAGCTTCGCGAACCTACATCGATCCTGATCAGACAGCGGTCATTGCCGAAGTCAAATCGCGATTGCAGCGACTTCAGATCGAAGGGTTGGTATGCGTCGGAGGCGATGGGACGCTCAACGGCATGCAGCCGCTTTCCGATCTCTTTCCATGCGTTCTGGCACCCAAGACGATCGACAATGATCTTGGCTTGAACTACATCGACGAACCGAACGAAATCACGGGGGACGAGCCGCCTGGCGAACGGATTTCGCGCGAAACGATTGAGCTGGAGGAGATCATCAACTATGCCACACCCGGCTACGCCACGGCTGTATTTGTCGTGGTGCAGGGGGTGGAACGCATCCGGACGACTGCCGAAAGTCACCGTCGGATTGCGATCATCGAAGTGATGGGACGTGACTCTGGATTCATTGCGCTGGGGTCGGCCTATGGCCAACCCGATATCATCCTGATCCCTGAAGTTCCCCTCGATATGGAACGTCTGGAACAACGAGTCGCCGAACTGTACGAACTGCAGAAGCACGTTGTCATCGTCGTTGGCGAAGGGGTCTGCGATCAGACAGGGCGACAGCTGGGAGCGACCACAAAAAGCTACGACCCTGCTGGAAATATCATCTTCAATGGCGCGGCTGAAGAATTGAAACGGCTGCTGTGTGTGCGGTTCGGCGATCAGTATTTCAGCAGTCGGCGCAAGAACGAATCGGCCGACTCCGCCATCTTCACGCGAAAGGTGGGGCATACGCAGCGTGGGGGATTCCCGATCAAGTTTGATCGCTATCACGCCGCTCAACTTGGCGGAAAAGCAGTCGACTTGATCGTTGAAGGACGAAACAATTCGATGGCGACGCTGCAATACTCGCGCGAGTCAGGTTTCACTCTGGGGGCACTCGCGGCCAACAAGCTTCGTGACCGATTCGGGAAAATCCATCCGCGTAAGGTCCATGCCAGTTTCTACGAGAAGCAGCGATTCCAGCCCTCGCGGCTCGGCAAGGAATACTTGCGATCCGTTCTGACCAACGCGCTGGGCTCGGAAGACGTCGAGCAGATGCGAGCCACGATGTTCAATCCCGGAAAACTGGCAACACGGTATCAGAGTGTCTGCATTGACATGAATCGCAGGATTGAATTGCTGAAATAATCCAATCAGGGACGTTCTCGCACCACTGGAATGCTGGCCGGTTGAATGCCGGGATTGGCATCGGCGGCTGTCCGCGGTGCCGTCAGGCTGGCAAGTTCTGAAGCCGCCGGTGGCCCATTGGCCGGGCCGACGAATTGCAGATCGCTCACCAGGATTCCTTCGAACAGCTCGTCCGCTTCTTCTACGGCAGTCACCGTGACAGTCCCCTTGTCAGTGGTACTGACCACCGACATGATCCTTGCTCCTGGAGGAACCACCAATCCATGGCCTGTCATTTGAACTGCGCGCGATGCATCGGAACGAGGCCGATTGGTAATGAGTTCAATCAGTCCGGGGCTTGATGCCGCCAGTGCGAAGACAGAATCGTGCGCAGCAATCTCAATCGGTGGCGAGTTTGCCTGTTCTGCGAGTTTCCCGGCAAGCTTTAAAAATGAACCCGAATCGCGCAGGGTGACGGATGCCAGATTGATCTGACAACGACGCGGTGACGCCTTTGGAAAGACTGCCAGGCAGGGGCCATCGTGCAGTTTCAAGCAGTTCTTCATTACCACGGTTCGCGGAACTTCGGCCAGCCAAACCGCGGCACCATGGACGCGAAATGAACTGTTTTCAATCTGGAGACGCGACTTGTCATGACTGACAGGATCGGCGTCCCACGGCTGCCAGCCAACCACCGCAAAGTTTTGTCCTTCACCTGCAGAAGTGCTGTGCTTTCGTTCGAAGGCACAGCCACGGATCGCAAGTTCCTGCGATTTTACCAGCAGCATTGCAGGGGGAGATTGTCCCACGTTCTCACAGACGACCGTCAGGTTCTCCAGCGTGACGGATGTTCCTGCCAGTCGCAGCGGTTCACTGCCAATCTGGATGACGGGACTGACGCCCGGCTCCCCCCGAATCTTCAGTGCTCCTGCGTTGGCGATCTTGCCGACATCATACGGTCCCGCTTCCGTCAGCAGGATTTCTCCGAGGGAATTCGGGGCAGGTAACGCCAGCAACCCCTCGCTGATGGCGGGATTGACTGTTTTCGCTTCCGCCTGACCAGGGTTGGCAGTCGTTGGCGGACGAGGATCGTCCTGAATCGCGGGAGCACGCTTCATCGACTCTGCCATTCGTTGACTCATGGTCAACAAATGATTTCGCAGGCCGCGATCTGCAAACGTTAATGCCATCCCTGATGCGACAAACAGCATCACGGCAGTCCAGGCCCAGCGACCTTGCGACGCCGGGGGGGCTGTCTGAATGAAGTGTGGAACGCCACCATCAAAGTGTTTGCGATATTGTTTCAATCGCGAACGGGAAGCCATTCCGGGGCGGCCCCAGCGCTGCAGCAAATCGTCAAATGACCGTGGACGCTCATTCACATCGGGCGACGTCATGGCAAACACCGTTTCGGCCAGCAAAGCTGGTGTATCCGGGGCCAGGGACCGAACGTCCGTAATCCGCGATCCCTGGTGTGCTGCCAGTTTCATCAGCGGATCTGCCATCGCATAAGGTGGCCGACCTGTCAGCAATTGCCAGAGCAGACATCCCAACGCATAGATTTCCGAGCCGGCATTGGGACTGATTCCGGTCCCGATCAGTTCAGGAGCGATGCCATCATAGGCATCCAGTGCCAGCGTCGCGTGAATGGTCAGTTCGGGGCAGATCGCTGGACGGATTCCACCGTCAACAGCCACAACCGCACCCGAGGAATTCAAGCGGATGTTGGAAAGCCTCAAATCACCATGAACCAGTGCCTGGGAATGGAGCGATGCCAGTCCTGAGGCGAGCTGCCTGCCCACTTCCAGCACGACCTCGGCAGGGAACCGGCCGCGACGTATCAGCAGTTCTGCCAGCGTCAGCCCCGGAACCCAGCGACTGATGGCGACCAGCGGTTGGCCATCGACAATGAGCAGTTCCTGGGGTACGACGATGTGAGGATGTGACCAGTCTCGCGAGCGTTCCATGAATTCCGTCAGTCGACTTCGGCAATCGGGGATCGCTTCGAGTGGCACGTCGAGAGCTTTCAACACGATCAGATCGCGTCGCCCGGAATTTCTTGCCAGGAGCGTCCGACCATGCGGACCGTGACCCAATTCTTCAACAACAACGTGCGGACCAATCAGCAGACTGTCGGACTGACCTGATTGGAGTTCACGAGCTTGAAAACGAGTCAGAATGCGAAGCTGCGACAGCGCATCGATCCAGACGGAATCGAATGCGGGAAGGTCTCGAGAAAGTCGACGTACGGCGGCGCGAGCCCGCCGAAAATCGGCGGGACGGCAAAGTTTCAACTGAGTCAGCCGCCTGACAAGCTCGTCGGGTGGCTCAACGGTTGATGGACCGAACTCGAACACGTGTCTGGAATCCTTTCCCAAATGGCAGCCACAGGTTACAGCCGCCGATCTTGACGGGGAAGTTTGTCGCAGAAATTGCCGAAATCGACAAGAGAGGACGCTGTCGACAGCAGGGCAGGATGTCGGGTGGGATCAGTGGGGCTTGGCCGCACAGCCCCACAATCAATTCCGGTCCTTTCCCGATGGTGGGCCGGCGCTCCAGGCGAGCTTGTCCCACCCTACGTTGAAAAAGCCGTTTGCCCTGCTGTCGACAGCATGCCGAAACTGTTAGATTCCATGAACTATGCACTCTGACTCCCGCCCAAAATATACCGATCAACAGGCCGCAGCCATCCAGACGCGCGGGGTGTCCATCGCCCTGTCGGCCGGGGCTGGCTGTGGCAAGACGTTTGTACTGACGCAGCGATTTCTGAACGGCCTGGAACTCGGCACTCTTTCCACCAGTTTACGATCGATGGTCGCGATCACGTTTACCGACCGGGCCGCACGAGAAATGCGAGACCGCATCCGGTCTGCCTGTCATCAGCGCCTGCAGAATTGTGAACCCGAGGCCGTCGAACACTGGCTGGCGATTATGCGTGGTCTGGATGCCGCACGCATCAGCACCATTCACTCGTTCTGTACCAGCCTGCTTCGCTCGCAAGCCGTCGACGCTGGACTCGATCCCCGCTTCTCTGTGCTGCAGCCGTCGCTTGCCGACACCCTGCTGCGAAACTCAGCGAAAGAAACCATTCATTCACTTCTCGAACAGAACGATGAAGACGCCAGCGAATTTGTCTTTCAATTCGGACTGGAAAAGTCACGGGAACTGATTCGATCTCTGGTCGGACAGCGGTTTCAGATCACGTTTGCCAGTTTTGGAGAGCAGTCGGCGGAAACAATCGCGGCTGGCTGGCGATCGCGCTGGGAGAAGGAATTTGTTCCCAGGCTGATTGCCGAATTTCGCGAGTCCCCCAATGCGATCCGACTGCGGGAACTGCTGCGCGAGAATACTCCCACTCATGCCACGATGCTCGAACGGCGGTCGGTCCTGTTGCAGTGGCTCGAACCGTCCCGCGAATGGCCTTCGCCGACAGTGACCCTGCAGATTCTGACAGACCATGCGCGCGTGCAGGGGGGAGGACGACCTGACACATGGCCAAGCACCGATGTCTATGAGGCGGTCAAGACGTCGCTCGGTGTCTTGCGGGATGATGCCAAGAAGTTGATCGAGACGCTGACGATCAATGACGAAGATCTGCTGCTTGCGGCAGATTTGTCGGCGCGAGCACTTCGGTTGGCTCATCAGGCGGCGGATTGCTACGAAGCGGCGAAGAAGGCTCAGGGATTGCTCGACTTCGACGACCTGCTGTTGCGAGCCCGTGACCTGCTTCGCGACCGTTTGGACGTGCGAGAACGCGTTGGTGCGGGAATTCGTCTGTTGATGGTCGACGAATTCCAGGACACTGACCCTGTGCAAGCTGATGTCGTTCGCATGCTGTGTGGTGATGCGTTGACTCAGGGACGACTATTTCTGGTTGGCGATGCGAAACAGTCGATCTATCGCTTTCGTCGGGCGGACCCTGGCGTCTTCGATCGATTGCGAGCGGAAATTCCAGCACCGGGACGACTGCCGCTCAGTGTCAATTTTCGCAGCCAGCCAGCCATCTTGAATTTTGTGAATCATCTTTTTTCGGCAGGTATGGGTGACCACTACGAAGCGTTGACGCCGTTTGATTCAATTCAGCGGTCGCCGACGCCCGCCATCGATTTTTTGTTTGCATCGTACGATGCCGAGGAATCAACAGATTCGTCAAGCGGTCAGGCTGATGGTGCCCCGCCGCGAGTTTCGGCCACCGATCTGCGGATGCGCGAAGCCGATTGGATCGCCAGACGCTGCGCCGAACTTCTTGCCGATGAGACTCCTAAAATCCGTGATCAGGACGAGTCTGGAAAGCCGATCCTGCGACGTGCCCGGCCAGGCGACATTGTCATTCTGTTTCGCGCCCTGTCGAACGTCCACGAATACGAATCTGCTCTCAGGCGGTATGGCCTGGATTACTATCTCGTCGGGGGGAAGACGTTTTTTGCACAGCAGGAAATCTTTGACCTGCTGAATCTCTGCCGTTATCTGGATGATCCTGATGATCTGATTGGACTTGTCGGTATCCTGCGATCACCCTTCTTCAATTTGAGTGACGATTCGATCCAGGCCCTGGCACTGTCGCCAGAACCGGATGGTGAAAAGCTGTCACCGTTCGAACGTCGCAATCTGCATGATGACCTGCAACTGGAACCCCCGGCGTTTCTTTCCGAAGAACAGCGATGGCGGATCACATTTGCACGCGACATTTTGGCGGAATTGCGGTCGAAGAAAGATCGACTACCGCTTTCTAAACTGCTCGCCCTCGCCGTGGAGCGAACGGGCTATGATGCCGCTTTGCTGACAGAGCACCTGGGTTCTCGCAAAGTCGCCAACCTGCGCAAGCTGATGGACATGGCACAGGAATTCGACCGCGCAGAACTCTTCACCCTGAAGGACTTTGTTGAGCGACTGCAGACATCGGTGATTGAGGAAACCGATGAAGAGTTCGCAACGACGCTGCCTGAAACGGGCGAAGTCATCCGACTGATGTCGATTCACCAGTCGAAAGGTCTCGAATTCCCGATCGTGATCGTTGCAGATATTGACCGCAAAGGCCCGCCACATTCGCGAGCGGCTGTACTTCACCCCGATTTTGGGGCACTCGTCAAACTGCAGGAGACGTTCGGTCAATCCCATGAAAACCTGGGACTGAAGATGTATGGCCTGATGGAGAAAGAGGCTGACGAAAAGGAAACGATCCGGCTATTTTACGTCGCGTGTACTCGCGCCGCAGACTATTTGATTCTCTCGGCGGGGACAGATCCCACCGTCAAGAAGCATTCTCCCTGGTTTCAGCTGGTGGAATCGCGGTTTGATATTTCGACGGGGTTGCCGCAGACGGACCCGCTCCTTGGTTCCTCGTCCGCGGCAACGGCTGGCCGCGAATCAATCCCCGAGATTCGTGCTCACCATCGACCACCTCATGCGACTCGTGTCAGTCACACATCGGAAAAACTGATCCCGATTCCGCAGTTCGCAGATTTCCTGGTGATGGCCCCCCCGACAGAGATTCCCGAGTTGGCGAATCGTATCGAGCGAGCTACTGACGAGGTTCCACCGGTGAGTGTCTCGCGGCTGGAATCGATTGATGCCGAACTGCGCGGAATCAGTCATACGCGTTCTGAGCGTCCGCGAGATTCAGAAGCGACTCTCGATTCCGACCAGGCGACAGCCCTGGGATCACTTGTCCACGCGGTCCTCGAGCGAATTGATTTCGCACATCCGGTCGGCTGGGTGCAGTTACTGGACGATGCCATCGAAGGAGCGCAGGATGATTTAAATCAGGAAACAATCGGTATCGCCAAAGAGATGTTGGCTCGCCTGGTGACCTCATCGATCATGGGCGACATCGCGGCCGCAAAGACGCTCTACCGCGAAGTGGATTTTGCCATGCGATGGCCCGCGTCATCAGGGGAATCGCCCACCTTGGTTCGCGGAGTCATCGACCTGCTGTACGAGGATGCAAACGGTGGATGGCATATCCTGGATTACAAAACCAACAATTTTCCGTCCCATGCAGAGAACTCGCAGATCTTGAATCCGTACGAGTTTCAGCTGGGGATTTATGC
>CAZSTW010000014.1:0-2832 GCA_964609845.1 uncultured Planctomycetaceae bacterium | reverse complement strand
TTATGCTCATGCGGTGACGCAATGGATCGGCGAGGCTCCCTGCGAACTCGCACTGGTTGCACTCAGGCCGACAGTCCGTCGCGTGGAACTCAAGTGGTCTTCGGAACACTGGAATCAACTGAGTGGCCGGATTGATGCTGCAGTGGCAGAGTACCGGAAGCGATCCTGAATCTGGTTCATCCGCTCCGGCGGAGCCTTCACAAATCGCTGCGGAAGGTTAACGGAGTTTGATCGAAGTCAGTTTCAGTGAACGGACGCTGACACCTCCTGCCGACGAAATTGTCTGGCCGATGGTCTCTGGCAAATCGAATGTACCAACTCGCTGCCACCGATTTCGAAAAGTTTCGACGCGATTGATCGAACCGGTCTCTGCATCGCGATACTGAACCTGATAGGCACGCGGCAAGACTTTGCCATCAGCGTTTCGCTCGCTCTCCAGCATCTGCAGTGACATGTTTTCCCGGCCGAGATTGCGATTAACGACGATGATCTCGTCGTCACGAATTCGATATGTCGAGGCAAACCGCCCGCCGTGAAAAGTCAGCAGTCTTCCCAGGGGGTTATCCGTGTCGGTGTCAGCAAAGTTCAATATCGGCGCCGAGCGAATTCCCGATGAGGGGACTCGATGAATCACCATCGAATGAAGCTGGTCGCGAACCCAATCCCGGGCCGCTTCATCTTCAAAGGGAGGTTCGGCACCGAACGAAACATCGCCATCGGGCTTCACTGTCACAGTTCCAGTATGGCGGCGGCCGTCGAGGTAAACGGAAATCGGTGACGTGAACCCCGGAAAGTCCTTCCAGGCTGCTCGCGCAGCAATCGCCTTTTCAAACATCGACACTGCGTCAGCGTCAACACGTGATCCATCGATTGGCCAGTCAAACCCCAGCGTCGCAAATTCACGAAGCTCCTGATACGAGTCGCCGTTGCGAGTTCCTTCTTTTGCAGTGACATGCTTGACATAGACGGCATACGGGCCAGCCGCAGGAAGTTTCCAGACGACCTTTCCCCGATCATCGGTTTTCAGTTCTTCATTCTGAAGGTTCGCATCGACAGTCGTCACAATGGTATTGGGCACAGGGCGGCCATCGTGCAGCACGGTCAGCGTGACAGAATCACTGGAAAACAGTGGCATGATCTCGAGTGGAATCGCATCGTACCGTGTCAGTTTCCCAAGGTCTTCGGGCTTTCCGGAAACGGCCTTGGGGTAGTACTTGAGCAGAAACGATTTATCTCGCTTCAGCACACCATATTCACATTGACCGATCACCGCGACGGCTTGTCCCGAGGGGAGATAACCACGCAACCGATCGGTCCCGGATTTAACCGGTAACGGAATAAACTTGCCCGGCTCATCCTGCCGCCAGAGTTCGGTATGAGCAGTCTTCGCGACGAACTTCGGGTCACCAGCAGTGGCTCGCTCACTGAAAAAGACTTCTACCGTCCGGCCGGCTTCAGCGTGAGGCCCGATCTGGATGAACAGAAAGTGTGCTTGTGCGGCTGACGTCAACAGTCCAGTCAACGCAATCACTGTCATCATTCGCAACATGAGTGGACCCCGAAAGAAGCGGTTGAATCTGGGCAACGACTGCGTCTGCTCAGTTTGTCACGGAATTGTACAATCCTTCGTTCCCGGATACGAAGGAAATGCGAATCTCGATCAGCTCGATTGTGAGGCTTACTCGTCAGAACCAGAACTGCGAATTTCGATCGCGACGTCATCAAACAGTCCCCCGCGCGTCACCGACGATACAGATGGATCGAATCGCAAACGGATTTCCAGGCGATTGAATGCCAGCATCGAAGTCGTGATATCGCATTCAAGCACGCCAGCAGTCTCGGGAAATATCATCAGGACGACGTCATTCAGTCGTATCTCTCCGCTCCCGGCGATCCCCTTGAAATGAATCACGACCTGTTCGTGTGGTTCCAGATTTGTTGGCCGATGAAATCTCCTGGCAAAGACGGCGTTTCCGGCGATCAGACCA
This sequence comes from uncultured Planctomycetaceae bacterium, assembly GCA_964609845.1. Taxonomy (GTDB): domain Bacteria; phylum Planctomycetota; class Planctomycetia; order Planctomycetales; family Planctomycetaceae; genus Schlesneria. Next base: position 844 of record CAZSTW010000014.1, on the reverse strand, counting down.
AATACGACTTGCCAGTCAGCAGGAATCTTGATCGTGCCAGTGGCCTGCTCGGGATGCTTGTCGTCAAGCGATTCCAGCCACTTGTATTCCCAGGGACCTGCCAGACGGATGCGATGAACCGACACACTGAAGCCTTGTCGACAAATGAGGGATTGTGCGGAGACAGTCACGATTCAATCTCCGTTCGCGAATCGTAATCGAACCAACGCAATTTCGATATGCGAGGACGCAACCGCCCACCGTAGCGCACACCGTGCCGCAGACCGTGCCGCACACGCACGTCACCATTTACCAGGAACACGATTCCCGTCAACTGTTCTCGTGTAATCGTTACGTACCCGCTAAAGCCGAAGTCATGTCCGTGACCTCGCGATATCGACGATACCCCCGTCGGGCAAGCCCGACGGGGGCACAACCTATCTCCATCAGCCGTCGAACGTGTACGGTTCCATCACAGGACGGGGACCACCCAGGTACGTTTTCTCAAGTTCGACGAGCAGTTCCCTCATCGATACCAGCGCCTGGTTTAATTGATCAGACGTCAGGCTCCAACTCGTTGGGATGCGACCAGGTTCTGGAATCGGTTCGCCGCTGGCCCACGACACAAGATTGTACAGTTCATAATTGTCTTCAACGAGGTAATACAGTTCCCATTCGTTCGGCGCTCTGTTGTGCGGATCCCAGTACTTAACCAGCTTCCATTCAGGCGTCCGGGCACAATAGATGTGGCAGGGTTCTGTCACGGATCCCGGCGTGAGTGGTAGTCCCCCTTGTGTGCGTAAAGTTTCCACTTCCTGTTCAAACACATGGTAAGCGTCGGGAGCTTCTTCTCCTGCGAGGTATT
>CAZSTW010000013.1:74392-81807 GCA_964609845.1 uncultured Planctomycetaceae bacterium | reverse complement strand
AGCAACTGGCAAGCACAAAATCAAAGATGTGGGTAACATTGACTCCACCCTACATTGAAAATGCCGATTACCCTGCCATGTCACTTACCGGATTGAGGCCTAAAATCAAGCGGGCTACAATGCATTTCCGTCACGGTGGGGCGCATGAACAACTCCCATCAGGCTGAAAAGCACTGGGATCAATTCAACAGTGAAAGAGAAAATGCTCACACTCAAGGCACGTAGTTACGAAAACGGCGAACCGATCAAAGTCACCATTGCCGGGAATCGGATTCGATCCGTTGAGCCTGCCTGGCCCAATGAATCGGTGGCGGACTGGCCATACATCGCTCCTGCCTTGTTCGACCTGCAGATCAATGGGCATGGCGGCATCTGGTTCAGCAGCGATTCGTTGACACGTAACAATGTTCTGCAGGCTCTGGAGCCGCACTATCGATATGGTGTGACCCGTCTTTGCCCGACGTTGATTACGAATTCGTTTGAGGGACTTGCGGCCGGATTTGCTGCAATTCGTGAAGCGTGTGAGTTTAACTCGACTGCGGATCGAATGGTCTGCGGGTGCCATCTGGAAGGCCCGTTTATATCGGCCGAAGATGGTCCGCGCGGTGCCCATCCTCGTGAACACGTTCGATCTGCTGACTGGTCCGAGTTCCAGAAGTTGCAGGAGATCTCGGGTAACCGCATCAAACTGGTCACCATCGCGCCCGAAGTTGACGGAGCTCTGGAATTCATTCGCCGGGCAGTTGCCAGTGGAGTTGTCATTGCCATCGGACACACTGCAGCATCACCCGACCAGGTTCGTGCCGCAGTCGAAGCTGGAGCCAGACTCAGCACGCACCTTGGTAATGGCGCCCATGCAATGATCCATCGCCATCGCAACTATATTTTCGAACAACTGGCAGACAACCGTCTTTCAGCCAGCCTGATTGTGGACGGACACCATCTACCCCCGAATCTCGTGCAGACATTCATCAGGGTGAAATCTCCCAAGCGAACCATCTTGACCTGCGATGCTGCGGGATGGGCTGGTTGTCCGCCCGGCGTTTATGAAAGCAAACTGGGACGCAGTGAGATCCTCGATAACGGTAAGCTGGTTGTCGCAGGTCAGCGTGAATTGCTCGCAGGCTCGGCTCAGGAAACAGATACCTGTGTCGCGAACGTCATTGAATTTGCCGGAGTTTCTCTGAAGGACGCGATCGATATGGCGAGCAAAAATCCCGCCCGGTTGCTGGGTCACGAAGTCGTACGACTGCGTCGTGGATCACTCGCTGACCTGATGTTGTTCCGAATTCCTGCAGAGGGAAAGCGGTTGGCAATCGAAACCACGATTGCCTCGGGAGAGTTGATGTATGGCGAAGTGGTTGTGCGATAGCATCCTGCGGCCACTTTGTACCATCGTCAAATTTTTTGATCTGCTCAGCCCCGGTTTGCGTTCGTGATGAAAATCCGTCCCGCAGACATTCGGGGTTCACTCATTCCGTGGCAAAAGGAAAACAAACCGATGACTGAGAACGAGGATTTCGGTGGCGGCGATTTCGGATCAACCGGTTCTGCTGACGGATTTTCCGGAACAAGCGAAGTCTCGTATCAATCGTGGTTCAGTCGGGTCGCCAGTGCGTTTGGCGGGATGATTTTCGGCCTGATTCTGTTTGTTGTTGCCTTTCCCGTCCTGTTCTGGAACGAAGGGCGGGCGGTTCATCGCGCCCAAGACCTTGAAGAGGGCCAGAAAGGCGCGGAAACGATTGAGGTCCATTCGGTCGACCCTGCCCACGAAGGGAAGCTGGTCTTTGCTTCCGGGCCAGCAACGACGAGTGAATCACTACGCGATCCCATCTTTGGAATTACGACAAAGGACTCGCTCCGGCTGAAGCGAAGTGTCGAGATGTATCAATGGAAGGAAAGTGAACATACCGAGAAGAAGAAGAATCTCGGCGGTGGAGAAACGACGACGAAGACGTACACGTACGCCAAGACGTGGGCCACAGATTTGATCGACTCATCGCGTTTTCATCAGCCGCAGGGACATCAGAATCCGCGACAACTCCCCTGCACCGCAGCCGAATTCGTAGCAGGAGTGATTCAACTGGGAGCGTTCCAGGTTCCAGAAAACTTGAAATCGTCGCTTCATGACTTTCAGCCACTGACAGTTACCAGCGAACAGATCGACGGCGTTGCCGAAGATCAAACTTCAAAATGGCGTGTCGCAAGCGGTCATTTCTACTCAGGACAAGACCCCGACAATCCCTCAATTGGCGATGCCCGCGTGCATTTCCAGCATGTCCCGAGCGGCCCCTGTGGTCTCGTGGGAGTGCAGATGGGGACAACGTTTGCTCCATTCACGACGCGTCGGGGTGGAAGTCTCTTCGAACTCCGTTCAGGACAAACGACGAAGGACGATTTCTTCCGGAGACTCAATTCCGACAACGATCTTATGACATGGGTCCTGCGACTGGTCGGATTTGGAATGATGCTGTTCGGCCTGATGCTGTTGTTCCGTCCGATGTCGGTTCTGGCAGATATCGTTCCGTTCTTCGGAACTCTGGTCGGTTATGGGACCGGATTGCTGGCCTTTCTGCTGGCTCTCCCTTTGTCGCTGAGCACCATCGCGATCGGCTGGATCGTCTATCGACCCCTGTTGGGGATCGGACTACTGGTCGTTTCTGTGGGTCTGCTGGTGCTGCTGGGGCGAGGTGTTTCGCGCAGTCGTGCCTGAGGACCAGGTCGTATCTCGTTTCAGTGGGCGTCCCGCGGGCATCAAATTGCAGCGTCTTACCCATGTTTCGACGTGACACGCAACTGCGACCCGCACTAGAGGGTGGCCGGGACTGGAGCGTCTTCGCGAAGTCCCGGAATGGGCGTTCCACGCGAAGACTGGGCCTTCCTTCGCAAAGCCTCAGTCCAGTCCAGTCCAGTCCAGTCCAGTCCCGGCCAGCCGACGACTTTCACCAAGGAGCTGCTAGCTGGCCATGACTGCAGTGAAGATATAAAGCCCCACAAACGCCGTTCCGCTCGCCACCGCCAGCCGAATCGCATGCAGTCGATTCCAGATGACCAGCGGTTCGCCCGATGCCGTGTGAATCCAGACCAGGTTGAGGTACGTCGTTGCTGTACCGATCAGCAGGTACGTCGGAACGACGTAGCATCTGGACAGGGAAAAGATCGACATGCACCAACCTGACACCATCGCACAAATGAAGGGACGCATACGCACCAGTTCGTCGTTCAAGATGGGTTCAGGGAGGCGCCCCATTCGATAAAGCTGCATGCCGATAAAGAAGAAACAGCCAAAGAACATAGTTCCGCCGAACAGGCCGAGTTCCACGTACGAGTGAATGTACGAATTATGGGCCACCAGTCCCGCAATGTCCGGGTACGATCCCTGTCCGGTTCCAAACAGGATTGCTGACGATTTCAGTTCCTGAAATCCTTCGCGCCACAGAGTCACTCGCTCGTGTCCCGTTCCCCCTTCTTCCAGATCGATATCTGCCTGACGCCCGGCGATCAGAGGCAGAACCGATATCGCCATGACCCCTGCCAGAAACGCGACTCGTCCGCCATATCGAACGGCGAGCAACACCAGGCCTGCCATACCACAGGCCAGAAGCCCCCCACGAGATTTCGTAGAAAGCAGACCTATCAGCAACACGATCATCGGCAGCAGCCAGAGCAGTCTGAGTTTACTGGCGGAGGGATCGAGCAGAAACATCGAACAGATCACGCCGGTGAAGCAAATGACCATCGCCATGTCGTTCGGGTCCTGGAAAATTCCGGTCCCGCGCATACGTTTTACTGTGATGATTTCGTCTTCGTCGGTCACCCCCTGCATGTCGTCCAGGTGTTCGATGAACTCGAAGTCGTACAATTCGTAGTAGTCGACCACGCAAAGTGTCACCATGGTCGAAGCGCAGATTGCGACGGTCAGCAGAAATGTCTTCAGCCGACTGGGCGAATTTACGGTGGTAATCAGCAGGCCAAAGTAAATCAGCGTCTTGAGAAAAAGTGTTCCGGAGTCGATCGCGCCGCTGACATAGATGTACTGCAGGTGTGATATGGCGATGGCCACAAACACTCCCGCTACACAGAGGGTGACCGGCTGCCGGGCGAGCATGAACCAGCGAAAGTGTCCGGTGAATGATTGGAAAGCCAGGCCGAACGATGAAAGAATCAGCAGTTCGTAGATCGGCCAGTCCGCCAGCCAGATGAATAGCTCCGCCGGACGCAGGAACAGCGTCGCCGTCGTGAGAAGAAACAGCCCGAACGCCAATACGGCAATCGACTTGTCTCGCATGATTCCTGCTGGGAAAAGCGCCGGGGGCGGAATGGGGAGAATTCAGCACGGACACTTCGCCCGCACCACGCAATCAATCTTACGTCACGCTCAGGCCAACGAAGGCTCGAACCTTCGTTCGACGAGTGAAGACTGTTCCATAGGGATCGATCATTGCGGTTTTGACACGTTTGAGGCCTTCACCACGTGCGCCGAATTCGTAATCGATCAATACCGCCGCAGATTTTCTGACAGGGTACGGAGATTTCCGCCGATTGCTATCTCACAGGCCAAAGGTTCATGTGCCTCCGTCAAATTGTGGATTTTTTAAAATGCATTGCCCACATTGCGGATCAACGTCCATCCGACGAAGCCAGTCTCCAATTTCTCTTGTTGCGATGCTGTTTTGCGTTCAGCTTCGTTGCCGTGACTGCTGGTATCGTTTTCTCGCCCCTGCGTGGTATCGCCTGGCAATCCGTCCGAAGTCACGATCACGGCATGCCCGGCCGCGATCGGGTGCTGCCGCCTGACGTTGCGATACGTCATCAATTCCCACCCATTGATGATGCCAAATGTCGACGTTGCCAATCGACCACGTCGACTCGAAAGCGTCGTTATCCCCACAGGCGTAGAGTGTTGCGGAAATTATTCGCTTTAGCGGCCTGATGGTCCGCGGTTTGCGTTCAGTTCGAATCCCGCCAGACAACTGGTCTTCGACTGATCGAATCCAAACCGGGATCCTTCAAGCATGACGCAACGACACTTCAAACGAATGCTGATCGAAGTTCAAGACGAACTGCATCTCTTGCATGTCGGTGAAATGGATATCTGGGATGGAGCCGATCTGGCACTGCTGCGAGATGGGTTGTTCATGTTGATCGAACGTGAACATTGTCGTTCCATCGCAATCGACATGCGATTAGTTAAGTACATTCCCAGCGGCTTTTTCGGAATGTTGTTCGACTGGACCGAAAAGCGTGGGGTTCAATTTGCCCTGACGCCTCCTCAGCCAAACGTCCAGAAGATGCTGTGGTTCCAACGCTTCTTTCATCTGAACGCAGCTGGCATGTACGACCTGCACACGGATTCCGTGGCACCCATGCCAATGGGTGGTGTCGAATTGCCCGAATGCCTGATGGCCGCGACCCTGTAATCCGTTTCAATCAAATCGATCCAAATTCGGCACGGGGCTTCTTCTGTGCAAGCCCCGCCGATACGTCAAGTGGCGAATCTGACGAATCCATCGACATCAGCACTGCACTGTGTCTTTGCGCGGCTCATGACGAGCGACGCGACATCACCTGAATTCGGACTCCCGTTCGAATCGGTTACTGACTGTGCCACCTGGACTACAGCGAAGGAAAATGCGTCGCCGCCACGCACGCCATGACCTTCGTGGCTCCGCAAGTCATCAATTCATGCATTGTACAACGGCGGTCTTATTGCGGAGGATGGCCGAATGGACTTGCCACAGACTCGGCGAAAATCAACAATGGTGAGTGCCCACCTCGACCATCACTGAGTGATGGCCCACCAGAATGCCAGGGACGGTATTATTGCAATCTCCGCTTGGGATCATGACATGCTTTCGACATCGCTGATCCGATGTTCTTTGTTGCTTTCAGCAATTGCCGTCGGGCTGAACCAAGGTTTTGCTTTCGCTGCAGAAGTTCCTGCAGATCCTGTCACGTTTGAGCAGCACGTTCGCCCGATTCTGAAAGCGTATTGCCTGGATTGTCATGGCGGCGGTGAAAAGCCAGAGGGAGGATTGGATCTCAGACTGAAACGCTTGATCGTCAAAGGGGGAGAAAGCGGGGCTGCGATTCGAGTTGGGGAACCGGCTGCCAGCAATCTGCTCAAGCGAGTGAAGTCCGGCGAAATGCCTCCCTCCGAGAAAAAGGTTCCGGCGGCACAGGTCGCCATTCTCGAGAAATGGATTGCTTCAGGTGCGACCACGGCGCGCGATGAGCCAGAAACGATTGGCCCCGGTTTAGGAATCACGGCGGAAGAACGTGCCTACTGGGCGTTTCAGCCAGTCCGACAGCCTGAACTTCCCGTGGTCAAGGATCGAAGCCAGATTCGGTCGGCGATCGATCTGCTTGTTGAGCGCAAACTGGAAGCTGCTGATCTGTCGCTCAATGTGGAAGCAGACCGTTTCACGTTGCTCAAGCGAGCCACATTCGATCTGATCGGACTTCCTCCAACGAAAGAAGAAGCAGAGCAGTTTCTGACCGATACTTCACCTGATGCGTACGAGCGTCTGCTCGACCGGTTGCTCGCCTCGCCACATTATGGCGAACGCTGGGGACGGCACTGGCTGGATGTCGCGGGTTACGCGGATTCAGAAGGGGATGGCAGTGTGGATACGATTCGTCCCTACATCTACAAGTATCGCGACTACGTCATTCGCGCTTTCAATTCCGACAAGCCGTTCAATGAATTTGTGGTCGAACAACTCGCCGGGGATGAACTTGTCCCGCAGCCGCATAAAAACCTTTCTCCAGAATTGCAGGAAAAATTGATCGCCACGGGTTTTCTTCGGATGGCAGCCGATCCGACGGCGAGCGGGCAGGGAGATCCAGATCTGTCTCGCAATCAAGTCGTGGCCGATACGCTGAAGATCGTTTCAGCAAGTTTTGTCGGCCTCAGCGTCGGTTGTGCTCAATGTCACGATCATCGATACGATCCGATTTCGCAAACCGACTATTATCAGTTGCGAGCCATTTTCGAACCGGCTTTGAACTGGAAAGCGTGGGTCACCCCGCGCGATCGCGTCATCTCATTGTACACGGATGAAGATCGGGCCAAGGCCGCAGCGATCGAAGCCGAGGTCGCCCGACAGGTTGCCCTCTACAACGAAAAACGTGACAAGTTTGTGGCCGCAGCGTTTGATAAGGAACTCGAAAAGCAACCCGCCGAAAATCGGGACAAACTGAGAGACGCTTTCAAAACGGCGGCGGACAAGAGGACTGACGAACAAAAATCGCTCGTCGCCAGCAACCCGAATCTTAATATCAACCCCGGAGTGTTGTACCAGTACAATGCCGCTGCTGCGGAAGAACTCAAAAAGGACGACGCAGCGATTCAGGCGAAACGCAGTGAAAAGCCGACCGAAGATTTTATCAGTGTGCTGGTGGAACCGCAGGGT
>CAZSTW010000013.1:47029-74382 GCA_964609845.1 uncultured Planctomycetaceae bacterium | reverse complement strand
CCTCCCACCATGCTGTTTCATCGTGGAGACCATCGGCAGCCCAAGAATCCCGTCGTTCCTGCAGACCTGACGATTGCCGGGCCGGAAGGGCGCCGATTCGTAATTGCCGAAGACGATTCGTCCATACCAACGACCGGCCGCAGACTGGCGTGGGCTCGCCAACTGACCAATGGAAGTCACCCATTGTTTGGTCGAGTAATCACGAATCGGATCTGGCTGCAGCATTTCGGCCGAGGGATTGTGGAGACGCCCGCGGAGTTCGGGCAACTGGGAACGCGTCCCACCAATCCCGACCTGCTGGATTGGCTGACGAGTGAGTTTCCGCGTCGGGGCTGGAGTTCCAAGCAGCTTCATCGCGTGATCATGACCTCGGCGACGTACCGCCAGACATCGACGCGTCGTGACAGCGATAATTCGCGCGATGCTGACGGGGCACTCTACTCACGATTTCCAGTCCGTCGACTGGAAGCAGAGATCGTTCGTGACCGCGCCATCGCTGCGGCCGGACGACTGAACGATGCGATGTTCGGCAAGCCTCTGGAGACGACTGAAGATTTTGCCGGGCAGGTTCACGTGAAAGACGATGTCCCGCGCCGAAGTGTTTATGTTCAGGATCGACGCAGTAAACCAGTTTCCCTGCTGGCCGCGTTTGATGCTCCCGTCATGGCCGTCAATTGCGAGCGACGCCCCAGCAGTACAGTCGCACCGCAATCATTAATGCTGATGAACGGAGATTTCCTGCTGGCTCAAGCAGAACACATGGCAAAATATCTGCGAGCGACCACGCCGCATGATTTTCAGTCCGAATTGACCACCCCATTCGTCGCAAATTACTCAGGGCATCATTTCGCCTGGCAGTACGGCTACGGTGTGATTGAGTCACAGGCAGACGGGATGCCTGCCAACATGCGACTGAGATTTACACCGATCCCATTCTTTAATGGAAATGCCTGGCAAGGCGGGGCTGTCCTGCCAGACCCGACCCTTGGGTACGTCATCCTGCATGCCGCAGGTGGACACGCTGGAAACGACCAGCAGCATGTAACGATACGTCGCTGGTCCGCTCCACGTGACGGAATCGTGACGATCACGGGCAAGCTAGGCCATCCCTCGGAAAATGGTGACGGTGTACGTTCACGAATCATCAGCAGTCGCACAGGACTGGTAGGGACCTGGGAAGCAAAAAATGGAGAGATTGAAACACCAGCAACAGGTCTGGCGGTCAAGTCTGGTGACACCATCGACTTTGTGACGGACTGTCGCGAGAACAACAACAGCGATTCGTTCCTCTGGCGAGTGCAGATTACGATGGCTGCTCAGGGAAGCTCTGCAATGGACCGATGGGACTCGGAGACGGAGTTTCACGGACCGCTGGGAGTGTCACTCGTTCACTGTGCAGCACGCGCCTGGCAGCTCGTCTATGGACGATCTGCAAGTTCCGATGAACTGCTGCGTGCCTGCGAATTCCTGAATGACCAGACATCTACCTTGCGGACCAGCGGCCATAAGGGTGACATCGAACAACTCGCTCTCGCAACTCTCTGCCAGCAGCTGATGTGCTCGAACGAGTTCCTGTACGTCGACTGATGGTAGCCAACGGGAATCACCCGCGGCGAATCGCTTCCATCGGGGACATTCGGACTGCCCACCAGGCGGGATAGAGTCCCCCGATAATCCCCAAGGTAGTGCTGAATCCCAGACTGAAGAGTAACAGGGCCGGGCTGGCGTAAAGGTGCAGCTTATTAGGAAGCAACCAGTTTCCAAACTGGACAACAACCCAGCCAAGACAACAGCCACTGAGCCCGCCAATCAACCCCAGCAGTGCACTTTCCCAGGTAATCAGTCGCAGAATATCCCAGGCCGACCATCCGTTCGCTTTCAGGACTCCGAACTCGATCATCCGCTCGGCAACACTCATCAACATCGTATTCAGGATACTCAGCAGGGCGATTACGACACCGATTCCGGTCATCAGCCACAGGAAAATATCGAGATCACTGCTCAGCGCCTGAATTTTTGCACCCCAGTCGCTCGCGGAGCGAATTTCCAGGGCATTTTCCGCCATTTCCGACTTTCCATCAGCCGTCTTCTCGGGAGATTTCTCAGGCGTTCCACCGGACTGCAACAGCGCGGCGGCCGTATTCAATAAATTGCCGGAAGCACCGGCGGCGAGTGCATTCAGAGCAACAGCCTGACTGCCACCACGTCCTCGAAATCGAGACTGGATGCTTTCAATCAGATCGTCGTTGGCAACAGTTCCATCCGGTTCAAAATAGAGCGACGAAACGTAACGGTCGTCCATTTTCGAGATCTTTCGAACGGCATCGACGTCGAGCACAATTGCCACATCCAGCAGCAAAGAATTGCAGAGGTAGATTCCCACAATGGTGAGATCGTAGGTATCGACGCGCAACCGGTCGCCTATTGATTTTTGAAATGCCTGTGCAATCGGCTTGCTCACGACGCAATTGAATGTTCCCCGGTCGGCAGCCATTAAGTAGCGGCCTTCAACAAGATCATCGCGATACACGGCCTTTTTCAAGGCGAGGGTGTTTTCGATATCGGCCCCAAACAATAATCGAGGGGGGCTGAACGTTGGCTTCCCCTCGACCAGTTGGGCGCGAGCCCAGACTTCGGGGCGAACAATTCGAATCCCTTTCATCGTCGCGATTTCCGCAGACCATTCTGTCGGAATGCGTGAAAAGAGCGGGATGGGCGCCCCGGGCTGCATCGCAGCCAGTCCCGGGATTCGACCAAATGAACTCTTGAGAGTATCGTCGATTCCGACAGCGATCGAAAAGAGTCCCACCATACCCATGATCGCGACCGTCAGGCCCAGCAGCGCGAGAAGCGATCGAATGGGACGACTGAGAAGATTCTGAATTGCAAATCGAAACATGAAGTACGCTCTGGCAGGAAGATGAGAAAGAGATGCGAGCATTCCCGGATCAAGCATCACCGTGTAGTCGTCGCAAGACAAGTACCTCTAGTCTATAGATTCGTTAATGGCTGGAGTTCACTCCAGTGCCAAACCATCAATCCAGATTCTCAGCGTGGGGGCTCCCCATGAGTCAAAAGCCATGGAAATGGCTCGCAGCTGTCTGGGGACGGTGCCGTCGATCTGCCAACTGTCGTTTGACGTGAGTGGTATCTCCATCCGTCGCCAGCCATCGCGTCCTTCGTTGTCATCCAATTGACGCATCAGATCGAGCCCTTGCCTGGGCTCAATATGACATTTTGCATCATTTTCTCCGTGAAGCACGAAGAAGGGACCTCCCTGCCAGCCCGTGACATCTTCATTGATAACTTTCATCCAGAACACCAGCCTGGATTTCCCTGCCAGTGGCCAGTCGGCATTTCGATGACGTGGATAGGTGAGAGCAGCCCTGAACCCCGCATAAGGTTCAATCACCACTCGCAATGACGACTTACCGACCAGATGTTCGGCAACGTCGTTCGTGAAGTCAGCCCGAGAGGTCTGCTCCTTGCTTCGAGTCCGATCATGGAAGTCTTCGATCGACCAATTGGCGGCGTCTCCATTCGTTCCCAGTTCAGTAACAGCTTCGACCGCATAAAAATCTCGCCACGCGAGTTCTGTTCGATTGTGGTGCGTGACATTGACACCCACGCGATAAAATCCAGGCTTGGAAAACACGTGATGCACATCGGCAGTCGTCGCTTGCGAGCCGTCTCCGAAATCCCAGGCGATCGAATGGCCGGGCAACATGGCATCAACGCTGAAGCGAACTTCCTGACCGACCAGTGCCGACGTTGGGCCCGAAAGAACAACTTTCGGTACCGCTCGTTGCTCGTCGGGTGTACGAATCGTTCGATCAACGCTCAATCGAGACACGCCTGCTTCCACCTGAATCGCAGTCACCGAATTATTATTCTCGGCCGGCTTCGTGTCGTGGAACCGATTTCCAGACACCTGAATCCAGTCGGCATATTGCAGAAACAGTCCCCATCGATTTTGAGCCAGCAGGTTGTCTTCAATAATCCAGTGGCGAGCCTTCCATTTCTGGCCGGCAGAACCTTGATCGCCGATGACGGCAATCCCGGCTCCGTTGTTGCCAATGCACGTGTTTTCGCGAGCTACGGTGTGGCTGGAAGGACCAAACATGAAGACGATGCCTGCATGGCCGCTGGCGGGTAAATGAGGAGAATTGTGATTCCCCTCTTTCAGCCCGTTGAACGACGCTTCGTTCCCTTCCAGACGCGTATGATCGGATCCCCCCATCCAGAAACCATAGCTGCAATGGTTCGCTTTGTTATTTCGAAATACGTTATCACGTGCCCAGCATTCGACTCCGTTGTTATTCGCGTACGAACAATCATTCTTCTCGAAAAGATTTCCCGTACTGCACCAGCCATTCAGGACGCGGACAAAGATTCCGTCCCCCCCGTATGTGCAATCGTTTTCCAGAAATCGATTGTCGTTGGAGCCACTTTCAATCAGCACGCTGGTGGAATCACGGGCATGCACCTCACCCGGTTTGATTCGAATTCCATGGCTGAGGACGTTCTTCTGAATCACATTCCGCGAAGAATGCCACAGCTTCAGGCAGGTATTGGATGTGTGCGAGAAATCATTCTCTTCCAGAGTATTGTCATTGGAGTCGAACAGGACACATCCATCCCAGACACGATTCGCCTTGTTCTTTCGCACGACAGATTTGCGAACGTTTTCGAGTACGATTCCCCCGCGTCGCCCGTTCTCTCCCCAGCCAAAGTCCGGGTCATGGAAATTGTCAGAGAAATCACAGTTCTCGATCGTCCAACCTTCTCCATCGATAATCTTCAGACCAGTTTCCCAACCGGATGCTTTGAAATTCCTGAGGGTGACGTGTGAGACACCACGTGCAAAAATCGCGATCCCCTTGAAAGACTTGGGAATGCCACTCCCACCTTTCGACGTGAGACCTCCTCCGTCAATCGTGACATTTGATGTTGTCACAACCAGTTGTGCCCCCAGCATCGATGGATCGATGGTGATGCTGGATTTGATCTCGATCACGCGCCCCGGTTTGATTTCACGAACCGCAGCGTCATCGGCCAGAGTTCTTGTAACGCCGATCATCCCTGCCAGTACAATTGCGATCGGCATGACCGTCCATGATAGCCAGCCCTGATTTCGTCGCATTTGTTCTCACCGATGACTCGAGGCTCATTCAGACATTGTTGCAAAGGCGGCCGAGGTCCCCGAAAAACTCGGGATAGGTCTTTGAGGTACAGCGAGGATCCGCAATAACGATCCCTGGTACCCGCAGACCAAGTAGTGCAAAACTCATCGCCATGCGATGGTCGTCGTACGTCGCGACCGTCCCGCCGTGAATCGGCCCAGGATGAATTGTCATTCCATCAGGATGTTCTTCGACGTTAACGCCAAGTCGTCGCAATTCGGTCACGACCGCGCTCACGCGATCTGTTTCCTTATGTCGCATGTGTGCGACGTTTCGAATTCGTGTCGGTCCTTCGGCAAAGGGAGCGACACAGGCCAGCGTCTGGGCGGTATCGCTGATCGCATTCATATCGATATCGATCCCCGTCAGCCTGTCGGTTCCACGAACCGTGATCGAGGTTTGTCCCCAGGTAACTTCGCAGCCCATGCGTTCCAGCGCGTCGACAAAATGAACATCTCCCTGCAAGGCCTCGGCTGTCAGGCCTTCAACCGTAACAACGCCTCCCGTGACAGCGGCTGCAGCAAAGAAGTAGCTCGCGGCAGAAGCATCCGGTTCGATGTCGTAATCACGCGCCTGATACGATTGGGGGATGATGCGGAAGACACCTTTAGTCGATCGATCAATGGCGACCCCAAATTGTTCCATCACGGAAAGCGTCATTTCGATATACGGCTCCGAAACCACCGGGCCTGCTAATCGAATATCGACAGGTGCGGTGGAAGCCGGCGCAACCATCAGCATCGCACTGAGAAACTGGCTGGAAACGCCTGCGTTGACCGTCGTGATTCCCCCCCTCAGTCCGCTTCCATCGACGACAACAGGGGGACAATCTGTCCCGAGTTCCGAAGTCGCAGAAATTCCGAATTGCCTGAGGGAATCCAGCAGATCGCCAATCGGACGCTCACGCATCCGCGTATTGCCGTCCAGCCGAAATCGTCCCTGGCCAAGAGCGCAGACCGCCGTCAGAAACCGGATGCTTGTGCCGCTGTTTTCCAGCCACAAATCAGCGGAATGAGCAGTGAGCGTTCCACCGCAACCGCTGATAATTGCCGTTCCCTGTTCGCGAGACTGTTCAATCGGAATTCCCAGTCGTCGCAAACTGTCGATCATCACTTCGGTATCGCGGCTATCAAGAACTCCCGATAGCCGAGTCACACCGTTTGCCAGTCCCGCAACGACCAGCGCCCGGTTTGTCAGGCTTTTCGAGCCCGGCGGCCGGATTGTTCCGTGAATCGGGGCAGAAACTGGTTGAATCGCGATCGTTTCGGACATTATTGACACAAAAAAAGGGTGTGAGATTCGTTCCGCCAGAGGATACCGGTCTGGCCGTATCGCATCCAGTCCGCAGGTCAGATGCGAACTGACACGGAACGAATCATCGCATCGAGCTTTCTTTGGTCTGCATTGCGACAGGAGATCCTGCAGACAGCAATACGACGTCATAACGTCGCAGGAATCGGCGACAACGAGCGACTTCTACCAACCGACCGTTATCCGGAAGTTGGTCGACTCGATCAGCGCGAGTCACAACGAAGCCGTCCGGATGTCGCTGGAAGAATTCTGAAACATCTGCGGGTTTTCGCAGACCGCTGACAGGCTGTCGTGCGTAAAACACGAGGCTTGGTGAAAAGACTTCGATCGACGCAATGTCAGGGCGCTGCTTGCCCGAGATCTGTCGAGCGGCAGCGGCTAATTTGGGGGAATCGAGATGATTGGCGATCAGCGACGGGGCGATACCGATCATTACGACTGCCATGGTGATCGAAGTTCCCGTCATGATCTGCAGAGCCCGCTCACGGCGTTCGCGCCGGGCAGCCAGATATGTCAGGCCCGCTCCCATCATCGGAATCAAACCAACTGCCATTAAGTACTCTTCGCCTGGCAGCAGGATCGAAGCAGTGATTGCAAATCCAATCATGATCAACAGGCCTGCGACCGCAAGGGCACGGCACGAGTTTCGAAAGGAAACCTGTCCCCAACCGACATCAGCAACTTTCCATTCACTGAGATAACGTGCAGTGATCATGGCCAGTGCGGGATACATCGGCAGGACGTAGTTAGGCAGCTTGGTTCGTGCCAGTGAGAAAAAGACGAACCAGACACCGGCCCAGCAAGCGACCAGTCGGTCACTGTCGTTCCACGGGGCCCCGTTCCGTAATCGGCCGCGCAACTGCCAGAGCGCCATCGGCAGAAATACGGACCAGGGAAAGCAACCCATCATCAGCACAATGACATAGTAGAAAATCGGACCACTGTGATTCTCTTTTGGCTCTAGAAAACGCCCGAGATTATGATCGCCCAGAAATCCCCGAATCCAGGCGCCGTCGGTTTGCAGGCCGACCACGACGTACCAGGGGAGCGCGACCGCAAGAACGATACAAGCACCCAGGATCAGTCTCATCGCCAATCCGGCACGAAGAATCTGTGATGGCCACATCACCTGGGCCACCGTCAGTAAGTATCGGCGCCACCAGGGACCGACAACAACGTGTAATTGTCCTTCAATGAGGTCTTTGCGCCACCCCGTGATCAGCAGGAACAATCCGATAATCGTGCAGGGGAGAAGTACACCAATGGGACCTTTCGCCAGGATTGCGAGTCCCATGGCAGAGTACATTGGAATCGCTGTTACCCACGACTGTGGAACCAGATCATCAATCGGGGCAATTTTTGAAGTGGCTCCACCTTCGACTCCACTGAAATGGCCACCCCGTCGACGGGAAACCGCCCAGATATAGCTGGAAAACGCCAGCATCAGACAGAAGATCAGCGTGGCATCGGGGGTCACGGCGCGGCTGACCGTCGTAAACATCAGGCAGGTCGCCAGAATGAGGCTGGCCTGGAATGCGATCCCATCGGAGTAAAGCTTGCGACCCATGAAGTAGGTCAGAAACAGTGTTCCGCTGGCAAGCAGGGCTGACCCAAGACGTGCCGAGAACTCCGAAACGCCAAACAGCCGGAAGGACAGATGCATCCACCAGTAGATGAGAATCGGCTTGTCCGTGCGCAGTTCTGCATTGAACGTCGGAACGATCCAGTCCCCTCGTTCATACATTTCAGCGCCGCAAACCGCATTCTTCGGTTCATCCTCGTCGAAGAGCGCGTAGCCTCCGAGATTGGTGAAGAACACGAGGGCTGCCACCAAGCCGAGCAAGATCTGGTGTCGCCACAAAACTGACATGAGAGTTGATCCCGTTTAGTCGCACCGTTACTGGTCTACGCTCAAATGCAAATTCGAAGCGGGTTTGTAGAAAATCTGCAACCTTTCGGCAACGTCAGAAAATCCCAGCTTGTCGCCGCAGCTCCCTGATCTCAGACGAGGACCGTACGGAGTTGGACCTGGCAGAGACCAACCCAGAGAACAACTGATCTCACAGCCCGAAGGACTTATTCCAGATCGCATGAAACCCCATGCCGCCAAACAGGTTAGCAATCACGATTCACACAGGGGAAGGTATCTGCTATCCTTAAGAGTCCGAAGATTTTTGGCGAGTTTCAGCAGCTTTCGGGCGAACCTCAGGGTGCGTGCGCTCAACTTATCGAAAGGCAGAGAGAAAGACCAATGGCTCAGTTGAATACCAGTGATTTTCGTAAGGGCTCCAAGGTGATTCTGGATGGAGAGCCTTACGATATGCTGGAAGTGAACTTCGTAAAACCGGGCAAAGGTCAGGCGCTTTACAAATGTCGCATGAAAAACTTGTTGAAAGGGACGATCCTCGACCGGACTTACAAGAGTGGTGACAGTCTTGAGGCTGCCGACGTCCGCAACGGTGAAGGCGAGTTTCTGTTTAAAGATGCGACTGGCCTGGTCTTTATGGATCAGCAGAATTTCGAGCAGTTTACGATCTCGTTTGAAGCGGCGGGGGATCAGGCTCGGTTTCTGCAGGACAATGCGGTTTGTGTGGTCCTGTTCTGGGGAGAGATCCCGATCGGATTGACTGCTCCGGCTCAAGCCGTGATGAAGGTTACCTATACCGAAACGGTCGCTCGTGGTAACACCACCTCGAACCTCACCAAGCCCGCCACTGTCGAAAATGGTGAAACTGTTCAGGTTCCCGCATTTGTCGAAATGGGAGATATGATCAGAATCAACGCTCAGACGGGTGAGTACATTGAGCGGGTCCGTTAGTCGTAACCGTTGCCTTATGCGTTTTATCCAATTGTTCCATTGCTCTGTTTCCGGCGTCTGACATGACCAATCCACACAACGGCAAACTGTTCATCGAAACCGTCGGCTGCCAGATGAATATGCTGGACAGCGAACTGGTGGTTGGCGCTCTACGCAAGCAGGGGTACAGCCTGACGGATGATATCCGCGAAGCCGACACCGTACTGTTCAACACATGCAGTGTACGCGAACACGCCGAACACAAAATCTATTCCGCTCTGGGGCGATTGAAGTACAGCAAGAATACCCGGCCCAATCAGGTCATCGGGGTACTGGGCTGCATGGCTCAGAAGGATCAGGAACTGGTTTTCCAGCGTGCTCCGCACGTCGATCTGGTCGTGGGCACCGGGCAGCTGGCCGAAGTTCCCCGGCTGATTGAAGCGGCTCGCGATCACCGCGAGCGGTCACTGGCGATCAGCCTGGACCGCAATGAGGGAACACGCGGTGTCGTCAGCGACAGC
Source organism: uncultured Planctomycetaceae bacterium (assembly GCA_964609845.1). Taxonomy (GTDB): domain Bacteria; phylum Planctomycetota; class Planctomycetia; order Planctomycetales; family Planctomycetaceae; genus Schlesneria. The sequence goes on along the minus strand of CAZSTW010000013.1, from coordinate 64,570 downwards.
TTTCAGAGCTACGATCCGCTGCGTGAACCCGAAATGCGGCCAACCCCATACCAGGCGTTTGTCCGAATCATGATCGGGTGCGACAAGTTCTGCACCTATTGCGTCGTTCCGATGACGCGCGGTCCCGAACAAAGTCGTCCTCCACGCGATATCCGCCACGAAGTCCAGGTCCTGGCAGACCAGGGAGTAAAAGAAGTCATCCTGCTGGGACAAACCGTCAACAGCTACAAACACACCCAGGACGGTCGAATGTTCCGGCTGGCAGACCTGCTGGAACATATTCACGATGTGGATGGAATCCTGCGATTGAAGTTTGTGACGAACTTTCCCAAGGATATGACCGACGACCTGCTTCAGGCAGTTCGTGATTTGCCAAAGTGTGCTCAGTATCTGCATGTTCCAGCACAGTCAGGCTGCAACGACATGTTGAAACGAATGAAACGCGGATACACGATCGAAGATTACCGCGAGATGTTCGGCCGAATTCGGTCGACACTTCCACGAGCAGCCGTCTCCAGCGATTTCATCGTCGGATTCTGTGGCGAAACGGAAGAATCTCATCAAAAGAGCCTCGACCTGATCCGGGAATGCCGTTTCAAGAACAGCTTTATTTTCAAGTACAGCCCCCGTCCGGGAACCAAGGCCTACGACCTGCATGTGGATGATGTCCCCGAGGACGTCAAGAAACGGCGTAACAACGAAATGCTGGCGGTCCAGAACCAGATCAGTGCTGAGGATAATGCCAGCTTCATCGGCACCGACGTCGAAGTTCTGGTCGAAGGCCCCAGCAAGAGCGAAACCAAGAAGGGGGACGCGGGAGCCACCTCGGGCCCGGTTCAACTGACGGGACGTACCTCGTGCGACAGGATCGTTGTGTTCGAAGGGAATCCGCGCCTCGCCGGAACACTTGCCCAGATTCAGGTCGACGACTGTACACCGACTACACTGATCGGTCAGATTGTGACTCGTGAAGTTCAGCACGGGTCCTCGTCCTTGTTGCCAATTCTCGTCTGATGGACTGCTGCGTGACTCATGACTGATTCCTCGTCGGAAAAGCGACTCCAAACAATCAACGTACCACGCTTTGCCGCAGCCAAAGGGCAGCGGAAGCTTTCGATGGTGACGGCCTACGATTACCTGTGGGCAGGGATCTATGACGAAGCCGGCGTCGATGCGATCCTGGTCGGCGATTCGCTGGGGATGGTCGTTCAAGGCCATAAGACGACATTACCCGTGACGCTTGAGCAGATGATCTATCACGGTGAGATGGTCACACGCGCGGTTAAGCGAGCACTGGTGATTGTCGATCTGCCATTCATGACTTACCAGGTGAGTCCGGCACAAGGGGTCGAGAACGCTGGCCGCATTCTGAAAGAGACTGGAGCTGCGGCGGTCAAACTGGAAGGGGGAGTCCACCTGGCAGCGACCATCCGCGCGCTGGCCGAAGCGGATATCCCCGTCATGGCACACGTCGGAATGCGACCGCAATCGGTGAACAAATTCGGCGCAATGTCCAAGGTGCAGCGCGACGAAGAACTGCTGCTGGCGGATGCCAAGGCTGCAGAAGCGTCAGGGGCATTTGGAATCGTGTTGGAACTGATCCCGCGTTCGATCGCGGGAAAGATCACCGCTGAATTGTCGATCCCAACGATTGGAATTGGAGCAGGACCAGACTGCGACGGTCAGGTCCTGGTGAGTTGCGATATGCTCGGCCTGAGCGGATTCCAGCCACGGTTCCTGAAAAAGTATGCGGACCTGCGCTCTACGGTCATTGCGGCGACCCGGGACTACGTCCGCGAAGTGGGTGACGGGACATTCCCTGATGCGGCTCATTCACACGAATGACCGACCGAAACTGCGGTCAACCCCGCCCCTCCGAATGGTCAGCGTCGTCCGTGTCCAGCAACCCGTTACGACTGGTCGTTCTGACATTCAACGGGACTGGCGGGGGGCAATGCGATACTGAAGCGAGTTCCACGTCCAACTTCGCTTTCGCACGTAATTGAGCCGCCATGAGCTTCGACAATTTTTTTAACGGTGGGCAGTCCGAGACCGCTTCCGGCTCGCTTGGTTGAGTAAAAGGCGTCAAACATTCGAGCCTTGGTTTCCGAGGTCATTCCTCGACCATTGTCGATAATGTCCAGCATGACCTTTCCATCGCGTTCGTAAGTCTGAAGCTCAAGAACTCCACCATTCAGCATCGCCTGTTGCGCATTTCGTGAGAGATTCATCAGTACTTGCCGCCACAGATTGACGTCAAGCTTCACGGGAGGCAGGTTCGCTGCCAGATGGGGGCTGATGTCAATCCCCTGTTCGGCAGCCTGCGGCGAATAGAAATCGATGAACTCTGCGACCGTCTGGTTCAGATCCGCAGTCGACAGCTTCAGCGTTCCGGCGCGGGCAAACTGCAGGAAGTCATCGAGGATCCGGTTCAGCTGTTCACACTGTCGCTTGACCATCGTCAACTTGTTAAGAATTCGCCGGTCACGGGGCGTATCACACTCGCCAAGTTCTTCGCCGAGCAGGTCGAGATTCAGGCCGATGGTCGAAAGTGGATTTCGGATCTCGTGAGCCAGCCCGCCAGCCAGAGTGGCGATTTCGGCATACTGGGCCTGCAATCGCTGATGATCATCGGCGAGGCTGCTGGTATCGCTGTTGGCTTCGTCGGACATGATCTTCTCGGTACGACTGTCCGGATCTACTGTGCCTGATGATGCAAAAATCGGACGGGTCCAGTGACCCGTCCGATGCAATTCACCCGTGTTCTTCGCCAACGAATTACTCTTCGTCAGCGGGCTCAGCGGCGGGAGCAGCTTCCTGTTGCTCGGCCAGAACGGCCTTGCGGGAAAGCTTCACGCGGTTCTGATCGTCGATCGCGATGACCTTCACCTGGATTTTCTCGCCAACTTTGCAGATGTCTGCGACAGACTTCACGAAGCCGGTATCGAGTTCGCTGACGTGGCACAGGCCATCTTTACCAGGGGCGATTTCGATGAAGGCACCAAAATCCTTGATCGAGCTGACCGTGCCGTTGTAGACGCGACCGACCTTGATTTCTTCGGTCATCGCTTCAACTCGAGCCAGTGCGTCATCCGCACCTTCAGCCTTCTCGCACGAGATCATCACGGTACCGTCGTCGGCGATATCGATCGTCGCACCGGTTTCTTCCTGGATCGCTCGAATCGTCTTGCCGCCGGGACCGATCAACAGGCCGATCTTGGCAGGGTCGATCTTGGTTCGCAGCAGGCGAGGAGCGTTGGTCGAGATCTCCGACCGAGGCCGACGAATTCCCGTGAGCATCGTCTTCAGGAGTTCGATACGAGCCTTGCGGGCCTGTTCGAGCGTCTTACGGATGATCTCTTCGTTGATACCGGCGATCTTCAGGTCGAGTTGAATCCCGGTAACGCCCTTCTGCGTTCCGGCAACCTTGAAGTCCATGTCGCCGAAGTGATCTTCGTCGCCCATGATGTCGGTCAGCAGTTCGAACCGATCTTGTTCTTTAACGAGACCGATCGAGATACCAGCAACCGGCTGCGTAATCGGAACACCAGCATCCATCAGCGACAGAGTAGCACTGCAGACCGAGGCCATCGAACTGCTGCCGTTCGATTCCATAATGTCCGAGATCACACGGATTGTGTATGGGAACTTCTCTTCGGTCGGAATCACTGATGCCACTGATCGCTCAGCGAGTGCACCGTGACCAATTTCACGACGTCCGGGACCACGAATCGGACGGCATTCACCGACCGAGTAGGATGGGAAATTGTAGTCGAGCATGAATCGCTTCTGATACTCGTCAAACAATCCATCAACGCGTTGGGTGTCGCGAGCGGTACCAAGAGTGATGGTTGCCAGCGACTGAGTTTCACCGCGAGTGAACAGTGCCGAACCGTGAACTCGGGGCAGAACGCTGACGGAGCATGAAACAGCTCGCAGGTCTTCCGGACGACGGCCATCCAGACGCTGCTTCTTGTTCAGAATCAGGTCGCGAACGACGCGCGATTCGAGATTCGAGAACGCAGCGCTGAACTGATCCCGTGTCCAGCCTTCAGGTGTTGTGGCGGCGTCTTCTGGGAAGAACTCGGCAATCAGAGCTGCCTTGAGTTCGCTGCGCGCATCGCGACGCTCAGCCTTGACGCCTGCAACCTTCGCTTCTTCCATCCGGGCGTAGGCCTTCTGACGCAGGACGGCGTCAAACGGGTTGACTTCCGGTGCGGGCAATGTGAACTTGCCCCGTCCGACCTTCTGAACGAACTCTTCCTGCAACTGGCAAAGCTCTGCGACAGCGCGATGTGCGAACATGATCGCATCGGCCATCTGATCTTCAGGCAGTTGATGACCGAAGCCTTCGATCATCAGAACCGACTCGCGACTACCGGCAACGATCAGATCCAGTCGGCTGGTGGTCAGTTCGGTGCGGGTTGGCATGAGGATGAATTGCTCATCAATCATCCCAACGCGAACGGCGGCAATCGGCCCCTGAAATGGAACCGGGGCGATGCTCAATGCGGCACTCGCCCCGATGATTGACAGTACGTCCGGATCGTTTTCGGAATCCACAGACAGCACATTCGACATGACTTGAACTTCTTCCACATACCCTTCCGGGAAGAGTGGTCGAATTGGTCGGTCCGTCAGACGGCTGGTGAGGATTTCCTTGGTGGTCGGTCGGCCTTCACGCTTGATGAAGCCACCGGGGAATTTACCAGCGGCTGCTGAACGTTCACGGTAATCACAAGTCAGCGGGAAAAAGTCGGTCCCAGGACGGGAAGGACCATTTTGAGCAGCAACGAAAACGACTGTATCACCAAACCGCACCAACACCGCACCAGCAGCCTGCTTTGCCATTTCACCGGTGGTCAGGCTCAGCGTGCGCCCGGCGAATTCTCTTTCAACGATTACTTTCACTATGTGTTTTCCTACAAAGAATGGAAAAAGGGTTGCCCGCAGAACGCGTCAGCAACCAAGACTTTGAATGGGGCCGGGCAGAACCCGTGATCGGGACAAATGACAGCCGGCCCATTCAGCAATCTGCGGCGCGAGACCTGTCTCGCCGCCGCAAACAATTGGGCAGCAACTACTTCCGCAAGCCCAGCCGGCCGATGACTTCCGTATATCGGCTCTTCGCATGGTTCTCGAGATAGTTCAACAGCTTACGACGGTTGCTGACAAGCATCAGCAGTCCGCGACGTCCAGCATGATCCTTGACGTGACCCTTCAGGTGTTCCGTCAATTGAGCAATGCGCGACGACAGTACCGCGATCTGAACTTCCGGTGAACCCGTATCGACGTCTCCGCGTCGATACTCAGTAATCAACTCCAACTTTCGCTCTTTCGTGATCGACATCTAGAATCCTAGCCTCAACTTCTTGCCGGCAAACAGGTTCCGCCGAATGAATCCGTATTCGGGCGGGTGTCCAAGTCCCCAGCGACCTTCGCTTAACACTCTACAACAGCCCAGAGTTTATCAGTCTGATCCAAAGTTGCAACGGTCGGCACACTTCCGGGTTCCGGCACGGATACATTTTGCTGATCTTGGATTGCGAGGACACATGGTCGGCCGCAGGCCGTTGAAGAGTTGGAAACGCAGAGGGCGCGGAGATCGCCGAGGTAAAGCAGGGGGAATTCTACTCATTGCGACTCTCACGGAGATTGGCTGCTAAAAACGCTGCCATTTGATCCTGGCACTTCTCCTCGGCGATATCCAGAGCACTATCTCCGCGATTAGCACTGCGTTGAATATCAGCACCGCGCGCAATTAATGCTTGAGCAACTTCAACTTCTCCCCATGCGGCAGCACACATCAATGGGGTGACTCCGTCGACAGTCACTGCGTTGACATCTGCTCCCCATTCAAGCAATGTCAGGACGACAGAAAGATGCCCATTTACGGCGGCATCATGGATGGCCGCCGTCCCAGCGTCACCAGTTGCGTTTACTGAAGCGCCGGCTGCGATCAGGGACACAATCATCTCGCAATCCCCTAAAACTGCCGCGAGCATTAGAGGTGTTCTGCCATTGCAGTTTGCGAGATTCAAGTCGTAGCCGGAAGCCAGCAAATCACCAACGACGGACATGTCACCCGCCATCAAGCGACTTGTGAGTGGTTCCAAAGACATTCAGGCACCTTCGCTCAATTGAAATGGCGTAAAGAAACGCGTGGCTTGAAAGTGAATCGGTCGCATAACAAAGTACTTTCTGAGGCCCGACGGGCCCATCGGGCCTGTTGGTGTCAGGCCAATGGGACTGATTTCGGGACGCTTGTCGTCACAAATACTCCGAAGGAGTTACATCATATAGCTCAGGGTAGCCGCGTTTCGCGGCTACCCAGGGAAAGCGTGCAGGAGACGCATTTTACCCAGAATGGGTTACGTCAAGAATGACGACGGAACCCCGTTGGGGTACAGGAGGGAATCGTCCAGACCCAGGGTAGCTCACTTCGTGAGCAACCCTGGGCTTTAAGACGCAACTCCTTTGGAGTTGAATACATTGCTAACAGTGATCAATGCCAGGTCTCGTCATATCAAGTACCTGAACAGTGGAGAACAAAGGCGCCGCTCCACTCATGGAAACCCCAATTTAGGCCTGCAAAACTGCTTCACAGCGTTGTCCGTTGGGCCGGTCGTTCAAGTCTTGGGAAATACAGCCGTGACCCATCGTCTTCTCGCTCAAATCTACAGGGAATGCTTGAAAACTTTGCGTCTTTGCGTCTTGAGCGAAGCGGGCGTGAGGCACATCACTCCCTCAAGAGTCCTTTCAGGTCACGTTCAATCGTCTCGCAGATCGTTTCCAGGGGCAAATCGTTGATCGAAAGTTCGAACGGGTTTTCAATTTCTACTCCAATCTCTTCAATCCCGAATAGCACGTAAGAGATTACCAGCGTGACAGGGATTGATTCCCAGCCAAATTTCTGCACCAGCGCCAACGGGAGCGTCAGGCAGTAAACAATCAGGGCGCGTCGCAGATGAACCACATATCCATACGGCGCCGGAGTCGACCGGATCCGTTCGCAGGCGCCGCAGTAATCGATCAACTGCTGAATGTTCTGATCCATTGACTGCAACTGGATCGCGTCGATCACGCCCTGCTTCTGAGCGTCATTAAGAAGCGAGGTCAATTTTCGTGCGACAGCCAGGGGAGCGTGTCGAGTTTGCAGTGCCTGCTGAACTTCCTCAACAGGAAGCGACTGAGCAGCCGGACCAATCAGATGGTCTCCACGCAGGCGGTGCATCGTGGCAAACGGAAACGCAATGATCCAGCGTATGGATCGGTTCGCCAGTTCGCGTTCCTTGCCGAGCCACGATTCGCACTGTCGCGCCAGATTCCTGGTCTCGTTAACAATTCCACCCCACTGTTTTCTTCCCTCCCAGAACCGGTCGTACGATCCGTTGGTGCGAAAAACCAGCAGCAACGCCAGCGCTGAGCCAATTAACGAGTGTGCTGTTTCCGGAATGGCAATGCCGCGAAACCAGCTGGGGAAGACGTCATGCAAAACGACGACAACGGCAGACCAGGCTACGCATAAAGCGACGCGTCCGAGGATCTCACGAGCCATCGAGCCTTCGATGTCGAACAGGTGACTCGTCCATTTGTGAGGATCATATGCGGTCATGCGTTTTACTGTCGAAAGGAGGCTTGGGGGACAAAAACTTGCGATCTTATGGATCGCGGCGATCAATCTGCTGAAGCTGCACTCGCGCCTTCTGATATTCCGGCCTGGCAATCAGGTCCAGCACCTGTGGCAGATACGGGAATTTCATCTGATCCAGGTTTTCCTTCAGGTACAAGACTGAAAAAAAAGCCTCGCGATCAGGCAGTTCAACGGCCCCGTGATTGGTTGCCATGTCGATTTTCTGATTGATCCCCAGAACGAGCGCCAGCACCGCATCTCGGCGGGCCGCCATCTCGGCATCTACGCGAGTTCGAACCCACTGCAGCGTTACGTCGTCAGGGCGATCAACCATTCCGTCAATTCGCTGCACTTTTGAAATCAGGTGCTTGCCGAGCAATTCCAGTCGCGGATGCATCCCGACTCGCACATGTTCCAGTTCGTGGCGAGCCAACCCTGCTTCGTACCACCGGTCTGCCTTCAGCGTCATTGGCAGTTGAATGTGATGCTTGATCGGCACATCAATCTTCAAGTACCTGGGAACCACAACGACTGCAGCACGCTCACCCTTCTTTTGCGTCCAGTCCACCCGATAGTCGTATTGATAGTTCAGCCGGAACTCAAAATCCGTCCAGCCTGGAAACGGCTTCGGGGGCTTGGCGGGGTCGTAGTATTCCACTGTCAGTTGTTCTTGCTTGATGCGTTGCAGCACCCAGTCTGCAACCCCTGGCAACGGCGCGTCATCGGCCCTTGCATACTGTCCGGTTGACGCCGAGACCACGAGCAGTCCGACGGCGATAAGGCTGAGTGGCTTCAATCTGTTGCTCAATTGCATCCTTCCACCCTGCCAGCCCCGCTTTGGTTGTGAATCGTGACAATCGACTGTGACGTGAGATTTGCCCGAAAATCGTGATTCAATGAGGCCATGAGTGTACGCTGGCAGAGGAATCTTAGGAAGATTGTCACTTGGCGGAATTGCTGGCCTCGATAGAATCCGCTGTCGAACTTTCAGGCACCCGCAGAGCCAAAGTGGCGCTGACGGGGCGTTCTAACTTGCGCTGATTGAAAGAGTCCAATGGCAGCCGATACCAGCGTTGTGAAGCAGACGGTTGAACTGCGCCAGCGCCTGCTCGCTGCAGCGGGATTTGACGATGTGCTGCAGGCGCTTCGCAACGGCGACAGCGTCACGATTGACGGGGCCTGGGGATCTTCGGCGGCTTTGGTCGTCTCAACTCTTTCGCTCGTTGCCCCCAATCACGTTGTTGTCGTCTTGCCGCGTGAGCGTGAACTCGACGAATTTGCTGCCGACGTTGCCTCGTTCGGGTTCGGCCCAGAGAAAAGCGGAGTCTCCACAGAGCGGCCGCTTCCGGTGATACTTCCATCATGGCCCTCACTGCCGCGCGAACTGAGCATCTCTGACCCCATACTGGGTAGCCGGCTGCGAGTCGTTCGCGGTTTTGAATCGGCAAATCCTCCACCCGTCGTGGTGACGACCATCACAGCCCTGCTGCAACCTGTCCCCAATCGTGGCGAACGGACGGTCGCCTCTCGCCTCATCAAGGTGGGCTTCGACCTCGATCTGGATGAGATCGCCGAGTGGCTTGTCGCAAGAGGTTTTGAACGTGTTACGGCGGTTGAGGTTCCCGGCGAATTCTGTATCCATGGCGGAATCGTCGACATCTATCCCCCAGATTCGTCAGACCCAGTGCGGATCGAACTGTTTGGTGACGAAGTCGAATCGATTCGGTTGTTCGATGTCGAATCCCAACGCAAAGTCGCGACCGTCGAAGAGATTGCCATCACCGTTCTTTCCCCGGCGGATACAGGCCGTGCCGACGAGGCGGAATTGGCGCCTGCCGAAAACCAGCTCATCTCGCCTTTGGTTGCTTCGGGGGACCATGTCCTCGACTCACTCCATGAGGGAGCCTGGATCGTCCTGGTGGAAATGGAAGAAGTGATCCGCGAAGGGCGCCAATACATGGAACGTCTCGCAGACCCCAAGGGACTCTTCAGCGTGGAATCGACGATGGAGCGATGCGCCCGCAGACCGCACATCAACCTCGCTCCACTCGTATCAGGAAGCTATGGAACAAAATATCATCTGCCAACAGAGTCGATCGAGAAATTCGGCGGCCCCAAGGGGGAGGCGCTGAGAGAACTGGAACGAGTCGTCCAGCGCGACGAGCACGTTCTGATTGCCTGCCATAACGAAGGGGCTCGCCAGCGCCTGACGGAACTGCTGGCAGAAATCTACAACGATCCTTCGCTGATTTCTTCCCCGGATGCTGATGCCGGGGGAAAATTGCAATCGAGGGCCAGTCAGCCCGCTCCGCCTCCTGTTCCTGCGGGACCACCACTGCGACGGTTCCTCAAGAAGACAGAAGCCGCACCTGCAGCACCAGAAGTTCCGGCCCCCGTCAGTGAAGTCATTCCTGCCAGTGTGGAAAAAGAGGTGCCGCGTGACAATCCGTTTCAACGACGTGTGCAACTCTGTATTGGGCATGTAGCCCGCGGATTTCGACTCGTCGCTGAGAAGATCGTCGTCCTGAGTGACAACGAATTGTTCGCCCGAACCGAAGTTCAGCGTGCCCCGCGGAAAAAGCGAGTTGAATCGCGAGCGATTGATAGCTTTCTCGACCTTGCCATCGGTGACCGCGTTGTCCACCTGTCACACGGGATCGCTATTTTCCGCGGCATTGAACTGCAGAAGAAAGCCGACATTCTCGAAGAGAGTCTCGTGCTGGAATTTGCTGACCACGTGAAAATGTTCGTCCCGATCGCCCTGATTCACCTGGTCCAAAAGTATGTTGGGGGGGCGAAGGCATCGCCCGAATTATCCAAAATTGGCGGGACCAGTTGGGTCAACAAGAAGAAACGCGTTGCCGAAGCGGTCGGTGACATGGCGGCAGACATGTTGAAACTGCAGGCAGAACGGGATCAGAAGCCTGGCCTGGCCTGCCCCCCCGATAGCCACTGGATGGAAGAGTTCGAAGCAGAGTTCCCCTACACCGAAACTGACGACCAGTTGCGGGCCATCGCTGATTTGAAGAGCGACATGCAGTTGGCACGCCCAATGGACCGGCTGATTTGCGGTGATGTCGGTTACGGAAAAACCGAAGTTGCCATGCGAGCCGCCTTCAAGGCGGTGGATGCTGGCCGGCAGGTGGCCGTTCTGGTTCCCACCACCGTTCTTTGTGAACAGCACTTTCGCAGTTTCTCCGAGCGAATGGCGGAGTTCCCTGTGACAATCGCTTCTTTGAATCGCTTCCGGTCACCGAGTGAAACTCGAGAAGTCCTGAAGGGACTGGCCGAAGGAACGATCGATATGGTGATTGGGACCCACCGTCTTGTCAGCAAGGATGTCAAATTCAAGGATCTCGGACTGCTGGTGATCGACGAAGAACAGCGTTTTGGCGTGGAAACGAAAGAATTACTGAAACACTTGCGACTGGAAGTCGATGTCCTGACTCTTTCGGCAACCCCGATTCCTCGCACACTGCATATGTCGCTGGTGGGGATTCGCGACATCTCGAATCTGGAAACGCCCCCTCAGGATCGAATGGCTGTGGAAACGCGAATCTGTCGCTGGGATGGCGAACTGATTCGCTCGGCAATCGTTCGGGAATTGAATCGAACGGGCCAGATCTATTTCGTTCACAATCGCGTTTACGACATCCAGACCATTGCCGACAAGATCCACACGCTGGTCCCCGAGGCAACCATCGATATCGTCCATGGCCAGATGGACGAAGATTCGATGGAAGCGGCGATGGTGGGATTTGTCGAAGGGCGTACCGATATCCTGGTCGCTACGACGATCATCGAAAGCGGACTCGATATCCCTAACGCCAACACCATCTTCATCGATCAGGCCGATCGCTACGGCCTTTCGGATCTGCACCAGTTGCGAGGACGTGTCGGTCGATACAAGCACCGGGCATACTGTTATCTGTTACTGGACGAAGGTCGGGCACTGACGCCACAGGCGTCGCGTCGCCTGAAAGCGATTGAAGAATTCAGCGAGTTAGGTGCAGGATTCAAAATCGCCATGCGCGACCTAGAAATCCGCGGCGCAGGCAACATCCTGGGGACCGAGCAGAGCGGTCATATCGCCGCCGTCGGCTATGAACTCTATTGCCAATTGCTTGAGAATGCCGTTCGGGCGATGAAACGACAGCCCATTCGCGAACATCGACATGTGGAAGTCACCCTGCCGGTTTCCGCATTCATTCCACCGGAATATGTCCCCGATGGTCGCCCCAAGATTGAGATGTATCGCAAGCTGTCCAGTGTCGAGTCTCTCGACGACTGGGCTCAACTCAAGGACGAATTCCGGGACCGATTCGGGCCGCTGCCAGATCCTGTCGAAAAGCTGTTTCAGATCCGAGAGCTGCAACTGCTGGCAATGCGATGGCAGATCCACGACATTCACCTGGAGCCGGGTTACGTCATTTTCGGTTACCGCAACGCGAAGATGATTGCCAAGTTAAGTCGATTGATTTTGACGCCCCTGCGAGTCATGGACACCGAGGAAGCCTGCCTGGTTCTTCCCCCTAACCTCAAGGGAACAAAGGCGTTGCTGCGGCTGATAAAAGAGACCTTGCAGTCCAGCCCAAACTGAAACTACAACTCTCGCAGGTACTTGTGGTTTCGCTCGCTCTCGTCGCTGTATTCCACAGCAAATTTCCTCATTATCGAATCACCATCCCATGCTTCAAATCCGCGGAAGAGATTTGCATGCAGACACCCGATCCGCGGTTGCAGATCTCCGATCTGCGATTCGATATCTGGGCGGAATCCTGATCGTCCTGAATTCAGTCGGCTGCGATGCCCTGCAGAAAAAGCACGAGAATCCCGTCTTGATGGATGTTCCTCGTCGCGTCAGCCGCCTGAAAGACAAGGATGACGTTCAGGTCGCGGAAGCCCCGAAATCGGGTGTGACACCAGCCGCAGGCACAAAAGAACCCGGCAGATTCAAGCTCGATCCGTGGGCCGATTGGGAAGACGACACGGCAATTTACAACTCAAAAGTCGCTGCAACCGTTAACGGGGCACCGATTCTCAATGGTGATGTTCTTGATCGTTACAGCGCTTACCTGATTGGCATGCGAGAAAAGCTCCGCAAGGATAAGGGGACACCCGAAGATTACGCCAAGATTCGCGAGATGTTTGTCCAGCGGGATCTGCAGGGGCACATTCAACGACGTCTGCTCGTGGAATCAATGCGAACCAGCTTGAAGCCTGATCAGATCAAGGCGATGAACGCTCACCTCGATGAACTTTTTGAACGTGAAATCGAGAAACTGAAACGCGAACTGAAGGTTTCAACGCGCACCGAACTGGAATTGGAATTAAACAAGAAGGGGACAACCCTGCAGAACGTGAAGGATGGCTTCACGACAGAGCGCATGGCAATGGAATTTGTTGCCATGAAGATGGACAAAGCGGAACACATTGATCGTCTTGATCTGCTCGACTATTACCAGAATCATCTGGACGAGTACGCGATTGCTGCCAAGGTGGACTGGGAACAGATTCAAGTCTCATTCACCGACAAGGCATCCAAGGAAAAAGCACGGGAAAAGCTGAATCTTGCACTGAAGGAACTACGGAGCGGAGCTCCTTTCCGGACGGTTGCCTCCAAGTATTCCGATGGCCCCACCGCCAAAGATGGGGGAGCCTGGGAAGGAATGGAAGCAGGAAGCCTGGTCGATCAGAAACTGGAGAAAATGCTGTTTGAAATGCCCGTCGGTGAGATGAGCGGTATCTATGAAGGGCCATCGTCGCTGCAGGTGATTCGAGTCAGAGCCCGACATGAGGCTGGACGGACGCCATTTGGCGATGTTCAGGAAGAGATCCGCAAAAAGCTGGAAGATGCACAGAACAAAAAACGCCCGGAAAAGCTATTCAAGAAGCTGATGTCAGAAGCGGTTATTGAAACCAAATACGACATCCAGAATCAGGAAGCAGGCGAGGAGCCCTAAATTCAGGCGATCAGTGATCGGCGGGACTTGAGGACGACCTGAATAACGCTGCCTTGAGCGGGCAATTACCTCCGCCGTTTCCCTGGCGATATCGGGCCAGCAGTTCCTTGGACCGCTGGGCGAGCATTCGGCGAACTTCCCTCCGCTTGCCCTTTTCTCGCGGAATGATCATCGAATCATAGCCGGTGGTTTGATGCCGCATCCAGGCGATGACGGCTGCCTCGGCTCGCTCCTCGACCGGGATACGCTTGGTACGTGCGACCGTTCCGCTACCGACAGGTGTCGCGTGATCGGCAACCCGCTTGGCAAGGATTTGCGCCAACTCGGCGTGATCGGGGTGAAATGCCAGGAAGTTAACGACTGCGCCCGTAAAATCCTCGACATATTCCGATTGGACTTTTTCTCGCCTTTTCGCGTCCGCCTGCTTTCGCTTCGCGAAGCTTTCGGTCGACCGTTCGGCAACCAGATCTGATTTGATCTGCTCGATGACCGATTCAGGAGCCAGCACACCTCGCGAGAAGATCTTGCGGCCCTTTTTCTCCTGAACGACCCAGTGGTCTCCTGCCGCTTTAACACGCCGCGTCAATGCCGCATCGCCGGGAGGAAGCAAGACCCAACCCGCCGGGGCGGTAAATGTCGTCCCATCGGGGGCGATGACACTGTTCCAGGCGGAGCCTGGTCGAAAGATATTGTCAGTCATGACGCAGTTCTTCGGATGCCAATCCGCAGCAGCTTGAAGTCATCAGGAAAAGAAACAGCCGCCAATTCGTTTGGCGGCTGTTTGAAATCATTCGTGATTGAATATGTCCACTCATGCGGACTTTTCGGCTTCCTTGCCGAGCATCTCGGCCAACTGGCGGATTTCTCCCAGTTCGCCTTTGCGTTGATCGTCGGTGATGTCCGACGACTCACGAATCTCCAGCATCCGGCTGCTACGGACAAACCGCAGCCCCCTCAGCAGAAGTTCGCGTTGCCGATCCGTCAATTCCAATTGCAGGATGTCACTCATCGGATTTTGATCCGCAGGACTGATGTCACAGGACGCCAACCGGTTGCCCATTGGCAATAGCGTCCCCACGTCAAAATAGTAGCTACTGACCGATTCAGTCTCAAGGACTGAATCAGTTCTGCAGAGATTTCCCGAGAAACAGAACTCCGGAGCCGCTGGCCAGATTGCCGCCCTTCATGGGTCGGATCACTGAACATTGATCGCTGAACTTCCCAATTCCCTTCAAAAATCCCGTCACGTATATCATCGACCATCACTCCGGCATTCCTTGCCGATCTTGAGCGAGGTGGTGGGACCGGCATGACGATCATCAGCCCCCTAAACGCTTTGCCCTGCTCTGGCCAGTATTTGGCAACCTGTGGAAAATATTACGGTTAGGACATTTCTGAGGGAAACCTGAACTTTGCCGGTTGTAACGAAAAATCCTTCAGTCCCGAAGCATTTACGACCGAATCAACAGATTGCGATGCTTCGTCTCTGCGTATGTTTAAGGAGTCCCGGATGGATGTCATCAAAGGCGATATGCGAACGGGCGCTGATGCGTTTGGCCGTCCCGGCGAGATCGTCTCGGCACTTCTGCACGCGGCAATGTTTGTCCGGCTGCGACTTGGCGAGTTCCTGGAACATTACGAGCTGACGGAAGGTCGGTATTCGGTTCTGACGGTTCTCGACAAGGCGGGTGCAAGTGGACTGTCGCAGTCAGATGTCGCCGATCAATTGATGCAATCCGAATCCAACGTCAGCTCATTGGTGGAACGCCTGCAGCGCGATGGGCTCGTGAATCGCCGCTGGTCCGACACAGATCGACGGAAGCGTGTACTTTTGCTGACGGCAGACGGCCAGCAACTGTTTCATCGCGTTGAAATCGCTCGACATCGCTGGGCTGAATCGCTGTTTTCCCACATGCCACCAGAAATCCGCCAGGGGCTGACGATGGGGCTTCGCCACCTATCAGCGAAAGCAGATTCCCCTCAGGACCACAGCCTGGAAACGGGAAGTGACGCTACGAATGCCGCTTCTGACGTCGATTCAGCCTGGCCAATCCATCCGAATTCACCTCATTTTGCTCTCGAACAAATGCTTTCAACACTGGGGATTTCGGGCCGACTCATCGAGGATGAACAATGACACAAAGCAAGATTCGTCATTGTTCACGTCTCGTCATGGCAACGTTGTTGCTGATGGCCTGCGGCTGTTCGCGTGGTTTCTGGCGTACTCAGGCTGATTTCGACGGTTTGAATCTGCTGGAATCCAAGCAGTTTGATCAGCGTTGGGATCTTCCGAGGATCACAGTCGATGCTGATCCGCGCAGTCGTTTTTATGATCCGTACGACCTGGATTGTGAACCCTTGCCGCCAGACGATCCGGCTGCAAATCAGTACATGTCCTGGCTGCACGGGATGTATGGCTACAAGAGCTGGCATAAATTCGGCGAATCGATGTCCGTCGAAAACCCGCAGTGGCTGGCCAACTTTGGGCTGCAACCCGACACGTTTCATGACGGTTTTGTGAAATCGGACGGCCTGACTTCCACCGGTTCCGATGTGCCGCCACCGTCGGCCTCAAAACCGATGAAGCACACCATTGAGAACATGACCCTGGAACAGGCGATCGAACTCGCCAGCATCCACAGTCGTGACTACCAGACTCAGTTGGAAAACCTGTTCCTTTCCTCACTGCAATTGTCGCTGGATCAGTTCCAGTTCAATGTCCGCTACCTCGCTTTCGGCGGAAACAAACCATTAGGGAACTCAACACTCAGCACCACACCCGGTGGCCCAACCAGTCTCTCTTTCAATTCACAGGGCGGCGTCAGCCAGTTGCTTCCGACAGGTGGACAATGGATTGTCGGACTGGCTAACAACACGCTTTGGATCTTCTCCGGTGGCAATAACACGTCCTCACAATCACTGCTGACGTACTCGCTCGTCCAACCGCTCCTTCAAGGTGCAGGGCGCAAGGTCATCCTGGAGAATCTGACCTTCAGCGAACGCAATGTCCTCTATAACGTTCGTCTTCTGGCTCGATACCGAAAGATCTTTTTCGCCGACGCCGTCGTGAATACGGGTGGTGGTTCCACCAGTTCTACGACAACAATTTCATCCTCGTCAGGTGCAACCGCAACGAACCCGACTGTCATCAGCACGAATCCCGGGATCGCGGTCGCGCCGGGGACAACAGTCGGTTCCAGTTCCGCAGCGGCAACAGGCGCCCCGCAAGGGTATTTCGGCCTGCTCTATCAATACCAGCAGGTATTGAACCAGCGAGAAAACGTCTCGTTGCTGCGAGGGCAGACAGAACGACTGCGAGAACTTGTTTCGCAGACTCCGTTTCGTCGCCTGCCTGCCGGGGCACTTCCGAATGGCCTGCAGATTCCGCCCGAATTTGCAGCCAAGATCGAGTACTCGGCTCAATCACGTCGGCTGCGATGGAAAAGCAGCGAGCTCATGACGAATGATGATCGCGAAAAGCTGCTCAAACTCAGTGAGGATCCAGCCTACACCGCTGCGATCAGGGCGCTCTACGATCAGTTGCGAATCGGTGTTACTACGGTCGACATTCTGACCGTTGCGACAAACCTGACGCGAGCGGAAATCCAGGAACGGGCACTCACGCTCGCCTATTACGACGAGATCGACCAGTACAAGTTCTTCCTGGGGCTTCCGATCGACATGCAGATCTCCATCGATCCGTCGATGCTGAAACCTTTTCAATTGACCGATCCGCGATTGATTGAAACCGAACTGAAAGTCATTGACTTCATCAAGCAGACAGCGGCGATCAATGACGAGAATCCACCACTGGAAGAAGTGCGACAACTGGCGACTCAGTTCCGGGATCTCGTAGAACTGGTTGATGAGTTTGGCGTGCAGGTGTTGCAGGACGATTTCCGCCGCGTGGCAGCCAACACCCCTCGACGCCTTTCAAAGTTGCAG
>CAZSTW010000013.1:22643-47019 GCA_964609845.1 uncultured Planctomycetaceae bacterium | reverse complement strand
ACTCGATCCTGTTTAAGAACGTTCGAGAAGACTTCGCGGAAACTCGGAAAATCGTTGACGATATCCGTAATCAACTTTCTGTGGATGAAGTGCCGCAAAAAGTTCGCATGGAATCGCTCGGTGCGATCAAGGATGCCCGCGAAGATTTGCTGCTGGCTCTTCAGAATCTGCGAGTGCTCCAGGTCGGCCAGCGGGCTGAGTTAATCAACCTCGAAGACTTCGACATGGATGTGGACGAGGCGGTTGCCATCGCTCTCGAAAACCGTCTCGATCTGATGAATGCTCGCGCACGTGTCATGGATGCCCGGCGTAACATGGAAGTCGCGGCGAATCGCCTTGAAGCTGTGCTGAATGTCGTTGCCCAGGGGAATATCAATACGCCACCAACGGGAAATCATCCCTTCGACTTCCGTGGAGCCAACAGCACGTTCCAGTTTGGTCTGCAGATGACCGCACCTTTAGATCAAGTTCAGGTTCGAAACCAGTACCGCGGGGCCTTGATCACGTACCAGCAGCAGCGTCGTTCGTACATGCTGCTGGAAGATCAGGTCAAATACGACATTCGGACCAGTTGGCGGCAATTGATGGTGAACCGCCAGAATCTTGAGACAAGTCGGAAGAACCTGCGCCAAGCGGCATTGCAGTTCGACATTAATGTTGCAAACAACTTGAATCCGAGATCACAAGGACAGGCTGCTGGGCAGGCAGGAACAACGAATCTCGGTAACTCCAGCGGCTTGAACATTAACAATGCCTTAACGGCACTGCTGACTGCTCAGAACGCCTTAATTCAATATTGGACATCGTACGAGCGAAACAGGATTAACATTTACCGAGATATGGATATCATGCAGATCGACGAGCGTGGCCTCTGGATCGATCCCGTGTACCAGAATCTCGGGGGCCACGGTGAATACTCCAACGATGAGCCCGCCCATGTCATCCCACCAGAAGCCGCTGCCAGCAAATCCGTCAGATCCCGCCAAATCGACAACCCCGGAGTCGTCAGACTCGTTCGGGGGACGAAGCCGGTCTCTGCACAGGCCAAAGTGGAAACGGCGGGCGGTCCTGTTCGTGCTGCTGATCGGCCTGGTGCTTGGTGGCGTGATGAGCTGGCCGACGATTCAGGCGAGCCTGCTTCCGAAGACGAATGAGACGGAAGGGCTGATCACTGAACGAGTCAAATCAGCCCCGTTCGAAATTGTCGTGACCGAACGAGGGACGCTCGACAGCATGCGCAATGCTGTTCTGACGAGTAAGGTCGAAGGTACGACAACGATCATTTACATCGTCCCCGAAGGATCACAGGTCAAGGAAGGGGAACTGGTCTGCGAACTCGATTCGTCGACACTGAACGACAAAGAGACCCAGCAAGAGATCCTGGTCGTGAAGGCTCAGGCCATGCTGGAGCAGGCTACTGAAGATCTGGCAATTCAGAAAACGCAAAACGACAGTGACCTTGCTGCAGCCCGCCTGAAATACGACCTCGCCAAACTTGACTTGGAAAAATTCGAGAAAGGCGATCTGGTCCAGCAGATCGAGGATCTGCAGGCCGCTTTGAAACTTGCCGACGAGACTCTCAGCCGCACTCGCGAAAGCTGCAAGTACATCCGCGAAATGACCCAGAAGGGGTACAAGAACCAGAATGATCTGGAATCCGAGGAACTCGTTCTTCAGCGGAATGAACTCGACAAGAAATCTGCCGAGACCAAACTGCGGGCGTTTGAAAACTTCACCCAAAAGCGGACCATGAAAGAACTCGAAGCGAACACACAAGAGTATTCGCGCGAGATCGAACGGACAGACCGCAAGGGAAAGGCCGCACTGGCTCAGAAAGAGGCAGAACTGAAGTCGTGCGAATTGACGCTGGAAGTCGAATCAAAGAAGCACGATCGCCTGAAAGAGCAGATCAAGGCGTGCAAGATTTATGCATCGCAGGACGGACAGGTCGTCTACGCCAACTCGCGCGATGGACGATCGACTGATCAGGTCTTGATTGAAGTCGGTTCCAGCGTTCGTGAACGTCAGGCGATCATCAACCTGCCCGACCTGGATTCGATGAAGGTCAATGCACGTATCCACGAATCGCGCATATCGCTCGTCAAGCAGGAACTGGAAGTGACGGTCAAGGTTGATGCCTATCCCGGCGAAGTCTTTCATGGTGAAGTTGACTCAGTGGCCTCTGTCCCGAGTTCAACGGGCGGGTTCAGCCGCGATTTCAAGGAATACGAAGCGGTCGTCAAAATCATCGACAACCCCGAAAAGGTCAACAAGCTTCGTCCGGGATTGACCGCCAGCGTTGAAATCATGGTGTCGCACCGCGACAACGTTCTGCAGATTCCCGTTCAAGCTGTCGTCTCGATCGGTGGACGTCCGTTTGTGTTTGTCGTCAAGGACGAGAAGATCGAACGCATCGAAATCAAGGTCGGGCAAAGCAACGACAAGATGACCGAGGTCACTGACAAGCTTTCTGAAGGGGATCTGGTCGTCATGAATCCCCGAACTCGCTTCAAGAAGGAAATTGACGAACTGGAAGCTCTAGTCGCCAAGGAACAGGCCGCTGAACAGGAAAAGGCGAACGAGGCTGCCAAGGATCGCCCGGCTGTTGAAAAGCCGAAAGCAGAGCCGAAGCCAGCCACTCCCTCTGCAGGTTCGCCCCCGGGAACTGCAGCGGGCGGTCCAACAGGCGGCCCTCCAGCGTCAGGAGCACAGCGTTCCAGTCCTGCGGATCGGTTCAAGGCCCTTGATAAAAACAGTGATGGCAAGATCACCAAAGATGAAGCCGATGAGCGAATGGCAGCCGGGTTCGACAACATGGATGCCAACGGCGATGGCGGCATCACGTTGGAAGAGTTGACAGCGGCATTCGCTCGATTCCGCGGTGCACCTCGGCCTGCGAATTGAATTTTCCAGCAAAAATCCTGGCTGACAACATCGGATTAAAAAACACTTGCAGGCCATGGCGTCTGCCAATCTGTTCCCTGCCATTTATCACGCCTGACAAAGATTTGGACCGACTCGCCGTCCGACTGACGAAGAAACTCGCCCTTTCGAAATCACCCCCGCATGTACGCTGCCCGACTGATCGATCTGACGAAGTTCTATTACCTGGGAGACAACATCGTCCGGGCGCTGCGCGGAGTGACTGCTGATTTTCCCTTGGGAGACTTCGTCGCGATTATGGGGTCGTCGGGAAGCGGTAAAAGTACCCTGTTGAATCTGCTGGGGGCACTCGATCGTCCCACCACTGGGCAATACATTCTGTCAGGATACGACGTTGGCAAACTGGACGACGACGACCTTTCTGAAATTCGAAACCGGCTGATCGGTTTCATCTTTCAGTCTTACAACCTGATCCCGCAATACACGGTCCTGGAAAACATTCAGGTCCCACTGCATTACCGCAGCGATCGGCGGACGATCGGTTCTGAGGAAATGAACCGTTGCCTGGATCTGGCGTCGCGCGTCGGCTTGTCGGATCGTCTCGATCACCGGCCGTTTCAACTTTCTGGTGGACAGCAGCAACGCGTCGCCATCGCGCGTGCACTGGTCAATGATCCTGAAATCATCCTGGCAGACGAACCGACGGGAAATCTCGATTCGGCCACTGAAAAGGAGATCATGGATCTGCTGACGGCACTCAATCGTGAAGGCCGGACAATCATCATGGTAACTCACGAAACCAGCGTTGCCCGGCGAGCCCGTCATCAGATCGTCATGAAGGACGGCCTGATTCACAGTGAAGGAATGCTGCTGACGGAAGGCGAAAAGTAAAATCATGCCACTCGCCAATACCATCCGTACAATTCGCCTGGCCTTAAAAAGCCTGTTGTGGCACAGGAAGCGGACCGGCCTGACGATGCTCGGAATCGTGTTTGGAGTCTTCTCGGTGATCGCCATGCTGGCGATCGGTGAAGGAGCCAGTGCCCAGGCCCAGCAGCAGGTACTTGCACTGGGAGCCACGAATATCATCGTGGTGACTGTCAAACCGCCGCCGGACACCCAGCAGAATTCCAGCAGTAGTGGACGGCGCGGCTTTTCGGTTCCACAGTATGGGCTCTTGCGTTCCGATTACGATCTGCTCACGTCGACTTTGCCAACGATCAGTGGTGCCGTACGAATGCGAGAGATTCTGAGTGAAGCGAGATATCTGCAGCGAACCATCAACGCGCGGCTTGTCGGCTCAACCACAGAATATGCCGAAATGAATCATCTGCAGCTACTGCGCGGCCGCTTCCTGTCGGACCAGGACGAACGTGACATGGCTAACGTCTGTGTGCTGGGGGCAGAAACTGCCGCGACATTGTTCCCGCTGGAAGACCCGCTTGGCCAGATCATTCAGGTGCGAACGCATCGCTACACCGTCATTGGCATCATGCGGTCGCGAACGGCTTCCGCTGCAATCGGCGGCAGTATGTCGGGACAGGACTTCAACAAGGACATCTACATTCCGCTGAGTACCTTCCGCGTTCGCGTTGGCGATATCACCTTTACACGACTCAGTGGGACATTCAGTGCCGAGCAGGTGGAACTCAGTCAGATCACGCTAAAGGTTCGCGACATGAAAGATGTCGTCGCGACATCTGAGGTCGTTAAGGAATCGCTGAAACGGACGCACGGATCGAAGTCTGATTTCGATGTGATTGTTCCGCTGGAGCTATTGCGTCAAGCCGACCAGATCCGACAGATCTTCAATATCGTTCTCGGATCCATCGCAGCAATCAGTCTGGTTGTTGGCGGCATCGGCATCATGAACATCATGCTCGCCACAGTGACCGAGCGAACTCGGGAAATCGGGATTCGCCGAGCCCTGGGGGCTCGTCAACGCGACATCATTCATCAGTTCCTGACCGAGACCATCGTACTGGCAGGTTCAGGCGGACTGATTGGAATTCTCCTGGGATTGTCGACGCCGCTCGCCTTCGGTGGGTTAAAAGGGATCGTCAACAATTTTGTGCTGAATCAGGGGAATGGCACATCACAGATGGGCAAGATGTTTACCGAAATGGAACCAAAGATCGCCTGGTGGAGTCTTCCGATCGCCTTCGGAATCTCGGTAGGAATCGGCATTATCTTCGGGATTTATCCGGCTCGTTCGGCAGCACGCATGGATCCGATCGAAGCTCTGCGACATGAGTAGCGCTGTAACATGGCTGGTTTTTCAGGTACAGCCATCAGCTGGAACGCACTAGCATCCGGTTCGGTTTGTATCCCAGGGTTGAACGTGGCTGCAGCGTTCAAGTGGCTTTGCTCGCGAATTCGAACCGACCAAATTTCATTCGACAGAAGAACAAGGATTTCCCGCCCAAAGGCACTTCGGGCCGAAATGCTGCGGTCGTCCTCCTCGCTGAATCACCATCGTCAACTTGTTGTTGCTGAATTCGAAACGATGTATACCATGCTTGAGGTAACACCCCATGCCTGATCAAACAAACATCTGCACACGTCGTGAATTCCTTCAGGGCATGGCGTTCGGGACGACAGCATCGCTGTTCGTGCCACGCTCCCTTCCGGCTGCAGACAACGGACGTGAACTCGTGTTCGACGTCAAGAACGAATTCGGATCAGCGCCTGTCGAAAACATCACGGCCCTGCTGAAGTCGGTCGCTCAGGAATTCTGGCGGTATTGTCCCAACACCAGATTCCTTGGGCAGGGATTTTCGATCTATCGGAACAAGGACTATCCCATCACGCATTTCAAGCATGAGAACGACAGGATCGTGATCGGCCTGAACACCGAGAATCTGTTCTGGTCCCAGTACGCCTACCAGTTCGCTCACGAATTCTGTCATGCATTGATTGACCACACACACGAGAATCAACGCAAGTGGCATCTCACCGGGCATGCCAATCAATGGTTGGATGAAACTCTGTGCGAAACCGCGTCGCTGTTCGGTTTGCGAGCGATGAGCACGACCTGGAAAACGAATCCTCCCTACCCGAACTGGAAATCGTATGCCCCGAAATTGGCAGAGTATGTCCAGAATCGTGCCGATGAACCGCAGCACCAGAGGCCCGCCGCCACAACATTTTCGGAGTGGTTCCGACAGGAACTCCCCAGCTTGCGTGAGAAGCCCACACAGCGGGCCAAGAACACGATCATCGCATTCGAGCTTCTGAAATTATTTGAAGCCGAGCCCGCTGGCTGGGAATCCGTAACAGCCCTCAAGCTGGGAGACCGCGACATCCAGAAGCCGCTGCAGACTCATCTCGCAGAATGGAAATCCAACACAATAGCCCCACTTCGCCCGTTTGTGGCGAACGTCATCCGCCTGCTGGAATCATAAGGACATAAAACGCTGTCAACGTCAGCGATTGAGTAGCTGGGAACCATCTCTAACCCACTGTATGCTCGAAGTAGCCGGCCAGGAGAAGTACAACGCTCCGAGACATCAATCTCAATATTGAAATCACCAGAGAACGAATCTGGGTCCGACATCAAGCTTCCCTCCGTTGCGTGAAACCACAAAGCGAAACACTCCGTGAATGGACACGATGCACCTACTCTATTGATCCAGTTGAGGCTGCCATGGACGATCCTGTGATCACGATCGAGCAGTATGAGTTTCTTCCCGAAGCAGAAGCGATCCGGATGAGGCTTGAGTCCGACGGAATCGAGGCGTTCCTCGCAGATAAGGAGACCGTCAATACAGATTGGGTTCTCGGAAACGCTGTCGGGTACATCAAGCTGCAAGTGCGCCAGTCGCAAGCTGAGGCGGCACGTGCCCTGATTGAGGAAATCCGTGAACTCCGCAAGGCGCGAACGATTGACACGACCAATCGATGTTTGGCGTGCAATGCAGTGATTCCATCCTCAACTGTTTGCCCCCAGTGTGGCTGGACTTACGAGAGCGATGACGCGGAAGCCACGATATCAGGCCGCCAAGAATCGTCGGACGCCGACGAGGCAACTTCGCCAGGATTGCTGGAATCACTTGGAGAACTCAAAAAACTGATGGTGACAATTCTTCTGGCCCCCGCAATCGCCGCCATGGTTGCGACAGCATTCGCGATGATCTTCACTATTCTGGAAAGTGTTCTGAGATAGTCATGGCTATCGCAGGCGACGCTCAGGTAAATGCGAAACCTCTCACCGTATCAATGAGCAATCATGGTGCCATCCAGTCGACTTCGGATCACAGTGCTGTTACTCATGGTTTCCGCGGGAGTGTCCGTTTCCGCCGGGGCCGCACCACCCGTGAATTACGTTGTCGTGGATACGACCGATGGTTTCCAACCTCCCAAAATTGTCCTGCAGTTTAACGCCCAGCAAAACACCGGGTTGGATTGGGAAAAAGCTCGGGCACTGTACAAGCTTGATGGTACGGATGCAGGTCGGCTGCGCGATGCGGTGACTTTCCTTCACGAAGGAATAAGCAAGCTCAGCGGGCAGTCGCTGGAAATCGTCAGCGGTAATGATCTTTCGACGGGCATCGTGCTCACGACGTTGGCGGGTGCTCCGGACCTTGCGGCTGACGCCGAAATCAGGGCGGCTCTGAAGAACGACGGATCGGACGCCTACAATGATCGCGAAGCGTTCTATCTGCGGAGCGAGTCGAAGCGGCTTTTGATTGTTGCCAATACTGTCGAAGGCTTGATCGCGGCCGTTCCTGAATTGCTGGAGTCTGTTGGGTACGAAGTGCTGGGGATGGGACCGAACTGGATTCATGTTCCAGGCGTCGGTACAGACAGTCCACATCTTCGCCCCCTTTCCTTCCAGATCAATCGAGGCGGACGTGCTGGCTTCTACTATCGACAATTGAGTGCAACCAGCGGCCAGCAATATGGCGTCGGAACGATTCTCAACACGAAACTCAGCGATCCCGCCGACGAAACGGTCGAAGTGAGCTACAAGCGTTGGCAGATCGGAACTCGCATGGCGGGCATGTCGATGTCGGGGTTTCCCGGACACGCGCTGCAGGCCTTTCATAAACCCGTTGTCGAGCACCTGGTCAAGACAGGTTCGACCGATGGATTTCTGGCTCCAACGTTCCTGGGAATCAGCACGGCCCGTCCTTCGGCGACTGTCGACAACGCAGGTTCGTTATGGATCAATACGGATGGACCGCTCAAGGCATTCCTCTCCAGCGGCACTTCCTGGAATGAGGCAAATCTGCTGGAACTCGGCGTCAATCTCGACCTCTCCGTTCCAGTTGTCCGAGAGATCATCTTCGCAGAACTGAAGCGGGCATCCGAATCGTACTTTGCCGCCCAACCCGATCGTGTCTTCATATTTGGGACCGACCCCGAAGACGGGGGTGGATACGCGGTGCTGGAGTCACGACTGAAACACAAGAACTGGTACCCCGAATACGTCGCGTCGCGCGGCCTTACGTTTGGACAGCCGTACGTTTTGAATGGTCATTTGAATCTTGATCAACCGCGGGAATTGTGGGACGCCAATGCACCAAGTGACACGGTGTTCGGGTTCAATAACTGGCTGCTGCGCGAGTACGATCTCTGGATCGACAGCCTCCCTGTCGATCAACGAGTGACGAAATCTGGACGCTCCAAAAAGGAACTGGTCCGCTGCAGCCTGTATTCGTACAACTTTCATGATGTCCCGCCGAACTTCAATCTGGACCCGCGAATTCGCGTGATGATTGCCAGTTATCCGAAGCATCGCGGCCGCGGAAAATGGAAGGCGTTTGCGAGCCAGCAGGATCTGGCACGTGCCTTTCAAGTGATGTTGCCCCGTGAGCCATCGGGGGATTACCGCATTCTAAGCCTGTCTTACTTCAATGATCACGGCATGGATAACCTGCCCGTCCAATGGAGTGCTTCCCCCCGCAGTATTCAGCGTGACCTGTCGGAAACGTATCAAGCGGGCATTAAAGCTCTGGCCTGCGAAACCGATTTCAACTTTGGCAAATTCGGCCTGGCATACTACCTGCAGGCGAAAATGTTGTGGAATCCGTCACTCACGGCTGATGAACTGAACGCGATTCGAGATCGGTGGCTGCAGCGCAGCTTTGGAAGTGGCTGGCGCGAAATGAAAGCCTATTACGACTTCATGCTCGTTGAAAATTTTCCAGTCAATGGTCCGAACACCTGGGCACATGCGATTCGCCTGATTGACGCTGCCGACAAACGCATCGATCCTTCCCGGGAACCAGCAGCGAAGCTCCGAATCGATGACCTCAAACAGTTCTGGTATTACTACTACCTCACCGAGAACGGCCACATCAAAGTTGGCAGTCCGCCGACTCACACGATGAAGTCAACGGATCCGCTGGCGAAGGAGTTTGTCTGGAAAGGACAGATGTCGTACATGGTGGCTCAGCATGTGATCACGCGGCGGACCTTCGGCCACGAGGGGGAAGCGGCCCTGGCGACGGACCCACGTTTGGTACAGGGGCCCGCGCACTTCACTCGTGACGAGACCGCTGCGTGGTGGGCCAGGATTCTGGAACACTGGCAGGAAACACCAGTCTTACGTTTCGCCGATGCGACACTGGTTGACGGTCGCAAGGCTCGCGACGTTGATCTGAACGACCTCGTCAGTGTCAAAGAGTTTTCAGAGACCCAAAAAGGACAGCCGTTTGTTTACAACAGCGGCTACATGAAGGCTCCGACGATCCTGAATGTCGCAGTTCGCACGGGCCAGCAAGTCGGCTTTCAGCTTTCGTGGCCTCGTGACCCAACGGGCAAAGATGGATACTACATCGCCCGTAATCTGCGATACGGAGTTGATTTCTGGAATCCGACAACTAGAGCCTGGGATTCGATGATTGATCCCTCCCTGACAACTCAGCCGTCGCGCGAGATCGATACGGTGTTTGACGGATCGAAGCGGCACGTTGCGGAAGTTCGATATGCTGCTCCTGCACCTGGAACCTATCGTTTTACCTTCGGCCATGGAGGCAATCTTGGCTACCTGGCAGGACTTGATTTTGATCTGGCAACGGGCAAGTTCAAGCCTGGGGATACGGGAACTGGCTTTGCAACCGCGAGTAACATCGAGGGCCTGACGCAGGAACCGGTCTACATCTACATTCCCAAGGGGACCAGATCGCTCGACCTGGAAGTCTGGGACAGTTACAAGCGGAAGTCAGTCACGCTCTATCAGTCGTGGCAAGGTCAATCGGCCGTACCTGCCTCGCGCGTGGTTGATATCAGTGCTCGTCAGACGCATCGCATCGCGCTGCAAAAAGGTGAGGATGGAAGCCTCGCCCGGATCGAGGGTGACGGTTTCGCCTTTCCATTCCTCTATTCTGTCCCTGCCTACTGGTCTAAGTCCCCTCATCAATTGCTTGTGCCAAGAGCGATCGTCCATGCGGACGGTCTGACCGAAGCCAAATAGGGTTCCAACCTGCGGGGAATGTCGGCCGGACAGCGTTATTTGTTTTCAATCAACTGCAGACTGGTTTCTGCAATCACCGGCAGCCCTCGTTCGTCTTTGGTCGTCGCTCGCAGAATGACAGGATGCACATCCAGACCTGCCAGCTTCTCTGAAAACACAACAGTCAGGTTCGCTTGCGAGGCGTCTGCCGGAATCTCCAGGGATTTCGCGCTCACCCCCTGTATCGGGGCACTTGCAATCAGTTCTACCGACACCGGCTTCGAAAGCCCCGGTGCTCGCTGCAGGCGGATGGGCAATTCCACATTCCGGCCGGGCTGAACCGACATCGTTGTCCGAGGTAGCTGAAGTGCAAACCGACCGGGATCGACGAGTGCGATCATCTGGTTGTTCTGATCGTTGGAGCTATAGCTGACGGTGTGTTGTGTGCCATCCGAGTCGCTCACCTTTCCGACAACGGCAAGCGTGGATCGACAGGTCCGCCCGATTTCCATCCAGGGGGGAAGATTGACGGCAAATTCAAAATCACTTTCTCCGGCGGGAACGACGACAGGCGATGCATGCACCCCTTGCAGATGTCGCCCCTGTCGGTCCGCCAGACGAACTTCCAGCGGCCCGTCGAATCCGTTCCGATCGATGTGATACTTGCGAACGAAGACACCGCCGCGCGGAATGAACTTCGTTTCAAAGATTCCCAGGAATTTGAAAGGCGTCGGAACCGCAACGGCAACCCACAACTTTCGCAGATCATCAGCAATCGCCACTCGCCCCGGTTCAGGATTCGGGGGCTGAAATGTCGACAGAGCAACAAGCTCTTTTTCACCGACCTTGGCCCGTCCGGTGATTTTCACCGGAGCGATCGCAATTTTTGCATCTGCTTCGGCCTTCAATGTCAGTTGCAGTTCCCGCTGACCAGCAGCAATCAACAACGGTGCCGCTGGTGAACTGACTGTTACCCCCGGAGGGAGTCCATCCAGTGCTAATTCAACCGGTTCCTTAAAACCTGGACCACGGTCCAAAGTCACTTTGACGTTAGCCGTCTTGCCACGTTCCAGAATCAGCGCATCGACCGCTGCCGCGAGAGTAAATTCTGGCATCTCAGCCGAGACAACGCGAATGCGATACGCGAATCGCGCATCACCGCGTGAGGGCAATCGATCACGAAGCGAAACTCGATAGTCTTCGTCAGCAGGCGCCGTCCAGCGCAAGCGGGCATCGGTTTGAATTCCCTGCGAATCGTCGGCTTCGGCCAGTCGCTTCCCCATTGCGTCCGAGATTTCCAGGACAGCATCGAGTGGCGAACCAAGTCGGACGGCTCGCACTTCGAAGTCGTATTCCATTCCTTTTTTCGCTCGGAAGGACCATGTATCGACATCACCAGGAACCTGAATTCGGCCGTTCAGAACTGCGGGAACAGTGAATGTTGCCGCGGCCTGTTCGTTCGGCTCTGCTTCGAGAACCTCGGTCAGTTCGTCCAGATCCAATTTGACTCCACCAAACCCCTGTTGTTCCGCAGGGAGTCGAAACAGGAAATCAGTGCCAGCGGGAGGCAAAGTGACGGGCGTTGCTGATTGTGCGAGGTTGACGCCCCGCAATTCGAAGGGGACGGAACTGCCTCGCTTCCCTCCCAGAGGATAAACGTGATCGAGGACAGGACCGGCAGTGACCGTCAGGCGATAGACATGGTCTTGCAGTCCACTGAACCCGATATCATGGATTCGAACCTGATACTCACCATCTGCCGGGACAACAAACCGCACGTCAGGTGTCGTGTTTCCTTCCGGAGATTGTTCTCCAAGCACTTCCCCGGCGGCATTCCGGACTTCGATCCGCGCGTTCAGAGGTGATCCGAATTCGGATGTGGCGACACGGCATGTGATCGTCTGCCCCTTGTTGGCTGTGAAGCTCCAGACATCCACATCTTCACGGGGAAAAATGCGTCCGTTGATCGTGACCGGCAGCGTGACGCGCACCGCAGGAGCTTCGCCCTCCACTTCGTGTTCGACGACTTCTGGCAAATCTCCGATGACGAATCCCCAACTGTTTGTCACTCCCTGCGATGTGGAGAGTCGCCACGTTTGACGTCCTGCCGGAGCGTCAGCCGCGATCTGCAACGAGGCTGCAAAGTCACGCGGGTAATCTTCCTTTTGCTGGGACGCCGGTTGCGGAATCACGGGCCCTTCAAACCAGATGGTGTCTGTGGGACCCAGAATCGCAGGAGCAGAGACACCTGCTCCAGACCATGTCAGCCGGGGAGCGTCATGCAGATTACAACCACCGATCCGGGCGGCAACAGTCGTTCCACGTCTTCCCCCTGCGGGAAAAATGTAATTGGCAATCGGAACTTCTGCCATTGCCAGCTGAGGGATGGTCAACAGCAACGTCAGGGCGGCGAGGCGAGTTCGCATACAGGACTCCAAGGAAAAGGTCTGCACGCATGTTACTCTACTGATGGGTCCGCTGGAAACGGGAATCAGCAAGTTTATGGCGGGTTCCACGCAATGCGGGTAACGATTTTATGAGTGTCCCGAGACGGAGAGACGTGGCTCGCGCGGTGGCACAGGTTGCTTCAACCTGTGTTCGCAGCACAGGAAACTTCAAGTCGAGCGCTGATGTAGAATCGCGCCGTTGTTGGGCGCGGGTCTCCTGACCCCGCCGAAACGCCCGACCGAAGGTCTCCTCTTCTCTTCTGTCTTTTTCTTTACGACGTTGCAGTCGTGCCCCCGGTGAACATCAGACGCCCAGTTGCAGACTGCTTTCTTCACGCAGGAGCGTGAAGGCTACTTTGGAAAGCCCTTGTTCGGCCCAGATTTCCCGTCCGCTGAAATGAGCGAAGGGCTCCCGTTAGATTTCACGAAAGCCAGAAATCAGCAGGACGATATGGGGGCAGATTGATGTGGGGCAGAATGATGAAGAATCAGGACTCCGATTTCTTCCATCATTCTGCCCTCCATCGTTCTGCCCACTGAATCTGATTGGGCTTGTCATGCGGCAGTGATCAGTGATCGGTAAACCATCGCTGCAATGGCTGCTCCTGCGATGGGGCCGGCAACGGGAATCCAGGCGTATCCTCAATCGCTGTCTCGCTTGCCAGTGAACGGCAGAAGAGCATGCATGATGCGAGGCCCCAGATCTCGGGCCGGGTTAATTGCATATCCCGTTGTCCCTCCCAGTGACAATCCGATCGCCAGGACCACCAGTGCAATTGGCAGTGCATCGAGTGAGCCGAGTTTGCTGGAGATATGCAAAGCTGCGAAGACAAGGACGAAAGTCCCCATCAACTCGGATATGAAATTCGAACTGGCGGACCGGATTGCCGGTGCTGTGCAAAAGACCGCCAGTTTGGCATTGGCATCGTCCGTCTGATCCAGATGCGGTTTGTAGACCAGCCAGACCAGCGTTGCCCCGGCACACGCACCAAACATCTGGGCCAGAATGTACGGCCCAACCAATTGCCAGTCAAAAACCCCTGCAGCGGCCAATCCGATCGATACGGCAGGATTCAGATGAGCACCGCTCGACTTGGCGACGGTTAAGACTCCCACAAACACTGCCATCGCCCAACCGAACGTGATGACGATCCAGCCACTCCCGTGGCCTTTTGTCCCTTTGAGAACAACATTGGCGACAACACCGTCACCCAGCAGAATCAGAATCGCAGTTCCAATAAATTCACCAGCAAGCGCAGACATTCGAGTTCTCACGTGCAAGGGACATCAGCAGAAGATCGATTCTCTGTTTTGCAAAGGCATCGTAGCGAGGAGCCGACGAAAACTCGATTCCTTCTCTTCCCTCGACGGAATCACCTCATTCCGGTACGTCGCAGACGCCAGGACCGCGATCCCACAACTGCGATTTCGGGTTGATGATGCATTCGGACATCGCCACCTGAGGCATCATTCGGCGACATGGCCACAACTCTCTCCAGGAAATGCAGTTACGCCGTTCGTTGCGTCTCGAAACCATCAGCGCCGTGGTCCTGCATCAACGTGCCGTTAAATTCGACACGGGCTTGCCGCCACAGAATCGAATCCAACTCGAAAACTCGCAAGGCATTTACAGGAAGAGCCTTACACCACACCAGAGTGAACCAGAATTAACGAAATCTCACGCTCGGCGATGTTTGGCATTCAGACTGCTTAACAGTTTCTCTGTCAACAAACACCGTCCTCCAGAAAGGGACCCAGCCATGAATGCAGTCGTTACGCGTCTGATCAATGATGAATCCGGGTTTATCGTCTCTGCCGAACTGGTCCTGATTGGAACCGTTGCCGTGCTGGCCATGGTCGTCGGGCTTTCGGAAGTCTCGTTCAATATCAATAACGAACTGCATGACGTCGCCTCCGCATTCGGCGCGATGAACCAGAGTTTCCGAGCCAATGGAGCTAGTGGCCATGGTGGAAGAAACAGTGGCAGCAGCTTCGGTGATCAGCATGATTTCTGCGACGGGGGAAGCCTGACCAGCGTCAGTCCCAACGGCGGCGAACAATAGTCTTCACGAGTCATCCCTGCCTATCTGCACCTTCGAATCGTCTCTCTCTGAACCGACCGGCTGAGTCGCACCAAACTCGCCAGTTCTTTCATGCACTTTGACCAGCCTGCCCTTTGAGAATTGAAGGATTTCGCACCATGCACCTGGTTCTCTCATTCTGGAATGACGAAGCGGGGTTCATCGTTTCGGCAGAACTTGTCCTGATTTCCACGATTGCCGTTCTTGCGATGGTCGTCGGACTCTCGGAAGTCGCCCATGCCATCAATCAGGAACTGGACGATGTCGCCGCAGCATTCGGTTCCGTGAATCAAAGCTTCCGCTACCAGGGGCTGACTGGCCACGGTGGCGTCTCCAACGGATCAAACTTTCACGACCAATTGGATTTCTGCGACGGCCCCAGCATCACCAGCACCGCACCAACGGGTGAAGCAGGCTGATTCCGCATCGCATACCTGAACCTGACACAACGAATTTGATTGCGTCCCTTTCTGGCGAAGAGCCCTTGCGACTGAGTGTTTCAGCGCAAGGGCTCTTTGTTTTCTTTGGATCAGCTGATTCCATTTGAAGCTGATCTTCCATTTGAACTGGACAAAAGTGGCCTTCACGCTCCGCGTGAAGATAGCGATTGCGAGTCACCGCGGGACGCTTCAATCGAGCCGCTTTCTGGACTCGGCTGACTTCACGCAGAGCGTGAAGGCCACTTTGCATCAGCCGGAACCCATTTGTATTCAGCTGTCCCCCAAATGCCGAGCCCGACGCTAACGCGTTCCGACTGATGGGTGCAGTGCCCTCATTGTTCGTTGACACATTTTCTATCCGTTGACCGTCAGTACGGATGAATCACATCCACGTTATTGTCGTTCGTCACGCTGGGATCGGCGCTCCGAGCAACGATGCAAACGTTGTGAGCCTGACCAACCCGTGCAAACCAGAAACTTGGTGGATTCACGGTTGCACGAGAATCGACGAATCTCGCAGATAATTCACATTTTGTGCACGGTTGTTCTGCGATGGGCAATTCCGGTATCGTCATGGTTCGGTGAGAGATCGGTTTTCACCTCGACGGTTTTTCGTACTCAAAGGAATGCTGAATGGCTCGGTGCCTGGTCACGGGCGGTGCCGGATTTATCGGTAGCCACCTGACAGAACGCTTGCTGGAACTCGGGCACGAAGTCGTCGTCCTCGACAATCTTTCGACGGGACGATCGGAGAACCTCGATCAGGTCAAAGATCATCCGCGCCTGACGATTCGCAACGGCTCGATCACTGACCCCGTGTTGCTCGGCGAGACCACAGTCGGCGTCGACGTGATTTACCACCTCGCGGCTGCGGTTGGAGTCAAACTCGTCGCGGATGATCCTGTCCGGACAATCGAAACCAATATCTACCCCACAGAAGTGTTGCTGCGATCTGCGGCCGCCGCCAAGCAGCGAGTTTTCCTCGCTTCCACCAGCGAAGTCTACGGAAAGAATCCCAAGGAACGCTGGACGGAAGAAGACGACCTGCATTTCGGGCCGACTTCGCGGCCTCGCTGGGCTTACGGTTGTTCCAAGGCGATCGATGAATTTCTGGCGCTGGCCTATCATCGAAAATTCGGCCTGCCGGTTGTCATCGGCCGATTCTTCAATGTCGTTGGCCCCCGTCAGGTTGGGCATTACGGAATGGTGATTCCGCGGTTCGTGGAACAGGCGCTGAAAGGTGGCCCGGTTGTGGTCTACGATGATGGCGAGCAGGTTCGCTGTTTTGCCCACGTCAAGGAAGTCGTCAATTCGATCATCCGCCTGGTCGAAACGCCCGCCGCACATGGGTCGGTCTACAATATCGGCAGCGATTCACCCGTGTCGATTCGCGAACTGGCCCACGCGATCATTCAACGGACAGATCCCAAGATTCAAATCGACTACCTCGCCTACCGGGATGCCTATGGCGATGACTTCGAAGATGTGCGCCGTCGCGTCCCCGATGTTTCGCGTCTGGCGTCAACGATCGGCTATACACCATCGATGCCCCTGGGTCAGATCCTGGATGACATTATCCGATGGAAACGCGACCAGCTGAGTCGGTCTGCGTGAAGATTGAGTGGAATGAATCATTCGCGAGGCCCTTGAAGCTGACTTATGGCAAAGTCGATTGATGATTCGCAACTGCTGCGACTGGCCGCTGATCCACGGACGAACCTGTTTGCGCCGCTCGGCCGCGGGACCGTATTTGGGCCCCTTGTCCTTCTGGCAGGGCTCTATGCTTGCCTGGCAGTCGTGATGGCGGGTGAATTCAGTGACATCGACAGCCTGTGGGCCTTGCGAGCCCTGGATGTTCCGACAGCATCTGAAGTTCAAGACTGGCTGGAGCCGGGGCGGAACGGATGGGGAACCGGAACGGCTTTTCAGCCACCACTGGCGACCTGGGTTGCCGCACTGACAATTCCCAGTGTCGCCGCAGAATCCCCCGTCTGCTGGCGTCTTTTTTCCGTCGGGATGACCTGCTGCACAATCTGGGCGATGTACCTGCTGGGCCGGCGACTTGGAGGAGCGGCATTTGGTGCGTGCGTGGTTCTCGCTATCTGCGGGCATCCGGTGATCTTGAAACTGGCGACATCGACCGGCCCCGCAGCCATGGGACTCCTCTGGATCGCTCTGACCGTCTGGGGATTTCTGGGGCACCTCGAAGGCCCACCTCAACTTGTTTCGCTGCGAATGCTGGCAGGTTCCATTGCCTGGGGCCTGGCACTGCTGACGGTTGGTCCTGTCGCGGTCGTACTGTTCATCCCGATGTTGATCCATTCCTGGCTGCTTCACGAAGGCCGCGGTGATTCGAACGTGTCGCCGTTGTCACGGCTTTGGCATTTGTGGCTGGGAATCCGGACGTTGGCAGGGTTTCTCTTCACCGCACTGTCATTCAGTGGCTGGTGGCAATTGATGATGCTGACCAACTATGGCACCGAGTTTTCGTACGCGTGGTGCACGGGACAGCTCCGCCTTTATTTCCCGACAACAGATCCACAGTCGTTCTGGCGGGAGTGGCTTGAGCAGAACATCTTTCTGGTCGGATTCCTCATGGCTGGACTGTACAGCGTCGCCAGCGAATTACGGCGTCCCACTTCAGAACATGTTCGGCGACGATCTCAGTTCATACTTCTGTGGTGGTTGACGGCTTTCGTTGTCAGGGGGATTTTCAATGCTCCCCTGCTCTGCCAGTCAGGGATGATCGACGCCTGGGATGGGATGTTGCTTTTGCCGACAGCACTGCTGACCGCCTGGGGAGCACGCGCAATCGTACTTCGTCAGATCAATATCGCGGGCGAAGTCTCGTTGATCGTCGCGTCAATCGGATTCACCGCCTGGCGAATCACTCAGCGTCCGTGGTTAGGTGTCGTTGGAGTGGTGTTGGGACTCTTAGTGATTTCGGTCTTGCCAACGCTTGTCCCGCGGTTCCGTCGCGGCTTCCGGCAATGGACAGAGCGTGACTGGCGACGGGTCCTGCAAGTCTCGGTCGTTTCCATCGCCGTTGGCCATCTGGTTGCGGGGCTGATCGAATTCCCGGCACCAACAGCCGAAAGTCGCACATTGACAGAATTTCGCAAACGAATTTCTGCGATGCCATTCGATTCACGGGTGGCGCTCGTATCTCCGAACGGTCGGGTCCCCGAATCTGTCTTGTATGTGATTCGCAGTCACTTCCCCAATTCGACTCAGGTTTCCGGTTCGCGCGAAGGGGCATTGACTCGCGAGCTCAAAACGACTCCGCAAGTCGGCGAACTGGTCGTCGAGTGGACTCAATACGAAGTCGGCATCATGAACGAACTTCCCGCCGACAGGCAGGCCGCATCAATCGGCGATCCCCTGCGATTTCGTGGACGTCGACTGATGATCTACAAAGTCGAACCCCGCCAGTTGTGATGCGGTTTTAGATCGCATTTCATTTCAGTGTGGCGTCCCGCGGGCATCAAACGACAGCGTCTAACCCATGTTTCGACGCGACACGGAAGTGCGACACGCACTAGTACAGCGCAAGAGCGCGCCCGTATCCGCCACGAGTCCCCTTGATCTTGATGGGAGCGAAGATAAAAAATGCGGGCTTGTCAGCCACTGTCGCGACATTCGTCAGGAATTCGACCGTCAGGATGCCCTTGCTGGCTGCGAGCCAGTTGACCATCAAGGCATTTTCCTTGTTCACTCCACCGAGCGTCGGGCCGTCGGTGGCGACACAGCGGATTCCCTTTCCGGCCAGATACGCAATCGCATCCGGAGTTGCAGCGGGCCACCCTTCAGCTTTCCCGGCCAGAGGGGCGGCAAACAATCCATCGAGTTCCGGCGCGTCCGGCAGTGGTTTGAAATGCTTGTCAGAATAGCCAGTCAGGAAGATCACGACTTCGCCTGGTCGAAATGCTCGCGTCGATTCGTGTTGTTTCAGCATTTCCACGGTAATTTCGGGTGATGCTGGCCACTGTGAGGACGAGGTGGTGCCCGTCAACTTGCGGGCATCGACAACATGAGCTTCCCCCATCATCTGATCGAGTGGAGCCTGGTCGAGTGTCATCGAACTCTCACCCCGCGGCCCGAACCTGGCCTGGTATTTCTTCAATGACTCCTGCACTTCCGCTGAATAGCGACTGTTGTCAAAACCTGCCGGGGGGAGCGAGTAGCTTGGCAGTACCACATGTGTTCCGACCTGACCATCCAGCATGTGTGTCATGGCAAAATAAGGTCCGCGTGCCTTGCCGAATGCATTCAGCGTTTTCGCGACATAGCGACTCGCTTCATCCCCGGGCCCGTATCCCGGCCAGGTAATCGGATAATCTTCGTGTAACGTCACCGACAGATCGACAACTCGCTTGTTCCGAGCACTGTCATTCAGTCTCGCCGCCAGCTTTGGCTCCGTGATACCGATCGAACGACATTCACCGCCAGATCCCCCTGCATGCTTGGCAACAAGTAAGGCCGTAAATGCTCCTGTTGTGGGGAGTGAACCAAGGTTGGTTGAGCACTCGGTCCAGATCATACCGAGTTTTCCGCCCGCCTGATGGGTAGCCACGGCGAGATTGGGGAGTGGCCCCATGCTGGCTCCATCGAGGCCCAGCGTTTTGACACCTCGTTCGCCCAGATATGCCATGGTTTCCGGAGTCGGCGCAGGCCAGCCTGGCGTTTCTTTGCGCAGGGCCGTGGTGACGAACCGCTCGCCCGCGGGAAAGGGCTTGTAATACTTGTCGGAGTAATCACTGCGAAAGAGAACAACGTCACCAAACCTCAGGGGCCGGTTCTGCTTTTCCCACGCCTGCACGATTTCCGGTTTGACCAGGTAACTCTCGCCATCAGGCGCTTCATCAACATGGCTGCGAATGTCAATCACGCAGGCCTCACCACAAAACTGCCAGGCCGGAACCTTTTCACCGGTAACCAATCCCATCGGTCCGGCACCTGTCAGGCCGGATTCCGGCGGTGGAACGAAGTGGGCCGGAGCATCCCATTGAGTCCCCGTGTGCTCATCGATCACGATCAAGTCACGGTGGTAGGGACCGGGGCCAAACGTCCGATTCGGCACGATCAGATGCTGAGTCATCCCGACAGGCCACACGCACGGTCGGTCCGGCGAGATCAGCAGTGTCAGATCCTTCACCTGATCGGGTTGCAACTGCGCCGATGCTGTCCTGGCCAGTATCGCTGCCACGACAGCGACAAACGTACGAACGACGAGCGGTGCAAACGGTCGAACATTCATGGGTGCATCTCGTAAGGAATCAGGTGAACGACAACAGATCAAGTTGCGAACTCTCAAACACTCTATGCTGACCGTGGCAACCAGGCCGGATGAAGGTTCACGTCATCTGCCAGACCAGCCAGTTTGCCGACGACGTCAGACGGAAGATCAATTCCATCCACCAGCGCCTTCCGACGCAGGTTCCATTCGCGTTCATGTGGAACCAGCACACGTTCCACGCCATCTGCCGGAGGGGAATCGTGAATCTCGCGAATCATCTCGGCAATTCGCTTCTCAAAGAGATCGCGTGGCCCCATCGCTGCGATATCGATGGCAATAAATGCGGCTCCATGACCTGTCGGCTGAGTTGCGTCGCCCCAGATCCAGCTTCCTACCTGCCAAGTCACCTTGGCTCCGGTTAACAGTCCCGCCAGGGATTCAATCAATAATGCGATGCCGTATCCTTTGTGATTCGCCAG
The DNA here is from genome assembly GCA_964609845.1 of uncultured Planctomycetaceae bacterium. Classification (GTDB taxonomy): domain Bacteria; phylum Planctomycetota; class Planctomycetia; order Planctomycetales; family Planctomycetaceae; genus Schlesneria. The sequence continues at coordinate 26,054 of CAZSTW010000013.1, read as the reverse complement.
TGGCGTCAGAGCCGCTTTTGCAGGATACAGGCTGCTGTCGGTCGAAGGATGTCCTTCTTCGTCGAGAATCCAGTTATTCGGAATTGGTTCGCCCCGTTGAAACGCGGCATACACTTTTCCACCGGCAACCGTACTGCTGGCAATGTCGAGTAGAATCGGGTCTCCTGAGCCGTTCGGAACGGCATAGGCCAGTGGATTGCTGCCGGTCACAGATCGGCGTGATCCTGCCGCAGCAACACTGGGGATATCATTGGCCATCGAAACGCCAATCAATCCTTCTTTCGCTGCCAGCCAGGCATAGTATCCTGCCGCGCCGAAGTGACACGAATTCCGGACCCCAACATAGGCGATGCCAGCTGTTCGAGCCCGCTGAATGGCCTGCTGCATCGCAAACACCGACGTCACGTGTCCCAGGCAGGAACCACCGTCGACAATTGCCCACGCCGGGCCGCTCGCAACGACCGATGGCGCGGTGTCGGAACGCAATCCACCCGCTTTGACTCGCTTCACATAGTCACGCAGCAACTTGGTTCCATGCGTAAACGTTCCCCACGTGTCCGTCGTCACCAGGACTTCGGCAACAGTCTGGGCGTGAGTCGCTTTGGCACCTGCCCGCAGCAAGGCTTCCACACAAAACGCCTTCAGGTCTTCAACGGCTACTCGAGTCGACATCGCATTCCTTCAATGGGATCGTCAGTAGAAAGTGCAAATCACGATTCACGACATTCCGCCGTACTCGCCAGGTGATGATCGTCAGGTGATAAATATCAGCCAACGCCATTCACAACGTTGGGAAGTTTTTCTCCCCGCAGGGCCATGGCTGCCAGTCCTGCGACCGTTTCGCGAAGCTTTCGAACAGCTTTGACACTTGCCGACGCCACGTGTGATGCAACGATCACGTTTGGGAGTTGCCGCAACGGACTGTCAGCCGGGATCGGTTCCGGATCGCAAACGTCGATAGCAGCAGCGCTCAGGTGCCCGGACTGTAGCCCCTTCACCAGAGCTGCGGTCTCGATCAGATCTCCTCGAGCCAGATTCACCACGATCGCCCCCGGTCGCATCTGCGGAATGGACTCGGCGTTCAGAAGCCGGCGTGTCTGCGGTGTCGAAGGGCAGTGCAGAGTCAGGACATCGGACTGTGTCAGGATCGTCTGGAAATCGACGGGTTCGCATCCCGCCTGGCGAATGGCTTCTGGTGGAACAACGGGGTCATAGACGAGACGACGGCATTTGAAGGGAGCAAGCCTGCTGATTACTTCACGTCCGATTCGGCCAAAACCGACGATCCCGACAGTCAGATCCCGGAGCGTCCGCATCTGATCCAGCGGAAACGGCAGGCCCCATTTTCCATCACGCACATGATTAGTGTTGGCGACCACTTGTCGGGTGACCCCCAGGATGAAAGCCAGCGTGTGATCGGCCACTTCATCAATGCAATAATCGGGAACATTACAGACGGGGACGCCGCGTTCCCGGGCTGCATCAAGATCCACGTTATCGACACCGATCCCGTAGCGAACGATCACACGTGCCTTCTGCATCGCGGCGATGACGTCTCTTTTCACCGGAGCAAACTGTGTGATGACGGCGTCGGCATCGCGGACGAGTGGAATCAGAGTTTCAGGAGTCTTGCACTGCCCACTGACAATCTGAAATCCTTGCGGGCCAAGAATGGACTCTTCAATTTCAAGAGTTGGAAATGTGAAATCCGTAATTGCCACCTGCATGGGAGCGCTTTCCGTGAGGGGATTCTGGTGAATATCAGGATATGGAACAATAATGCTCGGTCACCGCAGAAGCAAATGCAGCCGAGGGCCGCAAACGATGTCAAACGCGAATGGTCGTGATGGGGATGCTCTGTTCCGCTGTGACAACGACGTCGCCTCCGCTGTAGACGTCCGCTGACCGCGAACTCCTTCCATGAATGATTCCCGGTGCAGGAACTCTTTCCACTATGAAAGGTCAGTCCTCCACATGGCCATCTCATCCTGCTATTCCCGTGCGATTCGTTGCAATTAAGGGCGGCGAGGATTTGATAGATGAAAAGTGTTGCGTTAGGCTCACCTTTGATGGCAGCGAATTCGCGTGATGAAAGCATCCTGAAATGCGATGAAAATTGGCGTTGCCATTGTGTCGCGGCTGCAATTTCGATTTCCTGCTCTGATAACCGCAATAACCATGAGTGTGACCATGGCTCCTCACTTCCGCAAACGAAAGTACGATGCGTTTGTCAGCTACGCTCATGCAGATGTACTGCTCGCACGTCGTATTGTTCATTGGCTCAAGAATATCGCGGGACTTAAAATCTGGTTTGATGAGGACGAAATGGGGCCCGGGCAGCCAATTGTTCAGTCACTGCTGGACGAATTGGATAACTGTCGAGGGGCGGTCATTCTTGCGACGGAAAATGCGGAGAAATCAGATCACGTTTTTGCTGAGTTCAACCACGCACGCGAGACGATGAACAGGGAACCCGACTTTTCCCTGATCATCATCACTCCAAATGTTAAGAATCTTCCTACTCGATTCAGGACAGCAAGCGGGATTTCGTGCACGGAACTTAATGATTCGGGCTGGCTGTCACTGATGGATGCCGCCAAAGTCCTGTCGAGTATCGCGGGTTTTACCTCGCGCCCAACCCTAGTGCATCAAGAGTTGTTCGTGAGTCGCTCGGAAAACGTCGGGGAGCGTGAACATGCAGACATTGTCTGCAAAGAATTCGTCGCGGCTGAATTCGGGCTCGTGACCGACATTATCACGGCTGGCGACTGGCGAAATCGAGTAAATCGCCTGATGAGTGAAGTACATGGGCATTTGGTGATTCTCCCTCCACGTGAAATTGCGAAGCAGAAGTGTTATGTCGAAGAAGTTCGAATGTCTGCCAAATTCGGCCTCCCGATATTTGTCTGTGCCCACCCCGACGCACAGATTCCTGATGAATTGAGCGGCTCGGAATACTTAATTAAATGGGATGGCATGGGCGAATGTGGGGACTTGGAGGAAGTAATTCGTCGATTTCAACGAGGATTGCGGACAAAAACCGAGCCTGCTGAAGTGTTCCTCGCCTGCCAGTACCGTGAACGACGAGAACGCAATGAATTGCTTCGCGCAGTCATCGAACGAGCGACATCACGGTTTTGCCGGATTGGCAGCGATCAGCAGGTCTACCGCCCCGAACTCACAGGTGAATTGATAGAGCAAGTACGTTCTGCTCGGCTCGTCATCGCTGACGTTGCGAGCGAAGTCGATGCAGAAGGTTTACCCTTGGTGAATCTGAATACGTGCATTGAGACTGGTATTGCAATTGGTGCAAACCGAGAACACATCGTTCTGGTTCGCGGGAGCGAAGACACGAAAGGTAAGACCGAGGCATTACCTTTCATGCTGCGAAACTGTCAGATTCTTTACTAC
>CAZSTW010000013.1:0-22474 GCA_964609845.1 uncultured Planctomycetaceae bacterium | reverse complement strand
CTCGGAAAGCTGCACCGCGCATTGACTCCATTTCGTCGTCGACTGGTGAACTGTTAGGCGTTTCGACGCGATCAGCGAATCTGATGGATACTTCTGTCTATCGCCGCGTTTCGCTGGCATGATTTTCGAGTGACCGCAAACAATCGGCAGCCCCGGTGAACCTTGGGGATCGTGGCGGTAGACGTTTTGCCTGTCACTCGGCAGGATATGTTTTCGATTGATTCTGGCCGCATCATACTTTGATTTTGGGACGCGATTGTTGTGGAGAATATACTGAATGTTCCAGCGGTAGCACCGCATCTGAAAACGATCGCGGTGATGCCGGCGTATAATGCGGCCCGAACATTGGAGCGAACGGTTCAGGACATTCCTCCTGGTACCGTGGACGAGGTGATCGTCGTTGACGACTGCAGCCACGACAACACCGTCGAAATCGCCGAACGTCTGGGCCTGACTGTCTATCGTCACGAGAAAAACCTCGGCTACGGTGGCAATCAGAAGACGTGCTACAAACACGCTCTCGAGCGGGGTGCAGAAGTCGTCGTCATGATCCATCCCGACTATCAGTATGACAGCCGCGTCATTCCGGCGGCGGTCGAAATCATCCGGCTGGGGATCTGTGATTTCATCATGGGATCACGCATTCGAACGAGGCGCGAAGCGCTGGCAGGTGGAATGCCTCCCTGGAAGTACATTGCCAACCGCTGCCTGACCCTCGTCGAAAATATCGCTCTGGGGCAAAACCTGGGCGACTTCCACAGCGGGTTTCGAGCCTATCGACGTGAGGTCCTGGAAACAATTCCCTACAACGGCAATTCGAATGATTTTGTGTTCGACAGTGAATTCCTGGCTCAGGCTGTTCATTTCGGATTCAAGATCGGGGACATCCCCGTTCCTGTGCGTTACTTTGACGAGGCCAGCAGCATCAACTTCCGTCGCAGTGTCACGTATGGGCTGTCGACGCTGGGGGTTCTGGCTAAATACTGGGCTCGCCAGTTGCGGATTTATAATTCACCGCTGTTTGCCCCGGTCGAGCGTCCCGGGGCGTAGCGGTTTGGGAGGTCACCGCCTGAAGTCTCGCGGGAACAGCTTGAAATAAAGAGCGGGGGTGAATCGACATCCGATTCACCCCCGCTCAATTTTCATTCTTCTTAGTGGCCAACTATTCGCCCAGGATCCCCTTGGCCAGCTTCTTCAACGCTTCATTTTCAATCTGACGAACCCGTTCACGGGTCAGCCCCATCGATTCGCCGATCTCTTTCAATGTCCGAGGCTCGGCATCGTCCAGACCGAATCGCATTCTCAGAATCATCGCTTCACGCGGATCCATGGTGTCGAGCATCCGGAAGACGTGCTTCAGATTGTCTGTATCGAGCAGTTCGTCTTCGGGGGCTTTCATGCGGTCATCGGCAACCATGTCACTCATCGTCCAGCCCCCTTCGTCGTCATCCGTCTGGGGAGTGCTGTTGTAGAGTTGAATTGCGGCTCGCACGATACTCAGTTTCTTCTTCGGCAACCCCAACTCCTTCGCAACTTCTTCCTGCGTCGGGGGGCGACCGAGTTCATCGTCAAGCTTGGCAGTCGCACGTCGCCATTTGGTCAGCAGTTCCACCATGTAGGCCGGGATGCGGATTGTCTTGGCCGAGTTGATCAACGATCGCTTGATCGACTGCTTGATCCAGTAACTGGCATACGTACTGAACCGGGTATTCATATCCGGGTCAAACCCCTCGACGGCGCGCAGCAGGCCCAGGTTTCCTTCTTCGATCAGATCCTGCAGGGGCAGCCCTTTGCCTGTATAGGCACGTGCAATATTGACGACCAGTCGCAGGTTGGCCCGGACCATTCGATCACGGGCTTCCTTTTCGCCATTGGCGATCTGGTTGGCAAGCTCTTTCTCTTCACGTGCGGTCAGCAACCTGGTTTCGTTGATTTCACGAAGATAGGTTTCGAGGGGAGTCTGAACGGCGGCGGACGAGATCGGTCGGATGCGGGTCGCTTTTGCCATCGGGGGGTCTGCCAGTCAGGTGGGTGGTGGTTTCCAGTGCCACCTCCTGTGGCGATCGTCGAGCTGCCAGCCGCAGCGATGTTCAATTTATTTATCGGAAGTGGACACAAGAAATTCCAAAGGTTGACACGCGATTCGTGAGAAACGGTCAGGGAAAATGGGTGGACGGCGCAATAATAACGGCCCTCCGGAACGTTCCGGCGGGCCGTGTTGTTTTTAGAATTCTTGTGCGCGGCAGTCCTTGACTTCACCGAAAAGCGATCTACCCCGCTCATCGCTAGAAACGACAAAGGCGGACCACCTGGTCCGCCTTTGCCTTAATCCTGCGTGATCAGATCACTCGGCGGCTTCACCACCACCAAGGCTAAACAGCGGGCCTGAAGAGCCTTCCGTTCCACCCTTCAGTTCGGTGCGAGCCTTCGGTGCCTGAGGAGCACTGCCATCCGTCTTCGGTTCCTCACCAGCAGGAATCTCGATATTGGTCCGGCGGCTGAGTCCGATTTTGCGCTCATTGGCGTCAATGCGCAAAATACGGACGTCAAGGTCCTGACCGACTTTGACGAATGTTTCCGGGTTTTCGACCTTCTGGTCGGACAACTCAGAAACGTGCAGCAGTCCTTCGAGTTCGGGTTCAAGCTCAACAAACACACCAAAGTTGGTGATCTTGGTGACCTTGCCGACGACCTGAGCACCGGGCTGATACTTTTCGGGGATCAGGGTCTCCCATGGATCTTCGGTCAGTTGCTTTAGTCCCAGCGCGATTCGCTTGCGTTCCTGATCAACAGACAGCACCTGGCAGGTGATCGGATCACCCTTCTTGAGCAGTTCGTTGGCGTGCGAGATCTTGCGGGTCCAGCTCATGTCGCTGACGTGCAGCAAGCCATCGACACCTTCTTCGAGTTCGATGAAGGCACCGTAGTTCGTCAGATTGCGGACAGTACCACTGACCAGTGCCCCTGGTGGGTACTTGGCAGCAACCTGATCCCATGGATTCGATTGAGCCTGCTTCATACCCAGCGAGATTTCCTGCTTGTCCTTGTTGATCCCGAGGACAACGACATCGACTTCATCGCCAGGATTGACGAGTTCGGTCGGATGGTTAACTCGCTTGGTCCAGGACATTTCGCTGATGTGGACCAGGCCTTCGATGCCGTCTTCGAGCTTGACGAATGCACCGTAGGACATGACGTTGACAACTTCGCCGCGGACACGTGTGCCGACAGGGAACTTGGCTTCGACATTGTCCCAGGGGCTGGCTTCCTTCTGCTTCAGTCCGAGCGCGATCTTTTCCTTTTCGCGATCGACGTGCAGAATCATGACTTCGACTTCCTGGTCGATCTTCACCATCTCGGTCGGATGGTTGATACGGCCCCAGCTCATGTCGGTAATGTGCAGCAAGCCATCGATGCCGCCCAGATCAACGAACGCGCCGAAGTCGGCGATATTCTTGACCACACCGCGGCGAACCTGGCCTTCGGTGATTTCGGCCAACAGGGCCTTCTTCATCTGTTCGCGTTGCAGCTCGATCAACCGGCGACGTGAAACGACAATGTTCCGGCGAGCTTCGTCGATCTTCAGGATCAGACACTCGATCGTCTTGCCACGATAGGCATCGATGTCCTGAGGACGACGGATATCGACCTGGCTGGCTGGCAGGAAGACGTTCACGCCGATGTTGACCAGCAGACCACCCTTGATCTTCTTGAGGACTTCCCCCTTGACGATGTCCCCTTCCTTGTGGGAACTGATGATCTTTTCCCACTCGCGGATCCGATCTGCTTTCTTCTTGGAGAGCAGGATCAGTCCGAATTCGTCTTCGATTTCTTCGAGCAATACCGAGACTCGCTGTCCCGGAATTGGCTGTTCATCGGTTTCAGACCATTCCTCGATGGGAACGATCCCTTCGCTCTTGTATCCGATATCGATCAGAACTTCATCGCCTTCAACGCGAACAACGACCCCTTCAAGCACGGCGTTGACGTCGTAGCCTTCGTCCTTGTGGTTGTATTCCTTCAGCAGTTCCAGCTCGACGGCATCGGCATCGGCCAATGACAGGCCAAATGCTGCTTCGAGGTCTTCATCACTCACATTGAATTCACGAATCAAGTTCCGATCAACCATTCTGATCCCATCATGAAAAATCACGGATCTGCCGAAGAGGTTGCCTGAGCCAATCCCCGACCGCCAAAACCGCCGAACATCGCCACCAGCCTGCGCGGCCTGCTCGTAGTAAAAAGTGGACTCTCGACCTCACCGAAAAGGACGATCCCTTTCAGTCCGCAAAGTCGAAGGGGGGGGATTCTAGCAGACGTTGTGGAAATTCATCCAGCATCGTCGCCATCATTTTTTGCGATTCTGGCAAGGGATCGCACAAATTCTTCGAATTGAGATCCCCTATCGGCAAAATTCCTGAACCAGTCATAGCTTGCGCAGCCCGGAGAGAGCAGAATTACGTCTCCCGACGAAGAATTTGACACCGCCCAGTCAAATGCCTCCCGAAACGATCGAAGTTCGGGCGAAACATGGCAGGAATGGCCGGTCTCCGCGTTGATGATTCGACGAAGTGCGGCTGAGGTCTGCCCCATCAGTGCGACTCCTTTGGCTTGCTGGGCGATTTCCCTCCCCATTTCGGTCAGGTCAACCTGCTTGTCGTACCCCCCAGCCAATAGCATCACCGGGCGTTCAAACGCCTGAAGTCCCACAATCGCTGATTCCGGAGTTGTCGCCAGGGAATCGTTGTAAAATGAACGCCCATCAATATCTGCGATCCATTGCAAGCGATGCGGAAGCGGCTGGTAGTGGACAACCCCTTCCCGAACGGCGTCGAGTGACGCGCCGGATCGAAGTGCCGCACAGCTTGCTGCCAGGGCGTTTGCCAGGTTGTGTCGGCCAGGCAGCTTCAGCCAGTCGCAGAGTGGAAGTTCCAGGTCCCGGTCCTGAAAATGGCCCCGCGCACGTCGGTCCAGACCCGAAAATACGCCGAATTGGTCAGGAGCGGTGCAGTCTTTAATGCCAAAAAGAAAACGCTCGCCGTTCACAGCCCACGACGAAACATCAGCGTCGTCAGCATTCAGGATGGCCGCATCACTCGGCTTCTGCCATCTCAACATCGTCTGTTTTGCCCAGCGATAGTGCCCAAGCGTGTCGTGCCAGTCGAGATGATTTGCGGCAAAATTCGTGATGACCGAGATGGACGGACTGACCTGGAGTCGATCGAGGTCTGTTAACTGAAAACTGCTCAGTTCCAGGACGACAACGTCATCCGGACGAATCAGGTGGACATCGGGCAACAGGCTGACACCAATATTTCCGCCGAGCCATGCGGTGCGTCCTGAGTTCTTCAGGATCGAATGAATCAAGGCTGTGGTTGTTGATTTTCCGTTACTGCCCGTAACAGCGACGACTTGTGCGGGATTCCACTGCCAGAACAGATTCATTTCACTGGTGATGGGAACCCCTGCAGCACCAGCGGCTGACAAATAGGGGTTGTCGCGACGAACTGCGGGATTGGCGACAACCAGATCCGCCTGTTGAAAGTCGGCGAAGTCATGCCCCCCGAGTTTGAAGTTCAGCGAAGGGATTCCGCTGAGTTCCCCAAGAGCATCGGCCAGTTTGTCGGCGGTCCGCGTATCAGTCACGGTGACCTGAGCCCCGCGCGCGGCCAGGAAACGAACGACTCCTGAACCTCCACCGAAAGAACCGAGACCCATCACGAGAATTCGCTGGTTTCGGTAGTCACGCTGGAAGTGGTCAGGAGTCATAAATGTTCAGAAATTGACAGAAATAACTCTATGCGCGAGTCCGTGCTGGCGGACGTGTTCCACCAGGTGGACTTGGAGCAGCTGGGCCCGCACCATAGGGGCTGGCGGTTGAGCCGGCTCGTTTTCGCGGATTCCGTGGACCGGATCCAGATCCCATGGGAGGCATCCCCCCGGGAGGTACCATTCCAGGAATCATACCATCGAGTGGACTTCCCTGATCTTTAGGAGCGTCCTTCAAGTATTGGTAACCTTTTCGCTCTTCTTCAACGCTTTGTTTGAGTTGCTGCTCAGTCCTGACTTCGGATCCAGAATCCAGTTTTTTCAAGTCACCATAGTTTGTCAGCACCAGAACTTCTGCTGGAGCCCCCACGCGAGCCGACTTACTCCGTTCCGCCTTCAACTTCAAGTCGGGATGAAAGTCGACTGCGACTTCGATGTCACTGGCCGTGTCCACCAACATGTCATTCGTTTCAAAGGTGACATCTTTTTCTTCAAACGATGGTGTGGCCGGGTCCAGAACCAAAGACTTCTTTTTGGCTCCAATGAAGTTGCCGACGGCCAGCTTATCAATGGTGTCCGCGAGCATGGTCCCAAGTTCTGAATGCCATTCGAAAATCGAGATTGTGGTCGTTGCTTTCTTTCCCCGATCAACATCTTTGACGAAATACTGAACCGACTGTGGAACGGTTGCAACATTGGAAATATTGCTGAAACCTGTTTCCCGGACTTCACCCGTTCGCACACTTTCATGCTCGACTTCTTCGTGTGGTCGGCCAAAATTTGGATTCTTCAATTTCAGTTGCAGCCGGTACCGATAGGCCATTCCAGGTTCAACATCGAAATCGAAGTAACGGAACAGGTACAGCCGTCCACTGGCGGTCAATCGATTCTTGATATCCGTAGCCGCCATACGAGGGCCACCAGCCCCTTCGTTCATATAGCTGGCCATCGACGACATCATGCTGTTGCCTTCGCTGGAAGAGACCGCAGATCGTGCCAGCTGTCGCATGTCGTTCACAACCGCGCCATTAGCGCCCGGTCGCAAAAAGCCTCCCGGACGAGCCCCCTGGGGTACTTGTGCGTTCAGTTTTTCGGCCTCTTCCAACAGCTTGGCCTGCAACTTCATTTCACGCTGCATTTCCTCTTCACTCAAGCGAAACTGCTTAATGTTGGGATGCGTTGCCAAGTCACCCCAATAGCGAAGCAACCGGTAAGGAAGCGGCATCGTAAAGACTGCGTCTTGAAGGTCTGACGGCACCGGATCGGGATCGAAATCGGCCGATTCAGCCAAAACCTCCAACGCAGTCTCAATATTGACGGTTTCCCATTTGTCATCACTCGGCCACGGATTTGGCCCAGGAACTGCGGTCTGACGCTGCAGTACGAAGTCGGTGTACGCGACCATCGAACTCGCTTCTGCATAGCTCAGGTTCAGAGCCTTCATCACGCGTTCAATCTGCTCCTTGATCGGGACAATTGCACGCACTGCGATAAATCGCTTGCCGCGTGCTTCAATCCCTGAGGATGCCATCTGCTGCATTCCTGGACCTGCCATTTCGGGAGGTGCTGAACCATGTCCACCGGATGGTCCTAGTGGTCGCCTTGGTCCCGATTGCGGTGGCTGAGCGGGTCGAATTCCGAGTGCTGCAGCGGCTGTTGGGCCAGATCCTCCGTGTGCCCCGGCAGCACCTGCGGTGGGACCAGCCGTCGTGGGATTTCCGGCGACGGGCTTCAGGGTCGAATCCGTCGGCTCGGTCGTCGTTGTCGTGGCCGTTCCCGTACCCGCTGCCATTGCATTTTCAGGATCCATCATTCCCTTGTTCAGGGTATTCACCTGCAACACACATTGCCCACCATCAGCGATCAGGTACAGTGGTGCCAGCAGATCTGGTTCACGTGCCTTTTCTTTTTTCCGATAGAGTGGCCAGAACATCGGAGTCGTGAATTCGTACTTCGATGTTGAGACTCCTGCCAGAACTTCCTGAGCCTGGCCATTGAAGTTCACGAGAGCAAACTGCTCGGCTTTGGTCGCCGGCCATTTATTCTGTGGCGATGTGATCTTGTCGCTGGCAGTAGTCACAAGCGTCTTCAATTGTTCAGGCGTTTTATCCGTCCGCGACCACGAGGTCGTTGCAAGGACGGTCAAAACAATCAACATGACCAGGCCCATGCCGATCTTTTCACCATGATTGATGAACAATCCCTTGAAGTCGATGTTCTTCAGCTTTTTCATGACAAGTTCCTTTGCTCAGTCACCATCAACGAGCGGAATCGGAAACGTTTTTCTCAAATTCAAGCATCAATCATCAATTGGCTGTGCCCGGCTTGGGCTCTGCGGGTTTAGGCTCTGCTGGCTTCGGCTCTGCAGCCTTCGGAGCCTCGGCGTTGGGCTCAGCTGGCGTCGCAGGATCGGGTTTGGCTGCGTTTGGATCAACTGGCGTCGCGGGGGTTGAATTACCAGGAACTGGCGTTGCAGGGTCCCCAGGAGCTGCCGGATTGGGCGCGGCCGGGTTTGCTGGATCTGTACCAGCAGGGGTTCCGGCTGCTGGCGGAACTTGTGCGGGCTGACCTGCTGCAGGTGCGGGCTGTCCGGGTACTGGAGTCCCTGCAGCCGGTGCGGCTTCGGGCTTCACTTCTTTGTACAGGGTGAAAATTCCGGCAATTGAAACTCTCGCCATAAACGGCTCCTGGAGAGCATTTTCCAGCAAAGCAATCGCAGCCGCAGCTTGATTGACCGTCGCGGAATCTGCAGCTTCAGGGTTGTTCGGGTCAAATCCGGTCGTTGCTGAAGATGGCCCTGGCCCACTCGCAGGAACCCCCATTGGCCCCGTTCCTCCAAACGTACTCAAACCAATTCCACTACCACTGCCTCCTGAACCAGTACTCGACAGCAGTGATTGCAGGTTGATGGCCCCACTGGAACCACCCCCACCTCCACTACCCAAGCCAGGACCAAAGCCGGCACCTCCACCAACGCCACCTCGGGTGTCGATTTCGCTGTCGTGAATCCGAACCATCTGAACTCGAATGATTTCTACTGGCCAGGGCGATTTTCCGTTCGCTGACAATTCCGCGATCAACCCAGGAATCTTCCGATGATCCATCACGAGGGTCATGTAGAAACCGCGAGTTTTGAACGGGAGTGCCGGGTCGTCTTCAATATATCGCCGTGGCCCACCAGCTCCCGCTGCACCGGCACCACCTGGCCCAGCCCCTGGCCCACCACCATGGGCAGAACTCGGTCCAGCCGTCGGTCCAGCAGTTGGCATTGCTCCGGGTCCAGACCCAAATCCTCCTGGAGCTCCAACGCCACTTTTTCCTGCACCGTCATCACCGACATCCTCTTTCACATCCCATTCGGAAGTCGTAACACCCTGCCCGGCAGCGCGAGCTCCGCCACCAAACTCGCTGGTTCCTCCAAATGATCCAGAGCTCGGCGGTTGCGGTGCACCACCACCATGGGCTCCGCCGCCAGGCATCGCGCTTGGTCCGCCGGGGCCAGGCCCGCCGGGGCCAGGCCCGCCTGGACCAGCGGCTGGTTTTCGTTGGGCAGCAGGAACACCTCCGAACAATTTCAGGTTTTCGATCGCGTGCACAAACGCATCGCCACGGGTCCCTTCCGGGCCACCGTTGATATCCAGAATTGTCCGCAACAGCGATTCAATCAGCCAGAGGTCCTCTTGAGCATCCCACATTTCAGCAGGTGAGGGAGCCTGTGCTCCCCATGTCCGCTGCGGCAGAACTTTTTCGGACTGGCCGAAGACCACGATCCCCGTGCCGTAGAGTGGCTTGAAGGGGCGAACAAGCTCCCAGACACGACGGACATCTTCGCCGTAAGCGGTTCGGTAGATTTCACGTCCACCCAACGGGATTTCTCCACGATATCCACCATTCCAGGCAACAGGAGCCACAGTTTCGGGCCACGTCATCCGGCTCTTCTGCTGTTCCCACAGCCACGCTGCAGTCACTTTCAATGAACGATCCTGTTCGGCATTCACTGCGGCAAGCTGGGCTGTCCAATCACGATTCGGGATCTCACCCGTCGGGATACTCTTGAATGCCGCATCTACCTTTTCTGTGCGTGCCTTGGTCGTTGCTGCCAATGACCCGGTTGCCATCCACCAGCCGGTAATCGTCAAGATCATGCCGAGGCCCAGCAGGATCCAGAACTTTTGCTTCAAAATGGGCTCAAGTCGTTCCATGGTCAGTTGCCTTATCTACTCGTCAACTCTTGATCGTCGATGCGAATCTTCCACGAATTATTGATGACTTTAGCGCGGTGGAACAGGTCCTGATCCCGGCACTGGAGCCGGTGCTGGTCCCGCACCAGCAGGCGATCCTGCGGGAAGTCCAGGATTGGTTCCCGGTGGTGTACCAGGTGGGATTTGAGCACCCGGTACTGCACCGGGTGCTGCACTTGGTACGGTTCCGGGAGCTGTTGGCATCGCACCAGGCATTGGCGTCGCCCACGGCATTGGGGTCGCACCCGGGACCGGAGCCCCTGGCGTTCCAGGAGCACCTCCAGGGTTTGCGGCTTCAGGTGGCAGTGGCTTTCGGTCTGCTTTCGGAATCGGTGCCCAGGCAAACTGAACCGTGAACAGCGTTTGCGGGATCTGAATCGGCTGACTGGGCCCCCTGTCCGGTTCACCCAAAACGGGACGAATCCCAGGTCCGGTGCCAGAACCTGGACCAGGTCCGGTGCCAGAACCCGGGCCGATGATTCCAGTGCTTTGTGGCGGAGCAAATCCCGTCCCGGGCCCGAATCCCGATCCTGTGCCGGACTTTTTTGCGTCCATCGGACGGCCATTGGGATAGAAATCGACAATCGTCGGTGTGGAGGATTCCGAAATCGTGGCATGCGAAATCCCGATCATTCGCACCGGCGTTTCCGTCACAACTCCACTGGAATCACGTTTCCGAACGATCCAGCTCTGCAGGTCTTTCAGCAAGGTGTCGCGAACATAGTTCACACCCATCCCCGTTGCCGGATTTGCTTTGTCTTCGTGATAGTGCACACAACTCAACGTAAAGACATACCCCGGCCCCTTCGGCGGAGTCTTCATGTCTTCAGGAATCATGTAACTCTAGACACCTTCTGTCATCCCTTTCGGGTCGTTATACCAGGCGGCGAGGTCATCGTATTTCTTGGTTTGCATCCCCCGGATCGTGATCCGGTTCATCTTGGTGATTTCGGTCTCATCCAGTTGTCTGCCGATATCACGTGGCAGGCACTCATCGATCGCTTTGTAGACTTCCAGCCAGTTTTCACGAGTGTCCAGCATCCCGACGAGCTTACGACCTGCCGTCCGCAGATCGTTATTTTTCTTTTCTTCCTTCGAGTAGTCGTCTTTCAGGCGACTGGCTTCGGAAACCAGGTCTGATGCCGCTTTCTCTTCAGCACCGAATCTGTTTTCGCTGACAGCCAGACAGACAGCACCGTAACCCGCAGCCGAAACAGACATCCCGACGAGCAGTGCTGCTGCCGATGCTACTGCCCATGGCTTCTTGCGACGGACTTTGCGTTCGATCGCGATTTCAGGCGGCAACAGCGTCGTATGGATGTCAGTCAGCTTAAGCGTCTGCAAGGCCAGCCCATATGGGACGCAGAACGTCAGCAAATTGTCCTGGAACAGCGGCGCATTCAAAACGTGATCGCCCGCCAGTCCCTTGAACGTGTCAACTCGCTCGACTTCATATTGCAGGTTCTGCTGCAGGAATTTCTGCAATCCTGCCAATCGGAAACCATTGCCGACACCAATCAGACGCCCGATTTTCGCGCTACGGTTAACGCTTGAGAAGAATCCGATCGAACGCTGGATTTCAGCCACATAGTCATTAAAAACCGGCCGCAAAGCCTGGAAGACGGCCCGTGGATCAGGTGATTTGGTGGCATTGCATTTCAGGTGCTCAGCCTTGGCGAACGTCAGCTTCATTTCCTTGGTCAGGGCTCGGGTGAAATGATTCCCCCCCACAGGCATGTTTCGAATCCAGATCTTCTTGCCGTTGGTCACCATCAACGTGGTGTTGTCGCAGCCCATATCAACCACGACCGAATAGTCTTCTTCGTCGTTGCGTGGAGTCCCCAGACGAACACCCATACGGTCGTAACAGAGGAAGTTGTAAAGCGCCAGCGGAGCGATCTGGACAACTTCAATCTCGACCTTTTTCGCGAGGAACGGAGCCATATGGTGCTGAACCTGTTCGCGTTTCATCGCAAACAGACCCACTTCACCATCGAGTACGAATCCGCTTTCTTCAACTCCGCCACCCAGCGTCTGGAAGTCCCAGATCACTTCTTCCAACGCAAACGGGATCTGCTGCCGGGCTTCGTACTTGACGATTTCTTTGACGCGGCTCGACTCAACCGGCGGCAATTGAATGAACTTCGCCAACGCTGTCTGGCCAGGCAGGCTGATCGAAACCAGATCGCCAGCGACAGGATTGCGAGACAGGAATGTGTCCAGAGCCTGGCGGATCAGTTCGTCAGGCACGGCATCCGGCTGACTGAGCAGCTTGGGGTGGGGAACATAGTCAAATGCGACAGCCACGACCTGCTGAGCCGCTTCGGCGTATCGCAGCTTGATGGCTTTCAGACCCGCTTGACCAATCTCAATGCCCCATGCCGATTGAGCGTCTGCCATGATCGTGAACCCCTGATAACCCGGTGGAAACCGTCACCAAATTTGCCGCAACCGGAAATAATAAAATCACTTCTGCCACAGAAACCCGCGGGAAGTACCTTACATTTGATTGATCAGTCTGAAATTCCGCGATGTGAACTGCCGCGGCAGGAATTCGCTCGACTTTTTGAAGTGATTCATGCGTCTCTCGTACCGGCGAACCGCAGCCCCGAACCAGCATTCCATTTCGTAACACCAAGCTATACTTGCGGCTTAACGCCATGTCAACTGGCCACAGGTCATACTCTCAGAACTTCTCTGATTCCCGGCCCGCCATCAGTACGACGTAGCGTTACAGGGAAAGTTCCAAAAAAACGACAAATGTCCAAAATTCTCGTTCATCCACCGCTAATACTTACGCACTTGACGGGCTTGTACGGTTGAAAATTCGAACCGGACGCCAGTACGTTCCGGCTGATACCTTTCAGAAATTCAGATCTCATGGCGAACCCGCAAGCATGCTCGTGGCGTTATCATCATCGTTGCCAGCCCCGCCGCTCCACTACATGATTGCGAATTCCAGCGAACAATTTCCCCCTCCCGCGAGGTATCCTGACATCCGTACCGGCGGGGCGGACTGGTACACTATCGAATCCCTGCCCGTTGACTTGCGTTGATCGCCTTCCCTCCCGAAGAATCCCTGGATCCTATGAGCCTGCAAGACATCGTAATCCTGATTCCCAGCCACAGCCTGGAAGATTTCCCGACCGAACAGACGGATCTCCCTGCGGCCAGCCTGCTCAATTCGTTTTCCGTCGCCTGGCATCCCGCTTTACTTGCCGCCGCCGAAACCCTGCCGCGCTGGCGTCGGGCCGACGAACCGACGGCCGCCAATTCGACTCAACTGATCTTTGTCCCAACGGTCTGTGACGACTGGCTACCACACAACTGGATTGAAGAAACCCGCACGACCGGTGCCACCGTTATTTCCGGATTCCATGACCGGACCGAAATGGAAACGGCCGCCTTGATGGTACTGCCAGAACCTTGTCCCGTCGCACCGGAACTGGTCGCCGACTTTTACTCCCTCGGCTTCTGCTGGCTGCAGGTCGAATTGCTGTCGCGGCACATGCGCAACTTCAGCAATGTCGACGAAGGGCGCCTGCACCAGAAGGCGATTGCCGCAGCACGCGCTGCTGTCGCCGACGATATCGAAACTGCCGAGACCCATTTACGGGGCTGCTTCGAATTGCTCCTCGAAGCCCGCGAGCGATTTTACCCTGTCGAATGCTATCTCATCGACCTCTGCCTGACCTTTAACGATCTGCCCGCTGATCGATTGATCGAAGAGCTTGGCCGGGACGTGCCGATGAGTCTGCTGGCAACGGCCACCGACATGCAGACCTTGTGCGACAAGACCCCGGCAATCCGCGACGCATTGGCTGCCGCCTGCCAGGCAAAAAGAGCCTGCATCATCGGCGGGGAGGAACGCGAGACGCCTTTGCCGATTCTGCCACTGGAATCCGTGCTCGCTCAATTTCAGACGGGATGCCAGCACTGGCGAGATCTGGTGGGAGAAGTTCCCGCAGTCTGGGGCCGACGCAAATATGGCCTGAGTACTCTGATGCCGCAGATTCTTCTGAAGCTCGGTATCAAGGCAGCACTGCATGTGGTGCTCGATGACGGGATTTACCCGGACCACGAATATACGAAGTTGCGATGGCGCGGCTGTGATGAATCCATCGTCGATGCTCTCAGCCGAATTCCGCTCGCCGCCGACAGCGCCTCCAGCTATCTCCGATTTCCAGTGCGGATGTCAGAATCCATGGATCACGATCAGGTGGCGGGGTTGATCTTTGCCCGCTGGCCGGATGTCTCGGCCCCCTGGTACGAAGATCTGCGTCGTTCGCAGAAATATGCCCCCGTCCTGGGACGGTTTGTGACTCTGCAGCGTTTCTTCGAATCGACCGAACAACCAGGGCACTTCTGCACCTACAAATCGTACGAATATTTCCCGCCGTACCTGATCCAATACGTCGCACGTCGAGACGCCAATCCGATCAGCCGGTTTGCCGATCACACATTGCGTTGCCGACGACTTGAAGCATCACTCTGGTGCCGGAATCTCTCACAGGCGATGCTCAATCGGCCAGTCGAAGGCCCTGAAACTCAGCAGGCCAAGCAAACGCTCGAAGCGGCAGCCCCCGACGCCGAATCGGCAGCGATCACACAGGCTGACACCTTACTCGGGGAAATTGAAAAGACCTGGCCTCGGGAACTGTCACGTCTGGTCATGCACGGTGCCGGAAGCCAAAAAGGGTTTTTGATCATCAATTCGCTTTCGTTCACGCGCCGGGTCTGTATTCCTCTTCCCGGCCTGAAGTCGCATCCTGCGGTCACTGGCCCCATCAAGGGGGCACACGTCGACACAACGCACCCGGAAAACTCCGTGGTCATTGTGGAGCTTCCCGCAGCAGGATTCGTCTGGATTCCCGAAGATGGACGTGCGGCCCCGCCCGCGATTCCTCGGATGCCGATCATTGAAGAGGGGGTGCTGCGAAATGAATGGTTTGAAGTCGTGATTAACCAGCAAACCGGTGGGCTCGGACACATCCGTCTGCATGACCAGCGGGCGAAGCGACTGAGTGAGCAGGTGTCGTTTCGCTTTCCACGGGAACGGACCATCGGAACCGGGGACGACGCTTACAAGTCGCAATATGCCGAAATGCGGTGTCAGGGTCTTGAGATCACCTCACGAACACCCGTGCGAGGAGAGATCACAACCCACGGGCAGATCATCGATCAACTCAACGGAGAAAAACTGGCGACGTTCCGGCAAACCATTCGAGTCTGGCGAGCCCGGCCGATCGTGGAAATCGACCTGGAATTGAGTGAAATGAAGGTCCCGGATGGTGATCCGTGGAACAACTACTTCGCCGCGAGGTTTGCCTGGAGCGACAGTACTGCGGCCGTCACGCGAAGCATTTTCCACACGGCTCAAGGATTCGGCAGTGAGCGATTTGAGACATCCGACTACATCGAATCAGCGAGTGAAACGGAGCGGCTGACGATTGTTCCGCACGGACTTCCGTTTCATCGCAAGACAGGACCGCACATGGTCGATTCGCTGCTGGTTGTCGCGGGCGAAACGCGCCGCCGCTTCAAATTCACGATCGCAGTCGATGCGGCATTTCCGCTGGAAGCTGCCTGGAATGCGATGACTCCACCTGCCGTGATTCCGACCGAATCAGGTCCACCACGAATGGGAACCAGCGGCTGGTTCTTCCATCTCGACAGCCGCAACGTTCAGTTAACTCGCGTCCTCGACAAGTTTGACGCCGCGAACGATTCGCTGGCGACAGGCGATTGTGACACCATGCCGATCCCCGCAGGAGCGGGCTTCGCTGTTCGGCTGCTGGAGACGGAGGGACTAGTGAAACAAGCTCGACTGAAGACGTATCGTCAGCCGATTTATGCGCGAAAACGTGACTTCCAGGGGAAGACGCTGTCGGAACTGACGCTTGAAGGGGATGCCGTCGTCATCGACTTCGCCCCGTTTGAAATCGCGGATGTGGAGCTACGATTCGGGCAATAGCAGGCTACTGAAACACTTTGTCGTAGGTGGCCTGGTCGAACCCGACGATCATGGTCTTGCCAATCTTCAAGGTGGGAGCCCGCAACTTGCCGCTGGGACCAATCAGCAAGCCCAATAATGCTTCATCGTCAGGTCGCGCGGACTTCAGATCGATGTGAATCACCTTTGTGCCGCGAGTGACATACAAGTCATTGACTTGGCCGACCAGTTTTAATGCGTCGGCTTCCACCAGTGGAACTTTGCGAGCGTCCTCTTGCTTTGCGACATCGATTTGATGGTCCGTCAAAAACGCGACCGTTTTACCGCAGGTCTTGCAACCGTTGCGGTGATAGCTCCAGTCAACTTGCTTCATTTGGACAACAGACTTCCCGGAAAATTGAAAACCGCGACAACCGTCGAAACCAAGCCGACATCACTCATCCCCATATCGCTCCTTCCGGAAGCAAACAACGTGAGCGGCTTCACAGTTCCGAGCGGCAGTTCGAACTAAAAAAGGGAGATGACGTGGTTGCTGAGGCGTTCGTAGCCGCCGTCGGTAATCAGATAGTTATGCTCGATGCGAATGCCGCCGATTCCTTCGACGTACAGTCCGGGTTCGAGTGTCACGACATCGCCTGCGAGCAGAACATCGTCGCTTTGAGGAACCAGGATCGGGGCTTCAGGATGTGCCAGACCGATGCCGTGTCCGGCATGATGAGCGAATTTGTCAGCCAGTCCCGCTTCCAGAATCGGCTGGTTTACGGCATGGAAGACATCGCGGGCTTTCGTCCCTGCTTTGAGGACCGCTTCACCACCACGCTGAGCCGCCGAAACCAAATCGTACAGACGCTGTTGATCTGCGTTGGGGGGACCGACCGTCAGGCAATTGGTGAAGTCGGATCGATATCCTTCCAGAACGACGGAGTAGTCGAGGGTAAACATTTCGCCGGGCTGAAGGGCGTGATTGGTTGGCAGTCCCCCCACCTTCGGCCGTGATGCACTGGCCGCCCGGAAATCTCCGTAGATAAAGGCTGGCCGACCAGCCGCCGCCAGTGCGGCATCCTGAACTGCACGGAAGATTTCGAATTCGGTGATCCCGGGACGAATGATTTCCCGCAGTCGGATCATCCCCGCTTCACCCGCCCGCATACACTCGCTCAGGACTGCAATTTCATCCGGATGCTTCTGACGACGCAGAGAACGAAGCGTTGTCCCCAGATCGACGGAGCCTGGCTTGCCGAGATCTGAGGCTTCACGACGAACGGAATGACGTTCGTGGTCCAATCCGAGCAGTTCAAAGGCACCGACAGGGAGCCATTCCGCTTCGACGGCACCACTGCGACCGTAGAGACGACTGGAAATCATCTCAGCCGCTTTCAGCAGGGCATGATCACGGTTGATGACCGAATGCTGATGGTCGTACCACTTCACCATCACTTCGTCGTCGACGAACGGATCGGCCGCACGAGATCGCAGGGCAAAATTGTCGCCCAGCAACGTCGCCTTGCCATCACGTTCGAGGAGCAGCCAAGCCCGTTCCCCGGCAGAAAACGTCTGGGGATGAATCCAGAAGTTTGACAGGTAGAGGACATGGCGCGGATCAGCAATCAGCAACCATTCACAGTCGGCGGGAACAGAGTTCCACAGTCGCAATCGTCTGGCAAGACAGCCTTCTTGACTCAACATGGTGCGTGAACGATCTCTTCAAAATTAGGAACGGTTATCAACCGGCCCAGAAGGATTTGTCAGGGAAACGACAGGCTGAAGACCCGTCCTGCTAAGGATCAAAAATGATTAATGGACACCCTGGACGGCCAGCCAACGCTCCGCATCCAGAGCCGCCATACAGCCTGTGCCCGAGGATGTGATTGCCTGACGGTAATAGCTGTCTGCCACATCGCCCGCCGCGAACACACCTTCCACACTGGTGTCAGTCCGGAAATGCTTGGAATAGACGATGTACCCCTTTTCGTCCGTCTTGACCTGTCCCTTCAGGAAGTCTGTGTTGGGAGTGTGGCCAATCGCGCAGAACATCCCTGATGCAGGCAATTCCTCGACCGCACCTGTCTGAAGATTTTTCAGCCGGACGCCCGTGACCCCTTGCTTGTCATCCCCGAGAACTTCTTCGACCGCAGAAAACCACTTGACGTTGATCTTGGGGTTTTCAATGACACGCTGTGCCATGATCTTGCTGGCACGAAACTCACCACGACGGTGAACGAGGTAAACAGTCGATGCAAACTTGGTGAGATAGCTGGCTTCTTCCATCGCACTGTCGCCACCGCCGACAACGACCAGTGGCTTATTTCGAAATCGGGGCAACGCGCCGTCGCAAACCGCACAGGCCGATACACCGAAGTTCTTGTATTTGTCTTCCGAAGGGAGACCAAGGTAGTTCGCGCGAGCACCTGTAGCGATGATCAGCGAGTGAGCTTCAGTAACTTCGCCCTCAAGCGATTTCAGCTTGAATGGACGTGACGAGAGATCGACTTCCACAACATCGTCCGTGATGACTCGCGTCCCAAAGTTTTTGGCCTGTTGACGCATCAGGTGCATCAGCCGTGGTCCCGTCAGGGCCGGATCGTCAAACTCGGGAACGGCCGCCAGGCTCTCTTCCGGCAAGGCACTCGCCAGAAAACCAGTCAGGTCACCGTGCGGAAAACCTGGATAATTTTCGACTTCCGTGGTGAGATTCAATTGACCGAGTGGTAGCGTTCCCTGAGCGTGATTTTCCGAGGTCAAGGCCCCTTCAAACACGAGTGGCTGCAGATTGGCTCGTGCGGCGTAAATGGCGGCGGCCCATCCGGCGGGGCCTGAACCGATAATGACAACTCGCTCCGTCACGCGACTGCTCCTCAAAACGATCAAAGTCTATAGTATTTGGTGACACGACTTTACGAAAGCCGACGTCGGACAGTGACTTTCCAGTAACGGGACAGGCGGAGAAAACACTAGGCACCGATTCCCGTTCTGGAACAGTCGTGTCATCATAGTCAATCCGATGGGGAACGATAACGGTGTCAGCCCCTGCGGGCAACTGTTGGTAGATGGTGTTTTGAAGAGATTGGTTGTTACTTTTGGGTGAAAAGCGCAGTGGAGACCTTCGGTCCGGGGTTTCGGCGGGTCAAGAGACGGTCGGGAGACGCGCGCCGATCGCCGATCGCAGTGAATCGCGAAGTGGAGACCTGCGGTCCGGGTTTCGGCGGGGTCAGGAGACCCGCGCCGATCGCACGTCTTTTTTCAATGAAAGCCAAAACGTGGGCAGATTGATGGATGAGAACTTCTGCATGATTCTTCATCGTTCTGCCCCACATTGTTCTGCCTGCTGAATTTCAAGTGAATTACGGTACGATGCACTGCGAGTGAAAAACTGACTGTCGCACAGCGACGACAAGATCAAGAACAGCGAATGGACGAAATCAACTCCAGAACTGACATCGTCGGATTGACGCGACAGGAACTGGCGGCAAGGTTTGCTGAGCGTAGATTGGAACCGTCGCTGATCAAGCCTGTCTGGAATTGGGTTTACGTGCGCGGGGGGACCGATTTTTCAGGTTTGAGTTCTCTTTCAAAAGCACGCCGTGCTGTTCTGGAAACGCATTTTCTTATCAGTCGGCCTCAGGTTGTTCGCGACCTGAAGTCACTTGATAACACCCATAAATGGCTGCTGCAGTTTCCCGGCGGTCAACGGATCGAAACAGTCCTGATTCCTGAGCAGGATCGAGGCGCCCTTTGTGTTTCGTCACAGGTTGGATGTACGCTCTCCTGCTCATTCTGTCACACAGGGACAATGCCGCTGGTCCGCAACTTGACTGCGGGCGAAATCGTATCTCAGGGGTTGGTGGCTCGGGATCGGTTATCTGAATGGAACCAACCGCGGCAGGCGTGCCTGGTGACAAATCTGGTGCTGATGGGAATGGGAGAACCGCTTTTCAACTATGAAAATGTTGCCAAAGCATTGACCATTTTGATGGATGGCGAAGGATTTGCCATTTCACGCCGGCGGATCATGCTTTCGACGGCAGGCGTCGTTCCCATGATTCATCGGGTCGGTCACGAACTGGGAGTGAACCTGGCGATCAGCCTGCACGCGGTTCGCGACGATTTGCGAGACGAACTGGTGCCGCTCAATAAAAAATATCCGATCCGGGAATTGCTCCAGGCGTGCCGCGAGTACCCTGCTGCGAGCAATGCGCGTCGCATCACGTTCGAATATGTGATGCTCGATGGCATCAATGACTCCGATGCGGATGCACGGGAACTGACGCGACTACTGGATGGGATCCACGCCAAGGTGAACCTGATCCCCTGGAATCCATGGCCGGGGGCCGGGTACCAGTCATCGCCGATCACGCGCATTCAGTCATTCAGTAGGATCGTCAACGCTGCGGGATATTCCGCGGCCATCCGGGCGACTCGCGGCGAAGACATCATGGCCGCCTGCGGTCAGTTGAAATCGGATTCGGAACGGATCCGAACTCCGCTGAACTCGATCGATCAATGAACTTCCGTGTGGAGCCAGGAAAAGGATTTTGGGGCGGAAGCCCGCCCCAATCTCAGTCATCATTAATTAGTCACCGTCCACGAATGGTAACGGATCACGTGCAGCGACGTTTGAACTCGCCCGTTTCGGTGTCGATTTCGATCTTGTCACCAATTTCGACGAATGCGGAAACCTGCAGTTCGTGCTTGGTTTCCTTCAGAATTGCCGACTTGGTGATCTTGCCTGACGTGTCGCCACGTGCCACGGGTTCCGTGTATTCCACTTCCCGAATGATGGTCTTCGGCAACACGACCGAAATCGAACGGCCTTCATAGAAGGTGACTTCGCAGACGTCGGTCATATCGGACGTCAGGAACTTCGTAATATCGGACAGGCTCTCTTCATCGATTTCGTATTGATTGAATTCTGCGTCGACGAAGACATGGTTGGGAGCGGCGTAGTAGGAATAGGTACATTCCTTGCGCTCGAGCATCACACCTTCAAGCTTTTCGTCGGCCTTGAAAATCAGTTCCGAAATTCGGTTGGTCATCAGGTTCTTCGCTCGGACCTTGACCACGGCCGCGTTTCGGCCGGACTTATTGTATTGCGCCTTCAGCACAACCACGGGAGAATTCTCAACGATGATCACATTCCCCGACTGAAGCTCGCCGGCGATCTTGACGCTCATAACACGCTTTCCAATTTGACTGCCAAAGGTAAAATCCCGCACCTGCCAACCGTGAACCTGCGTCGTCGAATTGCTCCGCAACTCGAAGGAGCTTCCCTACTAACAAGGGGAATCTCCTCAGTTCCCGCGCACAAAGCGACCCAGATTGTTGGCGAGATCGCCTGTCTGGTCAAGTTGGCGAGCCCAAACTTTGCCATGTTGGCCGAGCAACTTTTGATTTTCGGCGAATTTCCGCCAGGATTCTGCCACTTTCCCCCGGCCATTCCACGCCAAAAAGCATTCTCGAATACCCTGGGGATCAGGGAACGAATTCAGATAGCGGTTCAAAAATGCGTCTAATTTGGCAAAATGAGCCTGCTCAGCCTGAGGATAGATCTGCCAGACAAATGGCTGCTGAGCCCACTGAGCGCGAACAAATGAATCTTCGCCTCGGACAAAATTGACATCGCAGGCCCACAGCAGCCGGTCATATTGCGACTGCGATAGAAACGGAATTCCATAGGTTGTCAGCGAGCCTCGCTGCAGGAACTTGCCTTCTGGAAGCGGTTCACCCAGCCAGGTCGCAACCTGCCGGTTCGCGAACCCCGGCGTGACCAGCAGGCCAATCTGCCTGTTGCCTGCGGCCCATTCGCTCAACAAATCCGGTAGAGCCGGGTTTTCGTAGCAGAACAGCGAAATCCTCTGTTCTTCAGCCGCAGGAGCGATGATTCCGAGTGATTTCCAGAATTCAATCCGAGCCCGTTCGTTGAAAGCTTCGCGTTCCTCGAAGAGCCTCTTTTCCCGCAGCAATCCGCCCGTCCGCGGCGTGAATCCGGGAAAATAGAAACGCTTTTTCAGCGATGAATGTGCCTGAGGAGAGGTAAGGCCGTGGCAATCGTCAACCCAGTCTTCGGCACTCAGATATTCCAAGTTGATCCAGACGGGAGCAACCCGACGCCGATTCATCGCAGCAATGTAATTTGTCGGCAGGTCACAGCCGAACGCTTCGATGACGACATCCGCAACCAGATCTGGTTCGATGCCTGGGAACCGCATTGGCCACTGGCAAACGTCGATCGCTTCGACGCGTTGGAAACCAGTTTGTGATGTGAACGTCGGACAGAGATTCCGCAATCGATCCAGATCGTCAACCCAGAGTCGAACCATGGCCGAATGCTCGCTGGCGAGTTGCCGAGCGAGCCTCCAGCAGACACCGATGTCACCAAAGTTATCGACGACTTTGCAAAAGATGTCCCATCGCAATCGATCGCCCGGCGAATCACTCGGAGTATTCACCACGGCCATCAAATCCTTGAACGTCGCAGGTGTTGTCGCAGTGATCGATGTTATCGCGGAATTCG
>CAZSTW010000012.1:0-88169 GCA_964609845.1 uncultured Planctomycetaceae bacterium | reverse complement strand
TGGCCGGGACTGGACTGAGGCTTTGCGAAGGAAGGCCCGGTCTTCGTGTGGAGCGAACATTCCGGGACTTCGCGAAGACGCTCCAGTCCCGGCCCCCACTGGAGCGTTCCGGCTGATGGGTCCTTTGCAATCAACGTCTGGTTGACACTCTGTACTGCACGGCTCAAAGCAGCCGTACAGTGGCACTCGCACAGTGGGACAATTGCGAGATTCGGGGCGGCGACACTGAATTCTTCGAATTCTGTGCGCGGATTCGCAATTCGACACCATTCTGGGCCAAGAGTCACTCATTCATTGAAGATAGAATAGCCGCGTGAAATTCTGACTTGATGCCTCACAATCTGAACCTTGACGCACATCACAATTTCGAACTCAAACCTGCAACCATGGAGTCAGCGACATGAACTGGAAGTCATCACTCGCGGTTCTGACACTGTTGTCCGCCGCGGCCATTTGGACCACTCAGGCTGCGTCGGCGGCAGACGACACCAAACCGCAGATTCCCAGACCCGATGGCAAACCGGCGGACATGACCAAGCCGGTTCAGGTTTTCATTCTGCTGGGGCAATCCAACATGGTTGGTCTGGGTAAAGTCGCGGGGGGCGAGGGATCGCTTGAGAATGCCGTCAAGAACAAGAAGAAGTATTCGTACCTGATCGATGACGAGGGAAAATGGACCGAGCGGAAAGACGTCCGCTTTGTCCGCGTCATGGTAGGACGCGGGGGTGGTATGCAACTCTTCAATAACGAATGGATGACCATCAAGGGGGGCAACCTGGGGCCTGAATACGGAATCGGTCATGCCGTTGGAAATGCGGTTGATGCCCCCGTCATGATTCTCAAGAGCTGCATTGGTAACCGGAGCCTCGGCTGGGATCTGCTGCCGCCGGGGAGTGAGCGGTACGAGTTCGAAGGGAAGGTCTACGCAGGCTATAAGGACCGACCGGATTCGTGGGCGGTCGATGCCGCGAAGGGGATCGCGACCGAACCAGGCCCCTGGCTGGATAAGAATGGTAAGCCCATCGACTGGTATGCCGGCAAGCAGTACGACGATGACACCGCCAATGCAAAAAAGGTCCTTTCGGAACTCGACAAATACTACCCCGACGCCAAGGGATACGAAGTCGCAGGCTTCTTCTTCTGGCAGGGTGAAAAAGATGGTGGCAACGCCGGGCATGCTGCCAAGTACGAGCAGAACCTGGTTCGGTTCATTCATCACTTACGCAAGGATTTTAATGCCCCTGGCGCCAAGTTCGTCCTGGCCACGCTGGGTGAAGCGACAAAAGGGAGCGAAGGGAATGGCGGGAAGATCCTCAATGCTCAACTCGCCGTTGACGGAGCCAGCGGCAAGTATCCAGAATTCAAAGGGAATGTGGCGACCGTCTATACCAACCCCTTGTCACTCGGTGGAAGCGGAAACAGCCATTACAATGGCAATGCCGAAACGTATATGAACGTCGGCGAAGCGATGGGGCAGGCGATGGTGGAGCTATTGAAGGAGACAAAATAGTGATGTGGACTACCAACGCATCGCTGTTTGTAACGCCATGAAGTACTTCGTCTGTCTGGTGATCAGTGCGTTCGTCGTCCCCCTTGCTGCAGCAGAAGGGGGTGATGCCCCGCCACTGACCGCCCCTCAGCCGGTACAGCATCTGCTGAGCAAATATTGCTACGACTGCCACAGCGATCAGAAAAGTGAAGGGGATGTCCGGCTGGATACCTTCGCATCTCTGGACGCAAAGGTGAGGCTGGATCTGCTCAACAAGCTTCAGGAGCAGATCCACTTCAGCCAGATGCCGCCACAGGATGAGAAACAGCCCGATCCGACGGAACGCAACCTGCTCGCCGATTGGGTGCGCAGCGAACTTGTGAAATCGAATGCACCACTGATCGAAGACAAGCTGCGTTACCCGGACTACGGTAACTCGGTAGATCACCACAAACTCTTCAGCGGCGAAATCAAAGACGCGCCCTATACGCCCGCACGGCGCTGGCTCGTCAGCCCGCAGATCTTCATGGGACGGATCATCGAAATCTTCCGCCTCAAGAGTGAGCCTCACAGCCGATACACCAATCTTTACGGAGTCACGAATCCGTTTGTACTGCCGGATCGCTCGGGAATTCGTGACTACACTATCACTCCGCTCGACGGCGGACACCTGCTGGTCATGCTCAACAATGCACAATGGTTGTCACACAAGCAGATCCGGTCCGCTCGCGTCAAAAACGGAGACTTCAAAGCCGATTTTTTCGAGAATCGCGCCGACCGGTTTTCTCCACCGACACCAGCAGCGTTTGAGGCGATCATCCTCAATGCCTCTCAACCCTCAGACGATGCGTTGAAAGTTGCCATTCAGGCTCAGTTTGGAATTGTGTTACAGCGTCCTGCGGATGATGCGGAACTGGCGAAGTATCTGGAGCTGACCCGTTCCGCGATTGAAGTCGCCGGTAATACCGAGGGACTGCGTCAGATGCTGGTGGCCGTCCTGCTGGAGTCTGAATTCCTTTATCGTCTCGAGTTTGGTGACGGGCCCGAGGATGCCGACGGTCGAAGAATGCTTTCTCCCCGTGAGGCCAGTTACGCGATTGCGTATGCTCTGGGGGACTGGGGGCCCGACCCGCTACTGGTCAAGGCTGCGGCCGAAGGACGACTCAACAGCCGTGACGATTACCGGCGGGAAGTGCTGCGACTGCTTGACGAGCAGAATTACTTCAAAGGACAGATTGATCCTGTCATCAATGATTCCACGGTGGTGTCGCACCCCAAAATCATCCGCTTCTTTCGAGAATTCTTTGGATATCCCAATGCCCTGAAAGTCTTCAAGGACAGCGCTCGCAGCGGTGGCTACTACCAGAACCCGGGCCGCGGAAGCAGTGCCACCCCCGGCAGCCTGATCCGCGAAGCGGATCGAGTTGTCGCAATGCATTTGTCGCACGACAAGAACGTGTTCGAGAACCTGCTGACGTCAGACCAGTTCTTCATGTACCACAACGTCGATAACGAGAAGGGTACGAAAATCATCGCTGGTTGGCGCGAAGTTTACGAAACACTGAAAGAGACAGACTGGCGGAACAATCCCGAGAAAGTCTTTGCCGAGCATCAGGAATTCTTAAAGAAGCATAACATTGATCTCGGCAAGGGTCCGCACTCCAACGGCCTGCCCCGGGTCATGGAGCATTTCACCTACACCTTCGGAAAGGGGAATACACCGTTCACGACGTTCCCCTGGGCACATGGCAATCACTTCCGGTATTCCCAATCCTACAGCCTGCCTGCCACGCCAGGGGTCAATGGCCGCTACGGTGACGATGACAACCTGGATTATCAGGTGATTCAGCCCTTCCGGATTGCCAATCGCAAAGGGATCCTGACTCATCCGGCCTGGTTGATTGCCCATTCCTCCAACTTCCATACCGATCCCGTTCGTCGCGGAAGGTGGATTCAGGAGAAACTGCTGGCTGGTCGAGTTCCGGATGTACCGATTACGGTGGACGCCAAGGTTCCCGAGGATCCGCACATGACTTTCCGCGAGCGAGTCGAATCTGTCACGGGTCCGGTGAATGCGACATGCTGGAAGTGTCACCAGCACATGAATCCGCTGGGTTATCCCTTTGAGTTTTATGATGACTTCGGACGTTATCGCACTGAGGAACCTCTGGAGAATCCCGAGAACCTGATTGCTCGAGCGAGTCGAAAGAACGAGGCGGAAACCTACAAGACCAGGACCGTCAGCACCGAAGGCGTTCTCAAAGGGACAGGTGATTCGAAACTCGACGGCCCGGTGACGGATGCCCTGGTGATGATCGATCGTCTGGCCAGATCGGACCGAGTGCGACAGTCGATCATCCGGCATGCGTTTCGATTCTACATGGGACGAAATGAAATGCTGTCCGATTCGCAGACCCTGATCGCTGCCGATAAAGCCTATGTGGAAAGTGGCGGCAGCTTCAAAGCCGTCATCGTTTCCCTGTTGACGTCCGATTCCTTCATGTACCGCAAATCGCGGTAGTTCAGGTGAGACCATGAAATCCAGAAGAGACTTTCTGAAGACGACAGCATGGGGAACCGGTGCGGCGATTCTTTCTTCCCGCCTGCCGGATGCATTTGCGGCCGCAGACCAGAGCAAACCGCCAATGCGTTTCATCTTCATGCATAAGGGCAACGGCCTGTTTCCCAGCGTGATGGTGCCCCCCAGCCTGAGCAAGCCAGAGATGGAGAAAGAGGCGCGGAAAGAGGCGTTTGAAGTCGATCTCGCCAAACACGATTTGCCGCAATGGATGAGTGTCCTGAACGACCATAAACAGCATCTGACAATTCTGCAGGGATTGTCGGGCAAGATGTGTACGAACGGACATCATTCGTGGCAGTCCTGCCTGGGAGTTTACGCGGCGAATGAACGATTGAGTTCCATCAAGTGGGCGACTGTCGATTTTGAACTGGCGAAGCTTTTTCCATCCCCTCTGGAACATATCGAACTCGCCTGCTTCCCGATTGATGGTGGCAATGCACGCGGCAACATTCACGGGATTGAAAAGGGATTCTCAGCCCGCGGACCTCAGCAACCCAACTATGCATTCGGGTCTCCCAGGGTCGCGATCAATGAACTGTTCAAGTCCGTGTCGAGCAACAAAGCCGACCAGATCCGGTACGAACTGGAACGCAAGGTGCTTGAGTTCACGTCCAGCAAGCAATCCTCGCTCAGTCAGCATCTGGCGGGCCTCGAACTGGCCAAGGTCAAGAATTATGCCGAGGCGATGGAGGATATTCGCCAGCGAAACAACAAGCTGGAATCAATGGGCGACGTCATCGGAAAGAACGTGCCAAAGCTGGAGAGCAAGTATTTCGCGGATGATCTGTCGACCATCGATTGTCAGATCGGCCATACCCAGATTCTGTTATCCACGCTGATCTCGGGCATGACCAACGTCGTCACGTTCACGGTTGATGAACTCGGTACGCTCTACACAGGTGTTCCCGGACTCGAATCCGAAAAAATCAACCTGCACGATGTCGGGCACGGGAAAGGTGCTGGCAAACTCAAAGCCGAAGAGGTACGGGAAAACATCCGCGTTTGTCACATGGCGCTGATCGATACGATTGTCCGCAAGCTGAAAAGTGTTCCTGAAGGGAACGGCACGATGTTCGATAACACAATGCTGTTTTACTTCCCCGACAATGGCGAGACTCATCACGGTACGGGTATCGAATGGCCGTATCTGGTTCTGTCAGGCAGAAACGCCAAGCTCAATATCGCAGGCCGGTATGTCCGTCTCCCCTACTGGGGCCATGAAGGACATAAGACGATTGGCAACTGGTTCACCACGATTCTCAATGCTTACGGCAATCCGATCAAGCACTACGGTGATCTTGATCTCGGTTTGAACAAATTCAAGTTGGATCAAACAGGCCCGATCCAGCGATTCATGGCCTGACGCGATCGAATGGTGATGTTATCCTCACTCGACTGCAACCGGGTCGACGATCCGTCCATGGTCCTGTTCACCTGGATAGCCATTCGCTCATGAATCGATTTCGTATTTTCATTCTCTGCTTTGCCTGTTTTGCTGCGGCGACAGGGATCGGTGCGGAGTCGAACCTTCCCGTCCTGGAAATTCAGACGACTAAGGAAATCGGTTCCGAACCGCGTGTCCCCTGCACCGTCCGAATGGTCTCGCCGAAAGAGATCAAGGACGGAAACAGCGACCTGCTGCGTGGCCAAATCCGATTTCGCGGAGCATCATCGCAGGGCTATGAGAAGAAATCGTTCGCATTCAAGCTGGATGAACAAATTCGCTGGTTAGGCCTGCAGAAGGATCGCGACTGGATACTCAATGCGGCATTTGTCGACTGCTCGATGATGCGCCACAAGCTCGCTTACGACCTGTTTCAGTCGCTGTCCGTCGACGGGGCCAGACGCTTCGCCTCGTCCAGCCGGTTTGTCGAGGTCAAGCTGAATGGCCGTTATCACGGCGTGTACCTGTTGATGGAACGTGTGGAGCGATCACTGCTCGAACTTCAGCGATTCAACCGCAGCAACAGTCGTCACGCGGTCATCTACAAAGCGATCGACCACGGGGCGGATTTTCGACAGCTTGGGCACGGGGCGTATGAGCAGCACGAACCCGAGCCTGAGGAGCTTGAGTACTGGAGCCCGCTGGAAGAATTGAATCATTTCGTCAGCCAGGCCCCGGACAGTAAGTTCTTCGATGCCAAGACCGGTATCGCAACGCGCGTCGATGTGGACTTTGCCATCGACTTCCACCTGCTGTTGTTGTTGACCAGTAACATGGACGGCAACGACAAGAATTTCATCATTGCCCGGGACGCACCGACAGCGGCAATGCAGCAGCCGCGATTCTTTTTCGTCCCCTGGGACTATGACGCGACGTTTGGTCGCAACTGGGAAGGCTCGATTGTCGAACCGCGGGAATGGCTCTCAAACCACCTGTTTGACAGAATGCTGGGCAATCGCACCTATCAGCAGAAATATGCAGCGCGCTGGAAGGAACTGCGAAAGAAACAGTTCTCGGTCGAGAACATCTCACGCATGATCGATGAAAACGCTCAGACTCTGGGTGCCGCTGCAACGCGCAACGAACGCCGCTGGAAAGGGGCGATTGAACCCAACTCGGGCCAATTGACATTCGCGGAGGATTTGAAGCAGATGAAAGCGTGGGTCGCCGCACGAACGAAATGGCTGGACGCGGAAATCGGTCGGCGGACTGGTCGTTGATCGGAACGAGGACTGATGGACAAGACAAGCGCGAACCTTCGGAGCTTGCCCCGTCTCAAATCCGTCGTCCAGTGCCAGAGTTTCAAGAAGCAGGTCAGTGAGATGTCTACCAGTTCAGTGCAGATCGACGGTTCACAAGGGGAAGGGGGCGGGCAGATTGTCCGATCTTCGCTGGCACTCGCCATGGTGACAGGGCGACCGGTTGCGATCGAGCGTGTCCGTGCGGGACGGGAAAAGCCAGGCCTGATGCGGCAGCACCTGACAGCAGTCCGAGCCGCTCAAGAGATCTGCCAGGCGACCGTGACAGGTGATGTGATTGGATCACCTTCGCTGGTATTTCAGCCGGGACAGGTACAGGCGGGCGAGTACCGGTTTGCAGTCGGAACGGCGGGGAGCGCAACACTCGTCCTGCAGACAGTCCTGCCACCTCTACTGATTGCGGCAAGCCCCTCGCGGCTGATACTCGAAGGGGGGACCCACAACCCTTGGGCACCCCCCTTTGATTTTCTGCAGCAGGTCTATTTGCCTCTCGTGAATCGCCTGGGGCCGAGAGTCACCGCGACGCTGGAACGAGCTGGCTTCTATCCGGCGGGTGGAGGCCGCTTTGTCGTCGAAATCGAGCCAGCCAGCGGCAACAGCGACCATGACTTCGGTTTGAATGGTTTTGACTTGCTGGAGCGCGGTGAAATCCAATCCAGAAAAGGGCGAGTCCTGATCGCGAATCTTCCTGATCACATTGCCGATCGAGAGCTTCAGGAACTCGCTCGCCTCGCACAGTGGGATGACGACGGCCTGGTGCGCGAAAACCTGAAAGCGCAGGGGCCGGGGAATGTTGTCCTGGTGCAACTGGCTGCCGAACATGTCACCGAATTGTTTGTCGGGTTTGGTGAACATGGTGTCAAAGCCGAGGTTGTCGTCAAGCGGGCTATTGAAGAGATGCGAGATTACCTGAGGACCAATGTCCCGGTGGGGCCTCATCTGGCCGATCAACTGCTGTTGCCCATGGGGCTTTGTGCCTGGCAATCGGATGCACCACAGCAACGGCGTCGCAGTTCATTTCGAACGATTCGCCTGACGGAACATTCGCGCACGCACATCAATGTTCTGCAATCGTTCCTGGAAATTCCGATCGATGTGAAAGAAGACGCCGGGACCAATACCGCGACCGTCACCGTCGGGTGATCCGAGGCAATCGCATTTTCAACGTAGGGTGAAGTCAATTTTACCCACATCTTTGTCTCTGTGATTGCCAGATGCTGTCGCCAACCAGCTGTGAATTTCGAGACATCGATCAGCCGGAACGCGTTAGCGTCCGGTTTCTAGAGATACGTTTCGCCCGTCGTCCATCGGAACCAGCAGGGTGGCGGAGGCACACCCGCTTTGGGGAAGCCCACTTTCAGAAAGCATCCCATTTCGGGGGCTTCTGCAAAGCCAGTGCGCCCCCGCCACCCAACCGAGTTCAGTGACATGCGGCTGCATGGCGGGTAATCTGACCTTGTGAGGGACGACTTCAAGTCCACGGTTTTGTTCAAATCGGACGCCATGGTCTTCCGGCGGATGAGTCGTTTGGTAACCACATCCACCGAACGCTTGTGGCGGATCAGAAGGTTCAGAAAATGCACGTCTTCCTGCTTGGAACACTCGACACCAAGGGGTGTGAGATCGCTTTCGTTCGCGACCTGCTGCACGAATACGGAGTGACCACCTGCGTTGTCGACGCCGGGTGTCTCGGTTCCCCCGCGATTTCCGCCGACATCCCGCGCGAGCAAGTCTTCGCCGCCGCAGGGACATCACTGGCCGACGTCAAAGATCGAAATGATCGCGGCCACGCCGTCACGACTGCCGCAAACGGAGCCGCCAATCTGATCGCTGCCGCGTACGCCCGAGGAGAAGTCGCAGGGGTTCTCTCGATGGGCGGTTCCGCCGGGACAACGATCGGCACGACGACGATGCGATCGTTGCCGCTGGGTCTTCCCAAGTTGATGGTCAGCACACTCGCCTCAGGCCAGACTCGGCCCTATGTCGGTGGTAAAGACATTCTGATGCTGAATGCCGTGGTTGACATCGCCGGCATCAACCGCATCAGCCGCCTGGTCCTGGGCGAAGCAGCCCGCGCGATGGCCGGGATGGTCACCCTGCAGAGCAAATCTCCGTCAGTTCAAAACGACAAGCCGTTAATCGCCGCGAGCATGTTTGGGGTGACCACCCCCTGTGTGGAACACGCCCGCAAGATCCTGGAAGCAGCCGGTTACGAAGTCCTGGTCTTTCACGCGACGGGCAACGGAGGCGAAGCCATGGAAGGCCTGATCGCCGACGGCCTGATCGCCGGAGTCCTGGACATCACGACAACCGAACTGGCGGATGAACTCGTCGGAGGCATCCTGAGCGCCGGCCCCACCCGCCTGACCGCCGCAGGCAAACGTGGCATCCCCCAAGTCATCTCCGTCGGTGCTCTCGACATGGTCAACTTCGGCCCACCCAACACGGTCCCCGAGAAGTTCAAAGACCGCAAGTTTTATCAGCACAACCCGACAGTGACGCTGATGCGCACAACGGTCGAAGAGAACCGCAAACTGGGAGAAGAAATCGGCCGCAAGGCTGCCGCGGCCACGGGGCCGACGTGCATTATGATCCCCCTGAAGGGAGTCTCAGCCATTGATCAGCCGGGAAAGGCGTTTGACGATCCTGCTGCGCGACTAGCCCTGTACGATGGCATTCGAGCGACGCATGAGAACGTAGAGCTTGTTGAACTCGACAACCACATCAATGACGATACTTTTGCAGAGTCCATTGCCGAAAAGCTGCTGAATCTGATCAGGAAGTGATAGAATTCCATTCAGGCGAGACAGATGCTTCAGGCATCAGAAGATATCGTTGGGAACCTTGGAGAATTGACCGTGGAAAAGACCGCCAGCAATCTGGTTGACGAAATCAAGAAGCTTTCGCGCCAGGATCAGGCCGCTATCATCGTCGAAGTTCTCGACACCCTGGATGAAGAAGGCGAAGAGATTGACGACGAAGAACTGCTTCGCGAACTCCAGCGTCGTGAAGCTGAGGGCATGGAGGGTTCAGTCTCCTGGTCAGTCCTTCGCGACATGCCTTAAGAGGGAAGCGAAGTGGATGTTCGTTTCCAGAACTCAGCAATTCGCGAATATCAGTTGGCACGCCACTACTATTCCCGGATCGATCCGAATCTTGCCGATCGGTTTCGGTCGGCTGTTGATCTGGTCATCGCTCGAATCTTGGCGAACCCCGATTCGTTGCCACAGGCAGGTGGCGGATTTCGTCGGATCCGAGTCAAGTAGTTTCCATATGCACTTTTCTTCAAAGTGCTCGACGCAGAAACCATAGGTGTTTACGCGATGGCACACACGAGTCGACGGCCGGGCTACTGGCGACGTCGGCGGATAGATGGGCAATGAAGTGCTGCCCTCTCCTTTCGTGGGTTAAATCATCCTTGACATGGCCAACTTAGGCCCGCCCAACACGGTCCCCGAGAAGTTCAAAGACCGCAAGTTCTACCAGCACAACCCGACAGTGACGCTGATGCGGACAACGGTTGAAGAGAACCGTAAACTTGGAGAAGAAATCGGCCGCAAAGCCGCGGCAGCCACCGGGCCGACGTGCATCATGATCCCGCTGAAGGGAGTTTCGGCGATCGATCAGATGGGGAAGACGTTTGATCATCCGGTTGCACGGCAGGCGTTATACGATGGGATTCGGGCAACGCATGGAAGCGTCGAGATGATTGAACTCGACAGTCACATTAACGATGTGTCGTTTTCCGAAGCTGCTGCTCAGAAATTGCTGGCTCTGCCTGGCAATTGAGGTTCTAATTTGAGAAATGGGTGCCACGATCTTGGAGTCTTCGACAAGGTCGTGTCTTCAATCGATCTTGAGAGTACCCGACTGGTCTGTTGAGTAGGAACTCAATGGTCAGCAAGCTGATGGAGACGGCGAAGAGATCGGTTGTGAAATGGGATGGAAAGTAAATTCAGCACGACCTTGTCGCAGACTCCAAGATCGTGGCACCCGCGGTAAACCGTCAGTTGTGTAACACACACCCAAGTATAGCCGATGGCTGCTCAGAAATTGCTGGCTCTGCCTGGCAATTGAGGTTCCAATTTGAGAAATGGGTGCCACGATCCTGGAGTCTTCGACAAGGTCGTGTCTTCAATCGATCCTGAGATTAAACGACATGTCGGATCAACCCCGCAAACGAATCAAGCATTACGACGGCGAGGGACATGCCCGTGAACTAACATTTTCGTGTTTTCAAAGACGTTCCTACTTTTCGAATCCCGATGCCTGCGAGTGGTTCTTCAAGGCATTGGCGAAGGCTCGGGAGCAGCTTCCGGTTCACATCTGGGCGTATGTGGTGATGCCAGAGCATGTGCACCTGCTTGTCTGGCCTGTCGAGCGGGAATTCAAGATCAGCAAACTGCTGGAGACTTTAAAGACATCCGTTGCGAAACGGGCTGGAAACCATTTCCGGAAGATCGACTCTTTGGCATTTGAAGCATCTGATAAAACCTTCCAGTTCTGGCAATCCGGCCCAGGATACGATCGGAACCTGGATAACGACGGCACAATCTGGGCTGCCATCGACTACATTCATCTGAACCCCGTACGTCGATCCTTGTGCATCCGCGCTGTCGACTGGCCGTGGTCGAGTGCCAGAATATTTGAAGGGATAGCAGGACCGTTTCCGATTGATCGGGAATCACTGCCATCTGATCCCCGTAGATGAAATCCAGACCCGGCACGACCTTGTCAAAGACTCCAACAATTGCGGCAACAGTGATAATTCGTCACCTCTCGTGCCACGCAACCATGAGTATCCGATAGTAGCCGCTCCGATGTGACAGACCAGTTCTTCCAATTAAAAGAATGGGTGCCCCGGTCTTGGAGTCTGCGACAAGCCCGTGTCATCGATATGTTTTTGGCTGACACGTCGGACATGGCATTCGTTGTGATGTCGGAACTTATGAACCTACACGTGTCGGGTGTTGAGCGGGAATTCTGGGGAAGGCGAATGGGCTGGAAATCAAAATCGGCACGACCTTGTCGAAGACTCCAAGATCGTGGCACCCCGCACCTGCTAACGCGCCACATTGAACATTGGCATCACGCAATACAAACGGTTTGCACCCGGCGTTTGATGATCCGGCTGCACGGCAGGCGTTATACGATGGGATTCGAGCAACTCGTGGGAGCGTGGAGATGATTGAACTCGACCATCACATTAATGATGTATCGTTTTCCGAAGCGGCTGCTCAGAAATTGCTGGCTCTGCTTGGAAAATGAAGTTCTAATCTGAGAAACGGGTGCCACGATCTTGGAGTCTTCGACAAGGTCGTGTCTTCAGTTGATTGTGAGAGGAAACGAAATGCGCAACATGCCGTTCGTCGTGATGGATACCTGTCCGACTGGCCTTTTGAGGAGAAATTCGAAGTCACAAAGCTTTGCAAGATAACGAAGAGATCGGTTAGGAAATGGGCGGGAAAGTAAATTCAGCACGACCTTGTCGAAGACTCCAAGGTCGTGGCACCCGCCGTAAACCGTCAGGTCAATGACTCTGCATTCGCCGCAAAAGGCAATCGCACCTCTTCAACGGACCTTCCTCGATGGCCGACCTCACGACAGAGCGAGTACAGGATATTGCAGCGTTAACCGAAGGACTGCGTTGCCGTGGTTACTACGCCAAGCAGATTGGCAACGAAGTGCTCGTCAAAGTCGATCAGAACGCGGCCCAGGGATTTGTGTTTCTCTTTGGGCTGAGGCACACGTACGTTAACACGTACACAGACCTCATAAAGGAGATCCCATTGAAGCCCACCGAGATTTTGAGTCATATCTCGGTCCGATCAGAAGCAGACGGATATCGCGCCGTGCTGCGTCACATCCCTACCGTCGAAGTCTTGCCAGAGAACGACGATGCCCTGTCTGACGATCTGGACTTGATGAAGATGCATTTCGCGCCGGAACTAACCTTCGCGGAAGTCCAGGCGGGATTGAAACGTTTCAATATTCCTCATGCTGTGTGTGACGACAGGCTGCGGATCTTCAGGCGATGTGACAGTTCGTCACTCATCGGCGAATTCTTTCTGAGGAACAATCTGTGGCACTTGTCTCTGCCATTGCATGGAATCATGAGAGTCACGGACTTATGGGTTATCGAGCTCGCGTATGAACTGGAATCGATTTGTCAGAAGAATGCGGACGTCGCCTGGACGGTATTAAGCGAATCGTACGGCGTCAGGAAGCTGGGGGTGGCAGAATGAGACCTTAGCGTTCAGCTACTGCGGACAACGGTGAACGGCTAACGGCCTGTTTCGGGTGCCACTGGCGATGGTTCTGGATCGCCAGTGCCAATGTGGTCACCATCACATGTGGGCAGCACTGGTCATGTCATGTTCCCCGTCTTTCAAGCAGGTGGTCTCCCCCGATACATCTTCAAAACCCTCACGTCACAATTGCATCATGTGGTGCGTCGGGTGGCCGGGACTGGACTGAGGCTTTGCGAAGGAAGGCCCGGTCTTCGTGTAGAGTGCACATTCCGGGACTTCGCGAAGACGCTCCAGTCCCGGCCACCCCCCTGGGGAGTTCAACGTGAACTTTATTCAACGTCCTTCCGCATCTCATGCGCAGCAGACGAGTTCAGGCATTGGCTGGAGAACAACCACGATTCTGTCTTGGCTTCGGCGGGTTGGTTTCCTTTTGGTTCGAGAACTGAATAGCAGGCTTCCAGTTCCAGGAAGGAAGTCTGGGCGAGTTCGTGCGACCAGAGTGTAATCCGTGCCGCGTGCTTGGGC
Source organism: uncultured Planctomycetaceae bacterium (assembly GCA_964609845.1). GTDB lineage: Bacteria > Planctomycetota > Planctomycetia > Planctomycetales > Planctomycetaceae > Schlesneria. Next base: position 74,620 of record CAZSTW010000012.1, on the reverse strand, counting down.
TTTTTCGCGGTCGCTCGCGGCAGGCGGGCCAATGAGACGAGTTCGTTTCGCTTCAGAAGTTCCGCTGCGTTTTCTGCAAAGTCGAACGGGATGTGGTAGGTCGTTGGTTTCAGATAGACCTTTTCGACTTCGCAAAATTTCTGGCCGGAGATTTTTGTACTCACCACGACGGCTGCGATCAGCGGACTGAGTAAGCCCCCCACCGCAATGATTACCCATTTCATGGGAATGAATAAGAATGTGATATCCGATGGCGCCACGGATTGTCCGTCAAATAACGGTGCAAACAACACGACTGCAGCAAGCAACGTCGTCAATCCGACCAGGACAGCGGCGATGGTTGGATTGCGATTCTTGAAGAGTTTGCTGAGTCCGCCAAAGACGACCAGGGGAATCCAGCACAGCAGGAACATGATCACGAAATCGAGGACGATGCCGAGCAGGCCGAGCAATTGCGGCCCCTTGTTCCCGCCCGCAGCGGCGATCTTCTGGCTCAGCAATTCGTAACCGAAGCAAAGTCCGCCGCAGACCAACAGCAGGATCACCAGCAAGACCGGGCACGCCAGAATCATCGAAGTCACTGCCAGGAAAGTCGTTCGCCCCGAAGGAACGTACGCACTCTTGACTTCAGGCAACACCGCTTTGGCGGCTGCAATTTCCTCGCTGGCCGTTGTTGTGATGTCAGTTTCGGTTCGTCCGGCAAACAGTCGATGCTGAAGAACAGACAAACTATTGTCCGGCTTCAACAGATCCGTCACGGACATCGCGGCCAGGTTGATATGATCCAGATCGCCAGATTCAGAACTCGACATGGGAATCCCTCGATCGAGTAACACGAACGTCAAGAAGTGAGAGAAGCAGGTTTGCCAGCCCGAACGAAGTTGTCAAGTATCTTGTGACAGAAGTGGAATGCACTCAATAGGTCATGTGCGAGGGATCGCTCTCCATTCGTGTAAGCCAGGGGTGGCCGGGACTGGAGCGGAGCGTCTTCGCGAAGTCCCGGAATGTGCGTTCCACACGAAGACCGGGCCTTCCTTCGCAAAGCCTCAGTCCAGTCCCGGCCACCCGACCGCTCTCCATTCGTGTAAGCAAGGTGGCCGATCTCAGGCCACATGTCACCAGAACTTCCACCAGGCTCGCTTGGCCTTCAGTCGCGAGTTTCGCAGCCGTGCGGCCTCAAAGCACAGATCGCAGATCATGGTCACGCCCGCAAATGCCTCGGACTCGTCAGTCCAGCCACCGCATTTGATGCGGACTTCTTCGCATTCGTCGCACCATGCGCATTGTTCGGTGGCATCTCCATCCGAAAGGGGCTGCCCCTGAAAGAATCCGAGACCCGTTCCACTCACAAGATGACGGCACACAAACGTCGGCCGACGCTCCCCATGTGTTGTGCAGCGGACAATTTGAGATTCTGCCATGTCGTCAGACCAAAATCAGCTACATGAAATCTCCAAGGCTGCCCCCGAGCAACTGCCGAATCTTTACCACGCCCAATTGAGCCGGTAATGCAGCCCCGAGTGACGTTCTCTATTTTCCCGGCAATTGCCCGACCACACGCTGGCGAGACATTTGCGGTATCGCCAGCCGTGGAAGAAGTCTCGTTTCGCGCGGCCTACTTCTCAAATGTTTCCGGTGCCAGCAGCTTCTTCATTTCGTCCGTCTTCATGTTCTCGGGAGTCGCCACGAACTCACCGGTTCCGACTCGCTTTTCGACCGATCTCCCCCGGATCTTGCTGACCATGGCGATTACCGACTGGTAACCCATGGTGACAGGATCCTGCAGCACGATCCCGTGGCAGGTTCCGGATTCCATCGCTCGAATCAGTGATTCACTCGGATCGAATGCAATGAACTTCACCTTGCCGAGCAGTTCGGTTTCCTTCAGGGCTCCCAATACACCGATCGCGTTCGGTTCGCATACCGCAAAGATCCCGTTGACTTCGTCTTTGTACTTGTTCAGGACTTCGGTTGCCTTGGTCAGCGATTCTTCCTGCTTGGTTCCAGCATACTGATCGGACGACAGAACCTTGATGTCAGGAAACTCTTTGGCGAGGACCTCCAGGAAACCATCTTCTCGCTGTTCCGTGCTTTCGCTTCCGGCGTTGTAGCGCAGCACGATCACGCCCCCTTTGCCTCCCAGGGCCTTCGCCATTTCACGAGCGGCCAGTTCGCCACCCTTGCGATTATCGGTGGCAACGTAACTGGTGATCTTCGATTCGTTCTGCAGTCCGCTGTCAAAGATCACGACAGGAATTCCGGCATCAACCGCTTCATGGACAGGGCCGACAAGTGCCTGCTTGTCGAGTGGTGCGACACAGATTCCATCGACCTTCTTGGTCACAAAGTCCTGAACCACGCTGATCTGGCCATCGCGATCATCTTCCAGCAAGGGGCCTTTCCAGAGGATTTCGACATCCCCCAGTTCTTTGGCAGCTTTCTCTGCGCCTGCATGAACGGATTTCCAGAAGACGTGCGTCGTTCCCTTGGGAATGACTGCGATTTGAAGCTTCTTCGCACCGCTCCCTTTGCTGCCGGGACCTTTGGTGTCGGCGGTGTTGTTCGTTCCACAACCAGCAGTCACCAGAGCGAAGCAAACGAGAAGTCCAAGCGAGCGTCTCATGAATTCAAACTCCACAATCAGTGTCGGAACATCAGTACGAGGTCCTGCATCGTAACAATCCGTCGGTAGCCGCAGGAAGTGAAATTACAGGCCTTTGCACAGTAATGGCGTTGAGTTTGCGGTGGCGGAGGCTCGACAAAGAGGCGTTGCACGGGGATACGTGGATGGAGTGAACGCATCTTTGACGCGGAATGTCAGAGAGGATGACGGAACCCCGTTGGGGTACGGTGCCCGGCTCTTTGTCCATACCCAGGGTAGCTCACTGCGTGAGCAACCCTGGGCTATATGACACAACTCCGTTGGAGTTGAAGGCATTGCGGACTTAAATCCGTCGCCTCATAGTGTTTTCACTTGAATTGCGACCAGTGTCTTGATTCGCGTCCCAGTGTTTAGTGTTCAGCGTTTAGTCCTCAGTGGGACGTGATCGGTTATCCCAGTGACCTTTCGGATCACTGCCGCTGACCCAGACACCTTTCAGGTTCCAATCCATGTAGGCATGAACATCAACGGGAGCGTAGCGCAGGGTCAATCCACAGCGGCGGCGTTGTGAGGAATTGGCCTCGGAACCATGCAGCAGCAGATCCGAATGCAGACTGATTTCACCCGCTTTCAGGCAATCGTCTACGAACTCCCCGTACTGTTCCACATTTTCAATGGTCTGATTCAGAACATTGTGTTCCTTCGGATCACTCGGTCGGAACGTCATCGCGCCAAAATGATGTGACCCCTTCACGAACCGCATGCAGGCGTTTTCGACATCGGCATCATCAACGGCCAGCCAGACAGTAATCGCTTTCGATGGAGTGAGCGGCCAGTAACTGGAATCCTGGTGCCATGCGACACTTTTTCCATCTCCCGGCATCTTGCAGAAGAAGTGCGAACCCCAGCCGACGACATTTTCGCCCAGCAGGTCTTTCACACAGGCGACGATTCTGGCGTTCGTCACAATGTCCCAGACTTTTCCGTAGCGCAAGTGAGCCGAGCTGATCGAATAACTATCGCCACCCTCTGCAACCACCTTGGCCAGCAACTTGTCGAAATACTCGCGGATCTCGGTGATTTCAGGAGTGGAATAGACGCGGATCCCCTTCACGAAACCATCGCGGTTGAATTGCTCAACCTGTTCGGGAGTCAAAACTTTGGGCGACGGATTGGAAACGGGGTGATAGCTCAAGTCACGGGGGAACTTCGCCAGATCTTCGTGATCGAGTACGGCTTTGAACTGTGTGGGGGCGGGTGCAGACATCGTTGATTCTCCAGGTAGCTCGGACACTCACGCTCAAAGAGACTATCCCAGAGAGCGAGAACGAACAACAGATCAGTCTGGAGGCGATGTGACAAATCCCCTCGAAATCACCGATTGCTCCACACTTCGCATGAAGAATTCTTGATTGTTCTGGCAATGGTCGATAAGAATAGACAGATGTGTCTCTGAAATTGAGGTGACTACTGCCTGAAAACTCTGCCAAACCTTCTGGTTGAGTCTTCCGACGCTGCCAGAACCCTGCCGACCTGACTGTGCCAGCCGATCCCTGCCAACAGGAACTGCCGACATGCGAAATCCTCTCGGATGCGACCAATTTCGTCGATCGCTGAAACTTAGTCGACGTGGTTTTCTCCAAGCGGGTGCAATGGGTATCGGCGGGCTTTCGCTTCCACATCTACTGAGCCAGGAATCAGTTGCGGCAAATTCTACGCAGGACCGGTCAGTCATCATCCTCTGGATGCGAGGTGGGCCGAGTCATATCGATATGTGGGACCCCAAGCCGGACGCTCCTGTCGAATACCGAGGGGAATTCGGCACGATTTCGACGTCCGTTCCCGGGATCCAGGTGACGGACATGCTGCCGAAAACAGCCGCGATCATGGACAAGTGGTCGATCGTTCGCAGCCTGAACCATCACGACGCCGGGCACTCGACGGGTGATCAGATTTGTTTTACAGGCTACAACACCGGCCAGAACCCCGATGAAAATGTCCACCCGAGCTGTGGATCAATTGTGGCCGAACAACTGGGACATCTTTCACCGGAACTCCCGGCCTATGTGATGATCCCGAAGATGGTTCCGGGGTCCGGGTCAGCCTATCTGGGTGTCGCGAACAAACCTTTCGAAACGATTGCTGATCCTGCCAACCTGTCAGCACCATTCAGTGTGCCGAATTTCTCGCTGGCTGAAGGTCTGGATTTGCATCGGCTGGATGATCGCCGCGGGTTATTGACGGGACTGGATCGTGTCCAGGAACAGATCGACCGGACCGGGCAGATGCGAGCGATCGATCGATTCACTCAGAAGGCCTGGACCATCCTCAGTTCACCGAAGGCTCGTGCAGCGTTTGACCTCGAGGCCGAACCACGTGCCGTTCGCGAACGTTACGGAATGATGCCTGCGTTTGATCCCGGTGCCTCTAATCGTTGCGGTGCGCCTGCCTGGAGCCAGCGAATGCTGCTGGCTCGGCGTCTGGTCGAAGCAGGAGTTCGGCTGGTAACCGTTGATCTTCGCTGGTGGGATACACACGTCAAAGGTTTTGAATCGCTGAGGCTTGGATTCCTGCCGCGCTGGGATCAGGCATATACGGCTTTGATTCAGGATCTGCACGAACGTGGACTACTCGAGAATACTCTGGTTGTCGCCTGGGGCGAGTTTGGCCGAACACCTCGCGTTAACAATGATGCCGGGCGTGATCATTATCCCAACGTCTTCAGTGCCGCACTGGCGGGCGGACCCGTGCAAGGGGGGCGAGTTGTCGGTGCGTCTGACGCGAAAGGGGCCTTCCCACTGGCGAATCCAAAGTCGCCGCAGGATGTTCTGGCGACAATCTATCGCTTCCTGGGAGTCGACACCCAGAAGCACTACCTGGATAACTCTGGTCGACCGAACACGGTCCTGCCGTCGGGTTCTCCGATCATGGAATTAAGCTGACGAATGACGTCGCGTTGCATCGATGCTGGAAATCCAGACGCTGGCGCGTTCCAGTTGATGCGTGCGGTGTCATCAACGAGGAGGTCGCCGCGAAGACACTGCTTCTCCGAGGACTCCGAAGCAGTGGCACAGATGTAACAACCATCATCGCGAACCGGACGCTAGCCTAGCGCGCATCTCACTGAAGTGTGGCGTCCCGCGGGCATCATACTACAGCGTCTACTAACCCATGTTTCGACGCGACACGGAAGTGCGACACGCACTAGCAGCCTGTGGTGAAAGTCGTCGGGTGGCCGGGACTGGACTGAGGCTTTGCGAAGGAAGGCCCGGTCTTCGTGTGGAGCATACATTCCGGGACTTCGCGAAGACGCTCCAGTCCCGGCCACCCCCCTGGCGCATACCGGCTGATGGTCGTACATCGATCATCGGGTTCACACGAACCAGCGACAAGCTAGTTCTTCGCCGGTTGCTTTCGCAGGATCAGCAGATAATTTCCGCGATCCGTTGCCATCACCTGAGGCCGCTGACGACCTCGATTTGCGACGCACCATCGCAGAGTATCGCCTTGCAATTCATAGATTCCCAGGAATTGTCGCCCATCCTGGGGACCACTGGTTCCTTCGGCATCCAGATTTCCCGACGCTCCGTTGCCGGTCATCACGAACGTTCCACCACCGATTCCTTCGGGAGCCCGGCGCGTGGTACCGACTTCACGGCCTGTGATCATGTTCCCTTCGACGGTCAGTTCGATTTCCATCTGGCCGGAATTTGGAGTTTCACCGCGCCCGTCAACGACCCAGCCACGCCAGAACCCAGCCAGGCGAGATCCATCGCCTGCGGCCTCTGCTCGACCGTTCGCCGGACGTGAACGAGCAGGCTCTGCAGAACGATTTGGCACTGCACTGGTGGGCAGTGCATTGGCGTGAGGAGTATTCTGCCGCCGATCCGGCCCCTCTGACGGGGTGTCAATCGATTCCGCCGCACGGATTTCCGCAGCATCAAGATTGCCATCCTTGTTGGTGTCCAGTCGATCAAACAATTGAGCGATTCGGCCAAGTTCCGCGCGCGTCAGTCGCTGGTCTCCATTGCCATCCAGCATTCTCAGGAGCGGAGGCAACCCGGATTCTTCACGCGGCGGCTCATTTGACGGGCCTGGGTTGCGGGGCGCGGGAGATCCAGCGTTACCGCCGCGACCTGCTCGATGCTTTTCGAAGACTTGCTGGAATTCGGCTCGCGTCACCGATCCCGATTCTGTTTTGCCAGCCATCGTCAAAATCTGATCGAGCATCCGACGGTTGTTCTCGTTCGCATCGGAACGGGCCAGTTTTCCGTCTTTATTCGTATCCAACTGGCGAAACATCGCTTCGGCTTCGTCCGAATTCCCTTGACCCCAGACAGCCTGTGACCACGTCATGACGGAACCGAACAGCACCAGCACGCACAACGCAGCGAATTTGCGAAAAAACAACATCAGTAAAGCCCTTCCAACCAATCCCTGAAATTTCTGACAGGAAGTCCAGAAGACGATTTCCCTGAATAGATTTGAACCTCAGATTGCAAAACACTGCTTGCTAAACACTGCACGGTTAAAAAAGTTTCGGCGAACCTTGTCGGCGCAGGACAAACGACGCTTTTGCCGTATACTCCGTGAATGCTCAGGGTGGTCCATGGTCTGACGGCCAGTTGGTTCGCCGTGGCGATTGTGGAACAGGGATGCGTTCGCAAGATCGAAATTGGAGTGGAACATGTCAGGTCGGAATGCGTTTCGAACAGCGTTGGTGGTGACATCGCTTGGTGCGACGGCGATCCTGTGCCTGACTGATCAGCAGGCGTTCTCACAGAAGAACGATCCGTTTCGCGATAAGCGTATGAAGATGGTGACAACCTGTATCGAGCGGGAAGGGATCACCAATCAGCGTGTTCTGGCCGCCATGCGACAGGTTCCCCGGCATGAATTCGTCGATGCCAAGGAGCGCAAAGATGCGTATGTCGACACCGCCCTGCCGATCGGTCACAAGCAAACGATCTCGCCGCCGTTTGTCGTCGCTTATATGACGGAAACGATTGATCCGCAGGTCGACGACAAAGTACTGGAGATTGGAACGGGAAGCGGATACCAGGCGGCAGTCCTGGCGAATCTGTGCAAGGAAGTCTATTCGATCGAGATCGTGGAACCTCTCGGCAAGCAGGCGGCCGAGCGATTGAAGCGACTTGGTTATACCAACGTCACCACCAAGGTGGGTGATGGATATCTTGGCTGGGAAGAGCATGCACCGTTCGACAAGATCATCGTCACGTGTTCTCCGGAAAAGGTACCTCAACCGTTGATCGATCAATTGAAAGACGGGGGCAGACTGCTGGTTCCACTGGGTGAACGTTATCAACAGGTCTTTCACCTTTTCGAAAAGAAAGAAGGCAAACTGGTCGGAACGAAACTGATCTCAACGTTGTTCGTCCCAATGACCGGAAAGTCGGAAGACCAGCGACAAGTGAAACCAGATCCCCTTCATCCCAAGTTGCTCAATGGCAGCTTTGAAGAAGATGATGACAAGGATGGAAAGCCCGATCACTGGCATTACCAGCGCCTGATGACTGTCGATGACAAGGAGATCACGGAAGGAAGACTGGCAGCATTATTTGAATGCGACACGCCAGGTCGAATTGCGCAGGCGTTGCAGGCCACAGCTGTTGACGGAACCAAAGTGGGATCCATTCTGGTGGAACTGGATTATAAGACGGAAGGTGCAGTTGCGGGCAAAGAAGGTTATGAAATGCCAGCGCTGGTGATCCACTTCTACGATGAGAATCGCAAGGGATTCCAGGTCGAATCGATCGGTCCCTGGCTGGGAACGTCGATTGACTGGCGATCAACCAGCAAGACGATTTCGATCCCACCCAAGGCACGCGAAATGATTGTGCGCATCGGCCTGAACGGCGCTACGGGTAAACTGTGGGTCGATGGGATCAAAATGACATTTAAGCCGCGATGACTCACTGAGAGTCCGTGCCTCGCTGCGTCAACAGGCAACGCAAATGGGGCACAGCCGCGAGCAGATTTCCGTATTCACTTTTGCCTATGCATCTCTGCGCGTTTGCGACTCTGCGCTAACTTCCTCAATCCCACTCATTTCACCATCGTGGAAGCCATCTCATTTCGGCCTTCGCTGCTCCACAACCTGCTGCAGTAACGCAACTTACAATGCAGAGATGCACTATCCGCAGTTCTCAGCCAAGACTATTGGTTGCCGGGCAGACTGTCGTTAGGATTGTAGGTCGCCGTTTCCGATCATTTTGACCAAGGACTTTTTGCCATGCAGTTTGAAACTCGGTGCGTTCACGTCGGAGTCGACAAGGACTCGGCTTACCTGAGCGCGACGACCCCGATTTATCCTTCCTCCACATTTCGCTGGGACGATCTGAATACCAATCGCGGGTTCGACTACACCCGCAGTGGTAACCCGACCCGCAAAGCCCTCGAAGAAAACCTCGCCGCACTTGAGGGTGGGATCGACTGTCGAGCCACCTGTACCGGTATGTCAGCCATTGCCGCGACAATGCACATGTTCAAACCGGGCGATCATATCATCGCCGGACATGACATCTATGGTGGAACCTATCGCCTGTTCGACGCTGTCTTCCGCAAGATGGGGATCGACTTTTCATTCGTTCGCATGGGTGATCCGGAAAATGTCCGTCGCGCCATGACCCCTGCGACCAAGTGTGTCTGGATCGAAACCCCCAGTAACCCGTTGCTCAACATCGTCGATATCAAGGCCATCTGCGATGTCGCACGTGCAGGTGGTGCCATCAGCATTGCCGATAATACATTTCTGTCGCCCTATCTGCAGCGTCCGTTTGAACAGGGATGCGATATCGTCGTCCATTCGACGACGAAGTACCTCAACGGACATTCCGATGTCGTTGGCGGCTGCGTCATCACGCGTCACAAGGAACATGCGGAACGAATCAGCTATCTGGTCAATGCTCTTGGCCTGGCCTGCTCCCCATTCGATGCCTGGCTGGTGCTGCGCGGCGTGAAGACTCTGGGACCGCGCATGGAAGCACACCAGCGAGGTGCCATGGCTGTCGCCAACTTCCTGAATTCTCACGCGAATGTGGAACATGTCTATTATCCCGGGCTTGTGGATCACCCGCAGCACGAACTGGCCAAGCGTCAGCAGCATGGTTTCGGAGCGATGCTGAGCTTTGATCTGAAAGGTGGCCGTCCCGCCGTCGAAAAGGTCCTGGCCAGGCTGAAGATGTTCCAACTGGCCGAATCACTCGGCGGCGTCGAATCGTTGATCGAGTACCCGGACACAATGAGTCACGCGTCGATGAGCGAAGCCGCTCGGCGCGAAGCGGGCATCACCGCCAAGACCCTGCGAGTTTCTGTCGGGATCGAACATCCCGATGACCTGATCGCCGATCTGGCACAGGCACTGGCAGGCTGATGACAAGAGGAGATCCATACCAAACCAATCCGCCACAGTCGCCGAAGTCCCGGCGACCGTTTCTGTCTCAGGCAAGTGGAGGGTTTGGTATGGTCGCCCTTGGTGCGCGCAGAGCGAACTCGCGTTGACAGTCCACGTTCTCGATTCGCCAGCTGACGTAGTGAGGAAACGACGGGACCAAAAAAAAGCAGCGATCGAACATGGTTTAAATGAGCGAGTTCACTTGAGTCGTATCCCAGTGTGCTCGCAGGGCCGTCGCATGCTCGTTAGAGACGATTCTTGCGTGAATGCCGTGAGATCGCTCTAGTCTTGCTGGCAATGCTGGTGATCAGCTTCTTGTCGTTCGAGCTCAGTGGATGGCCCAGATACTCCCGCAGGAATCGGAAGCGGTCGGTCAGGCTGACATCGTGAGCCGAATAGTTGAGTTGAGCGAGATCCTTGACGATCCATCGCAACGACAGTGGTTGCTGTTCACGAACCCGGCCCAGGTCGATGACATAAATTCGATCGATCGGCATTTCTCCGCGAACAGTCGAGCCCGGGACCAGGAGATGACCCAGGTAATAGTCCTGGTGATGCAACCCTGCTCGGTGCATTCGCCGGGTTAACTGGGCGACATGCTTTACCAGTGATCGTCGGTCCATGCCGCGAGGGTGGGCCTGGTCGATCCGCAGGTATGATCTTGATGCCTTTTGCTCAAGCGCAGCGTTGTCATCAGTCGCTCCCGATTCAGCGATCTGAAGCTCTGACAGCTTCGTACAATTCTCGAGTGCCTCGGTGATCAGAAAAGAGTTCGATCCCTGTTGACCCATGGCAACGGGATTCATCGTAGGGAGTCCCGCAGCATGGAACGCCAGTAAAGCATTCCATTCGTTACGAGCACCCAGGATTGGCCAACGAAGACTAAGCAGCGGCTTAATGTACTCTTTCAGTGAAGATCGTCCGTGGCGTTTGATATAGAACGCTCGTTCACGCCCCGCGTCATCGAGGGTAAATCGCAACGTAATTCGATCAGTCCGCAGTTTCTTGGCGATGGCTGCCTCTGCTGTTCTCGCCCAGATGATTGAAAAGGTCGTCCAATGCTGACGGCGCAACAGATTGGCGAACTCGTGGTTCACCACCAGTTTCCCTCCATCCCACGTTTCCAGTTCGAATCGGCTCAAGGTGTTACCCGTCTGGCGATAGTCTGAACGAGTTAACCGGCGCTGGCTTCGGAAGCCAGGATCACCTGAACCGCTGCTACGATCTGATCGTGCAAGTGACCGTTCGTGACGATTACACCGCGGTTCTGATTGAGTTCCCGTCCCCGTGAAAAATCGAGCGACTTGCCGTTAATGTCGGTGACACGGCCGCCCGCTTCTTCGACGACAGCAACCCCGCCCGCATGGTCCCAGATTTTTTCGAAATAGCCGGTCTTTGTGGGAAGCCGCAGATACGCATCTGCAAAACCTCGCGCAACCGTCGCATACTTGGCCTGGCTATCCATCCGGACCGGCGTGGCAGTCAAACCGAGCTTCTGGGCGACCGCTGCAGATTCGTTGTGTGAACTGTGACCCGACTCCACCGATTCACAAAACCTTGCCAATACCGGATCAGTGGTTCCGGTCACATGAATCGGCTGCGGAGCGGCGTCGGTATCGAGCGGCCTGACGAATGCCCCCTGGCCTCGCACTGCGAAAAACAGCGTTCCAACGGGCGCGTCGTCCGCCTCAGACACCGCCAGATTCGGACAGCCAAGGACACCGACTTCGATGCGTGAATCGATGATCAGTGCCAGTGATACTGCGTACTGACCTTTCCGCAGAAATCCCTTTGTTCCATCGATCGGATCGAGTGTCCAGAATCGCTGCGAATACTCTGTCGCTCCGCCCCGATCAATCCAACTGCAAACATCATCCGGGTTCGCGTCGATTCCCAGGTTCCTGACATGGTCGCAGACTGCTGCCAGGAACGGTGCATTTTCCGGCCAGCGCAAGGCTGCGGAATCTTCTTCAGCAATGATCGGATCGGCCGGAAAATGATCACCGACATTTCGACAAACGACGGCCTGGCTCCCAAAGTCAGCGATGGTGACGGGACTCTGGTCGCGTTTGTCGAGGACTTCCGATGTGATGGTCGTTTGAACGGTGCGACAGAGGCGACACGCCTGCTGTACGGCATTCAATGCAACCTGAAGTTCGGTCTCAAATGCTGACATCGGAAGCTCGCGTCTGGATACCAGGAAGCGGAAATGCGGCGGGGTCGGGAGACCGCGCCGAACGGACGGGATTGACTCCGTCGTTCTGGAGTACCGAGCGGGATGTAGTGGAAATTTGGCGAAAAGGGAATGTGTATCCGCCAAAAATCTGACTGACCGGGAAGGAAAGTCCGTAGGACTCGACAAAAAGCAGATTCATGCCAAGGGGGCTGTCAGCAGCGATTATTGTTTGAGGAGGCTGCAAGTGACGTCGCGGCGGGCACGGTATCTACTTTTGTCCAGGAGGTTCATCCGGTGGTGCAAGGGCCTTTTCCAGTTCTGCGAGTAACAAATCCAGGCGGAACGGCTTGTATAAGGCCAGTTTGAAGCCCATCTGCCGGGCTTTGACCATGCGGTGGGCACCGTCATAGCCAAATCCTTTCATCAGAACGACAGGCAGATGTGGATGGATGTGCCGGATCTGCGTCAGGGCTTCGATCAGGTGCATGTCTGTCATTTCGGCATCGAACAGGACGACATCGTAATGAAATGTGCGAATCATCAGCAGCGCTTCTTCGCCGTTGTGAGCCGTTTCGACGTCGCAGCCGTAGCGGGCGAGCAATTCATGAGCGGCCTGACGAACAGATTCATCGCCATCTGCCACCAGAACACGTTTGTGTTTGAGCTTGGGTCTGGAGGGGACTTGTGGAAGTGCGGGAGCCACCGCCCGCGGAACGACCTTTTCACCGACTCCATGCAGCAACTGTCGAATCGTCCGTGTCTGCTTAAGCATCCGCTGCAATCGACCAGCGGCTTCCGGGTCGAACCCAACATATTTCGTTTGCAGCCACGCAATGTCGTTCAGAATCTCATCGACAGGCTTGGCAGCGTCTCGCAACAGCAGTGCACTGCTTTCGTTGACCGTCGTCGCCCGTTCAAACACCAGCAGTTCGAGCGTATTCAGGGCAACTGCCAGGTCGCGACAAAAGAGCTCCAGAAACTGCTGATCCTGTTCAGAGAACGCGTTTGGCTTGGTACTTTCAACATTGAAAGTTCCCAGGACACGGTCATGGTGCATCAGGGGAACAGTCAATGAACTGCAGGCTCCGACGGCACCCCGTAGATAAAGCTGGTCTGACGACGTATCACGACACAGGTAACTCTTGCCTGTGGCAGCCACGAACCCCGTGACGCCGTTTCCTTGCGGCTCGGCCATCAATTCACGAGCAGCAGCTTCGGCAGTCATACCGACGTTCAGCAATGGTTCCAGGCGATTGGTCCGCTCGTTCAGCAATCGAACTTCGATCGTTTCAAAGTTCAAGACGTTACGCGTGTGCTGAACAATCTTCTGTTTGAGCAATTCTTTTCGGTCGTCAATCTTCATCGATGCCAGATCTTCAGGTGCCAGATCCCCAAGGTCTTCACCGGCTTGATGAATCGCTTTCAGTTTTTCGACCTGCTGCTGTTCAGCAGAGATATCTCGAACCGTGACAACCAGCAGTGAGGGGTATTCGGCTCGATCTGCGTAAACGGGTGCGGCCAGCACATCCAGGTATGTTTTGTCGCCGACTCGGTAAGTCGTACGAGCAGGGCTGCCAGCGCCAAGAGCCGTATGAAACGGCGAGAAATCCGGACCAACGATCTGGGGGGAACCGAAGGCATCGTGGAAGCTGAGCCCCACGGGCGAAACCGAATCGGGTTCCGTTCGTCCCGTCAGTTCGTAGAAGCGGTTGTTGCACCAGCGAACCAACAGGCTGGAATCAAGAACCGCGACCCCTTCGGGAAGATGTTTCAGGACGTTTTCGAATGCGAGCAGTGCCGGCAGTCGTCGCGCAGGTTCACCGAGAACGACGGCCCCCGAGTATTCTTGACCTGCGTCAAACGAATCGTTGGGCCAACCTTCATCAGTCGCCGTACAGACAATACATTCCAGCGACTGGATCAATTCCAACAACGATCGGTCGGCATCGTTGCCGGAGCCGAGAACGAGTAATCGTGGACGATTTGACACCGAGCCCCACTTTCCCTGTTGTGGCAAAAAACACAGGTGGGATTATAGGCACTGTGCCGGACCTTGAGCAACAGGGGTTCGGCCGGTTCGATCGGTAATTTCGCTGGCAAAAACATCCGTATTGACGCAAATAACCTCCTCTCCTACGATCCCGCGCCTCAACCGGCGACTTTTGCCGGTATCGGCAGTTTCCTGTCCTCGACGGCAGTCCAAACATCAAAGAGTCGACCCTGATGACGATTCGCTCCTCTCTCAAAGCCTTTCGGCGAGAAACAATGAGCGTCCGTAAAGTAACGGGCCGCCGACACTTCATTTCGGTATGTTCACTGCTGGCATTGGTTCTTGGATGCACGAGTACCGGCCAGCACTATACCGCCAATACCATCCCGGCATCCCTGCTGGCCACCAAACGCGAAAATGCCCAGACGCTTGACCTGACTCGCCTGGCAAGTGCCTCGAAGAACAACGACGTCATCGATCGCGGCGATGTGATTGAAGTCTCGATTTCTGCAGGGCTCGACGAAAAAGACACGATCACGCTGCCAGTCCGCATTAATGATGAAGGTGTCGCCAACCTGCCGGAACTGGGGCCGATCAAACTGGCTGGCCTGGAAATGGAAGCCGCTGAAGCCGCCATCGTCTCGATGTGCATCGAGAACAAACTGTATATCCGCCCCAATGTTACTGTGACCATGAAACGTCAGCGGATGAATCGCGTCATGGTCGTGGGGGCCGTCAAGAATCCTGATGTCTACGAACTGCCTCGCGGTCGCAGCGACCTTCTTGCTGCAATCGTTGCCGCTGGTGGACTGGAAAAAGATGCGGGAACTAAAGTTGAAATCCGTAATCCACGACGACCGGGAGGGCGATCGAGTCCCGTGGCGTCGGGCCTGCAGCCAGGTATCGATACGGTCGGCCATTCCAGCGGAGATCTGACGGAAACGACCATTGCCAGTGCCAATCCTGATGTGATTCCCATCGTCGATGCGGACGGAAAAATGGAGTCATTCAAGGTCGATCTGGTTTCTGCCACCAAAGCTGGGAAGGGCGGATACATCATCGAAGATGGTGGCGTGATCAGCATCGAAAAGCGTGACCCGGAACCGCTGCATGTCATCGGACTCGTCCGCAAGCCTGACCGTTACGATTTCCCGATCGCCGAGGACCTTCGAGTCACCGATGCCATCGCACTTGCCGGTGGAACAAGTATGACTGTTGCCGACAAGGTCTTCATTGTCCGGCGCGTGCCGAAGAGCAACGACACCGCAGTTATTCAGGTCAGCCTTCGACAGGCCAAACGAAACGCTCAAGCAAATCTCAGTCTGGAACCTGGGGATGTGGTGAGCGTTGAAAATACACCGGCAACTGTCCTATACGAAGCCATCAACATCATCAAGTTCAACATTTCAGCCGGAGCAACTCTCGGAAGCGGGTTGTTCTAAACAGCAGTTGGCGTGTGTGACTGACCGGGGGGTGACGACGGGAATAGCTCTCGACGTCTGGAAACACCATGAGCATGGATGACCGTACGCAGATCGAAGCCGCCGGAGCAGGAACGCACGCGCTCGCTGAAGTCATACGATTTCTACAGGTCGTGCGTCATCGCACGCGGTTGTTGACCTTGTGCATCTTTGCGGGTGGTCTTCTCGGGGTCACCTGGTATTTCGTGACCCCTCCCAAGTACGAATCATCTGCAGAAATCCTGGTCCTGAAGACTGAAGGCGGGGCGATGGACGGCAATAACGCCAACGCCAATAATTCACGTAATATTCAGGATGTCATGCCGACATACCAGAAAGTCTTGACCAGTGACGTCGTTCTCGAAGGGGCGATCAAGGGACTACCAACAAAATACCGTATCGACTTCAAAGGCCAGAAGAAGGCGAAGTGGACCAAAATCCTCCGAGATTCGATCTCGGTTTCTTCTGCCCGCCTCACCAATGTTCTCAGCGTCAAATATACGTCGAAAAGTCCCGAAAGTGCCGCACGTGTTGTCGGGGCCGTCGTCGAATCCTATCTGACTTTCATGCGGAAGACACATCGCAGTAACGCCAAAGATGCGCTGGATGTCCTGACCAGGGAAAAAGCGGAACTCGAACAAAAGCTGACCGAGAAAGAAGCCGAACTTATCAAGGTTCAGGGAGAAGCAGGGATTCTCCTTCAGGGTGACGACAAGAATACAAATGTGCTGATCGAGCGTACCATCAAGCTGAATGAAGCCTTGATCGAAGCTCAGAAGAAGACACTCGAAGCTCGAGCGTTTCTAAGTGCAGTCACTCAGGCGTTGCAGAACGGCAGCGATCTGTCACAGTTGGCTCACCAGGTCACCGGCGACATGTACCGGGAAATCCTTCTGCGCGACATGGGCGTCAGTTCCAGCGATGCCTACACGATCACAAAATTCGAACAGCAATTGCAGGATGATCGCGTCGAACTCCGTAAAAAGCTGCAGACTTATGGGCCCAATCACCCGATCGTACGTCAACTGGAAGACCGTATCGCTTCCACTGAACGCTGGTTCACCGAGCGATCCAAGGTCGTCTCCAATTCCAGCAAAGAGATGCGCGAACGCGAAATGGGGCCGCGACTGAAAGCCATGGCCGAGCAGAATCTGTATCAGGCAAGTGCACGCGAAGCAGAAACTCGCGCCGAGTTTGAGCGAGAAATCGCTCTGGCAACGGTTCAGAACAATGAAATGGTCCACCTGCAGATCCTGGAGATGGACGTCAAACGAATGCGCGGCTTCTACGATCTGGTTCTGGACCAGATGAAAAAAATCGACATGGGGGCCGATTCGGGCCTGAAAATCAGTGTTGTCAGTGAACCACAGATTCCGTTGTCAAAAAGTGCTCCGCGTATTTCAACCACAGTCCTGTTGTGCCTGATTCTCGGGACTTTAGTCGGGCTCGGCCTGATCTACATCTTCGACGCTCTGGATGATCGCTTCAGATCCCCGGACGAACTGCAATGGCAACTTGGCCTGCCACTGCTCGCCATGATCCGGCGGATGGAACCACTGGAGGCAACTGGTATCGACTCAGTTGTCACACACAGTCAACGGGATGGAATCGAAGCGGAGGCGTTCCGAACACTGCGAAGTTCGATTACGTTCAGCAGTGATGATACGTCCCGACTGGTAGTTACGAGTACCGAACCGGGCGACGGAAAGACTACGACCCTGGCAAACCTGGCGGTTGCATTTGCTCAAGCGGGCAAGAAGACGTTGCTGATCGATGCCGATATGCGACGTCCCGGATTGACTCAGTTGCTCGACCTGAAAGGGCCTCGCGGTCTTTCACAAGTTCTGCGAGAAGACCGTCCGGTCGGCGAAAGTTGTCTGGAGAACGTCTTCAATCTGGGTGTCGACGGCCTGGATTTCATGCCCTCAGGACCACGGCCCGCCAATCCGTCCGAATTGCTTTCCAGCGATCGCTTCAGTGATATTATTGCCTGGGGCGAACAGATCTACGATCAGATCCTGATCGATGCCCCGCCTGTACTGGCCGTAACCGACCCTGCCATCATCGGGCGCATCGTCGATGGGGCGGTGATCGTCATTCGTCCCGACAAGAACCGACGCAAGATGGTGACTCGGGCGGTCGACTCGTTCCGGGCCACCGGTGCGAAGGTCCTGGGGATCGTGGCGAACCATCTGCCAACCGGACCAAACTCCGAATACGGGTATGGCTACGGTTATGGTTATGGTTACGGCTATGGCTACGGCCACGAAGATGCTCCAGAAGTCGACCACAACGTGGACGAATCGCATTCGGACTACCGTCGAGCCGCGTAGTCCGACTATTCGCGGATCACTTCCCGAAACGTTGTGGTAGAAGGATCGGTTCCATCGACCCAGTCGACGCCACGTCCGACGTTCGCTGCCAGATGTTCGAGCAACTTGTAAATCGATTCGGTCCGCTCCGGAATTCCCAGCGCGATCGCGACCTGTTCAGCCGTTTGTGGTTCCGCCACGTGCTTCAAATGGGCGACCACCTTTGACTGCAGGTCCAGCAATGATGCCGCCGCTTTCTTACCAGCTTCGACACCGGGCTGATGATAGGCATTGATGTCAACCAGTTCGGCGTACAATCCGACGGCTCGTTCATAAAGAGCGATCAGCGCTCCGACACTTCGTCCGTCGACCTGGTGAATGGTGATCAGGATTGAATCACGGTTGCTATCCGTCAATGCTTCGCGCGTCCCGAGCAGGAACCCCTGCAAGTAGTCGCCCGACGTGATTCCGGAATCAACTTCGAAATCAAATTCGGACAATTCTCCTTCGTCATCAACATTCAAGTCGCGATCCAGCAGAACCTGAATGAATGTGGCGAAGAAGTTGGAAATTCCGTCGCGAAGCTGCTGAACATAAGCGTGCTGATCGGTTGAACCCTTGTTGCCATAGACCGCAATTCCCTGGTGAACCACCTTCCCCTGACGATCCAGTTCCTTACCGAGTGACTCCATGACCAGTTGCTGCAGGTAGCGGCTGAACAGACTGAGACGATCCTTATAGGGGAGGATCACCATATCTTTCGCACCACGACCGCCTCCGATGTGGTACCACATCAATGCCAGCAGAGCCGCGGGGTTTTGCAGGGGATCCGTTCGTCGCGTCAGTTGATCCATCGCCGCAGCACCGGACAGCAGGTCCTCAGTCCGAATTCCCTGCAGTGCCGCCGGAAGCAGTCCAACAGCGGACAGGACGGACGTACGACCGCCAACCCAGTCCCACATCGGAAATCTCTTGAGCCATCCTTCTTCCTGGGCGATTTGATCGAGCTTGCTACCCTCCTGCGTGACTGCGACGGCGTGCGTGGCAAACGTCAACCCGGCATCACGGTATGCCTTTTTAACTTCCAGCATCCCGTTTCGAGTCTCGGGTGTTCCCCCGGATTTGGAAACGACCAGAACGAGCGTTTGCCCAAGCTGGCCTTCGAGTTCATCGAGAATTCGATCGATCCCGTCAGGATCGGTATTGTCGATGAAGAATGGAAGCATCGCGTCGTAGGGCGAACCGAGAGCTTGAGCGACGAATTGAGGCCCCAGGGCAGAACCGCCGATTCCAATCACGAGCAAGTATTGAAAACCGCCATCATGCGCGGAAATCTGAGCTTCGTGGATGCGGTCGGCAAACCGAGTGATCTCAGCCTGTGTCTGCTGAATCTCGGCCGTGATTTCTGGTTGAGGTGCCAGTTCCGGAGACCGCAGCCAATAGTGCCCGACCATCCGCTTTTCATCGGGATTCGCAATCGACCCTGCTTCCAGCTTCTGCATCGCTTGCAGAGCCTGTTCCATCCGAGGCAGCAGGTTGACGAGATCACTCTCCTCGAACCGGACTCGGCTGACATCCAGAGTAAAGCCGAGTTCTGTATCAGAAATCAGATATTTGCAGAATCGGTTCCAGCTGGCAGACATTGGCGTTCCCTCTTTCGGTCCAGAATCTCACGCGGCATCATTGGCAACGAGCGAGGTCGATGTCGAAATCGCTGTTGACCGTTAGAGCGCATCTCATTTAAGTGTGGCGTCCCGCGGGCATCAAACAACAGCGTCTAGCCCATGTTTCGACGCGACACGGAAGTGCGACACGCACTAGGATACCCGGACAGAAGTTTATCTGCACTGCACACGGTGCTTCCGTCAAGAGATTCGGATGTTCCACGGGGCATCGGTGCTGGTCCGCCAATCACGGAAAGCGGGGCCACCCCGACGCTTTCCAGTCCCAACGGACAGTCAACGAACGTCACTGAAAACAACACAACCCGCCAGCAGAATGCCTGGCGGGTTGTGTGTTCATCACAAAATGTCATCGCGAAGAACTATTTCGTTGCGTCAGCCGCAACGGCAAGTTCATCAACGTGCGGTTCAACCGTTGACGGTTCGAAGTCGAGTTGCTTTTGTTCGCCAACTTCCTTCATCCGGACGGTGATGGTGTTGCAGCCTTCAAAGGCACCTTGCAACAGGTTTTCGGACAGCGGGTCTTCGATATAGGTTTCCACGGCTCGACGCAGTGGTCGGGCACCGTATTCGGTGGCGTTCCCCTTCTCGATAATGAACTGCTTCGCTTCGTCGGTCAGGACCAGAGCGAGGCCCTTTTCGCCCAGTCGTTCGCGAACCTTGGAAAGTTCGATTTCGACGATGGCTTTCAGGTTCTCTTCGGTCAACGATCGGAAGACAACGACTTCGTCCAGACGACCCAGGAATTCCGGCTTGAATTCACGTTCGATTTCGTGAGTCAGGCGTTCCTTCATCCGGTCGTAACTGGTGTCGTTGTCTTTCGGTGCGAAACCGAATTCGCTGGTGATGGCATTCGCACCGGCATTGGTGGTCATGATCACGATCGTGTTCTTGAAGTCGACCTTGCGACCGAAGCTGTCGGTCAAATGGCCTTCTTCCATAATCTGCAGCAGCATGTTGAAGACATCGGGGTGAGCCTTTTCGATTTCATCCAGCAGCACGACCGCGTAAGGTCGGCGTCGGATCTTCTCGGTCAGTTGTCCACCTTCTTCGAATCCCACATACCCTGGGGGAGCACCAATCAGCCGGCTGACGTTGTGCTTTTCCATGTACTCGCTCATGTCGATCTGGATCAGGGCATCCTGATCACCGAACATGAACTCGGCCAGTGTCTTGGCGGTCAACGTCTTACCAACACCGGTCGGACCGGCGAACAGGAACACACCCGTCGGACGCTTTGGATCTTTCAATCCGCTGCGGCTGCGACGAACAGCCTTGGCGACCTGCTTGATCGCTTCGGTCTGGCTGACGACTCGGCGATGCAGCTCTTCTTCCATTCGAAGCAGCCGGACAGCGTCTTCGCTGGAAAGGCGCGTCAAAGGAATCCCGGTCATCTTCGAGACGACTTCCGAGATCACTTCGGCATCGACAACACCATCCGTTTCCTTGGACTTTTCGCGCCAGTCCTTGTTCAGGTTTTCCTTCTTCTTCTTCAGTTTGTCAGCCTGATCACGCAGCGATGCGGCCTTCTCGAAGTCCTGGTTCGCAACTGCCTCTTCCTTCTGGGTATTCAGGCGTTCGATTTCCTCTTCGATTTCTTTCAGATCGGGCGGACGGACCATCGACTTCAACCGGACGCGAGCACCCGATTCGTCGATCACGTCAATCGCCTTGTCTGGCAGGCAGCGAGCCGTGATGTAGCGAGTTGAGAGCTCGACAGCCTTGGCGAGAGCATCGTCGGTGATCTGCACCCGGTGATGCTGTTCGTAACGATCACGCAGCCCCTTGAGGATCTCGATCGTCTGTGCTGGTGATGGAGGTTCAACGACGACGGTCTGGAATCGACGTTCCAGCGCACCGTCCTTTTCGATGTACTTGCGGTATTCGTCCAGTGTCGTGGCCCCGATGCACTGGATTTCGCCTCGGCTCAGGGCAGGCTTCAGGACGTTCGAGGCATCGATCGCCCCTTCCGCTCCCCCGGCACCGACCAGCGTATGCAACTCGTCGATGAACAGAATCGTGTTCTTGGCACGCTTCACTTCGTTCATGACGGCCTTGATGCGTTCTTCGAACTGACCGCGGTACTTGGTTCCGGCGACCATCATCGCCAGGTCCAGCACAACGATTCGCTTGTCACGCAGCAGTTCCGGGACTTCGCCATTGATGACCATCGAGGCAAAGCCTTCGACGATAGCGGTCTTACCCACACCTGCTTCACCGAGCAGAACCGGGTTGTTCTTCTGACGTCGGCACAGGATCTGGATGACACGTTCGATTTCGTTGGAACGGCCGATGACGGGATCGAGTTTCCCCTGGCGAGCCAGTTCCGTCAGGTCGCGGCCGAAACTGTCGAGTGCCGGGGTCTTGCTCTTGCCAGCCTTGCCCGATGCGGTCGCCTGACCGGCACCAGCACGCTCGGAACTCCCTTCGCCACCTTCCATCCCGTGGCCGAGCAGATTCAGAACTTCTTCGCGGACGTCTTCCAGCTTCAGTCCCAGATTCATCAGAACCTGAGCGGCAACCCCTTCCTGCTCCCGGATCAGACCGAGCAACAAGTGTTCGGTACCGACGTAGTTATGGTTGAGGTTGCGGGCCTCTTCCATCGCGTACTCGATAACCTTCTTGGCGCGAGGTGTCTGGGGAAGTTTGCCCATCGTGACCATGTCGGGGCCCGATTGGACAATCTTTTCGACTTCCAGACGGATCTTGCGCAGGTCGACCTCAAGGTTCTTCAACACATTGGCGGCAACGCCGGATCCCTCTTTGACGAGGCCGAGCAGGATGTGCTCGGTTCCAATGTATTCGTGATTGAACCGCTGGGCTTCCTGATTGGCCAGTTGCATCACTTTGCGGGCGCGATCGGTGAATCGCTCGTACATTCCGAAGCCTCCGGGGATTCCAGGGGGGGGGTGGGACAGCCCACCGTAAATAAATCTCTAAATCTTGCCGTCTCGTCCGGTCACATCCAAACGCCGTTTCCAGTCTTCAAGGATACGTCATGTCTTGAAGTGATGACTTGATTGTCTTGCGAAACTGCTGCAGACAATCGGGTTGCCCGCGTAATCGTCACCACCGCTACAACGCATTCCACCAGTAAAACTGGATCCAGCGCCTTCACCGGCACTTCATTCTCAGCGCCGATTCTAGTAGCGTGTCTGCTGGAGGGCAAGGAGTCGACCCCACAGACTGCGCCTAACTCGATACGGCGTTCCAGCTTGATTCGTGGAAAGATTGTTTCTGCGGTCGACGTCCGCCAATCGCAAGACGCCCGAAATACTGGAATCCTGACGTATGAATCGCGATCACATCCCTGTCAAACAGGGGCAGCCACGATGTCTGTAATCTCTTTGGCAGCCTGGAGAATTCTCGATGCAGCGGCAAATCGGGCGGGGGAAGGGCTGCGCGTTGTCGAGGAATTTGCCCGCTTCGGGCTGAACGATTCCCAGTTATCACGTCTGCTGAAGGTCTGCCGACATGATCTGACCGCAGCAATTGGTCTGATCCCGGAATCAGATCGACTGGCTGCCCGAGATACCCTGGGTGATGTCGGCACGACGATCGGAACGCCGTCTGAATACAGTCGTCCCACGATGCTCGACGTCGTTCGCGCCTCCTTCAAACGGGTTCAGGAAGCCCTGCGGACTTTGGAAGAGTACGGAAAGCTGATCCCACCGCTTACAGGCAAGCCATCGTTCGCGGAACAGGTGGAACAGATTCGGTATCGGATTTATACCGCGGAAAAATCGGTCCTGCGGACGGTCTCGACTAACGAACGGTTGTCGGCACATTCGGTCTATTTGCTGGTCACTTCGGGAAACTGTGCTACAGGACTTGAAGCAACCGTCCAGGGAGCATTGGCGGCTGGAGTTCGCATCTTTCAGGTTCGCGAAAAGCAGATGGCAGATCGTGAACTGATCGGGCACGCTCGAAAACTGCGTGCCTGGACTGCGGCCGCGGGTGCGATCCTGATCATCAACGACCGCCCGGACATTGCCGTCCTGGCCGAGGCGGATGGGGTCCACGTTGGTCAGGACGAATTGACTGTTCAAGATGCAAGGCGGATTGTCGGGGCCGACAAACTGATTGGCGTCTCGACCCACACGATCGAACAGGCCCGACAGGCGGTTCTGGAAGGGGCTGATTATCTTGGCGTGGGCCCGACCTTTCCCAGTGGTACAAAGTCCTTCGACACGTTTGCTGGACTGGAATTCGTGCGGCAGGTCGCCGCTGAAATCTCGCTCCCCTGGTTTGCCATTGGCGGCATCGACCTGACAAACGTCAAGACTGTTGTCGCAGCAGGAACCCGGCGGATCGCCATCAGTGGAGCAATTTGCGTTGCGGCCGATCCGGAACGGGCGGCAGCGACTTTGCTGAATGAACTGCATCAATAATGACGCGTTCAACGGTATTGGCTCAAATCGAACGAGGCGACAGTCAGTTGCGCCTCTTCGTGACAGGCTTCAAACATGACGGCAGCGGCGAAACCGTCGGGGGGGGTCAGTGCCAGCAGTCGCCAGCGATTCAGTTCCGTGGGCTGGTCCACCACCTCCAGCAGTCGAGCCGGCTGGCGAGGATTCAGGGAAACGGAAAACTTGTTCAAGGGGAATGACAGACCGAACCCGGTCGCCTTCAAATAGGCTTCTTTGCAAGTCCAGCCTCGGAAAAACCCCGCTTGCTGGTCCACTTCGGGTAACCGCATCAGCTCAGTTGCTTCACGCGTGGAAAAGAAGCGCTGCGCCAGCTTCATGATCCTGACGGACGGGTCCTGCTGCTCAATATCCACTCCAATCAACCGGCCTGCCGTCAGGGCGATCAAGGCCTGGTCGGACGAATGTGAGACGCTGAATTCGATTCTTGGTGAAGTCCTGTCGGACTGTCTCAGGGCAGGCTTCCCGTGGCTCCCGTAGTCGAACTGAACCTCGGCCGGACTACAATTCAGGCACTCCCCGAGCAATCGCCGCAACACAGCTCGACACGCAATGAAGTGCCGCCTTGGTTCTGGAACCTTGTATCGATCAGCACGTGCTGATTCGTCGGGTGAGAGGACCGACTTCAACCGATCAAGCTGTCCGTCGTCAGTTTCCAGCGGGACATGGACAACGTGCACGGTCTGTTGTGAAACCCGCAAGGGGCGAGTCAATGGGGGCCAGGGAAGCTGTGTCATGACATCACGTTAACGAAGTCTGATGCGGCGCAGAAGGGATTCGTGGTCGTAAACAGGTTTGTCCGTTACACTGTCGGCCCCGTTTCGGCTTTTTGCCGGACAGTCCCGTTTTCCGACCTGATTCTCAAGTGACCTTCCCATGAAAGCCGTTGCCGTTCTTCCCGGTAATCCTAACAGTGTTCACCTGCGAGATATTCCGCAGCCAAAATTGGCCGACCAGCCTCATCCTCATGTCTGCCGAATCCCGGAAGGGCGAGCCGTTCTGGTCAAAGTTCTGCAGGTTGGTGTCGACGCGACCGACCGCGAAATCAACGAAGCTCTTTATGGTAATGCTCCTCCGGGTGGAAACCACCTGGTGATTGGTCACGAAAGTTTCGGCCAGGTTGTTGAAGTCGGCAGCAAGGTGACCGAACTGAAGGTTGGCGATTACGTCTCTTGTACGGTACGACGCCCCGGTGGTTCACTCTTCGACGTCATCGGACGCAATGACATCACGTCGGAAGAGACCTATTACGAACGCGGGATCAATCTGTGTCATGGTTACATGACCGAATACTTCGTCGATGATGCAGAATACATGGTCAAGGTTCCGGTCCAGTTGAAGCATCTGGGGGTATTGTCCGAACCTGCCAGCGTTTGTGCCAAGGCGATCGAACAGGCCTACCTGGCACAGCAGCGGCTGCAGGTCTGGAATCCAAAACGGGCGTTCGTCATGGGGGCTGGCCAGATTGGCCTGCTCGCCACAATGATGTTGCGACTGCGTGGCCTGGAAGTCTACACACTGGCAACAAAACCGGGCCCGCACCGCAAGTCTGAGATCGCTGAAGCGTATGGGGCGACCTATGTCAGTATGAAACAAACGACGTTGCATGACCTGGCGAAAAAGGTCGGGCGTCCCGACATCATCTTCGA
Source organism: uncultured Planctomycetaceae bacterium (assembly GCA_964609845.1). Classification (GTDB taxonomy): domain Bacteria; phylum Planctomycetota; class Planctomycetia; order Planctomycetales; family Planctomycetaceae; genus Schlesneria. The sequence continues at coordinate 48,908 of CAZSTW010000012.1, read as the reverse complement.
AGCGACCGGAAATGCCGAAGCCTGCTTCCGGGCGATGGAAGTCCTGAATCTGAACGGTGCTCTGGTCTGGACCAGCATCACCGGTGGCAGTCACAAGGTCGAAATCGATGCCGCTAAGATCAATCTCGAATGGGTACTGGGGAACAAACTGCTGGTCTCGAGTGTGAATGGCAATCGCCATCACTTCGAGCTTGGGATCCAAGCTCTGTCGCACGGGGAAATGATGTATCCAGGTGTGACACAGCGCATCCTGACTCACCCCGTCCCCGGCCTGGACAACTATCAGGAAATGATGCGATTGCTGGTCGAAGACAAAGAAGCGTTGAAGGTGTTCGTCAACGTTGCGTAACGCCGCTCGCAGTTTAAAGAGCTGTTCGGCGCGGGTCTCCTGACCCCGCCGAATCGCCCGACCGTCAGGTCTCCTCTTCTTTAACTTTCTTGAAACATGCAATCCTCAACGATCGTGTCTCGGTGACAACGGCTTCTGTATCATTCGACGAATCTTCTGACACCGTGCATAGACTCCAGGACTCTTCACAAGGTGCGGCTTGTCGTGATGGACGGAATCAGCGAGTTACCGACGCAGTCTGAGCCAGCGGCTCCAACGCCTGATGGTCGTACGGTTGCGCTGCAAGAGCTTTCTGAACTGGTCCAGCGACTGGGCGTAACAATCGCGAAACTCGAATCTGCTGCGGCACCATTAAAGATTGCGCCTTTATCCGGGCGCGAATGGTTTGATCTGCTGGAGCGGAAGCTGCTGCCGCAATTGAAAGCCGATTCGAGTCTGATCGTGGCTGTCGTTGGTGGAACCAACATCGGTAAGAGCGTGGTCTTCAACCACATCGCAGGGTTTCGAGCAAGTGCCAGCAGTCCACTCGCATCCGGAACCAAGCATCCTGTCTGTCTCGTCCCACAGGGATTTGCCGAGACGCACGATTTGTCAGCCATGTTTCCTTCGTTCGAATTGCGACCGTGGGCCAATGGAGACGAAGCACTGCTCGACATCTCCTCGCATTGTCTCTTCTGGCGAACTCACGAACAGGTCCCTCACAATCTGGTGATCCTGGATACGCCTGATGTCGACAGCGATGCACCGGTGAACTGGCAGCGAGCCGACGCAGTCAGGCAGGCAGCCGACGTTCTTGTCGCCGTGCTGACGCAGCAGAAATACAACGACGCTGCGGTCAAACAGTTCTTCCGTAAGGCAGCGGGAGAAGACAAAGCCGCGATCATCGTTTTCAATCAGGTGGAACTTCCCGACGACGAAGAGTACTGGCCGATCTGGTTGAAGACGTTTTGCACGGAAACCGGACTGAACCCCGAGTATGTTTACCTGGCACCTAACGATCGTAAAGCTGCGGAAGCGATTGCCCTGAAGTTTGAAGAGCGGGCGTGGCCGACGGAGCCTGCCAGCGAGAATGTCGCCGCACCCGCTGCATCAACCGCCCTCTCGGCGGTTTCATTGTCGCGGACGCTGTCACAACTTCGATTTGCAGAGATCAAGCTGCGCACATTGCGTGGGTCATTGCGGTTCGTTGTGAACGGCGACAGCGGGATCGAGACTTACCTGGACGAAATCCGTGCCCGCAGCCGTCAGTTCCAGGATGCCGCAGGAATCTTTCTGCGAAAGAGTACAGTTCAGCAGGCCGACTGGCCGACCCCTCCGAATGGACTTCTGGTCGAAGAGATGTGGTCGTGGTGGCGCGAACATCGTGAAGCGTGGACGGCTGGAATTCACGGATTTTACGCTCGCATCGGTGGTGCTCTGCGAACCGGCATCCAAGCCATCCGAACCCAGCTGGGGCATGTTCCTGTGGATCCTGTTGAGCAGTATCGTCAGCAGGAATGGGAGGCGATTGTTCGAGTCCTTCAGCAACTTTATGAACAGTTGCAGGTCATTACGACGCTCGATAACCCGCTGCTGTCAGAACGTTTGAACAGGCTGCTTTCGGGAACCTCGTGCGAGGCGGTTCTGGCGCGCTTGCGTCAGGCTCATGAGCGTGAAGATATCCCGGCTCTCGTACGCGATCTCGTACAAACAGAAATGGAATGGTTACGTCAGGAACGGCAGCCACTGTTCGAAGTCTTAAGGAAGGTGGACGGAGCTACGGCGGTATTTCGTCCGGTACTGACAGTTGGATTCGCTCTGAGTGGTGGGATCGGAGCCGAACATTTCCTGATGGATGCGGCGACTCAAACACTGACTCATCTGGCGGTCGATGCATCCGCTGCTGCAGCAACGACAGTGGCGGGTGAGGTCGCCGTGGATGCCTCGACAGGCATCGTGGGCCAGGCCAAGGCATCGCTGTTACGCCTGCATGAGAAGTTCAAGCAACGTCGCGAAACATGGCTGTTAGATCAGTTGCGGCAGCAGTTCCTTGGCGAATTACTAACGGATCTTGAAGCGGGCGCGACGGTTGTGAAGTCGGATTTCTTCCGGGAAGCGACAGATCTCCTTCAGAAATTGAAACGCCGCATGACTGAGTCAGAGGGAGTATGACATGACGACCGAACTGGCTCAGCTGGAATTACTCACCCACATCGACGAGCTGGTTGCTCAGTTGTCGGCCTGGTCGCAGGCCCCGTCGGCCTGGGAAACCGCTCAGCATGGCAAGTCGCTGGTGCACAGGCTTCTGAAACGCATGGAACCATTGCGAGCCCGTGTCGAAGCTCCACTGGTTGTCGCAACGTTCGGTGGGACAGGTGTCGGCAAAAGTTCACTGGTAAACGCGCTGGTGGGTGAAGATGTCTCGGCCGCCGGACGGCAGCGTCCGACAACGATCCACCCGATCGTCCTTGCCCATCCCCAGACAAACCTCGCGGATTATGGTCTGCCTCTCGACGAATTGCGTGTGGTGACGCGTGATATCCCGTTGCTGCGCGACATTGTGCTGATCGATTGTCCCGACCCCGACACCAGTGAAGCCGAAACTGCAGAAAGCAATCTCGCTCGACTTCATCGACTGCTCCCGTATTGTGACGTTCTGCTTTATATCACGACGCAACAGAAATACCGATCTGCCCGTGTCACCGACGAGTTGCTACAGGCGGCGGGAGGCTGCCGGCTGGTGTTTGTGCAGACGCACGCGGATCTCGATGAAGACATTCGCGATGACTGGCGCAAGCAGCTGGTCGTGAAATATTCCGTCGCCGAATTGTTCTTTGTGGATTCCAAGCGAGCGATGCAGGAGCAGCAATCTGGACTTCGACCAACGGGCGAGTTTGGCAGGCTGATTGATCTGCTGTTCCGGGAGCTCTCGGCGGCTCAGAGAGTTCGCATACGTCGAGCGAACCTGCTGGGACTGGTGCACGAAGTGGTCCAGCGTGCGCGAGACAGTGTGTCGCAGAACGCTGCCGCAGTGGTGCAACTGGAGCAGGCGCTCCATCAGCAGCGACAGCGCGTCCTCGATCGAATGTCGACTCGCCTGCAGGATGAACTGCTTGTCAGTCGAGGCTTGTGGGAGCAGCGGTTGCTGGGGCAGATTACCTTGCTTTGGGGCTACAGCCCCTTTGCATCGGTCCTGCGGATCTGGCACAGTCAGGCGTCGCTGCTGGCTTCGTTCACGTTGATGCGAGCAAAATCAACGGCTCAGATGGCTCTGGTGGGGCTGGTCCAGGGATCACGCTGGCTGACCTCACGGTCGCAGGCGAGTGAAGCTGATCGTCGACTGGAAGGGATGGCCACGCTGGGATTAAACGATGCCGAGTTGCGAGAAGCTCAACTGGTCATTGCTGGCCATGCTCATGCCGCACATCTTGCTCGACCGATGGTTGTCGACCAGACCTTCGATCACGTCCGTCAGGCAGCCGCGTCGGTGCAGGACGAATTTCTGGCAGATGCCGCTCAGCGGATCGATGAATTGATCCTGGAAACAGCCCGGCTGCATTCTCACTGGTTCACTCGATTTCGTTACGAGATGGCATTTGCCATTCTGCCCATGTTCCTGCTGTACCGGACCGGACGCAATTTCTTTTACGACTCGTTCTGGCTTGGCAAACCACATCTTGATACCAATTTCTACATTCCGGCAGCGTTGTTTCTGGTACTGTGGGCCGCGATGTTCGTGATGTCATTCACTGCCAGATTACGCAGCGGACTGACGCGACGTGTCCAGACGCTCGCGCGGGAACTGGCGTCCGTCAAAGTCGGAGCGGGATTGTTTCCGACGATTGAGCAGCAGTGTCACGAGTTCCATCGCGAGTCCGATGACCTCGATCGTTTTCTGTCGAAGATCGATTCAATCCGGGATCAGTACGCCGTTTCCAGTGACCTGGGTTCCATGTGGGTGACAAACTAATCCGAGGTGACGGCGAGATTATCTTGGTTTGATCCGCGAACCAACGATTTTCGGCCAAAGGACTTCGGAAGACGAGGCCAAGCTTTGGCGCAGCATCAGTAAATGCGACGCTGGTTCGCAGAGCGCACCACGACCATTCTCATCAGTCCGACTGTACCCTGCCCCTGAAAACTTCTGCAGAATCCCAACCAGATTCTATAGAATCCACTTGCCCGGATCCGCTGACCGTGGTATGGTCGCCCAAGTTGCCGTTTCGATGAGTGTCTCGGATCGAAAAATGCCACGACCTGCGAAAGCTTTGGAATGTGACCATGGCCAACGTCGACGGACGATCGTCGAGTCGTTGCTGGCGGATGTTTTCCACGGCCGAATTCTCGCTGGCCAGCATCTGGTCACGCAGGAACTGGCGGATCGTTTCGGCGTCAGCCATACACCGATCCGTGAGGCATTAATCAGCCTGGCAGGAATCGGTGTGATCGATCTGCAACCCAACCGTGGTGCGATCGTCCGGCGTGTTTCAGCCCGCGATGTGCGTGAAATCTGCCAGGTCCGCAAGGCACTGGAATGTGAAGCGACTCGCAGTGCCTGTGGTCGAATCGATCGCGTTGATCTGCAGGCGCTGGCGGCGGACCTGAAGCGGCTGACGTCGCCGACGGCACGTACCGGTTCTCGTACTGGAACGCGGTTTATTGAGAAGGCACGTGACGTCGACAGTCGTCTGCACGATCTGATCGCGGCATCCTGTGGCAACGCGTTTCTCGCCAATGAATTGAATCGGCTGAAAATCCTGTTTCGGACGTTTCGCGATGTGTCGTGGGAACATGACAATCAGCGACAGGATTATCATCGACTGACAGAAGAAGCTCACGAACATCTGGCAATTGTCGAAGCACTGCTTGCCGGAAATCGGACGGAATCTGCCCGCGCCATGTCGCGACATATTCGCTCTGGAATCCGGCACTGGAGCAAAGCTCTTCCGACATCGGCCAACGGGTCTGCCGTCAAGAGTTCGTCGAGTCCCCAGGTAGTTAATCGATCGTGAAAATAGCGAAAGAGGAAGCACACCATGAATCGACCCACAAGACTTCGCTGTGAACTGACTGCGTTCACGCTGGCGATGCTCTGTTACTGTTGCCAACTTCAGGCGCAGGATGGACCTATTGTTTACAACCGGGACATTCGACCGATCCTGGCAGACAACTGTTTCGCCTGTCATGGTCCGGACAGTGCTTCACGCAAGGGGGATTTGCGACTCGACCGTCCCGATGCAGCAGCCTCCATGAAGGCGATTATCGCCGGGAAGCCAGGCGAGAGCGGGGTGATTCACCGGATCATGTCGAATGATCCTGAAGAAGTGATGCCGCCGCCTGCCACCAAAAAGGTCCTGACCGCCCGTCAGAAGGAGTTGCTGCACAAGTGGATTGCCGCCGGTGCAGAATACCAGCCACACTGGTCATTCATACCTCCCGTACGACCCGCTGTTCCGAAGGTGAAGAATGCCCAGTGGGTACGCAATCCGATCGATGCATTTGTCCTCGCAAAACTGGAAGCGGCGGGATTGTCTCCTGCTCCAGAAGCGGACCGCTGGACATTGGCTCGACGACTCAGTCTCGATCTGACCGGTCTACCTCCGACACCGGAACTGGTCGAAGCATTCGTTAACGACAAGTCGCCAAACGCATATGAAGTGCTGGTCGACAAATTGATGGAGTCCAGGCATTGGGGCGAACACCGCGGAAGGTATTGGCTCGACGCTGCCCGCTATGCCGATACTCATGGCATCCATTTTGACAACTTTCGCGAAATGTGGACGTACCGTGAAAGTGTGATTGCCGCCTTCAATCGCAACGTCCCGTTCGATCAGTTCACGATAGAACAGCTGGCAGGAGACCTGCTGCCGAACCGGACTCTGGATCAGCAGATTCAGTCTGGCTTCAATCGTTGTAATATCACCACCAGCGAAGGCGGGACGATTCCGGAAGAGTACTATGTGCTCTACGCCCGCGACCGGACGGAAACTCTGGGCCAGGTCTGGCTCGGCATGACTGCTGGTTGCGCAGTCTGCCACGATCACAAATTCGATCCGCTCACGATGCGAGATTTCTATTCACTGGCGGCGTTTTTCAATAACACGACGCAGAACGCCATGGATGGAAATGCCAAGGACACGCCTCCCATCGTTGCCGTGCCTCTCGAAGCTGATCGGCCTCGCTGGGATGCCCTGGGTGGCGAAATCGCTACAGCCCGCCAACTGGTGGAAGGTCGCAAACAGGAAGCACGCAAAACATTCGATGAGTGGCTTGCCAAGGCGACTCCCGAATCACTGGCGGCCACCATTCCGACAGCCGAAATGGTGCTGCATGCACCTCTGAACGAAGGGACAGGCAAATCCACGAAAGTCACCGTGAACGGTGAGGCTCGCGAGATCGCGCTGACCGACACAGCACAATGGGCCGATGGTTTCTCATCCAAGGCTTTGCAGGTCCAGGGCTCGGCACTCGACATTCCGGAAGCAGGCGACTTTGAAAAGGAACAGGCTTTCAGTTGTGCGGCATGGATCAAGGTTCAGCCGAACGACACGAACGGTGCCATCGTAGCCCGCATGGATAAACCCACGGAATATCAGGGCTGGGATCTATGGGTGCAGGGACGACGGGTCGGTATGCACCTGATCAGCAAGTGGCCGGACGATGCACTGAAAGCGGTGACTCAGGCCCAGATCAAAGGGAACGAGTGGACCCATGTGGCCCTGACCTATGACGGCTCAGGCAAGGCCGCGGGAGTGAAAGTCTATTTCAACGGCCAGCTCCAGAAGATGAACGTCGAAAGCGACAAGTTGAAGGGTTCCACACGAACGAAGGTACCATTCCGCGTCGGGCAGCGAACGGCAGGTGAACCGTTGAGCGGTGCAGGAATTCAGGATCTGCGAATCTACAGTCGAGCTCTGTCGCAGGGTGATGTCGAATCGATGGCCAAGGTCACCCGTTTCACGGGGATCCTGGCGAAGTCCCCCGAGCAGCGGACCGATGCCGAAAAGAATGAAGTCTACCCCTGGTGGCTGGCGACTAATGATGCCTCCTACAAGGATCTCTCCGCGAAACTGGCTGCTCTGGAAGGGGAACAGGCTGCGATCAAGGGAAGGGGAACCATTGCACACGTAATGCAGGAAAAGAATGAAGAAGCCATGGCCTACATTCTGTTCCGAGGCGAATACGACAAGCGTCGTGATCCTGTCAAACCGACAACACCCGCGGCGCTTTCACCATTCCCGGCCGATGCCCCCAAGAACCGACTGGGATTAGCCAAATGGTTGCTAGAACCCAATCATCCGCTGACAACTCGCGTCACCGTCAACCGATTCTGGCAGGAGTTGTTTGGGACTGGCATCGTCCGTACCTCGGGTGATTTTGGAATTGCGGGAGAACTTCCATCGGATCAGGAATTGCTCGACTGGATGGCCGTCGAATTCCGCGAAGGGGGCTGGGACATCAAGAAGTTCTATAAGTTGCTGGTGACCTCGGCGACGTATCGCCAGGCCGCGGTCACTACCAGGGAGAAACTGGAGAAAGACCCGCAGAACCGGTTGCTGTCCCGTGGACCACGATTCCGCATGGATGGAGAAATGATCCGCGACTACGCGCTGGCGGCGAGTGGTTTGCTGGTGCCAAAACTGGGTGGACCGAGTGTCAAACCGTACCAGCCTGATGGGGTCTGGGAAGCCGTCGCCATGATTGGCAGCAATACACGCGATTACCGTCGTGACACGGGCGAGAACCTGTATCGACGCAGTCTCTACACCTTCATCAAGCGATCAGCGCCTCCGGCATCGATGGAGATCTTCAATGCCCCGGCACGAGAGACGTGCACCGTTCGCCGGGAACGAACCGATACGCCATTGCAGGCACTGGTGACATTGAACGATGTCCAGTTCGTCGAAGCCGCTCGACACCTGGCCCAGGGGATTCTCAAGAGTCCTGCGGCGGATGACACGGCACGATTGAGGATGCTCGCGGTGCGACTGCTGTCGCGGCCGTTCCGTCCGGAAGAACTGCCGATCGTACAGGGGTCATTGAAAGAATTGACAGACTATTACAAGGCACACGTTGATGACGCGAAAAAGCTGATTGCCGAAGGAGAATCAAAGGCCGATCCCGCTGTTGATCCTGCTTTGCTGGCAGCCTGGACGATGCTGACCAACGAGCTCATGAATCTGGATGAAGTCCTGAACAAATAAACCCATTGAAGTATGGCGCCGGCGATCAAGTTCGGCGCGGGTCTCCCGACCCCGCCGTAACGGCCGACCGAAGGTCTCCTAGAGTACACAGAAAGATCCATCATGAATCCGATTCAGGAATACATTCAGAACCTGACACGACGACACTTCTTCGCGCGTGGCTCAAACCTGCTGGGCGGAGCAGCCCTCGCATCCCTGATGGGAAATTCCGGTGTCAGTGGGGCCGAAGGTGCAGCCCCGGCACCCATGGTTCATCACACTCCGAAAGCCAAGCATGTCATCTATCTGCACATGGTGGGCGGTCCACCACAGATGGACCTGTACGATTACAAGCCCGTGATGAATGACTGGTACGACAAAGACCTGCCAGAATCGGTTCGCAACGGACAGCGGTTGACGACGATGACGTCCGGTCAGGCCCGGTTCCCGATCGCGCCCTCCAAATTCCAGTTTGAACAGGCTGGTAAGTGCGGTATGTGGGTGACCGAGTTGCTGCCATGGACCAAGAAAGTGGTCGATGACATGTGCTTCATTCGCAGTATGCACACAGAAGCGATCAACCACGAACCAGCCATCAGTATGATGCAGACGGGGAACCAGGTGACAGGTCGACCCTGCCTGGGAGCCTGGACCTCCTATGGACTCGGCTCATTGAACAATGATCTGCCGACGTTCGTCGTGATGGTGGCTCGTCCGACCAATACCGAACAAGTCCAAGCCATCTCCGCCCGCCTCTGGCAGGCGGGATACCTGCCAGGCGAACATGCTGCCGTTTCGTTCCGCAGCGCCGGGGACCCGATCCTGTACATCAATAATCCAGCGGGTGTTCCGGGCGAGATTCGCCGCAAGACATTGGATGGGTTGAAGCAACTCAACGAACTGACATACGGCCAACTGGGCGATCCCGAGACTCGTACCCGCATCGAGCAATACGAACTGGCCTACCGTATGCAGACGAGTGTCCCTGAACTGACGGATCTCAGCAAAGAGACCGAAGCAACGATGGCCATGTACGGCGATGAAGTGAAGAAGCCCGGGACATTCGCCAACAGCGTGCTGATGGCACGTCGTCTGGTGGAACGCGGTGTTCGTTTTGTGCAGTTGTACATCAACAACTGGGACACGCACGCCAACGTGGCCGGTCGACTCCCCAGCCAGTGTCGTGACATCGACCAACCCTGCCATGCCTTGATTCAGGATCTGAAGCAGCGTGGTCTGTTCGATGAGACATTGATTATCTGGGGCGGTGAATTTGGTCGTACGATCTATTCACAAGGAGGCCTGTCCAAACAGAACTATGGGCGGGACCATCATCCACGCTGCTTCACGATGTGGATGGCAGGGGGCGGGACCAAGGGCGGCACGATCTACGGCGAAACGGATGATTTCAGTTACAACATCGTCAAGGACCCGGTTCACATCCACGACTTCCACGCCACAGTGCTGCACCTGCTGGGATTCGATCACGAGCGCCTGACCTACAAATCTCTGGGACTGGACCAGCGGCTAACGGGGGTTGAACCATGTCGGGTCATCAAGGAACTGCTGGCGTAACACCGTCACCATGTGTGGGGTCATCGCCATCAACCCTTGGTTATCGTTTTGAGCCTGCACTCCCGACGTTGATTGCAATGCACCCATCAGCCGGAACGCGCTAGCGTCCGGTTCCGATGGACGACGGGCGAAACGTATTTCCAGAAACCGGATGCTAGCGCGTTCCGGCTGTTGGTCGCAATTCTATCAACGGGTTTTTCGTTCCACCGAACAAAGCATGTCATGACGTTCGGTGGCGATTCCTCGCTCGGGAGACGTATATTCACGACGTCTCGATTTTCCCGATGCGAGGACCTCGTTATGGTACGTCTGCTGTTGATTGGCTTTTGTCTCTTCTGGGTGTCGCCAGCGTTTTCGGCAGATTCGCCACAGCAGTTGCCGGGGACAATACCACTGACCGTTGACGGTGACCTCGCCGATCAGATGATGGATGGTCTGCATCGATTCATCGATCATAAGATTGCCAACGCAATCGAACGCCGCGAGCTCTTATGGAAGCGCGACACATCGTCGGTTGATGCCTACGAGAAATCAATTGCCGCCAATCGCCAGCAGCTTCGCAAGATCATTGGGCTCGTGGATCCGCGAGTTGCTCCGCACCTGGAACGGATTGCTGAAGACGACAAGTCCGCGATGATTGCAGAGCGTCCTCAAGGTCGGGTCTTTCGCGTCCGCTGGAGTGTTCTGGATGGAGTGACTGCTGAAGGACTGTTGATCGAGCCCCTTCAGGCACCCGTCGCTCACACGATTCTACTGCCAGACGCCAGCCAGCCCCCGGAAGATCTGGTCCTGAATCCCAATCAGCGATTCGTCTGGGATCTGGTCGGAGCACGCATTCAGGTGTTGATTCCCGTGCTGATCGATCGGACAGATCGCTGGTCGGGGAACGAGAAAGTCGCATTCACGAATCAACCACATCGAGAATGGATCTGGCGTCAGGCGTACCACATGGGCCGGCATATCATCGGCTTCGAAGTTCAAAAAGTTCTGGCTGCGGCAGACTGGATCGAAGCGCGACATGGTCAGCAGGCAAAAGTTGCCGTGGCGGGTTACGGTGAAGGGGGGCTGCTGGCTCTTTATTCGGCCGCAGTCGACACGCGATTAAGAAGCTGCCTGGTGAGCGGGTACTTCGACGCACGGACGCGACCGTGGGAGGAGCCGATCTATCGGCATGTCTGGTCACTCACTCGCGAGTTCGGCGATGCGGAACTGGGAGCCATGGTGGCACCACGGCCGCTGATTGTGGAATACAGTGCGGCACCTCAGATTGATGGGCCGCCAGTGGTTTCCCCTGGTCGTCGAGGAGGTGCTGCGGCTGGCCGGATCACCACTCCAGAATGGAAAGCCGTCAACGACGAGTTTCGCCGAATGGACCAACTTGTTCCAGGCGGGTTCCAGGAACGAACGCTGATCTCGAATGCCGAGAAGCCGACACACCTGACGGAACCGCTGTCAGGTGCGGCCGCCAGCCAGTACCTGAAATCACTGGGAATTAATGCCCCGACGTTACCCCCGCTTGTTTCGCCCGGTCGCCCATCAGACTTCCGACCTGACGCCGCAGAACGTCAACGTCGACAGGTTTTGGAGCTTGAGCGATTCGTCCAGCGACTGGTCCGCGAATCCGACCACACTCGTGACAAGTTTTTTCCTGTCACAACTCTGTCTCAGGGTCGCTCGATCGAAGCGTTTACTGAAAGTACAAAGAAATATCGCAATTATTTTCGCGACGAAGTCCTGGGGAGGTTTGATGACCGGTTGCTTCCATTCAACGCACGTAGCCGCCAGGTTTATGACCGTGAGCGGTGGGCAGGTTACGAGATCATGCTGGATGTCTTCCCGGATGTGTTCGCGTGGGGAGTGCTGCTGCTTCCCAAAGACTTGAAAGAGGGGGAGCGACGACCGGTGGTGGTCTGTCAACACGGTCGCAATGGGATCCCCAAACATGTCATCGAAGGGAACGAGAAAGCGTACCACGACTACGCAGCAAAGCTGGCAGATCGCGGGTTCATCGTGTTCGCTCCTCACAACCCTTATCGTGGCGAAGACAAGTATCGCTTTCTCAGCCGCAAAGCCAACTCGGTCAAGGGATCGCTGTTCTCATTCATCCTGGCGCAGCACGAACAGATCTTGAACTGGGTCGCCTCACTCCCGTACGTTGATCCTGACCGGATGGCGTTTTACGGACTCAGCTACGGCGGCGAGACCGCCGTACGGATCCCCCCACTGCTGGATCGCTATTGTCTTTCGATCTGCTCGGCCGACTTCAACGACTGGGCCCGGAAGATTGCTGCGACCGATGCCAAATACACATTCATGTTCACGGTCGAGTGGGAGATGCCGTACTTCGATATGGGGTCGACATACAACTATGGTGAGATGGTAGCGCTGCTGGCGCCACGCCCGTTCATGGTCGAACGTGGTCACGGTGATGGCGTGGCTCCCGATGAATGGGTCGCCTATGAATACGCCAAAGTTCGCCGACTGTACGACGCGCTGCGCATCGGTGATCGGACAGAGATCGAGGTCTTCGATGGGCTTCACGAAATCAACGGGAAGGGGACCTTCGAATTCCTCGAAAAACACTTACGCCATCGGATCAGGGACTGACTTTCCAGTCGTACGCCTGCAGTGCCTGAACAAGGAAGACGATCCCGGTCAGCAGTGATGCCAGCGAGACCCACAACAGCGCCACGTAGATGTCGGGCGAGGGTGCATTATCGGAGCTTCGTGGTGACATAGTCGCCCTTCTGAATCACTGTGTTCTTGGCTTTTTCATTGGCGATGACGAGGCCGACTGCCTTGTCGGGTTGCACCAGTGTCAATCGAATCTGGCCCAGGTAACGACCTTCGCCATTGTAGACGGTCATCTTGTGTCCCACGCCCAGGCCTTCGTCGCTTCCCAACGAGATTTCCACAAGCTCGGTGACACCAGCACCCTTCTTTTCCTTGCGATATTCGGTCACCAGGCCGTCTACGGCTGGAGGTGCGGATGACTGAACGACCATCAACTTGGGATCGGTCAACAATCCCTTGGCTCCATAGTACTGCTTGAAGATCTGCAGATCGGTCAGAACACGTTCATGCCGATCCTTCATCTGCTGCTGTTCGAGTTCCAGGATGTCCCGTCGCTTTTCCACTTCGAGCAAGCGCTTCTGCAAGGCTTCACGCGTTTCGTAAGCAACCTTGTTCTTATCGACCTGAACCTTGGAATCAAGGAATCGTTCGGTTGCTTCTTTCGTCTGCAGTTCGGCCTGTTGTCCGACAGCATCAATCGCTGTCTGCAAGCGGTTGTTATCGGCCTGCAAATCGGTCGACTGCTTGAACAAAGCTCCCTTTTCGCCCGTCAATTTCAGCACCTGATCATTCAGCTCAGCAATCTTCGCTGCGGTATCAGTACGTTCACGTTCGAATTCCGTGCGCTGATCATTGGCGGCTGCTTTGGCTTTGGCGAGCTGTCCCGCTGTCGCTTCGGCGGACTTTCGCCAGTTCTTCTGCGCAGTGAATACGGCACCGGCGAACGCCATAAACATGATGCTCAACACCAGATGCAACACGACCAGAATTTTACCGACCGTTGTCATTGACGCACCTCACCGCCTGAATTCACATGATGACTCTGCAAAAACCAATATCCGTCGTGTTGATCATTCGACATAAGTTATTTGTCGTACGGCTCAACCTGCTTCTGCAATTGCTCGCCCCGTCGTTCCAACCGCTTCAGATTCTCTTCGACGCGGACCAATTCTACTTCCAAAAGCTTCTGCTGGGCTTGAGCGACGTACAAATCGGTTCGCATCAATTCCAGTTGATTTCTTAATCGCAACGCTTCTTCGCGTCGTTCCTGAGTCGTTGTCTGGATTACCTTAATCGCCGCAGCCTTGGCCGTAATCGCCTGAGTCGTTGTCTGAATCTGTTCGCTCAGCTGCGTCAGAATTTTATCCAGCATTTGGGCCCGAACAACCAGCCCAGCCTGATCGGGTGGAATCAAGGCTCGCATCTCTTCAATCAGTGGCTTGATACGGGCGATTTCCTTGTTCAGTTCTGATTCTTTTTCCTTGGCGTCAGCGACTTGCTGCTTTCTGGCACCGACCACAACTTCTGCCAGCAACGTCGATTGCGTTCCGACCCCCTGGTCCGTTTTGCGATTTTTCGCAGAGTACATCGGTTTTTCGCCTGCGACCGCTGTGATCAGGAAGTCATTGGTCAACTCGGCCGATTCCGCTTCACCTTTCCAGTTTGGGCCACCAGAAACGAGCGAAAGGGTAAACGCGGCAAACCCCAGACTGCAGGCTGTCGTGAAAACTACCAGGATTTTGCCAAAACTGTTCATGAACCGCTTCCCGTGCGAATCTGGTCGAGCGTATCGGTTGTGGAAGTCTAGTTCCCCGAGAGACGTCCCGGAGTTCCGAATTGGAAAATGGTCGAGTTTACCGCTTAGAGAAATCCTAATCCCACGGCGCAATCGGCGTCAATTAGATAATTGGCGCGGAATCGCGGCGCAGGGAAACGTCTTCCCTTTCGTCGGCAGTTTGACGAAGGGACTGCACGTTCCGCCACGTGCCCCGGTGATTTCGGCACTGGACGCATTTCGACTATGTCCGGTTTGACGGTTGTAGGGGTACTGCGTGACGTTTCTGAGTGGTTCATGGCATCGCCTGCCTGTTACAATCCTCCGCAACGTGTCTCTTCGAGATACTTGGATCTGAATCCCACTAGAAACTCCTTGGGTCGATTCGTGGCCAGGTGATTGGTTTGTAAATGTCCCGTCGAATCGTCCTTGCCATGAGTGGCGGCGTTGATAGCTCGGCCGCTGCCGTACTACTGAAACGCCAGGGGTTTGAAATCATCGGGCTATTCATGCGGTCTGGCGCGACCGAAGAGCCGCGTGAGGTCTGTCGACTGCCAACTGCTGCCGGAACAACTCCGATCACGTCGATTCAACTTCCCGTTCTGGGGACCAAAGCCAACAAACAGGGTTGCTGTTCCGCGTCCGATGCTGCCGATGCCCGCCGGGTCGCCGACGTTCTGGATATCCCCTTTCACGCCCTGAATTTCTCGGACGCGTTTGGGCGGATCAAAGATTACTTCGCGGACGAGTACCTGGCAGGTCGAACCCCCAATCCCTGCGTAATGTGTAACAACTGGCTGAAGTTCGGCAAGCTATGGGACTTCGCACAAAGTGTCGGGGCAGACGGAATCGCCACAGGTCACTACGCCCGGATCATGGATGTCGATGGACAGCCCGCACTGGTGCGAGGGATTGATCGCTCGAAAGACCAGTCGTATGTGCTGGCCGGGATCAACCGCAGTATCCTCGACAAGATCCTCTTTCCGGTTGGAACATTTGCCAAACCGGAAATTCGAGCTCTGGCCGCCGAAGCGGGACTGCGCGTGGCAACGAAGCCCGACAGCCAGGAGATCTGCTTCATTCCCGATAACGACTACGTCGGATTTCTCGAACGCCACCGGGGCAAACCGGATACCTCGGGCGACTTCGTCGACGCGAACGGAAAGGTTCTTGGTCGTCACCCCGGCTACGAACAATTTACGATTGGCCAGAGACGTGGGTTGGGAATTACCTTCGGAGAACCGCGTTTCGTGATCCGGATCGAACCTGAGACTCATCGTGTCTTCCTCGGAAAGTACGAAGAACTGGCCCAGACGGTTTTGGAAGCCGATGGCATGAGCTGGCTGGTCGATGACATCCCAGACCAGCGACAATGCCTGGCTCAGATTCGATATCAGCACACCGCAGCTCCCGCGACTGTGGAAGTGTTGTCACACGGGCATGTCCGCGTTCGATTTGACAATCCACAGTTTGGCGTTGCCCCCGGTCAGGCGCTGGTCCTGTACGACGGGGACCGCGTTCTGGGTGGTGGATGGATTCGACAACTCGATGTTGCCGCCAGTCGCGCTGGTTTGGGGTCGAAGTAACCTCAGGAGGTGTCATGCGGCGGCTGGGATATTTCTGGAAGGGACTTCCGTTCACAGCGAAGTTGCAGTACCTGGCGATGCTGCTGGTACTCGGTTCGATTTTTGTTCAGATCGACATGCATCCCGGACGAAAGGCCTTCGGAGTTCCGCTCTGGCAGGTCACAGGCTCACTGATCTGTGCGACTTTTATCCTGGCACGACTCTTATTGCCCTTGATGATGGCCCGTCCGATACTGTCGCAACGGCTCCTGTCGTGGTTTGGGATGAGCATTTTCCTGTTCAGCCTGATCAGTATGAACCAGCGATGGGGACGGATGCTGATCACTCATCTGGGGATCACGGTCGGGATGTGGCTGGATGTCTGGTGCTCGTTCTGGTTCACTTCCGAAATTCAGCGTCGTATCGCGATGTTTCAAGATGGACTTGGTTTAGCCGATGCCGGTGCCGGTGCTGATGATGATGATTCTGACTACGACCATGAGGATGACATTCGATGACTGTTTCGCAATTTGCCACGCGGCTGCATTCCGCGATTCAATCCAAGCGAACTCCGGCACTGGTGGGCCTGGACCCACGACTCGACTGGATTCCTCCCGATGTCCTGGCACATGCTCGTGACTTACACGCGGACCCGACGGCACAGGCAGCCGCTGCATTTGAAGAGTTCTGTGTCCGTCTGATTGATGTTGTCGCGCCACTGGTTCCGGCCGTCAAACCGCAGGCGGCGTTCTTCGAAGAACTGGGGCCTGACGGATGCCTTGCGCTGGCCCGTGTAATCCGGTATGCACGGAACGCTGGCTTGATCGTTATCTGCGATGCAAAACGGGGTGATATCGGGACCACAGCGGAAGCCTATGCACGTGCTTACCTGGCTGGCTCCGATCCGCAAGCTGCACCATGGCACGCGGATGCCCTGACGGTTAATCCGTATCTCGGCCGGGATACTCTGGAACCATTTGTGAAAGTGGCGACCGAGCGTGGTGCCGGGATCTATGTGCTGGTCAAGACGAGCAACCCGGGATCCGCTTCGTTTCAAGATCGACAGGCGGATGGCCAGAAGATCTATCGCCATGTCGCTCAGGTTGTCGAAGACCTCGCAGTCCAGACTGCTGAGTCGGGATATGGCTGCGTCGGCGCTGTTGTTGGGGCGACATACCCGCAGGAATTGGCAGAACTGCGAGCAGCGATGCCGCACGCTCCGCTGCTGGTTCCCGGTTATGGAAGCCAGGGGGGTGCTGCCGCGGACGTTGCGGCCGCGTTCAGCCCCGAAGGTCTGGGAGCCCTGATCAACAATTCCCGTGGAATCAATTTCGCGTATCGTGCTGCACCATATGCGGAACAGTTCGGTCCCCGACAGTGGGAAGCGGCGACGGAGGCCGCGACGCGGCGCATGATCGCAGATCTGGCGGAGTTCACCAGCGCAGGGAAGCTATGATCGCTTCGACAAAGTCATGATTGTCCTTACCGCATATTCAGCGGATCGACATCGACGACGAATTCGATTTCGGGGTGGTTCGGCATGTTCGGCGCCGCCTGCAGCCAGAGCTTTTGCAGATCGGCAAGGTTGGCCGAAGTGAGCTGCAGGTTGTAACGGAAGTTGGTCTTCAATCGCGTGACCAGGCAGGGGGCCGGACCAAGAATCCGCACCTCCACACCCAGATCTTTCGCCGTTGCTTTCAGGATTTCCCCTGTTTTCTCGGAGTACTCCTGCAACTCCTGTTCTTTGGGTCCACGCAGGATCACACGTGCGAGATGTGTGAATGGAGGAACTTTCAGCGCCATGCGATGCTGTAACTCTTCATTCGCAAAACCGGTGAAGTCGTGCTTGGCGGCCCGCTGAATCGCAGGTTGCTCGGGTGAAGAAGTCTGGACCAGAACTCGCCCCCCCTTAGCACTTCGGCCGGTCCGGCCAGCGACCTGAGCGATCAATTGGAATGTCCGCTCAGCGGATCTCAGGTCCGGCTGATGCAGCAATGTGTCCGCATCAATCACGCCGACCAGTGTCACGTTGGGAAAGTCGAGTCCCTTGGCGATCATCTGCGTTCCAAGCAGGATTTGAACCTCGCCATGCCGGAATTTCTCCAGTGCGATATCGTGGCTCCCTCGCTGTTTCATCGTATCGCTGTCCATCCGCAGACATTTGTATTCGGGGAATCGCGTCCGGACCTCCGCCTCAAGTCGTTCCGTCCCCATCCCCAGCGACAACAACCCCGGCTTGCCACATTTCGGACAGGCTGACGGAGGCTTTGTGCTGAAGTCACAACTGTGACAGAGAGCCACCGCGCGTTCCTTGTGCCATGTCAATGTGACGTCACAGTCGGGACACTTCACACCTTCGCCACATCCACGACACCAGAACACGGGCGAGAAGCCTCGCACATTCAAAAAGAGGATGACCTGCCCCCCCGCCTTGAGTGCCGCCTGCATCGCTGTGAACATCGCCCTGCCGATCCCGGCTCCCTTGCCAATCGCCGGATCATTGCGAGTATCCACAACAACGACTGGAGGCAGCGGCAGTCCTGCGACACGTCGGGGCATCGGAATCAGCACATCCTGTTTCCGCAGTACTCGCAGATACGATTCCAGAGTTGGTGTGGCGGAACCCAGGATCAACGGGATCTGTTCAAGTTCCGCTCGTTTGCGAGCGACTTCGACCGCATGATAGCGGGGCGTACTGTCCTGCTTGAAACTTGTCTCGTGCTCTTCATCAATGACGATCAGTCCCAGTTGCGGTGTCGGTGCGAAGATCGCACTGCGCGCCCCGACGACCACCTGAACTCCCCCGCTGGCGATCTGCTGCCAGTGTCCATGACGCTCTGCATCGGTCAGATGACTGTGCAGCACGGCGACGGATGGGAACCGGCTGTGAAACCGCCGGATCGTTTGAGGTGTCAGGCTGATTTCCGGAACCAGCACGATCGCCTGTCGTCCATAGCTGACGATTTCTTCGATCGCCTTGATATAAACTTCCGTCTTGCCGCTGCCGGTCACACCATGCAGCAGCAAAGTTCGATGCTGACTGGACCGGACCACGTTTAAGATGGTCTCCACGGCTCGCCGCTGATCGGGGATCATGACGATTTCGCGGTGAACTTCCGGAATCGCCATGGTGGGAGCCGTCAGCAGTCGTTCGCGCAGCGCGATGACCAGCCCCTTATCGCGCAGGCCGTGAATGGGGACAACACCACACCCTGCCGCCTCAGTCAATTCGTCGACCCGCATCGGTCCCGCAGCGCCGATGAGTGCTTCAATGACGGCTCGCTGCTTGGCGGGAAGTTTCAATTCAGCAAGAAGCTGTTCGGTGTTCGCGGCACGCTTCGCGAGATCGGGGCTGAGTGAAAAGAAGGTGACTTCACGGGTCCCCGCTTTGGACTTCACACCTGCAGGGACAATGCTCTCAAGAACCTGTCCCCAGCCGCACAGATAGCGGTCAGCAATCCAGCGAGTCAGCTCAAGCATTCGTCCATCGATCAGTGGTTCTCGATCCAGAACACTGGTCAGAGCTTTCAACGTCTTTCCGGATGGATATTCCGTCGTCAGCCCGACACAGAATCCGGTGGTCGGTTTATTACCACGCCCGAACGGCGCTTCTATTCGCTGACCGGGACCGATCATGGTACGCAGGTCGATCGGAACCAGATACTGAAAGACCGTAGTGAGTGGCCGATTGAAGACAACACTGGCGATCAGACAGTCCGCTGCCGCCGCAACTTCCCACGACTGCAGGTTGGGGGGAAGTTCTTCTTCGGAAAACAGACTCGTCTGGCGGTCGTTTGACACGTTGGCTCAACAGGTGGCGTTAAGATTTCACAAACAATGGAAAGATTGATAATAGCAAAGACATGCCAGAGTCCTCACCCTCAGATACACAGAAACGCGGGTGCCACCCAACGCGAATGACATTATTTTGAGCAGAGGAAAAGAGCGGTAGCCGAACTCGTGAGAGTTGGGAGTTGGTTGAAACTCTTGAATTCTCACGAATTCAGCTACGAATACCGTTACGCACGAAGGGTGCTCCCAGTCATTCCTGAATTCGGCCGGAAAAAACTGATTTCCAACGGTGTTTAGATGGCGACGTCGCGCGACTTCGCAGATCCTGACACCGCCCAATCAAGACTTCTGTTCCGACAGGTGCGTATCAACTAAGGTCAAAACGCAATCGCGTCTGGTCCTTCTGCGAGTTTTTTCTCAATGATGAGCGGGCGGTATTTGCCTCGCCGATAGGTTTCGGTGTGGCGATAGATCCGCTCCTTCTCAATTTCATCATCAGGTGCGTCGGCAGCTAACGGGGTATAGCTGTAGAAGGTGATTGTCGCCTGCTTCGCATCCATCCGTCCTTCCGGCACCCACGAATCAGGCTTTGCTTCCATCCACTTCCAATCAGCTGGATCACTCGTTGGAAATCTTCCCATGAAATCTTCCGGTAAGTCGGTCCGTGGCTTCCAGGGGTCGTCATCAAAAACCACGTTCATCCCCCAGCGGATGCCATGCCATCCTGTGCCGAACTCCTTCAACTCACGACGTAACAGTGAGGCTTGAAAGTACGACGCAACTGTGTCATCTCCGACAATCGCTTCCATCGTATCGTCCAGGGCATCGAACGGTTTTGGCGGTTTGAGGAAATGTGATTCCAGTCGTGGACATTCGTCGGGCTCAGGAAACGCCGCATCGTGGGGAAGTGCCCAGACGAAACCATTGCTGTTTCCATCCTGTTTGAAGACATAGGCTCGTAACACATAGCCCTCGCGAACTCGCAATCGTGGAAAGACGGTCAGCAGGTCCGCCGGGTCGACAGTGCTTTTCGACCAGCCTTCGGGTGTTGTGTTGGGCAGGCTGGAAAGCTGATTCGCTTGTCTTCGCCAGAGACGGATCTGTGATTCTGCAAAGCGTTGAACGACCGGGGCGTCGGGTTGGTCGGAAGCACGCAGTGCTGCGGCATCGCCTATCGAAGCGAGCTTTTCTGGTTCGGCAATAACGTTGAGTTTCGGCAGATTCTTGCGGAGCGTCGAAATGCCCGACTGCGTGACGAGCGTCTGGCTGACGTCGAGTGTCCGCAGTTGCTGACATGCCGACAATCTGACAAGACCGGAGTCGGTAAGTTTTGTGTCAGCAAGAAAGAGAGCGTCGAGCCGACGGACGGCGGCCAGCGTCGCTGATGACGCATCCGTTACGGGAGTGCCGGAAAGTCCGATCTGGCGCAGTTCAGGCAGATCGATGACAGATTTCAAGGCGTCGTCTGTTAACTTCGCTGAGTTGGTGGCGTCGATCATTGTGACCGGATTGCCGGGCAGGCGATCATCGTAGTGAGCCATTATTCCGCCGAGCATCTTGAGTTGACTCAGCGCTTGCCCGGGCGACAGCGGTGTCCGCGGGGGCGATGATTCGACAATCAGCCCGGGCCGGGCTTCGCGCAGGGACGTCACCGCTTCGGGAGTAACGCCGGTTCCACGCACATCAACCTTGTTCAGGCTTTTACAGGCAGCGAGTTCCATCAGGCCGGAATCGGTGATCGGAGTATCGTTCAGCGCGAGTTCGGAAAGCCTGGGAAATCGCATCAGGTGTTTCAGGCCATTGTCGGTGATCGCGGTCCCCGTGAGGCGAAGCGACGTCAATTCCGTAAACGCAAGCAAGTGTCGCAGCCAGTCATTGTTGATGTCTGGATGTCCCGAGAAGTCGACGGCAATCACCGTTCGACCATTACGGTCCAACTGAATCAGGATGCCACCATGATCGTAGAGCGCCGTAAGAGTATCACGCTCTGCGGAAGACCATTCTCGTTTGACAGCAATCGCCCGATTGGGTTGTGCGAATATCGAAGTCGGCATTACGAGCAATGTCGTCAGCACGGACAATATTGCAAACTGCGGATATCGTTGAAACATGGTCTGTTCCTTGATTCATCAGACGGCAACCCGATGACTTTGTGCAAACACGGTCGAACGTTGTGGGAACTCAACGCGGCTTGAGATACCAGGTCCCTTCAAAGACTGCTTCGGAAGACTCACCTTTTGGCATGTATCCGGTCAGCGTCCCTTTCATCGAGTCGGTTTTGGGATCGTAGAGCCCCTTGTAGTAGATCGAGAGAACTCCGCGATTCAGTTGTTTGCTCAGGACATGGAATCTGACGACTCCACCCGGTTCCACAATTCCTCCTCCGGCGTTTCCGAACCAGCCGGGAGGCATCCAGACAGTTCCGCTGGCGTTAACCCCTGTTTCGCCGCGACGGAATGTAATGCTGATCGCCCGCTTCCCCTGCACCTGTCCCAACCCTTCGACGGGACCTGTGATCTTGTCGATCGTGTAAACCCCCGACCAGGCACGATCTAGAGCCTTCATCGTGGCTTCTTCGTCAAGCGGCGGCGCCGGTGGTGTGACGTTGGTCGTGGTTGGAGGCGTTGGAGTGACCTTGGTATTCGTCGTGGGCGTATCGGTTGCTCCATTCCCGGTACGGGTAGTTGGTGGGAAAGGTGTGCCGGGAACAACTGTCACAGTCAGTTCACCGCTGGAGCCGGGAGTACCACCGACCTCAAACCTGTAGTCCCCTGGAGGAAGGTTGTAGATCTGTACGGATTCCAGTTCCCGCAAGTAGCGATTCTGCGTGACTGAGTAAAGGTTGCTCCCCTTGAGCGTGGTCGACGTATAGCCCGTATTCGGATCCTGATACAGGAACTTGAGATCGACTCCCAGCATATCACTGGGGATTGTAAACAGCCCCGCGCGGCGTTCGGGTTGCGATTCCCCCTGCAACACCTGTGCGGCGATACTGCTGGTTTTCTGTGAGTCTGAAGCCGCAGGTTGACCATTACGGGAGTTCGGCTGATCCTGACCTGCAGGACATTCGCACTGATCCGTCAGGAGCAGCGCGACGATGAACACGATCGAACTGAGTGGAATGTATTTCATCACCTCTCCTGTTTGAAAGAACTGGCCGAGACCAGGGAGATCACGAAGCATAGGGGAACCAGCAGCATACTCCCCATGAGTATGCCAATGAAGGCGAACACCTGTCCGTATCCGTAGTGGTTCACCTGACCTGCTGGGAGCATTGCGTCCGGCGCATTCATTGCGAGAATTCCCGTCCAAAAGACGGCGATACCAGACAGGATGGCCGCAGCGAGCGACAACGGCCATGCGCGGGTTCGTGAGTTACCAATCCTCCGGCCGACGCGCCAGCTCAGGACCATTGCTCCTGCAATTGTGAGGACGAAGAACCAGATACTGACATTGCTCACAACCCGGTAGGCCCACCCTTCCGGAGCCTGTAATGTGAGTGCGATGGCATCCGCCGGGATCTCCGCAAAAGAGCCTGTCAGCGTGTCATCGATTCTGGAAAGGGCTGGCGTACTGACGGCTCGCCAGTCACGCGGCAGATGAATGGTCACATCCAGTCCACCGAATGCAGACCAGGATCGCGCGGGGGCCAGAACATAGGCAAATTGACGGTAGACGGTCGGGTTCCCGTACCGGTGCGTCGCAGCTTCCGCCTGATATTGAACCGTCAACACTTGCTGTCCAGCAGGAATCACGACCGAGAACGCATGTGGCACCGGTGGCTGACTACCGTAAGCAAGATAGGACAGTTTCTGATCGTCCTGCAGGCTTGGCGTTTCCTGGGGAGCTTGCCACGAAGCAGGAATAGGTGTGTCCGAAACTGGATGACTGGAGATCGTCTGGTCACCCAGCCTGACATGAAAGTTGTTCACACCTGCTGCTCCCGAGACAAACAGCAAGTCGAGTGTTTTTTCGGCCCCATGATTTATCAGATTGTAAACAACCTTCACGTGAACCTGTTCACCGTTTGCCAGAGGCCTCAGATCGATTGACAGCGTCTCGTGCGCGATTTCGACGTCCTGAATCCCGATCGGCTCAGCGACGATATGCCCGCCAGAGGAAGGTGGACCGATATTCCCCCAGGACAGTGGCGGGGTCAGGAGCAACAATGTCACCCCTGCGAGTATGGCACCTCTCACTTGCCTGCCCCGGTTACACGAGCCAACAGAATCCGAGCGTCGTTCGCTGTCACGGTTCCGTCCTGATCAACATCGCAGACGAGGTCTTCTGGAATCAGCTTCACCGACATTTTCAGTGCGTTTTTTGCGTCGGCGATGGTGACCACACCATCACCATCGGGATCGCCTGTTGACGTCGTTCCTTCACCTTCGATGACAATCTCTCCGTTGATCGTGTTGACAGTAAGTGGCCGTCCGTTGGAGTCATTCGCGGAGGTGACTTTGACCTTGAGAGGAATGACCGCCCCTGCCGCACCCGTCGCCCGAAACGTGATGGCAGTCAACGTCCCGTTTCCATTGAGCTGGTCCGTTGTGGCATGTCCGAATCGTACCGTCCCCTTCACATTGTGGTTGGCTTCGAACAGGATGACTTCCAGCGGCTCGTAGATTGGTCCCTGTTCCGGACGCACCGTCACATCAGCTCCACGGGTATCGTAATCAATCACCACATTCACACTGGCCAGATCTGCGCCGTTGAGTAGCTGGACTGGCACAGTAACACTCTGGCCGGAACGGACTTTTCGGGATTCGGCCTTGATGGTCATCTTTCCAGTGTTGGTCGGATCCTGATCCCCTTTCCGGTCTGTTGTGGTTTTGCCGGGGTCACCCGGGGGCTTCGTTGTCACCGTAGTCGTCAATGGATCATTGCCACCCGTCTTTCGTTCTGGTTCGTCGGGCAAGACTTCGGCAAATACGGCACCGACATCTGGATCACCCCAGAAGTATCCCTTGGCCCCCGAGTATGGCGAGTCGTTGTTGTCGCGAACGTCTACGGCGGGAAGTTGTTTGGAGTAAAGCTGCACCTGAAACGCTTCAGACGGAGCTTCGGAGAAATAGACGTAGTAAATGTAACGCCCGTTACTCTTTGGATCGACAGAAAAATTGCTGCGATATCCCCACCGGCCGGTCTTACTCGCCGTCTTCACAGACTGAGAGGTCCGCGAACCATCTTTCCCTTTGATCGGCCGCTTGTCCTGGCTCAGAGGATAATAGCCCGTCAGGAGCATTCGATGAGTAGGTTCGGCGGGATACACTTCGAGCAACGTGTAACTTGCCCCAGGTTGAACGGCAAACCGAACAATGCCCACGTAAGGAGCTTTGTCCAAGCCCCCCAATCGAGGAGCTGTTGTACGATTCAACGGCTCCGCAGACGTACGGGCATCGATCGGAACATCAACGGCCCCTTCAATGATCGAAGCGGCTTCTACAGCGGAACTGATCCCGATCACTAGCAGAAGACCGGGCAAAATTCGTGGCAACATCGTTGAACACCTCATAGAGGAGACTTGATTGGAATGAGCCGCAGATGGAACGTGCAGCGTTGAGACCGTCACGGTTTTCCGGTTTTTCCGTCTTCAGGAATACGGTCGACAGACGCATAGACCAAGGTTTCAAAGTAGGCGCTGGCCACCTTGTCATCGACTTTCGTGCCATTCTGCAGGACACTCAGCGTGACGACGAAGTTTCCAACGGAGAATGAACGCACCCGTCCGGCCGCGCGCTTTCCGTTCCAGATACCGCCAATGACATCTCGCTCAAAGCCTTCGAAAACTCCTGACTGAACGGACTTTTTCTTGCCGGGTAAGCCTTTGATCTCGGTTGCCAGTTTTTCGGCTTCAAGTCGTGCGAAATCCGCGAAGTCTTGTTCTGTGGGCTCCTGATCGAGCTTCACGACATTTGCAGCGTAACGCGCACTTTCAACCGTCGCTGTCCAGGACGATCCAAAGTACTTTTTTTCGCCAAGACCAAGACTTGATCGGGAACGAATGGCGTCACCCGGAAATTGCACCGAAAGCTGAACGGATCCCTCTTCGACAATGACGACATATCCCTCGCCGGGCGGGCCAATCACGGATTCATCAGGTGAAGTTTGCTGCTTTTGTCGCAATTCAGGAGGTTGTGCGAGGAGCAAACATGGACCTGGAATGATCATGGCAAGCAGCAAGTACAGAAGAGATTGTCTTCGCCTGTTCCGTTGAACGGTAGAGTTCAGAGTGTTTGCCATTTTCATCGCCTTCTGTGGAAGCAGCGTTGAGCGTGCAAACCCTCGTCGGCAGCTCGTTAGCGTGTGTCGCACTTCCGTGTCGCGTCGAAACATGGGTTAGACGCGGTAGTTTGATGTCGGCGGGAGGCCACACTGAAATGAGATACGCTCTAAGAGTGAGGAGCAATCCACATGCCAAGGGTCGGTTCAGCACGTTCCGCCTGGACGGAGAGAAGCGAATCCGGGACGAACGGTGAGACCTGCGAGAGTCGGTTCCATGCCGGTGTATTCTCACTGAACAACATATCATGGAAAACGGCTAAGAACTGATCAGCCGGAATCTATGGCTTCGGGATCGAAACGTGACATTCCACGCGATCTTGCCTGCCATTCGACATGGCAGCGGATTGCATTGGGCAAAATCTGTGCAACCGGTTTAAGACTTACCAGTATCGGTCAGTGGTAGCAAACCTGTTCGCTTCTGGTTTCTCCAGACCACCTCTGGCGGTCGTCTGGCACGTAGATTCAACAGCGGCCGAGAACTCGCAGGCAATTTTATCGGAAGAGAATAGCAGGGGTGAGACAAAATCCTCATTATCAGTACGTTCAGAAACGCGAGTGTGATTTGCGATACCTGAATTCTGGCGAAGAAGCGGGATTTCCTCCCATGGCACCTGGCTCAGCAACGCCGCATGAACTGGAACTGAGATATGGCATGCGCCGGATCCGCAGCATACAGTTTGGATTGGCCGTCTTCAGCACGACCTGCTGCATTGGACATACCATTGCCATCGGTTTGCTGACACTGGCGACCTTGCAGGCTTTTGCACATTCCGATCAGGGATTTTATCTGGAAGCGGCGTCGATCATCGTGGGGATCTTCGCAATTCTATTGAACCGCCCTGCGATGTATTTTGCACTCGAACTGTGGACGGCGATCGAAGCGGCGATCAATCAGTCCCGAGAGCGACAACATCGCGGATGGATCCGACGATTCATGAATCTTATGCCATTGTCAATCTTCATTCCGCCAGGCGATCTGTTGGCTGTCGTTCTACTCTTGCTTCGAATTCGAGCTAACACGGACCACCTGAGTCTCAGACAGATCGATGTTTTTAAGCGATGCGAACTGGCGTTTGGGTTCGGGGCTGTCGTTCAGTACATTGGTTTTGCGTTCGTGATTGCCTTTGTGTTGACGGCCGGAGTCGCAAATGCATTCATCGCTTATGCCATTGGTTTCAGTTGCCATGTACTCATGATGTGTGGACTACTTTCGGTGGTATGGTCCTCGAAGCGCATCCGCGGTGAACTGCTCGATGTGGTTTGTCAGACGCACTGGGAACAGGACCCCGCGACAATGTTTCTCGCGGCTCTCGATGTCGCTGTCTCTCCGACAATCGCCGCGCCCGCGAGGAAACACAGAAGTCCCGACGTCGAAGCGACTTAGGCAATGGAGAAGAATTCAATAAATCGACGCAAACCGATTCGAATTTCCTGGAACGATTTGAAGCGATATGACGTCCTATCACAAGCGTCGCTCGTGTCGCTGGTGAACAGGGAGGTCGGATGAAATCTTCTTCGACAAGACAATTTGTAGTCATCGCATTGGCTTTCTTTGCGGCCGGACGGATTTCGGTTTCGCTTGGTGCTGAAGTACCGGTTATTGCTGATCATCTGAAGCTGTTCGAAGAGGCACGGCAGCTTCAGCGCGATGGGGATGATCGAGCCGCTTTTCTGAAGTTTATGCGGCTCGAAGGTGGCGAAGCTGCCGCAATCACGGTCGCTCGAGGAAACGGGAGGGCCCGGGAATTCCTCAATCTGTTACGAGAGCACGCTCCGTCGCTTTGGGCAGCACCTGTCAAACTAGTTGAAGGGGAGCTTTTACTTGCGCTCCAGGACAAAGCAGGTGCACTCCAGTGCTATCGCGATGCTGCGGCGCTGATTGAAACTCAGCGAGGCGAACCACGTCCAGGCATGCTCCCCCGCGACAGCTATTTCGTTGAAGCGGCTGAGTCTCACCGACCGGAAGGGCACTTTTCGTCAGAACTCAATCAATTGATACTGCCATTCATAGTGGGACCGGGAAGTCATCGAGACAATCGCTTGATCCGTCGTTTCATCGCACTCGAAGCTTGGGACGACGCCAACCGCGAATTTGCTCGAGTTTGGGAGTTACATCGTGAAGCAGCCCGGCCATACGTCATGTCGGTACTGGTGTGGGACGTCGCCAATAACACCGCGACGGACCGCCCCGTGGACGCGCTGCATGCTGAAAATGTGAATCCTGTATTTCCGGAACCAAGGTTCGAGAAACGCCTGTTTCGACCAGCAGGCTTCAACGGCCAGGGATTACAGTTTGCCTTGGACTACGCGTACTTTCTGCAGCGACACAAAAGCCGCGATGCGGCTCGCGAACTCTTGCTTGAACCACTGCTTGCCATGGACATGGACCGCAATCCCAATGCTCATCAGGCAGGCGAGCCGATTGCGCCAGACAAACCCTTGCCAGCACCCGAACGCCAAATGCGTCGACAAGCGGGCTGGGGATACGGTCGCATGTCGGGAGTTTCGCGCAAGGAATTCCTGCGACTTGTCTACGGTGACTTTCAGACACACCATGAAGCCGACATGCTCTTCAAGCGACTGAACGATCGAATCGCCGCGGGTGACAATCGGGCGCGACGCACGCTTGCCCGCGTGTTGAGTCATCAGGGAGAAATCGACAAATCCCTTCAAATGGAACTCGATTACATCAATGCAGGTGATTTTGAACCACTGACCGCAGCGTACCGCAGGGGGCTGGTCTTCGATGACGCTCGAAAGATCATTGAAGCAACGGCCGCATTTGAGAAAGTACGCGAATTACCGCTTCCGAAGGATGACACTGCCAATGTTCCTGATTTCGAAGAAGTGACATCGGACCGTGGTCAGTTCGCTCAATCCGGTGGCATCGGTTACTGGGGTCGGGGTGGGGCGACCAGTCATTTGAAGTCGGTGGCAACGCAGCATCTTTTAAGGCTCTACGCTGCTCAGGGACAGACTGAAAAGGTGTTGGATCTCAAACTGGAGCAAGCGGAATCCCCTACGAACACGTTTTCCAGTGTCGAAGTGCTCGAACAGCTCGTTCAGCAATTCCGGGCCGCGAAACAAGAAGACCGCATCCAGCAATGGCTTCAAAATCGCCTGAAAGAAGCCAAATCTCCTGAAGCGACGGCGACTCTTTGCTGGGTTACTGGGGATCGAGTGCGAGCACTTGAGCTGGCAGCATCTTCCAGTCAACTGGGATTTGTCCATTCCTGGAAAGAACGGCTGCGCACAGCCAGTGCGGACCAGTTCCAGCAGTTCTTGAGACTCCTTGTGAAATCCAACCCAAAGGATGGTGTGTCACGTCTGGAGCTTCTGGACTTGAACGGACTGAAGGATGATCCAGAAACGATCGAGTGCTTTGAGCTGTTGCTGGCGAGTGATGCCCAATCCGCATTTGCACGAGGGAAGGGTCAGCGGAATCGAACACGGTTTTCGGGTTATCCAGAACTGGCATATCGTTTGATGCGACTCTACGAGCGACACGGCAAGATTGAAGCGCTGTCAAAGCTCGGATTGCGAATCGCGCGAGGTGAAAAGCCGTTTGATGCCCAAACCCTGCGTTGGAATTCTCGAGGTCTCCATGAACGCGAGGCGGAAGATTGGGGAAATGCCTGCCTGGCATTGGCGATTCAATATGCGGACGATCCGGCCGGACAGCAGTTGCTGGCCGATGCTTTGAGGCATTCGCACTGGACAGCAGCTCGCAATCAACTCGCACGACGAATGGCTGGTCCCTGGAAACCGCGGGCATCTGTTCAACCGAGTCCATGGGCCAATGCTCCCGCTGGTGTGACGCTGCTGGTGTCGCATCACAACGTTCTCAGTCTCGCTCATGATGGGCAATTCGTTTACGCGGGATTTCCATGGGGAATCGCCGTCTACACACACAGCGGACGCGTCGTGACTCAGATCGCTCTGGAAGAAGCGGCACGGACACTGGCTGTGATGCCAGGCAGTGTCTGGGTAGGTACACCAAAGGGCCTGTTTCATGTCGCAACTGAAACCTGGAAAGTCGCCTATCAGTCGCTTGATGGCGATAACGACCAAGATCATTCAGATATTTCATACCGTTCCAGCGGCGTCAATACTTTGGCCGTTGATGGTAATCTGTTGTGGATCGGACTGAATCGCAACATTCAAGTCCTGAATACAAAGACGCTGGAACTCCGTGCGTTTTCACTTGATGAACTCAACTTCCGCCATCGCGGTGACGTGCAGAAGATCGTTGTTGACGGAAACTATGTCTGGGCGGATTCCTCGCAGGGAATTCGCCGCTGGGATCGAGCGACCGATGAATGGGCGAGCGTCGAGTCTATCGGCCCACGTGATCCCATCCACCTGGTCGCTCTCATTGACGGAACGCTCTACGGTGACACCTACGTCGACGATCAGATGCGCCATCGGCTCTGTAAGATCGATCGTGATTCACTGGTCGTCACGACAATTCCTCTTGTTGCCAAACCAGATCGACAGATGATCAATCAATCGATTCTGTACGTTGGCAAGTCACAGACCATTCAGAACCAGACGTCTCAACCTGCATGGTCAGGGCAGCTGATCTTTCGGACGGAATCGCAGCATTATTATCTCGATGATCGGACAAACGAACTTCGCCTGTTTCCAGAGTCTGTGCTTGAGAAAGTCTTCGCATCCGTTCGACAGCGTGAAGAGAAGCGGGTTACGACGGGGTCTCGCCATAGTGCAATCCTGAACATACTCGACCTACATCAGGAGGTTCACGCAAGCATTGGCGTCTCGTTTACGAAAGAAGGGGAGTCGATCACGCTTCCCGACGGGACGCTTGTTATCGGAAGACGCCTGGGTAGGACTCGCTACGAGTATCCAGCCGAGGATCGTCCGAACTGGGCTGAATCGCTTTATGATTTCGAGGATTCGGACGGCGGATTGTACTTTATCACAACGAAGGAAAACGGACCGGTTCAAACACGAATGATCGTCATTGGCGAGTCGCCGCTGTGGGCGGACCGTTGTTTTAGTGTCGTTCAGGGAGATGACCACGAATGGGTCTGCACCGAACGCGGAGTTGTTGTACTTGATCGCAAGGGGCAGGTGGCTGATCGATTCACGCAGTCAGACGGACTGTGTGCCAATCGGGTTGTCGGGGGGACAATTCTTGATGGCATTCACTATTTCGCAACCGCCTGGGATGACTCCAACGGAGGATTGGCCCTCTTTGATCCAAAGCTGTCGACCTTCACATCATTGCACGATACGGACGGTCTGAGTACCGACAAGCTGCGTTCCGTCGCGGTGAAGGATGGCCACCTGAAGTTGACGTTTGCTCTGGAATACCTGAGGTCTGGGAACGAGCCATTGCGATGGCGGCTGTATCCTGCCGCAACATACGATCCCAAGAGCCGAAACTTTGAACCTGGCGGTGCGCCAAAACTGATGAACGACAGTGGACAGGCGGGAAGCGATCCGTTTGGTCCAGAGACGGACGAACCCGATCCAGTCCCTGAGAGATCACCTAACGGCCCAGTACGAAAGCCGGTGAACCCCTTCAGGCCGATGTCGTATCTGGGGGGCCACATGATTCAGCGGCAGCTTGTTGGGGGTCGTTCGTTCGTTTGCGGAACACGCGGAGTCGCGATCATTCACGATGGCAACAAAGCAGATGCTTCCCTACCCGCGATTCCTTTCGCACAACTCGGGGCGAAACTTGCTGACTCGGTAGCGTCGCGACAGCTCGCTGATGCAAGGGCGCGCACTGTCACGGTCAAGAACAGGATGCAACTGACCGAAGCATTGCAGGACGCCAATCCCGTCTATGCAGCAAAGGCGCTGGCGGCGTGGTACCTGCGGAATCCAGATCTGCTGAAAGAAGACTTACCCGTCATTACAAAAGCCCTAACGAGCCGTAATCGTCGGCTGCGCTCGACAGCTCTGGCGTTTTTGTTCCGCCAGAGTAAAGGCAATAGCGGATTGATTCCACTTTTGAAAGAGCAATTGAACAATCCGCATCGCGGTCTTCGTTCCGCAACAATGTTGCAACTCGCGAGGCAAGGAGTCGTTCCCGACGCAAAGCGATTGCAGGACTACTTCCGTCGGGAAGAGGCTTGCACGATCCCCTACGGAGTGGATTCTACGATTACGCTCGAAACAAGTTTCAACGCGATGCATGTCGCGCTGGCTCCGTACGCGACGAAAGAAGTTCTTGAAGTCCTGTTGGAAAATCCGCCTCGACTTGGAAACTGGGATAACAAGTCCACGGTATTTCCTCAATTAGGGAAATCCCTGGTCAAAAATCCTGATGCGCTGGCAAGTCTTCTGAAGGTTCGTGGGGAAAACGGGCAGCACGACGTCAGGATTGAATTTGTGAATGATGTCATTCGATTCGCAGGAAATGAGCTGCTACCGGCGTTACATCTCGCTCTGCAAAATGAGGATCGAGTGATTCGGTCGAACGCAGCCCGAGGATGCGGGGCGCTGCACGACCAATCGTCAATCGATCCATTGCTGAAGTCACTTGACCTCGAAAGTGGCCTGTCGCGGGCTTCGATCGTCTGGGCTCTGGGAGAGCTCAAAGCAAAGTCTGCGATTCCAGTGCTGGCTAAGCTTTACATTGACGCTCGCAATGATGAGAAGCGATATGGATCGGGGGCACGCGGTGGCTTTCGAGCCAGTCAAAGTGCCGCCGTCATGGACGCGCAATACGACACACTCAGCAGTCTGGATTCCATTGGTGACGACTGGAATGAACTCAAACGAACCTCGTTGGCGGCACCCGTCGATCCACGGAATCAAGAGGTCCTTCTTGAGCCACGTCATATCCTCGAGGCAATCTCGAAAATCGGGAGTGCAGAATCTCAGGAGTTCTATCGAACGCTGGCAGCCGAGTCAGGTCCGCAGTTTCGAGAAGAAGCGGCTGTCCAACTCGGATCAGCCGATGTGAAGAATCGACGGCCAAACATCGAAGTGCTGAAAGCTCTGCTGACGGACAATTCCCCTCAAGTCAGTATCGCTGCCGCAACAAGCCTGGTGATTCTGGGTAACAATGAGGGTCAGTCACTGATCCTCGACAGCCTGAAGTCGGTCAATTGGGCATACGCATTGAAACATCTGGAGCGGGTCGGTCCTGAGCAATGTCGATTTGCCCGGGCAGAAATTGAGGTGATCGCCAGGGATGCGTCAAAGTCACCAGAGATCCGGGCTAAGGCCAACGCAATGTTGATGCATCAAGCTGAATGAGTCGGTAACGGAGTCGAGTCCCGAGGCTTGGCTTTGCTGTTGGTCATGATGGCAACTTCGCACCAGAATCAGGAAAGATCGAAACGCAGAGAACGCTGAGTCCGCTGAGGGAAGACTGGACAATTACCATTCTTCTTTCCTCAGCGATCTCTGTGCTCTCTGCGTTTCAAAATCAAATCTGTTGAAACACAGCGGTTTCACATCACCGTGCCCGAGACCTACGCGACGATATTCTTCAGCAGGCGTGGATCTTCGTGAACGGGCGACAGTTCACCGCGGCGTTCCATTTCGCTCGCTGAATCACGAATGTCATCAAGACCGCCGCGAATCATCCGCAGGATGTTCAGAGCTGCCGGCAAATCCAGTTTGGCCCCCATCCCGATACAGTTCAGCACAAACAAATAAAGTTTCTGCATGTTCTCTGGAATCTGCCCGTACCGCAAATCGATTCCCTCATAGAGAGCAAGTACGATCTGCTGCGACCGGAGCAACAACGGTTGAGCCTGCAGTGGTTCATTCTGTTCCAGCAGAACTTGAGCTCGTTCCAGGCGCGAAATCGTTCCATCGAACGCGGCCAGCAACATTTCGATGCGAGTCCAGTTCGTCACCGGTTGCGAATAAAGTCCAAATCGTTTCATTGAGGGAAATCTCCGAGGGGACGTCAGCAAAAATCAGGGCGAAAAGTCACCAGGTTTATTTTGAAAGGCCAGTCGAGGTTGAGACGCTCGAACCGAATGCAGAATTCAGCATGTTAGCGCGACTCTGCAGATTCGCCATGACGGATTCCATGGACGAGAATTGCCGAAGCAGCGCCGCCTGCTGCAGGTTCATTGCAGCCGTTTGCGTATTGACATCTGTTTGTGCGTTTTGAATTTGCTTCGTCAACTGATTGGCAATTGACGTAATCTGGCCGTTGACCGGATCAAGCATGCTTTTCAGCATGCCGCTGAGTGTCGAGGCGAGTCCACGGGTCACGGTCAGTGTGGAGTCAGTTCCCCCGACTCCGATCTGTGACGGTGTCAGGGTGGAAACAATCGTCAGACCTTCGGTGTTCGCGTTCCCTGTGTCACCTGTCAAAATCTGACCTGTACCAGTTGCGGTTTCGGTCTGCCCGTCGACCACGAATGAGCCCGCTACGTTAATTCCGGTCGAGGTCTCGGTCCCAGAGAATCCGAGTGCCGCAAGTGACGTCCCAGAGCCAATACTCACGGTGGATGCCGTCCCGTATCTGCCTGACGTCAGCACCAGTTTCCCGCTATCAAGCTTCACAGTTATCGTGCTGCCGTTCGGCTGAATTGCATCATTCACCGCCGATTGAACTTCATTTGCCAATGCCTGAGCAGTGTAGGTTCCATCAGCCAGCGTCACAGTGCCACTTGCCTTCCCATCGACGGTCAGCACGAGTGTGTTATTGGAATTGTCAATCACGGTGCTCGAAGCAACGGTATTCGTGCCAGTGACGGAAGCCTGAGTCGCTGCCTGAGTGATATGAACCGTATAGGGTGTGGCAGAGGCTTTCGTATTAGCTGTCCCTGTCGCAAACTGAACTCCGGCGGAACTGGAAACCCCTTGCAGGCCAAACAGCGACTTGAGATCGTCGAACTTGACTCCCGCAACACTGCCATTGAGCACGCTTTTCAATTGGGCTGTGTCGATTTTCAACTGGCCATTGGAATCTGGCGAGATTCCCAAGGCTCCGAGTCGATTCATCTGTGAAGGAAGATCCGGTGAAATGGCCAGTAGTGCCTGCTGAATCTGGCTGCGCAATCCACGAACCGAGGTCACGCCATTCAATGGACCGGCTGTTCCCGCAGCAGTCCCAGACCCAGGGGTGTATTTGGTCTGCGTGTCGATATAAGCAGCAAAGTTGTTGTAGTCCGAGACAAAGTTCGTAATTTTTGTGACCGCGCCGTCGACATCGTTGGAGACATTCAATTGCACTGTCTTGGTCGGATCGGATGCTTGTAACTTGATCGACACTCCAGGAACCAGATTCGCAATCGTATTCGTGGAATTGCGAACGACGAATGCACCGCTTCCGGAACCAATCTGAACCTGAGCATCGGCCGCCGCCTGAATCGTCGGCGTGTAAACATTCAGCGAGAACTTGTCGCCAGAAACCAGAGTCCCTGCGTCGAACTGAACTTTGATTCCATCGACGACATCGAGTGCCGTTCCGACATCTCCCTGGTTGACGGTAATCGTACCTGTTCGCGTGCCGCTGCTGTTCGCATACGTCAGTTGAATTCCGTCATCGGTTCCGACGGTACCTGCATTGGTGACCGAGAACGTGAATGTATCGTTACTCGTTCCAGTGTAGGTTCCCGACGACGTGATTGTGGATGTTCCCGAGAACGCGGCATCCGTCACTGCTGGTCCGATTTCGGTCGTCGCAAAGTTTGGCAATACAGCTCCACCACTGCTTGCTGCCAGGCCGTTGGTGATCTGAATGGCATTTGCAGTTCCCGTCGTATCAGATGTCAGCATCAATCGATACGGCTGCGTTCTGGTGTCGGTTGCACCGGTATTGACGACTGTCGCGGTCACGCCGACCCCGGCGTTGTTGATCGCGGCAGCAAGGCCACTTAACGTGTTATTCGTTGAGTCAATCGTCAGGGTGGCAGACTTGGTTCCGGCCTGGATCTGAAACGTACCCTGCGTGATATTGCTGCTCGGATCGGCGAATCCCTGTGAAGCAAGCTGATCAGACTGGGCAATCGCCAGGACCTTCAGCGTAGTAACGCCAGATTTGGCGCCGCTGCCAACGGCTGCCGTCACAAGATCCGTATTACTTGAGGAAACGGTCTTGTTGTCGAAAACACTTCCCTGAGGTTGCGCCAGGTCATTGGCGGTATTCATCAGTGTCTGCAGCCGGGTCGTGACACCCTGAAATGCGGACTGTTGAACCGTCTCTTTCTGAACGGTCTGGTTCAGCAACGAGATCCGCTGCTGATTGAACCGTAACAGGTTCTGGATCAGTGCGGTCGTATTCAGACCGGAAGCGAGACCACTGAAGCTGACGTTGGATGACATGGAAACGACCCAATGGAGGGGGCGATTGTCCGCGTCGAAACGAAACGCAAGGGGAGCACTGCTTTCGCAGGCTCCCCCCATGTTCTGCTCAATCCATTACGATCGCTCAGTATTACTGACCACGCAGCAAGCTCAGAATAGACTGATTGCTCTGGTTGGCCATACCGAGGACCGTCGAAGCGGCCTGCTGACGGATGTTTTCGCTGGTGTAATTGGCGATTTCCGTCTGGTAGTTGGTATCGGTCACAATTGACTTGGCCTGTTGCAGGTTTGTCAATTGGGCTTGATTGTTATTCTGAGTCGCGGTCAATGTACCGGCCATGAAGGCTCCGAGATCACCGCGGGCTGAAGCGACTGTACTGATCGCAGCATCGATAGCGGTCAGCGCTGCTGTCGCACCGGCAGCGGTTGTGATGTCGATAGCGTTCACAGCGAGTGTGGTGGAGTCTGACTTGGCGATCGTCAACGCTGCAGTCTGGCCCGAAAACGCCCCCGTCTGGAACTGAGCAGCGGTGAAGGTACCGTCGAGCAGAGCAACCGTACCGAACTTGGTTGTCGTGGCGATGTTGTCGATCGAAGCCAGCAGGGCATCGGCGTTGGCCTGGTTGGCTGCCAATGAGGCGGTGCTTTGGGTCGCGGTGTTTGCGGAGTTTGCGGCCAGGTTACGAACCTGAACGAGCAGGTCATTGATGTTTGACAGCGACGAATCAGCCGTTTGAACCAGAGCACTGCCGGTCTGAATGTTCTGAATCGACTGCTGAAGTCCGGAAATCTGAGCGTTTTCCAGCGATGAAGTCACCAGACCAGCTGGATTGTCAGCGGCACTGTTGATCTGCAGACCGGTCGACAACCGCTGCAACGCATTGTTCATCCGGGACTGGCTCGACTGCAGATTGTTCTGTGCGACGAGCGAATTCATGTTTGTGTTGACTGATAACATTCGTGTGTTCCTCGCTGATGTTTCTCGAACGGTGACGGTTTTCCAACTCCGGGAGAAGATGCCAGCTTGGTGACATCTCGAATTTCCCTGCCCATGCTGAATAAATCGAAGTGGAACAGGAGGACTTGCCCACAACTTGTCAGAAAATTGAAAAAAACGCCATTTTCCCTGAAGATCAAGACCGCTACAGGCCGCAATCTCCCCTGGAAACGCCAACCTCAACCGAATTGGGGGCGTCGGAACAACCGCTCGATCTTAACGGCTTTGCTCGCGCTGGATCGTGGTCAGAGATGATGTGACGGCCTTCAGGTCACCCACGATCACAAGCTGGCGGAACAGATAGTCGGTTGCCGTAATTCCATTTTGATCATCGCGCAACCTGTACACGCAGTTCCACTTGACGACTTTTTCCTGGCGAAACCGGAAGCGGCCATACCCCGGACCTGTCATGCCACGAGGGGGTGGGTCACGAGCGATAATGCCCATCGCATGTGATCCCGATTCCGTCGCCAGAACAACCGGGAAGGGCTGTTCCCCGGGCCCATCGTCGAGCGGTTCCAGGGACATCGACTCGGGATTAAATTTCCAGAACTTCGAAAACTCGGCGGGCATGTAACCTGTGAGTGCCTCAAACTGCGCGTAACGATGCTTCTCGCCGACTGGAAGACCGAACGTGACGTCGTACGACAGAACGTTGGACAGTTTCCCGTCACCAATCCAAACTCGCTTGGTCAAAAGATGGTCTGACAGAACCGTCGTGTTCTTCGCAGGTTTGCCACCCGAACTGCCCGTCGGCGACAACCAGAACGCCATCTGATTGGTCGTCTGCAGATAATTCTCTCTGGCAATCAAGTGCAGCAGACGACTCGACGATTTCGCGCCAGCACCATCGTCGACAGACCCTGCTTCTGTCGGATTATAAGTCTCGACCGTAAACGGAGTCCCTGCATCGAAGCTCGATGCTGATTGAAGCTGCCGTCCATGGTCGGAACTGTCGATGAACTCTTTTCCGTTCCAACGGAGAGAATCAATCGCGCCTGCCAGTCGTGAGGTGGTTTTGATGACGATTTCAGAACCACCATACGGCGCACGAATCGTCGCATCACCCGAAATGCCCGGTTCAGCACCTGCGACCTGACGGATGACGCAAACCAATACAGTGATGAAATGCGAGAGACCACATGCTCGTTGTAGAGAAATCATCAAATCGGCCTGTTCGTGATGATAACGGGTGGCTCACTAAGTGAGCGAGTCGTCGCAAAACCGGTCCTGCACCAAAAACCCCGCCACTGCTTTGAAGACTTCGCGGAAACGGAGCCGTTCACGGCCGGAGCCAACGTCTGACAGTCAGCGATTCTTGTCGCGCTGGATCATGCGGTTGGCCACGGAAACGCCTGAATCCAAACCACCCTCCATATAGCCAATAAAACCGCTACTGGCATGCTCACCCGCAAAATGCAATCTTCCAATTCCTTCCCGCATCAGACGAATATGAGAAAGGAACTCGCCCGGACGTGGAAAGGAATACCCCCCTCTAACCCAGGGGTCACCCGGCCAATCAACCAGTTCCGACTTGAGTTGCGCCTGCTGAAAACCTGGCAACCATGCTTCAATCGCTGCAGCAACCGCTTCTTTCTGCTTGCCGAACCCGAGATCGTGAATGGCTTCCGCAGGGGACCCGCCGGCAAATGCCACAAGCGTCCTTCGCTTTCCTCCCGGTTCCGGTGCCCCTTCCCATGTTGATCCAACTAATGTGTCAGTCAACGAATCCGGGGAACGGTCTGGTTCCCAGAATCCATCACGGCAGACTGTCAGCAGTTTTGTCGCGGTCCCCATTTGAGGGTTCAATGCCGCTGGAAGAGCGGGTGAGAATTCAATCCTGCTCCAGACCGAAGGTGGAACCGCCAGAACAACATCCTGATACGTGAATGAACGACCATCCTGTAACCGGATCTGCATCTCACGGTCTTTGGAGACAACACTTGTAACCTGACAATCGAGATGCACTGTCCCCCGAATTCCCCCGGCAAGATACGATGCCAGAGTCTGGTTACCGTGCTCAGCACGATAGACTTCTGTATCCGTCCAGAACTTTTCCACGCCG
Source organism: uncultured Planctomycetaceae bacterium (assembly GCA_964609845.1). Taxonomy (GTDB): domain Bacteria; phylum Planctomycetota; class Planctomycetia; order Planctomycetales; family Planctomycetaceae; genus Schlesneria. Next base: position 9,519 of record CAZSTW010000012.1, on the reverse strand, counting down.
TGAGCATGAATCGTACACATGAGCGCCAAGTAGTTCATTTTCGAGAGTGGAACGGCCATGTCCAGTTCCAGCTCACGGGCCAAAGTCAGACGGGCGCGATCGGTGAGTGTCATTTTTGACAAGCGATCAGCGACAGACATCTGGTCGTATCGCTCTGCATCTGGCGTTTTCCAGGGTTCCTGTGAATTGGCCTGTTTCGCATCTGAATTCAGGGCTTCGTATCCAGGTTCAAGTTCCCTTTCGAGGTCCCTGGCGTTGTCCCCCAGATAGCGTTTTCCGTTCACCAGAACTTCACGAACAGAGTTTCCACCATCATCAACGGGTGTCAACTTGATACCGAATTTCTTCGCATATCGGATCCAGTTGGAATGGTTCTTCCCGATCAACTCCGCTCCAAACTCGACCACCTGGCCCGGCGCGAATTCCGCTTCCGAACGAACTCGACCACCAATCCGGTTTCTCGCCTCAAAGACGTCCACCAAATACCCTGCGTCCGACAATTCATACGCACACGCCAACCCACCGAACCCGGCACCAATCACACCCACTCGCGGTAACCCAGGTTCAGGTGCACTCATCGCGCTCAACTCCGTTGTTAAGGCCCAGGTCGTTGTTGCTAAAGATGCTGTGAGTAACTCGCGGCGCGGAAACTCTGTCTCGCTGGAAGTCATACGTCTCCAATCTCATCTCTTCAGATATCTTTGTTACTGAAACCGACAGGATATCGGATCAGCGTACATTGCGAGAAGCTCATTTTCATGTTGACACCAGACAAACTTCTCACTTGAACACCTGCGAGGAGCCTGCACACAATCGATGAACTGACCTCATTCCATCCGATAAACGCAACATGTGATGCACACACAAGAATGTGGCGATGCGTTTTTGGGCGATCTTGTTGACCGGTTATGATCAACGCGACAGGGCAGTGGCTGAAATTATCAGCATGAGGTCGAAAGGAGAATTCCGTGTCACCTGAATCTTACTATGCCATAGACACCAACCAGCAACCCTGGGAAGAGCGGTTTAATGAGAAGCTTGGCTGCTCGCTATTTCGGAAGATGCTGTACGTTGATCCGAAGACAGGGGCCGACATTCGCATCGTCCGTTATCCGGCGGGAATCATCAATCCGTCACATACCCACCCCTGCGGGCACGGCATGTACGTCCTGGAAGGTACACTGGTGACTCACAAGGGAACCTATGGCCCAGGGGCGTTTGTCTGGTTCCCAGAAGGGGAAACCATGGAGCACGGCGCCAGTTCCGACGGAGATGTCACCGTACTGTTCATTACAAACAAGAGCTTCCGAATCGATTACGTTTGATCCCGGTGCGGGGTGCGTGTCGCACTTCCATGTCGCGTCGAAACATGGGTTAGACGCTGTCGTTTGATTCCCGCGGGACGGCACACTTCAATCAGATGCGATCTAAATGCTGGAATTTGACTGACGCCGGACGGAGCAATTGATCAGTCCTCCGAATATTTCGGCGTCAGTTTCGACTGGGTCGATTGAGCAAAGTTCTCTCACTTCGCCTGGTCGATCACCTTCAACATCGTATCGGCGACGAACTTGTTTCCCGCTTCATTCAAGTGGACACGGTCTGAGGTCAGGATTCCCCGTTCGGCGTTATTGGCATTTTGTTCTTTCAAATGATCAAGAAATGCCTTTCGCAAATCACATAATGGCAGTTTCAGTTCCTTGGCAAGGCCGCGGCTGATGTCAGAGTACTGATCGAGGCGTTGATCGAGTTTGTTGCCGCCGTCTTTCTTCTCGCCAATCACAGTCGGAGTACACAGCACAACTTTCGCACCCGCTTCCGTGCAGCGACCAATGACATCCTTCAAGCCTGCCGTGAATGCTTCAGGGAGCGTTCCGCGGGCAGGATCATTTTCGCCATGCCAGACATCGTTGATTCCGATGTAGATAACAACGATCGTCGGCTTCCTGGACAGGACATCTTTTTCCAGTCTTCGCTGCAAATCCGGGACTTTGTTCCCGCTGATACCGGCACCAATGACTTCGATACCCAGATCCGCGTGCTTTTCAGTCAATGTCTTGCGGATCAGACGGACATAACCTTTGTCGTGACTGTCACCACCCTGGGTAATCGAATCGCCCAGGAAGACAATCCGATCCCCTTTCTTCAAGGTGATGCCGGAATCGTCCGCCAGGCCAGTGCTGATCATCAGACCCATGACCGCTGACGCGATCAGACAAGAAAACAGAGCGCGCGACATCGAGGACTCCCATCTTGAGTTTTAAAGACTAAAATGCTTCCACTGGAATCTTACCGACTGAAATGGAGACGGGCGAAGGATCCGTGAAAAAAAGCGTTTGGCGAACTGTGGCCCCAGGCCAGTGGTTGAGTCCGGATTGGAATCATAAGAAATCCGCAACAACACGATCGGCGACGAATCGGCCTTCATGGGTCAGGCGGATTCCGCCCTCATGAGATTCAAGCCAGCCTCGCGCGACGTTATTGGAAATCGCAGTCTGAGCAAATTCCTTCAGTTCCAGTCCTGTACGACGAAAGAAGTCATGACAATCAATTCCATCACAGCGTCGCAGTCCAAGGAACAGCAGTTCCCGGGCGCGATGAACGGGTTCCAGTTCCTCGGCATCGACAACAGGTGAATCACCCCGTTCGATGCGAGCCAGCCAGCCGAGCACGCTACGAATGCTTGTTTCGCGACGTCCGTTCAGATAGCGAGCGGCACCGGGTCCAAAGGCCCAGTATTCATCCCCGGCCCAATAGACTTCATTGTGCTGACAACGAAACCCAGGTTTGGCAAAGTTTGAAATCTCGTACTGCTGGAAACCTGCCTGCTCAAGCTCTTCCATCGCCAGCGCATACTGGTCACGTTCGAGTCCTTCATCGATGGGTGTCAATTCTCCACGATCCCTGCGGGTCCCAAACGCCGTCCCCGATTCCCAGGTCAGTCCATACGTCGAAATATGTTGCGGTCCTTGATCAATCGCCAGGTGCAATGTCTGCCGCCAATCCTCAAGACTCTGTCCGGGGACACCGAAGATCAGGTCCAGTGAGATATTCGCGCACCGCTGGCGCAATCGATGAATCACGTCGTCGATATCAGCAGTCGAGTGGTCTCGCTCAAGAAGCACCAGGGCATCGGGTGAGAACGACTGAACCCCCAGACTGATTCGGTTGACGCCCGATTCCGCCAGCAATGCGATTTTCTCGTCGGTCAGATCCAGCGGGTTTGCCTCGACACTCACTTCAGCATCAGGCATCAGTTGAAATCGTCGCTTCACGATCCGAAACATCTCACGCAATTGATCGCACGAGGGATGCGTCGGAGTCCCGCCACCAAAGAACAACGTGTCGAGTTCCATCGGCGAATCTGCTTCCGGGCAAGCAGATTCGATCTCGCGATGGAGCGAGTGTAGATAATCCCCGATCAGATCATCGCGACCTGCGATCAATGTGAAGTCGCAGTATCCGCAGCGATGCGCACAAAACGGAACGTGAATATACGCAGATCGCGCCAATGTCGGGTTACTTCGCAATTCAGACTTTCAGCCCAACGTCAGGAAACGATTGCCTTCGAACGCAGATGCACGGTGACGATGACGGAAATCTATCCTTTTTGCTGATTTCGCTTTCGATACAGTTCTCGAAAGCTCTCTTTCGGCATTGGCGGCAGCTCCCGCTGCTTTCCCCACGGATTCAGGCTGTTATAAACCAGAAACCGTGGCAGCTTCGGCACCAGCCAGCGACCGACTTTGCCGGCCGTGGTAAAGAGCCAGGTACTTCCCAGAAGGATTCGCGCGAACTTCATGCTGAGACGCTTCTTCCAGGGCAACAGGCCGCGTACAGAGATCTCTTTGCGCCACGTCAGCAATTGAGTGTGCAAATCAATTTTCACCGGGCAGACATCGCTGCATGATCCACACAGGCTGCAGGCAAATGGCAGACTCTTGTGAGTCTTTGCATCACGCGATGGGGCGAGGATCGAACCGATCGGGCCAGGAACGGTTGTCTCATAACTGTGACCACCGCTTCGGCGATAGACCGGACAGGTGTTCATGCAGGCACCGCAACGGATGCAGTTCAATGATCGCCGGAAGTCAGATGATCCAAGAATGTCGCTTCGCCCATTATCGACCAGCACGATGTGCATTTCGCCGCCAGCCATCGGTCCATGGAAGTGCGAAGAATACGTCGTGATGGGCTGTCCTGTCGCTGATCGAGCCAGCAGCCTCAGGAAAACTCCCAGGTCTGCTGCACGCGGAATAATCTTTTCGATCCCCATGCAGGCAATATGAACCTTGGGCAACGACACCCCCAGGTCTGCGTTCCCTTCATTCGTGCAGACGACGAAGCCACCCGTTTCCGCAATGGCAAAGTTGACGCCTGTAATTCCCACATCGGCGTTGAGGAATTTCCGACGGAGTTCATCACGGGCGGCATTCACCAGGTATGGCGGGTCAGTGGCACCGGCATCCGTTCCCAGGTGCTTATGAAAAAGTTCGCCAATCTCTTCCCGCTTGATGTGAATCGCCGGCATCACGATATGTGACGGCGGTTCATGACGCAGTTGAACAATCCATTCCCCCAGATCCGTATCAACGACCTCGACGCCGTGACGCTCAAGAAAGGGGTTCAGGTGGCATTCTTCCGTCAGCATCGACTTGCTTTTGACGACCTTCGTAGCACCGTGCTTTCTCAGGATGTCGAGTACGATCTGGTTGTGTTCTGCAGGTGTGCGAGCCCAGTGCACCACGGCTCCCAATCGAGTCGCGTTACGTTCAAACTGTTCGAGATAATCGCCCAGTTGTGACATCGCGTGCTGCTTGATGGCCGAGGCTCTTGCTCGCAGCTCTTCCCATTCTGGCAAGGTTGAAGCGGCCTTATCACGCTTCGATCGGACGAACCACAGCGACTGGTCATGCCAGTGAGCGCGTGAATCGTTCGCCACAAACTCAGTAGCGTTGTCGGGATGCTCGTGATGTATCGTCAATGTGTCTGACAAGATCAACGGTCCTTTTTCATTTGTGGCTGGCGACCAGCCAGGATCTCGGCCACATGCATCACCTGAATCGGCTTTTTCTGTCGATTGATTAATCCGTATAAATGCATCAGGCACGACATGTCACCGGCCGTCATGACTTCCGCACCTGCCTGTTCATGGTCATGGATTCGATCCAGTCCCATCATGCAAGAAACCGCTTCTTCGGCCACCGCGAATGTCCCACCAAACCCGCAACACTCGTCCGGTCGCTGCAATGTGACGAGTTCGATCCCCTCCAGCCCCGCCAGTAACTGTCCCGCCTTGTTGAACCGGCTGACCATCATTTCACTGGATGACCCCAGACGCAGTTCGCGTAGCCCGTGACAACTGTTGTGCAGCCCGACTTTGTACGGGAAGCGCCCTTCAATCCGGGTGACCTTCAGAACATCGACCAGGAATTCACACAGTTCAAATGTCTTCTTGCGCAGCTGCTCATATCCGACGCGTCCGTGCAGCAACTCCTCGTAATGATGAGTCACCATCGCGGTGCAACTTCCTGAGGGACAGACCACGTATTCGTATTCGCTGAAGATCGACAGGAATTTCTCAGCGAGCGGTCGGGCATCGTCCGTGCATCCAGTATTGGCCATTGGCTGGCCACAGCACGTTTGTGCAGACGGAAAATGAACGTCGCAGCCCAACCGTTCGAGCAGTTCCAGAGTCGCCATGGCGACCTGCGGATAAAGCTGATCCATGTAACACGGAATGAACAGGCCAACACGAGGCATCGGAAAACTTTCATTTCAAGCGAAAACAATCGTCGGCCGGGATTATAGTCAAGTCGTCGCTGTCTGCGTACCGACCGGTTGGAACGTGGCGACAGGTGATTCGTCTGGCCGATATCGCTAGACTTCCCTTTGACACGAAACACCGTGAAATCCCAGCGCGGCTGAATCCGGGTTGCGAAAATGCAAGATTTCGCGATCACCTGGCTGGATGTTGCGATTTGAACGATTTTGATTTTAAGAGTGAAGGTTTCGATGACTTCTCGCGATGACATCCTGTCGGCAATCCGCAAGCGGCTTCCAGAAGCTGCCCCGTTGCCGGATCTGGCTGGTCCATGGATTCAGTATCCCGATCCGATCGCTCAGTTCAGCAGTGTGCTCGAAATGATCGGCGGTCGATGCATCCGTGTTCCAGATCTGGCGGCTATTAATGCTGCGTTGCAGTCGGTGCCCGCCTACACCAGTGCGAAGCAGATTGTCTCGACAATTCCTGGTGTCGGCAAATCGACCGTCGATCTGAATTCGGTCGAGGATCCCCATACCCTGGAAGATATCGATTTCGCAATCCTGACTGGTCAATTCGCCATCGCCGAAAATGCAGCGATCTGGATCGGAGACGAGACCGTCAGGCACCGCGCAATCTACTTCCTGTGCCAGCACCTGTCGCTGGTGATTCAGGCGAAAGATATGCTGCATAACATGCACCAGGCGTATGACCGACTGTCGTTTACGACGGCCCGGTTTGGCGGATTCATCGCAGGTCCCTCCAAGACCGCCGATATCGAGCAGTCACTGGTAATTGGAGCACACGGACCACGTTCGATGACTGTGTTTGTGGTCGGTTAAGCGGCAACCTTCGATCGTATTTACAGTCGAGAGTCCCGAGTTCATTCTGCGCTTACACGGCTTTTTTGAAGATCATTCAGACATTCGAGGACTCAAAAGAGCGTTTGGAGCAACGGCCATCCGCCGGAACGCGCAAGCGTCCGGTTTCGGATCTTCACAACCGGACGCTAACGCGTTCCGGCTGATGTGTTCTGAGTGACAGGAACGCGTTAGGTATGGAGTGACCGCGAATTGCAATCGACGTAACTCAGCAAGAGGAGACCTTCGGTCGGGCGTTTCGGCGGGGTCGAGAGACCCGCGCCGAACAATTACCGGCTCAGTTCCATTCCGCGTTCTTGGTGTCGTACGGCAGAAGCCGGTTGGCCTCGAAGATCTTCTTCATGACCATCTCGTAAACCTCGTACGGATCCGCGCGAAACAGCAGATCGCAGCAGCCCGGGTGTACCAGCCAGTCGCCACGTTCGATTTCACCTTCCAGTTGTCCCGGCCCCCATCCGGAGTATCCTGAAAAAATCCGGAACAGCGGGCGGCTTGTCCCTTCCCCACCGCACCCTTGTAGAACCTGTTCGAAGGATTCGTCACTGCCAATGAACAGGCCGGGTACGGGTGACGATTCGGATTCCTGAAGCAATTCGGCGTTGTGCAGCATCAGCAGTGCCAGTGGTTCGACGGGGCCGCCGACAAAAACAACGTCTTCCATTTCCGGAATGTTGAAGTGCCCGGACAGGGCGTTTGAAACCTTGATCGACGAGGGGCGATTGACAATCAAACCGGTTGCGCCGTCGTCGTTGTGCTCCAGCAGCAAGACGACAGTCTTGTGAAAATTGGGATCACGCAGCGATTTGGCGGCGACCAGACAGTTGCCCTTAAGCGATTCTGACATGAACTCTCTCCCGATCGTCGGCTTTCGCCTCGCGAAAGCGTTGTGTCCGACACTGCGCGCCGGATGTCTCGACGCAGAATGTCGAGCGACAAGGCCCGTTGACGTGATTGCGGTCGCCCAGATTCTACTCGGTGCAAGCCTAATGTTAAACAGGTGCCGGAAAGTTGACTCCTGATCCCAAGTTGACGACGATCCCAGCTGATTGTTAGAGGGGCGTTCCTCTTTAATTCAGCAGAGAATTGCCTTCTCATCAACGGTGGACATCATGCCTTCTCACCGATCCTGGCCTTTCCTTCAGGTAAGTTGCACGTGGCTGATGTGCATGTACAGTATCGCGATCGCGAATGACAAGGACGTCGCCTGGCTCGCAGAAGTTCAGCGTCCGCCAGTTTCTCCATCTCACTTCGACGTGGGGACAATGCATCCACTCCTGTCGGACGGTAACCAGAAGATTGACGATCTGGCAGGCTGGCAGAAACAGCGAGCGAAGCTTCGATCTGAATGGCTGAAGTTCCTCGGTCCGATGCCGGACGCACCCGCAAACAACGAGACCACGCTTCTGAAAGATGTTTCGCTGCCGGATTGCACACGACAACTCGTTCGCTACGAATGTGAACCCGGCCTGTTTGTCGAAGCGTATCTGCTGCGTTCGACAGATCCCACGTTTACAGGCCTACGCCCCGGTTTGGTAGCTTTGCATCAGACAACAAATTCTACCATCGATGAAACTGCCGGAATCAGCGGACCGGATTCTCTCCAACTGGGGCTGAAAATGGCTCGGCGAGGATTCGTTGTGATTTGCCCTCGCTGCTTCTTATGGCAGAACGCGACGTCATTGCAAGCGGCCGTCAAGCAATTTCAGGAACGTCATCCACGCACACTGGGAATGCACAAGATGCTTTACGATGCGCGACGGGCTGTCGATATCCTGCTGGCTCAGCCAGGCGTTGACCCGCAGCGAGTGGCTGCTGTCGGTCACTCACTGGGTGCCAAAGAAGTCCTGTATCTTGCGGCGTTCGATGAACGGATCAAGGCGGCCGTGGCCAGCGAAGGGGGATTGGCTCTGCGGTCGACAAATTGGGAAGCCCCCTGGTACCTGGGACCCTCGATTCGCGAGGCCGGCTTTCCCAGAAACCATCACGAACTGGTTGCCCTGACCGCTCCGCGAGCGTTGTTGATTCTGGGGGGTGAGTCAGGACCAGGTGCTGCGGACGGAGATCGAAGCTGGCCGCTCATTAATGCTGCGATTCCGGTCTATCAGTTGTCAGGAAAGCCCGCGCGTGTCGGATTGCTGAATCATCACCAGGGACATTCAATTTCGCCGGAGTCTTTCAAGCGGATCGCCGAATGGCTGGAAGTTTACGCATCCAGGTGATTAGATTTCACTTCGTCTCACTTTCCGGAGTCCCGATCCATGCGTCAGATTCCGCAATTCGTGCTGATTACGACGATGATCGCAGCATCGTGGTTTCTGATGCAGGCCGTCCACGAAAGCGGACATGTTCTGACGGGGTTAGCGACCGGTGGCAAAATTGCCTGCGTCGTTCTGCATCCACTCTCTATCTCACGGACAGACTTCAAGGACAACCCGAACCCACTACTGGCATGTTGGGGTGGCCCGGTACTGGGCGTTCTCCTGCCGCTGATCGCCTGGGCCATTTCCGCAATGACGCATCGTCGTTGTTCCGCATGGCTCAGGTTCTTTGCCGGATTCTGCCTGATCGCCAATGGATCCTACCTGGCGGTTGGGGCCAAGGATGGAATCGGTGATGCGGGAGATCTGATACGCCACGGCTCCCCGGCCTGGCTGCTATATCTTTTTGGCGCTGTCGCAATTCCTGCAGGCCTGTGGCTGTGGAACGGGCTTGGCAAGGAGTTTGGAATTGGTCCTCAAGCAGCACCCGTGACCTGGAACGCCGCTGGCCTGAGCACCCTCGTCCTGTTGGTGGCATTGACGACCGCAATTCTGATTACCGGATCTTAGTGCGTGTCGCACTTCCGTGTCGCGTCGAAACATGGGTTAGACGCTG
>CAZSTW010000011.1:42452-88951 GCA_964609845.1 uncultured Planctomycetaceae bacterium | reverse complement strand
CGACAGCGTCTAACCCATGTTTCGACGCGACGCGGAAGTGCGACACGCACTAGTCGTCCAGGTCAATCGAACGGACTTCACTGACGATGCTTCCGCTGGCAAACAGCGTTGAAATCTGGTCGCCGATGGAAACCGTCGATGCATCGCGGATCAATTCGCCGTCAGAAAGTCGCTTCGACAGCGAGTATCCCCGTTCGAGGACAGCCAGCGGGCTGAGAGCATTTAATGACGCTGCGAGTGCGTTGACCTGCTGACGGGATGATTCAACGGCCTGACGTATTCCACGCTTCAGTCGTCCTTCCAGGTCATCGAGTTTGTGTGACAGGTCGTGGATGCGGTCCTGAGGCCGCGTGAAGCATCGTCGACCAGCAAGTGAATCGAGTCGGATTCTGGCTCGCTGTGCCCGTTGCCGAAGCGATGAAACCAGACGCTGACGAATCATATCCAGTTCCATGCGGACATCCGATTCGAGAGGGACCACCAGTTCAGCAGCCTCACTGGGTGTCAACGCACGCCGATCGGCGACAAGGTCGGCAATCGTCACATCCACTTCATGTCCGACGGCGCTGACAACAGGAACGCGACAGGCATGGATTGCACGCGCTACGGTCTCCTCATTAAAAGCCCACAGATCCTCCAGGCTTCCACCACCCCGGCCGCAGATGACGACATCCACATTGGGGATCTGATGGACTCGACGCAGTGCCGCTGCGATCTGTCCGGCTGCCTGATCCCCCTGGACCGCAACCGGAACGATCACGATGTCGGCGCGAGGCCAACGGCGTGTCATGACCTGAATGATGTCGCGGACAGCAGCTCCGGTAGGACTCGTAACCAGAGCGATACGTCGTGGAAATCTTGGCAGGGGCCGCTTTCGCTCGGCGTCAAACAAGCCTTCCGCAGCAAGTTTCTGCTGGAGCTGACGAAACGCCAGTTCCAATGGTCCGATCCCCTTGGGCTGCATCTGCTCGACAACCAGCTGGTGCTGGCCACGTGCTTCATAGACCTGGATGGAGCCCGCGGTGATGATCTCCATACCATCGCGCAGATCGAAACGGACTCGTTGAGCCGTGCTGCGCCACATCACCGCCTTCAACTGCGCGGCATCATCTTTCAGAGTAAAGTAGACATGCCCCGAACCTGCTCGCATCAGGTTTGAAATTTCGCCACTGACCCAGACGTGTGGAAACGTTGTCTCGACGACTTCCTTCAGGACGAAGGTCAGCGCGCTGACGGTGAGTACGGGAACGGTTTCAGTCGGAATGGTTGGCATGTCATGAAGGCTTTTATCACGAACAGATCGTGGTGCCAGTCCACGACGTTGGCATCATTCTGTGCCGGAATCGAATTTACTTAATCCCGCGAACGAGGTTGGCGACCCGTTCCTGAATATCGGCCGGTTCACGGTAAACCGTCCAGTCGCGCGGATTCAGACCAGCAAATGCGGCTTTCAAACGTTCGGATTCGCAAGTTTCTTCACGGACCGCCCGGATGAAGATACTGGCGATCTGATCCGGTCGTTCTCGCAGAAAACTGGCGTAGATTTCCGGGTCCTGTTCGCCCGAATCACCGATCAGGACGAACTTACGTTGCGGAAACGCCTCCAGAATCGGCTCGATCGCAGATCGCTTGTGCGTCTTCTGTGGTGACATTCGAATCTTGCGGGCACTGTCACGAATCCGAAACCGTTTCAGATGAAATGAGCCGGGTGGATACGACTCTTCCCGCATGAACTCGACCAGCGGTTCAAAGAGTTGCCAGGGGCTGCCCGAAACAAAGTGAAAGCTGGCACCCGCCTGCGCACAATCCTGATAAAGTTCAGGCATCCCTGTGATCGGAACGAATGTCCGTGTGAAGGTGTTCCGGAACAGGTCCTTGCGGTTCGGCACATTGCTGTGCTTGATGGTGTCATCCACATCCGAAATGATCGAGACCCCGACAGGATCGATCAGTTGCAAGGTTCCTTCGACCAGCCGTTCGTCAGCGTCGGTCAGCAAGGCGCGGTATTTCAACCAGTTGGCAGGTAGGCCATCGCTGTGCTGAATCCTGGCAAGTTCCTCGTTCGAGATCACGATCTCGCCCCGGAACAGCCCCATGTAGTCCGATTCGCCGACGTGATAGACTCGTTCGCCAATTTCAATCGAGATCGACCGACCGCGCAAACCGAACATCAGGAATTGCCGCATTCGAATTCGAAAGTACTCTTCTGCGGTCCTGTCCATTCGCAAGAAGCGTCGGATGACGGCGAACATCGGTTTGCGTCGCAGCCATGAGATTCGCGGATCGTAGACGCTCCCCTGAATCGTCAGTATCCACCCTCGGCCGTCGGCAGTGCGCGCGCCGTAAGAAGGATAGAAGACCACCTGCTCGTGACGAGCGACAGCCTTCTTGGCAGAGACTTGGGATTTTCGAAACAACGGCACGCGAGAAACCTTGTCTGCTTTACGAACTCGTCTGCTTCACGAAATTGTGTAGGCAGTCCTCAGACGACGGCGACCTGATCGGCGTCTGCCAATCAACAGGAAACAGTGTAACTATCTCAGCAGATCTGCGATCTCCTGCGATGTAAACTTTTTGTGAAGGCGAGCCCCCATCTGCGCCACGACGCGAGCGGCGGCATGCGATGCCAGGTGACCGGCCTGCTGCCACGTCAGCCCGTTCGTAATTCCGTACAAGACCCCGGCGGCGTACATATCGCCTGCTCCCGTGGTGTCGACTGCAGTGACTGGAACTCCTTCGATCGGAGTCGTCTTTCCATCATGGATCAGCAGCGAACCGTCTCCACCCAGCGTCAGTGCGACGTCAGCAGCATGGCTGTGAATCTTCTGGGCACAGTCAATCGGATCAACCAGCCCCGTCAGACTGCGTGCCTCTTCCAGATTACAAAACAGCAGATCAACTGGTCCGGCAATCAGTTCCCAGAACAAGTCACGGTTGATGTTGATCAGGAACGGATCGGAAACAGTAAAGGCGACTTTGACGCCATGTTTCTTGGCAAGTTCGATTGCCTTGAGGGCTGCTGCCTTCGTGGAATCACCCGTGAAGAGGTACCCTTCGATGTAAACATACTTCGACTGCTTGATTTCCGATTCAGAAATGTCATCGGGCCCCAGGGTCGATGAGAGTCCCAGATGTGTCAGCATGGTACGCTGAGCGTCATCTGTGATCAGGCAGACGCAGGTCCCGGTCTGACCGTTCGTTTGTGGGACCTCGATCCTGACCCCCAGATCGCGCATATCCTTCAGCCAGAACTCTCCCAGGTCATCGTGACCGAGTTTCCCGGCATAGGCCCCGCGTCCACCGAAATCTGCCAGTCCGGCGATCGTATTCGCGGCCGAACCGCCAGCGCATCGGCTGATGGCGGCACCATTTAGAGCGGAAAGGACGCGAGTTTGAGTTGATTCATCGACCAGCGTCATGATTCCTTTGGCGAATTCCAGACGCGCGAGCAACGACTCATCGATCTTTGCTTGAATATCGACGAGTGAGTTTCCGACACCGTAGACATCGTATGCCATGCTGAACAGTTCCCCGAGTGATTGAATCCTGATTGAAAGGGAACTGCTCTACCAAATACGGGACGCGGTTGCCACCATCAGCGGGAATCATAGTGCCAGGTACGCACAGCGTCGATGCGAAGAATCTGGTCGGGGTCATGAGTCGTTAGAAGTGGATCGACCTTCAATCCGGTGATCACGATGACATTGCGGTATGTGGACACAATCGTCGAGCGTGTCGCCTGTCCACGACCGTCATAGGTGGCGGCTCAGTTCCCGCAGGTAGATCTGCAAGGAATCGTCAGCCTGCTTTGCCTCGAAAAGCTCTTGTCATTTGACCGATTCCGGGTCTGAAGGGACCCGGATGGGGGAACTGCTCGACCGTTCGGTGGGAACCCCGAGAATCAGACGGCTTTCATTTCGAGCCGTTGAGCAACAGAAACCGTGGTTTGGGGCGGGCGACTTCAACGGGATCTTCGGGAACTGGCATCGGTATAAACTGCGGACTGGGGACGTACAGGTTGTTGACCTGCCGCGTCGCGCGTTCGCTATTGGTTTCCAGAGCCTTGATCCGCGCCTCGAGTTTCTCGATCCGCTGGACGAGTTGAGCCACCTGGTCTGCGCCCGCAGCCTGCGCTGGAACAGCAGCAGGCTCTTCGTTCGCTCGCAGGATCGAAAGCCCGATCCCGACGGTTCCAAGCAATGAAAGACCGATCACAAAACGGCGGAACTGCATTTCAGGAATCCTTTCCTTCCACGATCCATCGAGATCATGATCAACTGCGAAGGTCTTCAAACAGCAGCGTCGACAGATAACGTTCCCCGCTGTCAGGCAGAATCGTAACGATCGTCTTACCTGCCGATTCAGGTCGTGCGGCAACCTTAAGTGCGGCGGCCATCGCAGCACCACAACTGATACCACACGTGATTCCCTCTTCCTTCATCAGGCGCTTGGCCATCGCGAAGGCTTCGTCGTCCGTCACTTGAACGATTTCATCGATCAGGCTGCGATCCAGAATGTCTGGAACAAATCCAGCACCGATTCCCTGAATCTTGTGCTTTCCAGCTGCGCCACCTGACAGAACGGGGCTGGCTGTCGGTTCCACGGCGATGGACTTGATCGGAAGTTTCTTTTCCTGTTTCAGATACCGGGTGACTCCCGTGATGGTCCCACCTGTTCCGACACCAGCCACGAAGATATCCACTTTGCCCTCCGTGTCCGTGAAAATTTCTGGACCGGTTGTCTTGAAGTGAATCGCTGGATTGGCTGGGTTCTTGAACTGCTGTGGCATGTAGTAGCCAGGCTGGGCGGACAGTTCCTCGGCCTTGGCAATGGCTCCCTTCATCCCTTCAGCACCGGGAGTCAGGATCAGGTTGGCTCCAAATCCCTTCAACATCAATCGACGTTCGATCGACATTGTTTCGGGCATTGTCAGCGTCAACTGATAACCGCGTGCGGCGCAAACAAACGCGAGTGCAATTCCCGTATTGCCACTCGTCGGTTCGACGACATGCATGCCCGGTTTCAGTTTTCCGGTCGTCTCTGCGTCCCAGATCATCGCCGCGCCGATTCGGCATTTGACACTGTACGCGGGATTACGCCCTTCAATCTTGGCGTAAACGGTCGCATTCAAGCCTTGCGTCAACCGGTTGATCTTCACCAGCGGCGTTCGTCCGATGGATTCTGAATTGTCTTTGAATATGGTCATTGTTCTTGGCTCCTTCCAATTTCACTGGTCGACGATAATTCCATGAATCGTTCTGCATTATGGGAACGATTGATCATTCCGGGAAGTCAGCAGCCGATTCGTTTTTGGGCCAACCCATTACTGGGGGCGTATGCGACGATACGGCTGAGTTTCCAGCGACGTTTCGATCGTACCGGACTCGCCCGGAGACCGATTTGATTTTGCCACTCCGGTTTCACTGGCACGTCCCGGGCCGCCCGATTCATGCAGCAGATCTGCAACGAATCGTTCACTCGCCCGGTTCACGATCACAACTCGGCTTGGTTTTCCCGGAGTCCGTGACCGCACAATGCAGATGACTTCAGCACCCGCGAATTCGTCGGCCCCTTCAGGACCGAAGTTTAATTCGCGTTCCAGCAGCTTCGAAATGTCGTCATCCGTCGTTGCAACCTTGCCAATTTCAGATTCCGGCATCGTGGCGTTGTCGACCGGGGGATCGTTGACCGCAAGTTCGTCGGTCTCTTTTGGCGTTGATGATTTTGGGGATCGTGGAACAACGTGTCCCAGTCCTGCCTTTTCGAGCAGATTGACGATCGGTTGCAGACCGGCGTAAATCCCTCGAACGTCCTTCGGGTGGGCGGCGATGCAGACGCCGACCAGTTCATCGTCACGGAACAGTCCGCCCCCGGATCGACCCTTTTGAGGTCGCCCTGAACACTCTAGATTATCTGGTCCATCATACTTGTTGATCGCCGTCAATTGAACGTCTTCGCGTGAGGGATTGTCGCCGCCACTGCAGCCAATACTGAACAGTTTTTCACCCTTCGACAGCGGAAGATCGGACAGGCGGATGCTTGGTAATCGTTGCGGATAGCTGATGCTGACCAGGCCAACATCGGCCTTCATGTCGGTCAGGATCACTGTCCCGGGAATCATGTCGGGTTTGGCCGATTTGAAGTTTGTGTAGACATCGACTTCGATAACGGCGTTCTTGGAGAGGTTTCGGAAGATGTGACCGCAACTCACCAGAATTGCCCGACCTGGTTCGCTGTCGATGATTGTTGCAGAACCATAATTGATCGAATTTCCATCCTTGACGCGAAGTCGCACGCTTGATCGCAGCGGATTTCCTTCAGGTGTCTGGCCTCGAAATACTTCCGGGCCACCTGGGCCAAATTCGGGAGAGCGAGCACCACCCCGGTCGGGTTTGGCTGGGGGAGTGATCGGAATCGCCTGTCCTAGGTCTGGACCGCTTGGATTCCGCGGCGAGTCCTTGGCAACAGGTGCGGACTTTGGCAGACGATTCATCATGCTGCGCAATTGCTGTTCTGTGGTCAGGCCATTGGCCCGATCCAGTTCTTTGCCATCTGAGACGAGTACAAAGCAGGGGATTGATTTGACCCCGTACTTGGCTGCCAGTTGCGGTTCCTGATCAACATCGACTTTGCGAATCGGCAGACCTTGGCGTTCTAATCGCGAAACGATGGAACTCATCTGCTGGCAAGGACCACACCATGATGCGGTGAAGTCGAGAAGAATGTTGTCAGTTTGGGCGGATGACAGTCCGGGAATCAGCAGGAGAGCCGCGATCGCAACAATCTGAGTCCACCAGGGAAAGCCGTCATGGCAGGGCCCGGTGTTTTGGAGAGAACCGGTGTTTTGGAGAGAAAAGGAGTGTTGAATCACAGGGAATTGCGAGCGTGGTGCGAACCGCTGCATGAATTCGGCCTCCGTGCCTTTGTAGAAATTCCAATTCCGCCGCCTTGCGACGGCACATTTTACAATGAAGCGTCTCCAGCCATCTTGGCTTTGGCGGCGATTCATTGGACACTGGAAATCCAGCGTCACTCGTGATTCGAACAGCAATTTCACCCTGTTTGAACGGTCGGGGGATGTTCCATCGCCCGTCCCTTCTGGTGAACAGATTGCAATGATCAGATCGCATGGCCAGTGTTGCACGTGGCGTGCCACGACTCAATTAAAACAAACTCTGGACACGTTTCGCCGTCACTGCTAATTTCCCGCCCGGTTGGACCGGGTCCAATCTTGAGTGAATCTCCCGGATCATTTCTGTTTTTTACAATTTCTGGCGGTGGCCTTCCGTTGCCAGGATTGGCAGAGACCATTTCGACTGATGATTAACTGTGTTGCTGGTGACAGATTCTCGATGGGCGAATGCCACGAGTAGCCTGTCCTGGCACTGGATTTCGTTCGCCACCCAAGGATGGAGTCGATCGTGCGAACCCTGAACCTGCTCGCCATCGGATTTGTTACTGCAACCCTTCTGCAAGTCACGGGTATTGCGCATGCCATCGAGAATGTGAAGGGAAAGCAGTATCAACTGTCTCCCAAACATGGACCATGGATGATCATGGTCACCAGCTTCCGCAACGTTCCAGAAGATCAGAAGAGTGAAGGGATGACTGCAGAGCAGGCTGCCTTCGAATTGGTCTTTGAGCTGCGCAATAAGGGTATCCCCGCCTACACATTTTCTCAGGATGCCGTCAAAGGGGAGATTGAGACTCGCAATCGGCTGGGCCGCGAAGATCATCGCGTCTATGCCGCCCAGCGGGACATGATTTGTGTTCTGGCGGGTAACTACGAATCCATTGAAGATCCCACCGGCCAGAAGACACTGGCATTTATCAAGAAATTCCGCCCCGAGTTCCTGAAGAATGCCAAGAGTGGTGCGATCCTGCGTCCTGATGCCGCCACGCGTGGTCCACTCACGGGTGCATTCCTGACGATCAACCCGATGCGCAAGCCGGAAGATGTCGCCCAGAAAATCGTTGACAAGGACACCAAGTACCTCAATACAGGTATCCCCTATCCGCTTGTCAAGAATCCCCACAAGTACACGGTCCGTGTCGCTTCGTTTACGGGCAAGTCGGCTACTCCTCTCGGGAACAGCTCTTACCGCGGCCGTGAGAACCAGTTCGATCTGAATCTGCGAACTGCCGTCAACTTCAACATCGTCAGGGCAGGTGAGGATGCCGAGCAACTGACCGCGTTTCTACGGAACAAAGTGACACGCGGGCAGGGGGGAGGCGACGCCATTCTGCGTGAAGCATACACCTACCACGACAAGTTTCAGTCGATCGTGACAATCGGCGGATTTGATTCCCCAGACGATCCACGAATCCGGCTGATTACTCAGTATTACAGCCCAAAGCTCGTGCCCGACATGCAATTGCTCGGTTCGACCGTCAGGGACCCCAGACAGGTGACGGATGAGGAACTGGCCAAGCTTCCCAAGGTTTTGACGACGCACACGGAACAACTGCTGGGCAATAATCCCAAGGATCCGCCAATTCAGGTCTGGACGTTCGACACAGCACCAGAGGTAATTGCAATTCCACGACTGAAATGAGTGACCAGCCGGCCGTCTTGTCGGTTCCGATCAGGGGCCGACAGCGCCGATCCAATCTTTCTCACCTTCTCGCGGACCGGGAACCGCACGCTGAACGCTCTTGTCAGACGGTGCGAGGAACTTTGGATTCTTCGCGTCCACGGACGCAAACGCAAATCCCTGTTCGCCTCGCTTTCCGTTCGTTTCGCAAAGCGGAAGGATCTCGCCAGCCTGCGGTGCTGCTGGTTTGGCACGATCTGAGTAGTTCAGTTCCCATCCCGGCCGGTCCTGTACCAGCATGGCGCCGAGACGCCCCTGATCATAACCCGCCATCACGACTCCCTCGGCCGCCGTCATTTTCGTGAACAGATTTCTGCGGAAGGCGAGACCCATTGAGTTTTCGGCGGGCATGTTCGTGAAGACGATGCCACTTCGTCCCTCGTGGAACGTGTTGTTCAAGATGACAACGTCCTTCCACTGAACTGTCCCCTCCAGCCGAATCCCCTCTTGCACCTTGGAGAACAGGTTTTCGGAAATCGTAATCCGATACGGCCCCGCTCCTGAAAGAATGATTCCCGAGGCCAGAGGACCAAACAATCGGCAACCTCGAATTATGGCGTCGCTAGGATCACCCTCTTCGTTACGTTGCAGGCGGATTCCAACAGCACTCGACGAACCGGAAGCAGGTTCGAGGGTCAGTTTTTCAAGGATGAACTGGGTGTTGACGAACGACGCACCGCGCGCCCCCAGGCATGAGACACCTGTCTGACTGAACCCCGTGATCTTCATCCCGCTGAGTCGGGTTTCTGTCATGTCCCCGATCAGTTCGACACCGACTGCTTTACCGGTGGCGTTGATCGAAATTCCTTCGACCGTAAATCGCGAAATGTTTTTCAGCCGAATCGCAGGGGTATCTTGAGGAGCCTCAAGGATGACTTCCCCGCTGGCAACCAGCTTGATTCCCTGTGGCCAGTCCGGGTCAACCGGCTTGTCTGACTTCTTGTTTTTGGATTTTGAACGTTGCTGCGGCGTACCATCGATGGAAATGTTTTCCTTGTAGGTCCCGGCCAGAATCTTGATCACCATGACATCGGTCCCGGTCTGGTTCGGTTCGAACCTGCGGCGGACCGCTTTTAATGCTTCAACGATCGTCTTGAATTCACCCTGTTCCCCGACGGTGACTTCACGCTTGTCCGAACCCCAGACGGGTTGATTGACGAGTTCGACCTTCCGAGGTGTTCCGCTGCCGAAGAAGCCCATCGCGTACATGCCGATGAGCAAAAGCACAACCACCCCGCCGCCGATTCCAGCCAACACAGGGACCGGCAAAGGGAGCTTGAACGATTTGGGAAGCTTGGGAACAGGAATCTGAGTTGATGTTTTTGCGGATGCTGGTGCTGGCTTGCTCGGGGCCGGGCGTGGTGCCGCAGGAACATCACTGAAATCTGGAAATGTCGGCATACCGCTGTCGACAGGTGCCGCTTCCGCAGGAGGCAGCACTGCCTTCAGCTTCATGCTGGACTTGGGATTCAAATGGGGCGGGGCCGTGGCCGTCAGGACAGTCGACTGCGGCGGCATCTGCTTGGGAATCGCTGGAACCGGCTGCTTTGGCGAGGATGTCGGACCTGTCCGAACACCCTGAGAATCCGACAGTGCCGCGAAGAAACTCGTCAGTTCCGTCTCCACCTGCGTTTCAGGTGCGGGGGCAGGGTCTGGATCTGGCGGTGGAGTGAACTGTGGTGGCGTGAACTGTGGCGGAGGAGCAACGGGGGCTGCAACTGGCATTGCGACGACCGGTCGCGCCACGGGAATCGTATTACTGGAGACTTCTGTGGATCTTGCGCCATAAATTCCGGAATGAGAACTACGCCAGTCGGGAGCCGCATTCGCATCAACCCACGCGTACAGGGCATCGGCCGCGTCTTTGGCGGTCGCATAGCGTTCCTCGGGCTTCTTGGCCATCATGCGACGAACGATTGCTGCCAGGGCAACAGGGGTGTCAGGCCTCAATGATTCGATTGTCGGGGGAGCTTTGGTCTGGTGAGCCATCAACCGCTGGGCCAATGTTCCCTCCGTATAGGGAGGGCGTCCGGTCAGCAGAAAGTACATGGTGCAGCCCAGGCTGTAGATGTCAGCGCGGGCATCGACGGTGTGACTGTCAAGGGCCTGTTCTGGAGCCAGGTAATCGGCAGTTCCCAGGACCTTTTCGTCATGGCGGATCGTCAGGGCGTCTTCGTCTTGATCACCCGTAAAGAATCTCGCCAGACCAAGGTCAAGAACCTTCACGACCCCATTGGGATCGACCAGCAGATTCCCCGGCTTGACGTCGCGATGGACCATCCCCGCTTCGTGAGCGTTGTGCAGCCCGAGTGCTGCCTGGCGGATATATTCTGCCGCATCAAGAAACTGGCAGACTCCCTGTTTTTGTACCAGTTCCTGCAGGCTGTTCCCTTCAACGTATTCCATCACCAGGAAATGGATTTCGTTGTCGCGGTCAACCTGATGGTCAACGTCATACGCACGGACGATATTGGGGTGATCGAGTGAAGCGACGGCCTGGGCTTCACGGTGAAATCGAGCCAGGTACGAAGAATCGTTAACTCGCTTCGTCGGCAGGACCTTGAGGGCACAGCGACGACGCATCAGGACATGCTCGGCGAGGTAAACGGAACTCATTCCCCCTTTTCCGAGAAGCGACAGCAGCCGGTACTTCCCCAGGAAGTAACCTTTGTGCTTGCCTTGCAGGAGTTTATCAGCCTGCCAGCGCGTCACCGCACCATTGGTCACCAGGAATTCGGCAAGCTTGGGGGAATCGTCGGGGCTTCCGCCAGCCTGAGTGTATTCCGCGACCAGCCGTTGCAGGCGGTCCGGTTCTATCAGACTGCTCTTTTTGAGCACTGCAACGAAGGTCTCGACATTTAACTTGGTGGACATCGAGGTTGTGCCTGCCGAGACTCTGTGAGTGAATTTCCACGACCCTGCGGAAACGCAACACGAACAAGTGTCTCCGTGAACCGATGCTTCCCTGCCGACCAGAGTGCTCGCTTACCAGACATGCGAAATTCAAAATCGTAACGAGTCCCACTGGTCAGGCTGCAATATGATTACGTAAGCTACCAGCCGAATCATCACGTTTCCAGTCTCTGGTTTAGTCGGAATGGCGTAGATTACGATCTCGTCCTTTCAAATTGGCGAAAAATGAACGACCGTAACGATTCTACGCTGGCGTCTTCGAACGATCGCCTTTCGATTTTCGGGACGCTGATCTTCGGATTTGGGCTGCTTCTCGTTCTGGCACGGACGGTTGAGGCGACGTTCGGCATCCCGAACATGGTAAGGTCGTGGTACCAGAACGACTGGCTCTGGTGGTCCGTCGGATTCATCTGTGTCGTATTCGGAGCTCGATTCCTCGCCCGATCAGAACTTCAGGAATTGACCCGAACATGGCGCCCCTCCCGCTCAGGCAAGCGATTTCGCTCTCTCGTGCTCTACACCCGTCAAGGTTGCCATTTGTGTGACGAAGCTGCTGAAACCTTACGACGCCACAGTCGCTGGCTCCCCGAGCCAGAACTCGCAGATATCGATACGGATCCGGCACTGGTCGAGAAGTTCGGAACGTGCGTTCCTGTCGTTGTGTGCGACGGCCGAATTCGATTTCGTGGCAAGGTCGAGGTGACTCTGCTGCGGCGTCTGATCGAAGGGACTGCTCCGAATTCCCCTGATTCGCGATTTGCGGCCGCACAGTGAAATTGCACCGTGGATTGCACCGTCTGCTTATCAGCACGATTTGTCCACCGTAGATTTGTCCACTGTAATCGTGCCGATGACTCGACTTCCGGCACTTCTTCGGATTGAATGTCACAGGCTCGCGTCTCCACGAAACTTCAAGGACCAAGTCTGTGAATCGATTCTTTTTGATGCTTTCGGCGTTCGTGCTGGCAACCAGTCTGACTGTTTTTGCAACCGTTGCACGGGCAGAAGATAAGCCAGCAGCTGGCAAAGACCATGCTGCAGAAAAACATGGCGACCACGCGGCTGGTGATGGGCATGACCAGAAGAAGCTGGGAGAAATGGTTCATGCCACTGCTGTGGCTCCGTTTGCACTGCTACTGCTGTGTATTGCCCTGTTTCCGCTGCTGAACCCTCACTGGTGGGAACACAATCGGAACAAAGGTTTTATCGCTGCAGGCCTGGGCGTTCCCGTCGTCATCTATCTGCTGACGTTCGGTCATCATGGGCTGGAGGCCCTGGAGCACGCTGGTAAAGAATACGTATCGTTCCTGGTCCTGCTGGGGTCCCTCTTCGTCATCAGTGGCGGAGTCTATGTCCGAGGCTCGTTGAAGGGTTCGCCCATGGTGAACACGATGTTCCTGGCACTCGGTGCGGCTGTCGCCAGCTTCGTCGGAACCACCGGCGCTTCCATGCTGTTGATCCGTCCCTTACTGCGAGCCAACGAAAAGCGATTGCGTGTCGCACATGTCGTTGTGTTCTTCATCTTCGTGGTTTCGAATTGTGGTGGACTGCTGACCCCCTTGGGTGACCCTCCGTTGTTCCTGGGATTCCTTAAGGGTGTGCCATTTGAATGGACGTTCCGGCTGCTGCCGCAGTGGGGCCTGGTCAACGGGCTGTTGCTGGTCGTCTTTTTTACGTGGGATACGATCGCCATCCGTCGCGAAGCGAGTTCGCCCGAAGCGGAAGCGGCTCTCGAAACTCCGTCGTCGCCCGTGAAATTTGGCATTGATGGTCTGCACAACTTCGCCGGTCTCGGTGGAATCGTGGCAATCATTTTCTGTTCGGGCCAAGGCCTTGGCAACGGCGGCAATTCATGGCCGTTTGGCGTTCAGGAACTGCTGATGCTGGGTGTTGCGGCACTTTGCTATAAGCTGACTGCCGGAGAGATCCGCAGCAAGAACCGATTTGGTTTCGGGCCAATCATCGAAGTTGCGGTCCTGTTCGCAGGGATCTTCGCAACCATGATTCCAGCCTTGGCCATCCTGAATGTGAAAGGGAAAAGTCTGGGAATCGATACACCAGCACAGTTCTTCTGGGCGTCAGGAATTCTTTCCAGCTTCCTCGATAACGCACCAACCTATCTGACATTTGCAGTGACCGCGTGCGGGATTCACGGGATCGACGCCGAATCTGGCCGGTACCTGGCTGCGTTTCTGAGTCTTCCAGGAGGCGAAGCTGCAAAGATCCTCGCAGCGATCTCGTGTGGATCGGTCTTCATGGGTGCCAACACCTATATTGGAAACGGCCCGAACTTCATGGTGAAAGCAATCGCGGAAGAGAACAACGTCCGCATGCCGGGCTTTTTCGGCTACATGGCCTATTCCGGTGCGATTCTGATTCCCATCTTCGTCATCGTGACGTTTGTCTTCTTCCTCTAACGATTGATTTCCAACATGAGTGACTCCGAACAGGGCTCCACGAAGAAGTCTGGCAAAAAGCCAGCTCAGAATGCCATGCGCGACTGGATTATTCGGGGAGTTGCCTTCGGAACACTTGGTATCCTGCTCGTCGTGGCACTCCTGGACTTCCAGGCGAAACAAGCCGCGACAAAAACTTCTGAAGCTTGGCGAGCAGCTTTGAGTTCTGTGAGCGAACACCAGGATCTGTCGAAATCAAAGTTCGATCAGATCCCCGTTCAAGGGAAGCCCGTCGTGACAACGGACAAGGCCGGCCCGAATCCCTTCGCGGCGGTTTCGGTCAACACGTACGTCTGGAAGGGGACGTTTCGGACGTACACCGTAAAGGTCTATTTCGGAATGGGGAAGGACGCCCCAGTTGAGCAGATCGAGGGACCAGGTGCACCCGGCGAGTAGTTGATTCGACGGTCAAAATCGAATGATGGTATGACAAAAATGGCCCGATACTTCCGTATCGGGCCATAACGTTTTACCGAGTAGCAATCGCAGATTCCGCGACTTTGTCGAAACCTGCCGTCAACTCATCAAGTTCTGCAGAGCCCCGGTGCTGTCACCCAGGAATGGCAGCTTCACGTCAACGCGTTCGAGCATCGACAGCCACAGATTGCTCAGCGGAGTTTCCTTCGGATAAATCAGGTGACGTCCCGACCGGACAGTCCCGCCTCCCTTACCTGCCAGCAGGATCGGAAGGTTGTCATGATTGTGGGCGTTCCCATCCGAGTTGGCACTGCCATAAGCAATCAGACAGTGGTCAAGCAGCGTGCCATCCCCTTCGGGAATCGATTTCAGTTTCTGCAGCAGGTATGACAGCTGCGAAACATGGAACTTGTTGATGTCCCTGATCTTTTCCTTCTTCTTCGCATCGTTGCCATGATGCGACAGGTCGTGATGTCCTTCCGAGACACCGACGAACGGATAGGCTCGGTTGCTTCCTTCATTGGTGAAGACAAACGTGCTGACGCGAGTCACATCGGCCTGGAATGCCAGCACCAGCAGATCACACATCAGCTTGACGTGATCCGGAAAATCCTTCGGAATCCCGGCAGGGACTGGATAATCAGGGGCTTTTACTTCGGGCAGATGGGTCGCTCGCTCGATGCGCTGTTCAATGTCACGGATCGATGAGAAGTACTCATCCAGCTTCCGCTGATCGTTCTTGCTCACCTTCGCCTGCAGATCGCGCGAGTCTTCCCGCACGAAATCGAGAACGCTCTTTCGCAGCTTGTCCCGCTGAACTCGATCCGCATTTCCACCAGATCCAAACAGTCGTTCAAACACCAGCTTTGGATTGACTTCCTTCGGCAGTGGTTGAGTTGCTGAACGCCAGGCCATGGTCGACGAATAGACACAGCTATAACCGGAGTCGCAGTTTCCAGCCATTGCACCCGCTTCGCAGCCGATTTCGAGCGATGCCAGGCGCGTTTGATCTCCGATGCGTGAGGCAGCGACCTGGTCAACCGAAATACCATTGCGAATGTCGGTGCCGTCCGTTTTGACGGGATGGGCTCCCGTCAGGAATGCCGCCAGGGCGCGAGCGTGATCGCCACCACCATCACCATGCGGACGAGCCCCGTCGGCGGTCAGACCGGTCAGGACCGTCACGTCGTCTTTGACGGGAGCCAAAGGCTCCAGGATTGGAGTCAGTTCGAAGGCGGAACCTTCCGTTGTCGGTGTCCAGTCCGCCATGTTCTTGCCATTGGGAACGTACAGGAACGCGAGCCTGTTAGGGGCCGTTGCAGCCTTTGCCGGAGATGCTTCGGCAGCCCATGAGGTCATTGGCCCCATCGATTCCAGCCATGGCAGAGCGACGGCTGTACTCAGGCCTTGCAGAACGGTTCGTCGAGAAACTGGCTGGGTCATGACTGTACCTCGAATCAAGTCAGAAACAGGGAGCTTGAATTATAGGGTTCGACGGCGCTTCACACACGGGATATGGGCAATTCTTGATGCGTTTTCAATTCTTTTTGGGATCAAAGTCTTCTTTCCCGCGCCGCAGACGGAATGGATCGCTTTTGACGATCTCACTGACCAGCACGGAAAACTTATAATCGTTTTTCGCCAATGCTTCCTGAATCTGCATGACCGGCCGCCGGTCATAGAATTCCAGCCCCCGGCCCAGAGCATAAATCATCAGTTTTTCGGTCAAACAGCGAGTAAACATCGCTCGCTTCTCCATCAGGATCGACTTCAGATCCGCAGGGCCTTGAACAGGTTTGCCGTCCGGCAGAACTCCGGAAGTTTCAATTGGGAATTCGCCATCCTTTGTACGGAAAGCACCGATTGCGTCGTAGTTTTCGAAGGCGAATCCGATCGGGTCCATTTTGGCGTGACAGTTTGCACAGGCCGGGTTTGCCCGGTGCTGCTCCATCCGCTGCCGCAGCGACCCGGTCAACTGGGCTTTTTCACCTTCAGCGAGTTCAGGGACATTCGGCGGAGGTGGCGGCGGCGGAGCCCCAAGAATCTGCTCCAGCACCCATCGGCCTCGTTTGACAGGCGACGTACGTGTCGGATTTGAGGTCACCGTCAAGATGCTGGCTTGAGTCAGCAGCCCCCCTCGCAACTTGTGAGGCAACGAGACTCGTACAAACTCACGCTGGATCGGCTTGCCACCAGGATGTTCCGCCTTCTGGCCAGCCCAGTTCCCCATCGTGTCGGCAATTCCATAGTGCCGGGCCAGTGTCTGGTTCAGAAATGTGAAATCAGAATCAACCAGATCGAGCACACTGCGATCTTCGCGGATGACAGCATCGAAGAACAGTTCCGTCTCTTTCGCCATTGAGTTCCGCAGGTCTTCATTGAAAGTCGGAAATCGCTTGGGATCTGGAGCAATCGTTTTCAGCCGCTTCAATTGCAGCCATTGCATGGCAAAATTATCGACCAGCGCTTTCGAACGTGGGTCTTTCAGCATTCGTCGGACCTGAACATCCAGGTTCCTCGTCAGTTCTCCACGGGCGGCCAGTTGTGACAACTCATCATCCGGCATCGTACTCCAGACGAAATACGACAACCGGGAAGCCAATTGATATTCGTCGAGCGGGTGAGGTTCGACACTGTCCGGGCGGTCATCCAGTTCCAGGCGAAACAGAAACTTGGGAGAAACAAGCACTGCCATGAACGCTCGTTGTATGGCTGCTTCCCACGACAATCCATCGTCCTGAGCCAGTGTGGTCATGATCACAAGGCGTTCGATTTCATCTTTGGTTGCAGGGCGTCGATAGGCACGGCTGACAAATCGAGTCAGAACTTCGCGAGTCTGGTCGGGGCGAGACTTATCCGGTGAACAGGCGAGTAAAGCTCGATGGGACGCGGGACGAGTGTCGAGGGGCCCCTCGAGGTTGAAGTTTTCGATGTACAGGGTAACGGCGTTCGACTTGTCAGGGATGAGCGCATCTGCGGGAGCATCAGCCGGTTTCGCAACTTCCGTCGGTTTAACAATTGCCACGGCGACGCGGTCAAAACCTTTCGTCGGTGGAATTCGGACCTGAACCCGCTCGGCCTTGTCAGCGGATCGAGCATTGATGGTCACGATCTTCACGATGACAAATGGTCGCAGACCGGCAACAGATTGCCCCGCCAGTCGACTGGCTTCATCATCGGTCGCTCCACCCGCAACATTCTTTCCGCACGCCAGAATTGCAACCTGTACAGGCTGGTCACCCGCCGTTTCGGCATAGCAATTGACGCGGAAATTGTATTCGCCGTCGTCAGGGATCATGTACCGTGTGTGCAGCGGTCCCGTCAAAATGGGATTGGCACCATTCGTCGAAATCGGGCGAAATCGCTTTTCAGCAATGCCTGGCCCGGCAGGTTCCAGATACCGTGAACTCAAACCCCGATCGGGAGGCTTGGGGGGATTTGGAGTGATCGCCCGGTTAACGATCGTTTCGGCTGCCGCCAGATAGCGCTCCATCAGCACGGGTGAGAGCGTCAGTACATCACCAATGTTATCGAAGCCATGGCCGATATCGTCAGAAGGGAAATCTTCCGCAGGATTGAAATCGATTCCGATCAGGTCACGAATCGTGTTGTTGTATTCGACACGATTGAGTCGTCGCACGGTGACACGACCGGGGTCAGGCTTCGCATTTCGATCGGCGTCTTCGAACAGGGCTTTGATCAGTGTGACAAACTTGTCGACTTCGACGGGATCGGGCTTCGGCTGTTCCTTGGGAGGCATCTGCCCGGTCTCGACCATGTCGAGGACATTTTCCCACACTCCGCGTCGAGAGACCAATGTCTTCGCGTCCTGATCCGCTGACAGATTCAGATCCGCCTTCGGTTCCTTTTCGCCATGACAGGAAATGCAGTGCTTTTTGACGAATGGCACAGATTCCAAGGCAAAGCGTTTCGCCAGTGCGGCCGAGTCATCCGCTGCATTGACGCACGGAATAATCAAACCAGCAAACAGGACAGCCAGCAGGCAGATACGGTGGGTCATAAATCTGTCGGTCAGCAGAAGGAGGCGGGAGTGCTTCAGCACTGTCAAGGCAAGCAAGCAACTTCGAATATATCGGCAATTGCCACTGGAAGCCAGTGGAGTTCCCGTAAGTTGCGGTCGGACACGAGGTCACATTCGGGTAACCTTAGAATTACCTGAATGCCGGTGTGTCAGTTGATCGCGCTCGACGCCACTCAGGTATCGCAGCGTGGAATGCAGGTCGTGAATGTGGACATCGCCCTCATCCGCCGCAGCGCAGTAATCGACAGCAGCTTCATAGGTAAATTCCCTACGTATGCCGCTTCTGGTCCGCCACATCGGGTTCCGTCGACACGGTAATTCACCGTAAAGCTCTCCAAAGTCGGCTGAACCTATTCGGACTTTGGGGCGGTTGAAGATGGTGGCAGTTCGAACAGGAGTACCTTGCGATATGCGATACCGCCAGGTTCGCCGTCGAGCATGACATAACCATCAAGTGGCACACCCTTTTCCAGAGTTGCCGCTAACACTTCTTTTTCGTTGATCCAGACCTTCACATCTGTTCCGCGGACCTGCATCTTCAACGTGTTCCATTTTCCTTCCGCCAGGCTGACGTTCTGGCTGGCAGCAGCTTTTGCAAACAAGGCTCCTGTCGCAAACCGGTCCATTCTTTTCAGATCAGCATCGTTTGCCAGATGAATTTTCGCTCCGTTATCGAGAGGCTTTCCCTGCCCGGAATAGCGCAAATAAACGCCTCCTGCTGCGGTTGAGCCTTCGACTTTCCACTCACACGACAATTCGAAATCGGTGTATTTCTGGTCGGACTTCAGATACGACCCATTGGATCGAGCGGGATCTGCGATGAACGCACCTTGCTCGCCACGACCCCACTTTCGATTTCCGACCGGGTTCCAATCAACAAGATCGTAGAGCTTGGAGCGTTGTGCAGTGGCCTCGCGCGCCGCTGCCGTCCCCGGGCCTGAAACGGACGCCACGGAATCGAGAAAATCGATTCCCGCAGCCATATTTCCGCGTGCCAATTCGGATTTCCCCTGATGCAGGACACGAGCGGCGAGACGTTCATGGAAGACTTCCGCTTCGGTGCCTGCACGCTTGAACCAGTTGTCGGCCAGCGTCTGCTGAATCTTTCCCTGAAAGAACAGGTAAATTGCGAACCGCAATGCCTGCTCGCCACTCGCTTTCTCTGTTCCTTCGATCAGCGAGATCCGCTCGCCAGGTGTCATACTCGTCAGCTTCTTCTGGAATTCCTTGTCCTTCAGTTTCAAATGCAGTGTTTCGCCGTCATACGATTCAAACTCGAACCGCGATCCCGCCACGCGAATCATGGCTCCTGGCTTCAATGCGCGAAGAGCCGCCTGCAGTTCCTTTTCCAGTTCAGCAAGTGCTTCGGCAAGTTGCAGGTCCCAGGCCAGCAGCTCTTTGTGCTGGCTCATTTTCTTCTGCTTCATCGCTTCCGTTACCAGAGCGACAGCGTCGTCACCCCGATTTGCTTCCAGCAATGTCAGCAATTCTGCCCAGTGAGTTGTGTAAGGCAATGGCGTGTTCCGGGCATCGACCGTTTCGGTCGGCATCGGTTCGGCCTTGGGCTTTTCTTCCGGTTCTGTCGTTGCGACCACCATCTTGTTCGGAACAGGCTTGCCCATGTAGGACCGGCCCCATCCCGGGCCATCAGACAATCGCACGACATACAAATCGGCTGAGCGGCCCGGTTTGTCGCAATAGAACAGCCACTGTTCGTCATCAGTTACCGAATATTGACGATGCTGAAGACTTTCCGAATAGTTTTCTGGTGCGACTTCAACGACAGTTTCGGGATCGCCGAACGTCTGCCGGATCGAACCGCGGCGGGATCGTTTCAGTGTCGTCCCATCAAATGAAAACTGTCGTAAACCATCTGACGAGAGGTGAGGGTGAATCCCGGCCAATTCGTACGACAGCGACTTTCCAAACAGCTTGTTGGGCGCCGACCTTGTGGCCGCACGTGTCACGGTCTTGTCTTCTCCTTCTTCGGTCCAGTACAGACGCAAGCTGTCACCG
This sequence comes from uncultured Planctomycetaceae bacterium, assembly GCA_964609845.1. Lineage (GTDB taxonomy): Bacteria > Planctomycetota > Planctomycetia > Planctomycetales > Planctomycetaceae > Schlesneria. The sequence continues at coordinate 68,513 of CAZSTW010000011.1, read as the reverse complement.
GAAATCTGTGCGGACCGCCACGATCTTTCCCCCTTTTCGTCACTGCGAGTGATTTCTTTTCCGTCGAACGGAACATCGACGCTGGGACGGACCAGTTGCCAGAGTCGTGATTTCTCGGCGACGGCATAAACCAGCGTCAAGCCATCGTTGCTGACGGAAGGCGAAACGGGCAGGTCAGCACCGCTGGAGGCCTGAATGATTTTCGGTTCACTGAAGTCATGATACGGTGTCGGTCGCGTCGCCGTGTAGATCCCGCGCACTCCACCCCGCTCGCTGGCGAAGTAAATCGTGCAACCGTCGGAACTGAGGAATGGGTCGAGTTCCTGGTCCTTCGAATTGAGCGATTCCAGCGGAATAGTTCGCCCGACGGCAGCTTCAAACAACGGAGCATTCAAGATCGAAGGATCGTCGGTGTCGTTCGGAGACGATGTGACATCGAATTCCAGTTCCTGAGCATTGCGGATATCCAGTGACTGAACTGCTCGTTTCCCCCCTGGACGCTCAACAGAAATCGAATGCATTCCACGTGTGACAGTGAATTCACAGGGAGTAAGGGCCAGTCCTTCGTTTTCATTCCGAACCGGAACGTAGTCAACGAAGACAGCGCAACCGGGTGGGTCCGAATAGACCGTGACCTTGGCTCCGGGATCGTCCTTAGCGATGTCGCGCGGATTGACGACCGCAGGTGTCGTATCGGCTGCTGCAGAATTTTTCCCTTCGACATCGCCACTTTCTGATTTCCCGCCGGAACCACAGCCCGGAATGTTCAGCAGCAATAAACAGGCAAGCCCTATTGAAACTCGGCATCCAGCCAGAATGAGTTTCTTTTTCAATTGATTCGTTGCAACAAGCGAGACCGGGCCGCTGATGTTTGAGCTATCCATTTAAGATCTTGGCATCAAAGTGTTAGTGGGAAACTTGTCACAAGACGGCGACTGTTGAAACCACTTGAGATCTGCCGCTATTTCGCATTGGCAGGCTCAGCGACGGCTTCGGAAAAGGCAAACTCTAATTGCCAGCCAAAGAAATTTGCAACGATCCGTGAATGTCCAGGGTCGGGCTCAAACCGTGGCGGCTGTGGTGGTGCATCTTCTTCTGTGGAGTAGATCTTGCGTCCTGTCCGCTTGTCGATGATTTCGGCGTTCACGCGATATCGATGTTCGAACGCATTGGCGTTTCGCCGCTCCAGCTGCCGTGAGGCGAGCATGAGCAAAGGCAGCGACGCTGGCTGAGTTCGGTCATAAGCAGCCCGTTCAACGGTCGTTACCCACTGGACTTTTCCATCCGTCGGGGAAACCGCGCAGACGTATCCGTTGAAAGCCGTATTGACCTGTGATCCCAACATATCAAAGCCAGAAGCCTGAGCGGTTCTTTCTCCGGTCAGGACGATGTCTTGCTCGATTGAACGTTGAACGACGAACCAGTTTCTTGGGCGTACTGATTTGATCGGAAGTGCCGCCTGATAGACTTCATGTCCATCAGCAAGGCGAATCATTCTCAGCCGCCCTTCTGGTTCCAGGATGGCCAGGTCCTGATGGTCGACCACGACCGACAAAGTATCGATCGGGCATTCATGCTGCCAGACGACTTGATCCATGACCAGGTCACGACATTCGACGAACATGGCACCATCTCGAAACCGATGCAGAATCTGGCGTGATCCAACGTTCCAGATCGGGTCCCCGGATTGGCGAGTGCGCGTTGCGAGGTCAGACCCGTCAATCGTTCTCCACAAGATCGCATTTCCGTTGGCTTTAGTCACGATCGATTGCTCATCGGCGGTCATGACCTCCTTGGTTAAACCATCGGACCGGGTCCACGCCAGACGACCGGAATCCAGATCAGCACAAATGAGTTTTGATCCGATCTTGTACAGGACACTTTCGGATGTGACTCCAATCACACGACCGAAAGCGATGTATTCGGGATAGCGATTAAATGCCCCGTTGATATTGATTTCCTGGTTCGCAGCGGGATTGTGCAACGACTGAGACCATGCAACTCTGGGAGTGGTTCCCGAGACATCAACAACAATAAAAAAGGAGGGTCGAGAAACAATCATCCACTGATTACAGATGCGAATCTGGCAGGGGATCTGAATATTCCGGGTTTCATCCACCAAATCATCTACTGTCAGGGCGAGTCTCCATTGTTCATGTGAGAACTCATCCCGAGCTCGCAATTGCGTTCCGCGCGGGTCCGATTCGAACGACCAGCCGACAAACTGCGATCCTGTTCGCGAAATCACCTCGGCCGGCAAGCTGGACTCCTGACCGGGCTCACGTGGACTCCGTTGAAATTCGATACGACCGGCGGGCCATTTCTTCGTGCCAGCAAGCTGCAATTCGGGCCGTGACGACCATTGATCTGCCAGGGCGCGACCAGTCCTGCCGTTCAAGCATTCACGATCACCGAATTCTCCCTTCAATCGTTTGATCAGTATGGCGGCTTCAACCCATTGCCCCGCTTTGATGAATTCATCACAACGAATGGCTGTCGCTTGAGCAGCAATCGCCAAGTCCGTTGACCCGAGGAAAGAGCGGAGCAGTTCGTCCCTGCTTTCCCCGGAGAGTTCGCTTACGGCACTCAGCAGCGTTGATTCAACTCCCGGTAATCCCTTGAAGAATCGCAGGCATTGTTGCAGGTGTTCCACACGCTCTGTTCCCTGGGGAACGGCCTGCAAGTACTCTTTAAGCGACTGGTCCAGTTTGCCTCGTTCTTCAGGCGTTGCCGTAGAATACATTTCAATGAGCCGAGCACGAATCGATCGATCATTACGGACAGAATGCCCAGGCCCAACTGACTTCAGGTCATCCAGGAATTGAGACGTTCCTGCCAGACGGATCATCTGGGCGAACGCGCCGGATCGATCACCGGCTGCTTCCAGAACCTGCGAATATAATCGCAGGAATTCGTTCTTCTGCTGGGGATCATCGGTAATGGACTCCAATTCGGTGAGGTGCGCACGGATGCGAGCAGGTTCGATTCGCGCGACTGCGAGCAACGTCGCGGCCAGAACACTTTTGACGCGGGGGTCTGATTTCTTCTTAAGCGAAAGACGCAGGTCAGACAGGCCAGCGTCCAATTCACCTTGATGCAGCCGCAATTCGCCTCGCAATGCCAACGCCGCGGGAGCTTCTGGATCGCTCTTCAATTCTTCATCGATCCGTTGTTGGATGTTTTTCAGAGATGCAAAACCGACGATCTCACTCATACCCAAGGAAACGATGGCTCCGTGACCTGCAGCCAGATTTCCCGGAACCAGACCATCAGAAAGCTTGGAGCGAGCCAGAATTCGTCCGTTGTGCAGATTGACGGTCGCGATTTCACCCGTTTGCAGTGGGATAAAATAGAACATCCCTGATCGAACTCCACGGCCCGAAACTTCAACAGTTGTCTCTTCAAAGGCATCTTCCAGTTTGCCATCAGACAACCGCAACGCCTTCACTCCGTTTCGATCCACGAGCACGACTTTTCCATCAACGACACACGCAATATACATCCAGCCTTCACGTTCGTGCTTCCAGAGGAGTCGTCCGTCGACCAGATCCAGGCAGAACAACTGATTTGAATCTCGAGGCACCACCAGGACACGACCATCGGCGATGACTGCCGGGCCTTCCATCGAACGATCCATTCGATCCGTCTCGTCTGCGGGAGGCTGCTGTGTCACACGTCGAAATCCGGCAAAATCACGAGGTTCCGGTTGGACATTTGTCGGGTACTGGAATCCCCACAGCAATTCGTGTCGTTTTTGGTCAACCGCCACGACAGCGCCTGAGGCGGTCGGACAAATTACGACTCCCTCCGAGATCGAAGGAGACAAACCTGACAGTCGACGAGGCATGTGGGTCGCCACGGATCGATCCGTGGCGATCAATGTCTGTGACCACTCTTGCTGAACAGCGTCTCCGGTCTCGTCATGCTTCAGCACGAGCAGTTGCAAGACCCCCTGAGTTTCAGACAACAGGTACAGCCGATCCTCGACTGGCAAGGGTGATCCCAGGAAGTATTGGCCTGACATTTCCACCGGCCGGGTTCCACGCGGTCCGCCAATTTCCCATTGGATTCTTCCTCCGGCCAGATCGAATGCGACCAGCTTGTTTGCGGTTTGCACTTCGTTGAAATGACCCTGACCATCCACTTCCTCAAGGGAATAAATCAACCGCCCATCGCAGCTCAACGTTCCGGCGGTGTTATCTCGAAAGACTCGCCGCTCCAGATGCGATGCCAATGTCAGTCCACGTCCAGTTCGCAATCGGGCTTCAATCGAGCGAGTATTCAGAACCCGCTGCAGAGCTTCGTCAACCATGGCAGAACGCCACAGCAGTTCCCCGGTTTTCAAACTGACAGCCGTCACGTCGGCAATCGTTCGATAGACGACCGTATCGCCAATCACCAGTGGTTGGGCCGTCGTAATACCGCAACGGTTGTCCGTCGCCATCGATTGATAAACTCGATCACGGACTTCCTGAATGCGGCCCTGTATTCGGCGATCTTCATCGGGGCGACCATCCAGTGACAAATGTTCCAGCGTGGAAACTCGCCAGACACGACCGCCGACGGGGCTGGCTGGTTCCGCAGAGACATTGCGATTTGAACCTCCTCCGACGGTCATCCAGGCTTGTGCTTCAGACTCAATCGCAGGTGATTTCAGAAGTGCCAGTGAACGAAGCCATTTCGGTGCATTTTCTTCTTCGGGCAAAGTGACGTCTTTACCCGCAATTCGCAGTGTCGCTTGCGGCCCCGCTCGCTTGATCTCACGCAAGGCCTTCAGTCCACGATCCATTCTCCCGGCACTGGTCCAATAGACCGCCTGTTGCAACCAGAATTGTGGACTTCGCGCTGGATGGTTTTTCAGTCCTTCCAGAAGCATGGCTGCTTCGAGCGGATGATTGGCATCAAATGCATATGCTGCCAGCATAATTCCGGCGTCAAACCCTGCGTTGGTTGCCGCATATCGACGAGACACCTCAGCCACAGCTGACATGTCATGACTTTCGACTGCTTTCGCAAGCTGGTCTTTGGCGGCGATCCCAAACGCCAGTTCATAGGCCGCATGCCCATCTGCGGGCATCGTCATCAGGATGCGAGAGGCTTCTTTTCGGATCCCTCCTCGAGTCCCCCGGTCTTTCAGAAAATCTCGTTCGAAAAAACTGTCTTCAGGGTGATCCAGCACTCGCTGCAGCAGTTGAACGGCGTTGACATATTCCTTTCGCGCGATCGATTCCTGCGCTTCCTTCAAGGCATCGACGATATCGTTGTCCGGTTCAACGATCAATGGGGGATCGAAGGATGATCGATTCGGATTTTGAGCGTATGTCGCGCTGCTGCTAACCAGCATACCGACTGCCAAAGCCACCCTGCCACATAACCAGATTCGTTGCATCCTATTCTCCACTGGGGAGTTCCAAACGAGCCAACAGGATACCGAATCGCCACGCCGGAGGAAACCACTGATTCACGCGGGGCGACCTGCTCGGGGGGCGTTGGGATGTTTAAGATCGCGGAAAGAACGGGGATTTTGGGACACGGAATGCGCGGAGGACACGGATAAGTCTGAGTTCAGGCAGGTATGAGGGATGGGAGATGAGTGAATTGTTGGAGGTTTTTCGAGAGACAGCGGTTGGAATTTGGGACGGAAATCGCGGCATGGTCTCAGCAGACGCGATCAGTGAGTAAGACTCAGCAATCTCGACTGGCGTCGGATGGGTAGACAACGTCCGATCAGTGTTCACCAGCGGTTCAATTGTTACGATATGCGGCAAATCTCCGCTCGCTCAGGAAGCCTCTCATGAAGTTCAGCCTGCGTTCCAGTTGGTTTTTCGTTCTGATCCTCGTGATCGCATCGTTCGCTGTCGCTCAGGAACAAAAAGCGGCCATCCCGCATGCTCAAGACAAGCCGCCAAACGATCCACGCGATCCGGTGACGGCTGCCAAAATGATGACCGTTCCTGAAGGATTTTCGGTCGAAGTCGTCGCCGCGGAACCGGATATCGTCAACCCGGTCGCCATGGCGATCGACGAACGAGGCCGATTCTGGATTACCGAGTCGTTCGAATATCCTCGCCGTGCCCCGGGGACGGGAAAGGACGTCGTCAAAGTCCTGGAAGACACCGACGGCGACGGGAAGTGCGATAAATTTACGGTGTTCATGGACGGACTGAACATTCCCAGTGGAATCGCCGTCGGACATGGCGGTGTGTGGATCGCAAATTCACCCGATATCCTGTTTGTGCAGGATACGGATGGTGACGGAAAAGCCGACAAGCAGGAGGTTGTCGTCACCGGATTCGGTAGAACGGATACTCACGAACTGCCGAACTCTCTCACGTGGGGCCCCGATGGATGGCTGTACGGACTCAATGGAGTCTTCAACTTCTCGCACGTGAAATACCACGAATCAAATCCCAACTACAAAAAGGACCATCCCGGCTGGCCCTTGACCTGTGCTTTGTTCCGCATTCATCCGCGAACACGGGAATTCCAGGTCTTTTGCGAAGGGACCAGCAACCCCTGGGGGGTTGCTTTTGATAATGACGGGGAGGCCTTCATTAGTGCCTGCGTAATCGATCACCTGTGGCATCTGACTGAAACTGGCTACTACCATCGACAGGGTGGCCCCTATCCCCCATTCACCTGGAAGATCGAAAGTATCGTCAAGCACAAGCACCAGAAGGCGGCGTATTGCGGGATTCATTATTTCGACAGCGACGCGTATCCCGAGAAATACCGCGGCAAACTGTACATGGGAAACATCCACGGAGGATGCATCAACGTCGATAGGATTGAGCGAGATGGTGCGACATACAAGGGGTTCGGCGAAGACGACTTCCTCACCGCGAACGATGCCTGGTTCATGCCAGTTGTTCAGAAGACCGGCCCCGATGGATCCCTGTATATCCTGGATTGGTACGACCGTTACCACTGCTATCAGGATGCGAACAGAGACCCCGCCGGCATCGACCGGTTGAAAGGCCGCCTCTACCGAGTCCGCTACAAGGAGACTCCCCGCACTCCTAAGGGATTTGATCTCTCCAAGGAGACTGACGAAAAGCTGATCGCACGGCTGGCAGCGAAAAATGACTATCTCCGATGGACTGCCATGCGGCTGTTACAAGAACGAGGCACAGACGCGACACGCGACTCTCTGCTGGCGGTGATCTCTGATCAGAAAAACGATCGAACACATCGACTGCAGGCAACCTTCGCCATTGCTGGAATGAAGGATTCGACGCCGAATCGAGTTCACATCGAGAAACTCTCTGGCACGTTGCGACAATCAGACGACGTCGCGTTGCGAGCCTGGGGACTTCGCCTGGCTTCAAACGATCCCGTTCTTCAGAAACTGGCCGCGACGAACATTGAACAGACTCCGAACAGGAACGATCTGCCACGTGATCTTCCAGCCCCGCAAAAGCTGCAGGCCGTGATCGCGCTCGCGAAAATTCCTTCAAAATCGCCGAAGATTCTTGAGGGAATGCTCTCGTACCTATCCAATTCCGGTCAGGACGTTTTGATTCCGCGCATTGTCTGGCAGAACCTTCACCCCCGACTTGAAGACCAGACCGACGATTTCTTAATCGCCCTGCAAAAGAGCAATGCGCTCAAGTCCCAACCGGTTGTCGATCTGATGCCGCGGATTGTTGACCGCATTCTCGGTCGTCAGAAGTTCGATGCACAGCCGATTGCGTCATTGTTCGGAATGCTTCTGAATGGCCATGAAAACGTCGGTCGGCAGGTCCTGGAAGTCATCTCGGCCAAGGTCCAGACTGGTGAATTGAAGGGCGAAAAACTCAATCAGCTCAAAGTTGCAATGTCGCCTCATTTGACCAAGATCTTCGACGGTTCGGCTGACTCGGCTCTCTACTTGAATGCCGCGTTTCTGGCGACCGCTTTCGGAGACAAGGCTGGTTTTGCAGCTGCTCGCAAAGCGGTCGAAACCCCGTCCGTCGGAGAAGATCAGCGTCTGGCAGCCTTGGGAGCACTGGTTTCCGCCGGCCAGAACGACGTTGTGGCGAGTGTTACGAGAATCTTCGAGCAGTCTCCGACAGCGTCTGTCGATTTCCGCGGCAAACTGCTGACGGCACTCGCCCGACTCGATCATCCCGATGTCGCGATACTGGCCCTGACGTTCTATCCGAAGATGGAACCGGACCTGCAACCCCGTGCGATTGAACTGCTGACACAGCGAGCCATCTGGGCCAAGTCGCTGCTGCAGGCTGTTGCCGACAAGAAGATTCCTGCCGCCGCCATCAATCTCAATCAAGCCCGACGATTGAAGGAACTGAAGGATGAGGAACTGACCAAATTGCTGACCACACATTGGGGTCAGGTCCGTGAAGGCCGCGACCCGAATCGTGAGCAGTACATCGCTAACATGAAGACGCTGCTTCGCAAGACGCCAGGCAACGAAGTTGCTGGTGAAAAGGCCTTCAAAAAGGTCTGTGCTCAATGTCACAAACTGTATGGAGAAGGGGCCGAAGTCGGGCCTGATATCACTCGCAACGGCCGTAACGACTTCACCCAGTTGCTGTCCAACGTCTTCGACCCCAGCCTGGTGATTGGTGCAGGCTATCGCTCGTTCACCCTTGTCACCACAGGAGGACGAGTTCTGAACGGTCTGCTCGTTGAGGACAGTCCGCAACGAGTCGTTCTAAAAGTTCAGGGTGGAAAGCAGGAGGTGATTCCGCGCAGTGATGTTGAAGAGTTCGTCGTCAGCGAGATTTCACTGATGCCCGAACAGTTAGAAAAGCAGTTGAGCCAGCAGGAAATCATTGATCTGTTCGCTTTCATTACACTCGACAAGCATCCAAGCGATCCCACTGCGAAAAGACTGCCTGGGGTGTCACAAGTTGCTCCTCGCGAATCAGTGAATCCGGCCGAATTCCCGTCACTCGTTGCCGAGATCCTGCCGGGATTCTCAACGAGCGAGTCTGGCGAACTGGGCATCGGACTGCTGCCTGAACATCGCGGACGGGACAATGTCCTGAGAACTCACCCCGTGTCAAAAGACAAACCCTGTGTTCTTTCCACGAAGCTGACACCTCCTGCCGACAAGAAAACCAGGTTGATTCTTGACCTGTCACACGATCCTCGTGGAGACTGGCGTCTGGTTGTTCGAGGAAACGGCCAGCGAATGGCAGATGAAATGATCTCGAAAGAGACCTGTACGAACGGCTGGCGAACGATCACCGTCGACCTGTCCAAGTTCGCCGGGCAGGAGCTGAAACTCGACCTCGTTAACCAGGCCAATGACTGGTCATGGGAGTTTGGCTACTGGGGAGGGGCGAGGATCGTCAGTGAGTGATGCAACCCCGGTTGTTCATTGCATCATCCTGGGTGATGCCCCGTCACCCAAATCATTGTCTATCGGGACGACAGTCGTTTCGTTGCTTGAATCAGATCCAGAAACTCCTGACGGCGGCGATTGGTATCCGTGCCTTTCGCACTTAAGGCCGCTTCGTAGACGTCGTCGAGAGTCCAGGTGCCTTTGAACTGCGACTGTTTCAAATGCATCCCAAACGCGGCAACGGCAGCGGCCCAATTCGCATCGGCTGAGGGAGCGATGTTCTTTCCTGCGATGTCATCCACCACGTAATCAACGGTTTTGACGCTGGTGTCCGCTGTCGGGAGCTTGTACCGCAACTTGACCGTGAATAGATCGTCGGCCGCTTCAGGGGGGATGTTATTCGGGGGCGCGACAGGGGCAGGAGCGGGTTCTTTCGTTGCGGTGTATTTGAGCGGATCAACGCCCGGGGTCTTCGGCCATTGTCCTCTGGGAACGATTTCATACAGCGCGGTGACCGTATGTCCGGCACCGATTTCGCCAGCGTCCCTGGTGTCGTCGTTGAAGTCACGAGCCGCCAGAGCACGGTTCTCATACCCGATCAGACGATAGGCACCCACCGTCAGTGGATTGAATTCCACCTGGATCTTCACGTCCTTGGCGACGGTGTAGAGTGTTCCTACCAGTTCTTCGTTGAAGACACGGCGGGCTTCTCGCATATCGTCGATGTAACCGTAGTGGCCGTTCCCTTTGTCGGCCAGCTTTTCGAGCTTAGCATCTTTCAGATTTCCCATCCCGAATCCGAAAACACTCAGAAACACCTTGGTTCTTGCCTGTTCTGTGATCAGCTTGACGAGTTGGTCGTCGTCACTGATCCCGACGTTGAAATCACCGTCAGTACAAAGGATCACACGGTTTTCACCTTCCCCAATGAAGTGACGGATCGCTTCTTCATAAGCAAGGTTGATTCCCGCTGCCCCGTTAGTCGATCCACCGGCCTGCAGTGCCTCAATGGCCTGCATGATTCGCGTCTGGTCGTGACCCGGGGTCGAAGCGAGTTTAACACCCGCATCACCAGCATACGTGACGATGGCAATCCGATCCCGCTCATTCAACTCTTCCGCCAGCATAGTCATGGCCTGCTTTACAAGCGGCAGCTTGTTCGCAGCCTGCATCGAGCCCGAGACATCGAGCAAGAACACCAGGTTTGTCGGGGGGCGTTTTGATTTATCAAACGTCCGGGCCTGTAGCGCGATGCGAGCCAGATAGTGTCCCCGTTGCCACAGGCACGGGGCCGCATCGGCCGTCACCGAGAATGGTTCTCCTTCTTTCGGACGCGGGTAATCGTAGGTAAATGCGTTGATCATCTCTTCAATTCGGACCGCATTTGCAGGCGGGAGTTGTCCCTGAGTCAGAAATCGCCGGAGATTCGCGTACGAAGCGGTATCGACATCAATTGAAAATGTCGACAACGGCTGCTCGGCCGGCGTCAGGAAAACACTTTCGGGCGTGGCCTGATACGTTTCACCATGTTGCAGTTCTTCACTGGATTGCAGATCTGCCAACTTGCTTCTGGGGGATGCACTTTCTGGCGTAATGTATCGAAATCGCTGTTCCTGCGCGAGGTCCAATCTTGCCGTCGCTGTAACCGGGTGAGGGGTGGGTTTCCGACTCGCGACAACTCCGTCAGGAGCGGTCAAAGATTTTTGTTCTACTTTGGACTCGACCTTGAGTTGAGCGTTAAATTTAATCAATCTGTCGCTGACATCAGCACGGGAAGTCGCGTCTGACTTCGGCGGTTTCATCGGTTCGGTATGAGCCACTTCTGCCTCAACCAGCAAATCCGCAGGCCTCGACATGAAAGTACTCGTGTAATTGTCGGTGCCGAAGTTCGCATCCGCTGTCCGGGGGCCAGACACGCGAGAAGCGTCGTTTGCGAAGTATGTCGCCGAACGATTCTCTGCAATGCCTGAGCCGGATTTCGTGGAGGCCGTTTCCAAAGTCATCCACTCTGGTAAGAGCGTCCCTCGCCATGCGAAAGAGGTCAACGCGCCGACGAACGCAAATCCGCAGGCAATCTCTGCGCTCAGAATAGCCCAACGCCGGATCGAACGTCGTCGCGTCGAGTTCTGAGTTTTCAACGGCACAGGTTCCGAAATGACGGAAGTCAACACGCCGGCTTCGGTCTGAAGTTGACGATGCTGAGCCTCTGTCAGCCGTGGCATCGCTTCTGCAGAAAGTTCCGTACAAAGGTCTGTCACGAGGCTTTGCAGTTCTGCCAACTCCTGTCGCAGTTCTGCGGACCCGGCCAGTTGCCGCTCAACATCGGCCCGTTCCACCTCGCTCAATTCCCCCAGGGCATAAGCAGTCAGGAGATCTTCTTGAAAATCGGCTTCTGGTGCAGACATGGTCAACCTCCCCGTCGTACGGAGCAATGCGATATTTGAATCGATGGGCAAGCCGGACTACTCGACGGAATTTCCGTCTTTCATCAAGGCTCGTAATTTTTTCAGCCCGGTGTGCAGCAACACACCGACATTCGAAACCGTCATTCCGGTGATCTCTGCGATCTCACGGTAACTCAAATCATTTTGAAACTTCAGGCGAATCACTTCCTGCTGATTCTCTGTCAATAACTCCAGAAGACCCAACAGACGGACATTCGTTTCAAGCTGTACCAGTTGTTCTTCCGGACCTGTGCCACCCGGAAGTGTTTGCAGGTCGAGTTCGGTTGCGGAGGACATCAGTTGCTCCTTGCGTTGTACATCGAGGGCTCGATTGCGACAGACTCGAAACAACCATGGAGCGATTGTTCCTGTCAGTGAACTTCTGTCCTGACGATAGAGTTGCAACAGCGTTTCCTGCACGACATCACGAGCCCGCTCGATGTCTTCCGTGATTCGACGTGCGTATCTGATCAATGGGCCTTCAAACTGGTCGACAACCCCCTGGAACCACTCGGTGAATTCCCGATCCGTCGTCTGTGGACATCGTTCCCTGACTTCGTTCGGTACGTGCGTCGATTCCACGAGGGGTTCGTGCATCTCCGATCGAATTGGTATCGGGCTGCTCATCTCTGTTCGGCCCAGGGCTTGCACCCGCCGGATTGATGTGTTTTGAGCGGGTGCTACAGAAATAACGAACGAATGTGCTGTTTCTTAGGATACGTCCCCGAAAATCCGGGAAGAATCTGAATCTTGTTGAGTCGGATGCCAGCAGGCCACTGATTCCTCGGGTCAGCGTCGAGGATGAATCGGTGCTTTCATGGCATATTCACGACTCCCTGCCGGTGGGCTCACCTTGCTTCAAGCTGCGGAGAAGCCCAGGAAATCGCCGACTCGGTGGAAACAGAGCCTGCGCCAATCGTCTGGGCATCCCGGAACACTCTGAAAGGCCCAGCCTTCGCGCGGACTACCCTCGTCCGCGATTGGTCTCAGGTTGAATGGCGAGAGGTGTTTCTTCATTCGAAGAAATGCAGTGCAGGCCAGCGAGTGTCCTGATGTAAAGCCGATGCTCACTGGCGATCGGCGAAGTGAAGATCGGTTCTCCGAGTGGGATTTGTGCGACAAGCTCGCCCTTGCTTCCCAATCGGATGACGAACACGGTCCCCTCTTCGTTACAGCAATAGAGATGATTGCCCGCGATCAAAGGCGAGGCTGAGAAAGTTCCGCCGAGGCGTCGCTTCCAGAAAGGTTGTCCCGTGCCCACATCAAGTGAAGTCATGAACCCGTCATCGCTGAGGGAATAAAGAGCTCCGTCATAGACAACGGGTGACGGTCCATCGCTGACCGCTTTGCCCGTCCGCCAGACAATATTGGTCCGAGTCACATCGCCTGATCCATCAGCGCGGATACAGAGCATTTCTGGTCGCGGTTGTCGTGCCGAGGCGTAGACATGCTGGTCATCGAATGCAACTGAGTTAATCGCGCGTTCGGCAGACCAGTGACACGACCACAGGCTTTGTCCCGTGGCGGGATCATACGATGTGATCTGATCTTTGCCCGCCAGCAGCAACTGGTCGCGGCCCGCAACCCTGGCCACGACAGGGGTTCCGAGACTGTCTGCGGCTGGTCGACGAATCCGCCAGACGATCTGACCGGTATGGCGATGCAACGCAACCAGGCTGCCAGCTCCCGCCAGTCGGTCGATTCCCGTGCCCCGGTTGTCCGCAGCAACGATCACCATCGACTTGTAAATCGTGGGTGAGGAGCTGTAGCCCCATTTGGAGAAGTACGGACCTGCTTCGCGCTGCCAGACAATCCTGCCCATCAGGTCGATCGCGCTCACCCACAATGAACCATTGACGGCACTGGCGAGATAAACATGCCGCCCGTCGCACGCTGGAGTTGTTGATGTCTGCGAGCCGCGCGCCGGCATTGGCAAGAGCCCGCCCGAGTGGAGTTCTGTCTGCCAGAGCAATCGTCCGGTCGAACTCTCCAGTGCCTGCATCGACACGGTTTCGCGAACGGGATCGATCGTGGGGAGAAACAACTGTTGCCCCCAACTACACAATGCCGTACGGCCATGACCGGTGACGGGAGCGACCCAACTGCGACTGTCTCGAGGAATCCACTGAGCCGGGGGATGTAGCTGAGCCGCTGTGTTCGATTGATCAGCGCCGCGCCACCACGGCCAGTCTCCTGGTGCTGGTCGGGCGTCAACAACCGCAAAGTTGGCCGGATCGTGGACTCGATGAACCTCGCTGACGCCCGCATTGCGGAATGCAAATGCGATCACCACAGCCGCCATCAGACCTGCCAGAAGGATACGCCCCCCCCTGATTCCAGTCATGATGGCGACAGCGTTCGGCTGTCGAAACGGATTTTGTGGTAACCAATACACTATTCAACGCTCGGTCTTCGGATTCCCGCAGTCTCGTGACGACGGTTAATTCGATCTGTTTTCTTTGTCACCTGCGTGGCAACGGTCGTCAGGTTTTCGTGATGGCAAAGACTTTCTGCCAACCCGCGTACCGAAAATTGCACTGCTTCTCCGCGCGGACTTCGAAGCGGTGGCACAATCCTGCTCAATTCACTGCAACTGTCTGCGGCCCCAATGCGCTCGCTTTCGTATCCGCTGATGAATACCCAACGTGCCGCTGACCGCTACGCGGCTGCCACGCCTGGGTGGACTTCCCACAACTGCTGATAGACAGGACAGTTCGACTGAAGTTCGCTATGAGTTCCAACAGCAATCACTTTTCCTCGATCCAGAACGACAATACGTGAGACGTATTCAAGCAAGGCAGGAGTCAATGCATGGGTGATAATCAGGGTGGTCCGGCCGCGGACAAATTCTTTCAGGGCTGTATGTATGAGGACTTCGCTTTCGGCATCAATCGCCGAAGTGGGCTCGTCCAGGATTAACAGTCGGGGGTCTCGCAGGATGGCTCGAGCCAGGGAGACGCGTTGCCGCTGTCCACCCGAGAGCTGTCGTCCTCCTTCGCCCACGGGAGTCATCAAGCCGAGCGGCTTGCGATCTGCGAAATCAAGGACTCGAGCACGTCGTGCCGCATCCTGCAATTCCATATCACTCGCTGATGGATTCCCATATCGGATGTTTTCCGCAATCGTATCATCAAACAAGAGCGTGTCCTGGGGAACGATCGCAATCTGATCGCGCAGATCTCTTAATCGGACTTCTTTCACATCAATATCGTCAAACAGGACGCTCCCTTGATCCGGGTCAGTGAATCGTGGCAACAAACTTGTCAGGGTCGATTTCCCGGATCCATTCTGTCCAACGACAGCAATCGTTTCTCCAGCATTGATTTTTAAATCGAGTCCATTGAGGACCGCTCCACGTTCTGTGGTTTTGTCATCTGGTTTACGAGCATAGCTGAAATGGACATTTCGAAACTCGATGGATCGTTCCAGGCGAGGGAGCATTTGCGGCTCATCCGCTACGCGTATCAGCGAGACCTGATCCATGCGGCGAAAGATCTGTTCGGCAAGAGTCCCAGACTGACGAATGATCGTGTAGAACTTCGAAAACTTCCGGACGGGATCGATGACACCGGCCAGCAACGCATAAAACATCGCCAGTTCTGGTGTTGTGGGAGGTAGCGTCGCCAGCTTGATGCCCCAGATCGTTGTCGTATTCCGCAATACGAGAAAGGCCGCAGGCATCAGAACTGCCAGTACAGCGAAGACCGCCAGAAATTCGACGGCGGCAGAACTGGCTGCGTCGATTTGGTGGAATCGCATCGCCTGATCATAGAACTCGCGATTGCGACGGTGAAACTGACGGCGATGGAATCCTGCTCGATCAAAAACAATCACTGCTTTGACGTTGATCAGGGTCTCTTCCAGGCACTTGTACATCCGGCCCACACCGTCAATCAGTCGACGTGCGGCCCGGCGCAGTCGCTGACCAAAAATGTGAAACATCCAGCCAGCGATCGGAACGAACACCAGCAGCAGCAGAGTCAGTTGCCAGTTCACATAGAACATGCAGCCAATACATGCTATGGCTTTCAGCGGCTCGCGAATGATTCGACCGCCGAGTTCCCCCAGTCCATAGGTCAGCCCCTGCAGCGTGTACGTAAAGTCCGTCATTAACTGCGGAGTACCAGTCAGGGCAACGGTCTGCGGATCGAGTTTGAGAGTCTGGCGAAACAGGGCTTGGCGCAGGTCGATGACAACCAGTTCGGCAACACTTCCTGCAATCAGGTCCTGAGTGAAACTGCAAGCGCCCTTGATAAGAGCCACGATAAGTACGAGGCCGAACACAACGGCAAACAGATGGAACGAATCAGCCGGAAGCTTGGGCAGGACCCGAGTTTCAACAAAACTTAACCACCAGACCTGCCGAAGTTTGCTCTCCTGCCAGCCTTGTTCCCGGCGGATTTCATTCCATTTAGCCAGCCGTTCTTTCTTCCGTTCGCGTGTGCCATCTTCCGGAAGTTTCGCGAGCTGTGCTTCCAGCTGGTTGAGTCGTTCGCCGTGGCTATGAACCTGGGCCGACTTGTCATCGATCTCATGACGGACGTAATTGGCCAGCGTCTTGTGCTCACCGAACATCACGGTGATCGGGAATGTGAGTGCCAGCTCAGCACTCCACATGGCGGCGGCCATAGCGCCGAATACGAGCGACCAGACCAGCCGGCGCCAGTACGGCATGACAAACGAAAGTAGCCGACTCCAAGTCTGCACGACGAATCACATCCCTGTAACAGTCTGAGTGCTCCGCACTCGACTTATTCTGCAAATCGCGTCGCAAACGACACCCGAAACATCATCTGTAGGTGTCTCGACCGAGATACATATTACAGGAGAATTTCGTCCACACGTCCAGACCGGAATCTAGACTCTGTTGTCGCGCGTAACAGCTTGCTGCAATACAAGATGCGGCAAGCGTCGTGCGTTTGAGTTCGTTTCAAGCAACCTTACGTACAAGTTCACGAAATCTTCGCGAACCAATGACAACCGCCATTCCTGCAAAGTCGACCTTCGTCGTGAACGAAGCTGTCCGTCTGCGGAATGGCGAAGATCAGTTGTCACACTCAGAAAACAACAAACCCCGCCCGAAAGCGGGGTTTGAGACTAATTTCAATGACCACCCTTGCCTTCGATCGGAGGTCCCATGGGATCACGGCGTTCGGTGATGACTGGGCAGTTCGGGGCCATTTCGGCGTTCAAAACCTTATAATCGGCCCATTCAGCCGGAAGGTTGTCTTCGTGGAAAATCGCGGCGGGCGGGCATTCGGGGACGCACGCTTCGCAGTCGATGCATTCTTCAGGGTGGATGAAGAGCATCGCTTCCCCTTCGTAGAAGCATTCGACGGGGCAAACCGTCACACAGTCGGTGTACTTGCAGTTGAAGCAGGGCTCGGCGACCACATGCGTCATGTGAGACTCACTTTCCCGAAAACGTAAGAATTGAGGTCAAAAAGCGTAATGGCGATGGTCACCCAGCGGCAACGAAGCCAAGTGTCCGCTGAACAGGATCACTTCATTTTCCATCCACAAATCGGCGAAATCTTAGGCCCAGCTTGAGAGTGCGTCAAGAATCGCTTTGTCGGATTCTCGCTGACGGGAATCCGACTTGCCAGTCTGTGTAGACTATAGCAACATGGATTGTTCCGAATAGTCGTCTTGCCGAAGCTGCAATTCAGGAATAGAGTTACGAGCATGGAGGAGGATTTACCCAGGCTCGACCTTGCGGGGATTTCGTTGCCGGGGCTTGTTTTTTGAACGACAGGTGTTGCCGTGCCTCTACTCGAAGAAGACCGAATACTGATCTCCCGCTGTCTGGACCGCGATCCGGGCGGTTGGAAAGCGTTTGTCGACCGCTTCGCCGGACTGTTCGTCCAGGTGATTCAGCACACCGCTCACGCTCGCAGTATTGCGCTTTCGACGCACGACATTGACGATCTGGCCGCGGACGTTTTTCTGGCACTGCTCGCCAACGATTCGGAGATTCTGCGCAGGTTTCGTGGTGACTCGACGCTCAATACATACCTCACCATCATCTGTCGGCGGATTGTCGTCCATGAAATGATCCGTCGCAGGATGGCCGAGGAACTCGGACATGTGAAAGCTTCCGGTTCCACCCTGGAACGAGCGCACGTTGGCGAAGGTGATGCCTCCACGCGCGTTGAGAATCGCGAACTTGTGCAGCGCATGCTTGAGGGACTCAGTGACACAGAGGCTGCGGTCGTCCGCAAGTTCCATCTGGAAGGTCGAACCTATCACGAGATTGCCAGGGAACTCGGCATCGCAGAGAACTCGATCGGTCCAATTCTGACTCGTTCGCGCGAGAAGCTTCGCAACAGTTCGCTCGCCAGTGTGTCGGACTAAGGGCAAGCATTCAGCTGTCGGAATTCCGTCGAGTGAGAACGATGTTTATGCCTGTCTGCTGTGCTCGAATCGCGGACCCGGAACAGCGAACCCAAGGCATCTTGTGGCCGGTTCAAGAAAAAAGTTCTTCAAAAAGTCGACCACTCGTTTGCGGTCTGGCTGTCCTGCCGTTAATGTGTCGCCCGTCGAACACCTGAGCCACCATCATTGATGATCATGGCCATCCAACGGCTTGGATGCAGGGTGTGATGAAATCGAGTTCACCGTGTCTCAGTCAACAGGCTGGACACCGCGACTTTCAGGGATGATCCTTCGGCATGGAAGCCGATTTTCTTCTCGATGAACTCATTGTGACTTGGTGTTCGTTGATCTGACGCTCATGCGAGCGTGCCGATCAAACGACATCAGTTCTCAATTTCCCGCTTCTACTTCAGCACGGCGACTTCGTTTGTAGCCGCTGCTGATGCCAGGAAGGTCTCCAACATCTAAAAAAAATCGCCGCTTCACATCTGAAGCGGCGATCGGTTGTGATCATGCGGGAATCAGGTGTCGACTAGAACGTTCCCCATCCGAATGGCCGTTCGCCAAGGATCGAATTGAAATAGTTGTTCCCGTTTTGATTTGCTGTCGTACCGTTTGGAACATTGAAATCGACGAGGAACGGGGTCTGATCGCTATCTGTACTGATTCGGAAGGTGCTATCCCCAATACCCGGATAAAGGTAGGTGCTGCCAACGATGGATGTTGGATTGGTGAAGTTGGGGATTCGTGCAGCTTGACGTTGAGCGTTGCGTCGTCGAGTGGCACTGTTGAACGGTCCGGCGGATGCAGGGTTTCCGCTCGCAATGTTGTTCAAGCGGGACTTGAACAGCCCGTCGGCATCGTTGTAGTACGCAACCTGCTGGTTGGTACCTGTTGCACTTGCGTTTCCGATCCCCGAACTATTATTGACGTCAGTCGAATCAAACGTATTGTTGCGGAAGTGCACGTCCAGTCGTGCCAATGGGTCGCTTTGGTATCCCGTAGTATCAAACGTTGGTGGAGCCGCCAGCGGATCCCACGCGGTTCCGGTCCCTGGTGTAACAGTCGATGTGAACGACTGGAACAGGATATCGTCACCGAAGTTACCACCGAAGGCGTTGTTATCAACCGTCATCGTCACACCCCCACGCCCAGTCGATTCGCCGAATGGGTTTCCCCCGACTGCGATAACTGATCCGATACTTGCGAATCCGCCATTGTCTAACGTACTTGAAGTTGAACCGCTTGTTCCCACCTTTACGACCAGCCCTGTTGCAGCAGGTGCACCCGTCGGGAAGAGGAACGTTGCGTTTCCATTGCCAAAGACCTGGTTGTTCGAGAACTGCATTTCAATGATTGGATCGTTGAAGATGTTCCCGCTCTGATCCAATGCCGCCGTACTCGGATTGAACTGGTTCTGGACGGCAGAGGCCGTATTCACGACATAGACCCCTTCGAGCAGGTTCCTGTTGACGATGTTGCCGTCCATCAGCACCCGGATCTGGTTGTTTGCACGATTCAGGATGTCGACACCGCGACCATCATTGAACGCGATGTTGTTATTCACAATCTGAATCTGTCCGGTTCCAGTATAGCCCTGACGAATCGAGTATTCGATACCATCACCAATGTTATTGACAATCTGGTTGTTGATGACTGTCAGGCCACTGGTCGGACGGACATTCGCTTTGACACCTGCCGTTTCAGCAGCGGTACCGATCGTCCCAGCGGTTCCGTTGAGCGAGATCACGTTGCTGCCAATGGTGACCTGGCCGGGGCCTTCAACATTGACACCGTTACGCAAGTTGGCCGAAATCAGGTTACCCTTTGTGGTGTCAATTGGATCTCCGATCACGACCGTCGTCATCGAGGCATCCAGGTCGATACCGTCCAGTGTGTTTCCAGTAATCGTATTACGGGTCCAGAGACCGGCCAGGAATAGCAAGTCGGTGGCTGTATTCGACTGGTCAAGCGAGTGGATCCCGCTACCGAAGATCGGATTTCCTGCGGTTCCGTTCCCCGTGATCACGTTTTGGTCGATCGTCGTGAACATCGATGCGTCAGCTCGAACATTGAGTTCGATCCCGTCAAACCCGTTGGTTCTGATCGTATTCTGGTTGATGACATACGTATCCTGATTTGCCGTGTTGGAGGCAATCAGTCGAACACCGCTCAGTGTGTTCGTCTCGATCGTATTGTTGAGAATCTCGAAGTCGTTGACCTGGCCGGCTGACGTTCGAGTTACTTCGATACCATACTGCAGGTTCGACTGGATCAGGTTCCCCAGATCTGGAGTCGCACCACCAACAAGGAAGCTGTTAATTGACGCGAGGTTTGTCACGTCGAATCGCAAGCCATCATTGGCGTTGCCGGTCACGGTTGAGCGGCGAATAAAGCCAGTCAGCGTTGCTGTGTCCTCGACGACGAAGGCGGCACCGTCACCATTGAATGTTGTATTTGTACCGTTCGTGACACCAGACAGGTTATGGTTGTCAATCGTAAACAGATTGACAGAGTCACCCTTCAATACCAGTCCGATGTGGGCATCCCTGTTGCTGGTGAAGGTGTTCGCATTCGACGATTTGTTATCGCCAAGTGCAAACAGGACTCCACCACCATCAACAGTGCCTCCAATACCGCGGCCTGCTGTATTGGCGCCACCGACAAAGGTGTTCTGGGTCAGCGTCGTCGCGGCTCCTGCACTGGCGGATGTCACGACATTGGTTGTGTCGAACAGAATCCCCTCAACCCCGGCTGTCGTGCGATTAAAGTTATTGTTGGAAATCTGGAAGATATTGTTGAAGGCGACCGGTGTTTTTGGAGTAACACCACCGAAGAACAGCCCGGCACGGGTGTTGTTCGAGAAGTCGTTGCCGACCGCAGGTGTACTGCCGCCGATCGCGGACGTATTGAAGACACCTGCGTTGCTGTTGACGATACTCAAGCCGTCCTGGCCGTTGCCGGTTGCGACGCTCGACTGGATGTTCGTGACATTGATGGTACCGCCGTCCAGGAAGAAGCCAATCCCGTCAGCTTTGTTGCCTGTCGCGGTAATCCCGGCAAGGTCGGTGTTGATCACACCGCCCGTTGCTGTCTGGAATTTCAAACCGTCGCCAACAGACCCGGTACCGTTATTGGTAAAGGTGTTCTTTGAGGTCGTTGACGTGGCCTGAACGTTGATGGTTCCTGACTGTGCGTTGACGAGCAACCCGTTCAATCCGTTGCCCGTGAAGGCGTTTCCAGTCAACGGATCAGTGATCGTGATCTGACCGTTGTTCAGCGTGTTCAGATTCAGACCGTTCTGTCCGTTCGTTCCGAACGTCGTTCCCGTGATCGCTTTGAGCGTGATCGAGGCGTTGTCTGCCTGAACGAGCAGTCCGTCACCCCTGTTGTTGCTGAACGTGTCACCCGTTGTCGCACCACCTGCGGGTGGACCGACAATGTCTGTGGTCACGTTCAACCCGCTTCCAGCACTTGCTGCCAGGATCGCACCCGCACCTTCGTTGCCGTTGGTGGTGTTGTCCGTATAGGAACTGAGTGTCATCAAGCTACCCACGCCATCGGCATTCGCCTTGAAGCCAAAGCCCGGTGTTGGTGTGGCTGTAGAACCGGTTGTGTTGTTGCTGAGTGTGTTCCCCTGAACATCCGCATTAAACTTGCCGCCGGCCAGAGCTTCCAGTTGAATCCCGGCTCCGCTGCCACTGACAGTGTTGCTCAGGATTCCGAGAGGCTGAGTAGTGCTGGTGGGAGCGTTCGCGTTGATGACCGCAGTGGGGCCAGATGCTACAAAATGCATTCCGATACCCAAGGTCAACTTGCCATCGCCGTTGGTGTCTTCACCGTTCAAGATATCCAGTACACCGTTGCCGTTGGCATCTTCACCCTTCACACCGCTGATCGTGTTCTTTTGTGCCAACAGACTCAGAGTGCCGCTGGTCTGGGTCACGTCAAACCCGCGATTCGACTGGAACCCAACCGCAGAACCTGTGGCAGGTCCACCGACAACGGTGTTGGTGTCGAGAATTCCAAGTGCATTCCCGCTGTGACTCAGCATCACGCCCATCTGGTTGTTGATGAACGTGTTCTTGTTGATGTTGAAGCCACCGGTAATTCCGCCAGCCTGGCTGACAATCCCGTAGTTCTGAACGCCCAGCGGTGTCGCGCCATTGATTGTCAGGCCAGAGACTTCGTTGTTGTTCGCCAGCGTGATGACGTTGCCGCCAGCCACCTGCTCGTTAACAAGGATTGGCGTCGATGCTGTGGTGGAACACTGGAAGCTGAACGTTTTTCCGTCGGGCGTCGCAAACGTGTGCGCGACTCCACCACCCCACAGGTGCTGGTTGTTCATCAACTGCAGACCCAGAGCCGGTGCCGCAGTGCCCAGTCCTGTATCGAGATTCGTACTCTTACCGTCCGTGCGACCGTCAACAACGATCACGTCGTATGCCGCTTTTTGTGCTGCGGTCAGACTGTTGTACTGGGCGATCGAGTTGAACGGATTCTCATCAGTACCAGCACCTGCCGTTGTCATGTTCGGATCGATGAATGCGACAAAGTACGGCTTGTTTGTCACCGGATTGATCGCCGCTTCGTTTGTCTTGACCTCGTCAATATGGGTGATCGCCCGGAATTGACGGAAGACTGATGTCGTCAGGCGATCCTTGACCGTTGGATTCCGCAGCCACTTGCTGGGCATTCCGTCAGGTAACGCGACGAAGACCTGAAACTGCGTGTTGAATCCGAACGTGTGGTCTTTGGTCCACTGAACACCGAACGAGACATCTTCATTGATCTGCGATATGAAGCGACCGCTTGCACCAGTGAAGCTTCCGCCTGCTTGACCAGCACCCATGAAGTGATATCCGCCAACATAGGCGTTCACACCATATCGACCAACCAATGGCAGTGGTCCCCCGACTTCCGCGTCAAACCCGGTGTAGGCCTGTGCGACCTGGGTTGTCCGCTGGAAGACGATGTTGTTTCCCAGACACGATGCCGTGCTGGCCAGTGACGAAGCCCCGGCGTGATCGTGTTGCCCAGCCGGAATGTAGCCGTTGACCCGATAATCGACATACCGGCCCAGCGATTCAAAGCTCAGGCCGATCTGATTGAAATTGGGACCAATTCCGCCGTTGGAGTTATCGTACCATGCCGACAGACCCGTGATGCGGTCATACTCACGCATCCACCAGCGCCAGCCAATCCCGACGTTGGCACCACCACCCTGGTTGTCATAGGTCAAGAGCCCACGAGCATCCAGGAAGACGATTGCTTCATCCGACTCGATCGCGTACGGAATGAAGGCTCCAATGTTGGTGTATCCGCCACCGTAGTAGAGTCCCCCACCACGCGAGTCGACATTGAACTTCGGCTGGAAGACTCGATCAACCGGTGTGACACCGAAGTATCCCCCGGGATTCACTCCCCCCTGATTGGCTCCAGCATAAGGCTGGGCGATGTTCTCCAGGGGGCTTAATGGGGCTGGTACCTGTGGTGCCTGAGCCAGAGCAGGGGGGCGACCCAGTTGAATGGTCCCCTCACTCAATTCCGGTGACGCTTGCGCGGCTGCCGGAGGTTTCCCCAGTTTCACGGTCCCTTCAGACTCGCTCGGCAATTGTGCGACGGCGACTCCCGTCAATGCCGCCCAAGTCATAAGTCCGGCCAAACACCGCTTGATTCGAAGATTCATCGGTTGCTCCAGCGACTGCTGAGAAAACCTCGCACGCCACCCTGTTCATCAACAATTCCGTTGCCCGGCGCAGTCCGGGACATTAACGGTTACTCCGCCTATAGCGGTTATCCGTAGTTTTCGGAAAAGTGGGACGATGCGGTTGAGTGAATTACCGCTACAAAACGCACTTTCGGTACAAGCCGCAAAGTTTGACAGGCATGTCGCAGGTTTCGCCGGAAGTCATTTGGCGGCACACGAACAGCTTCGGAGAACTTCGCCGATTTCCGCGTGCAATCGGCTGAGCTACCGAGTTGCTTTCGGCAAGTGCTGCCGATTCGGTGGCGTCTGAAATCGTGACGACCCACCGATCCCTGACTGATCGTCGTTCAAACTTTGAAATTCTGCCTGCCGGCGCACCACGAATGCCGGGTTCCGATGGCCGATCAGACTGAAGCTGCGGGATTCCTCGCCAGGTGATGTCGGGCTTCGGAAATTGGAATGAGCACGGGAAACAGACCGTGGAGGTCGTGCATCCGTCGGGCAATCACGAAGTTTAACGGTGTTTTTCACACCGATTGGTGTGAACTTTTGATGACCGTTTCCCAATCAGGCACACGAATTGCAAAGTTCCTTCGTCATCTTCGGGGAGATGATGCCTCACCCTTCCCATCGTGTGCTATGCGGGCCTGATCGAAGTCGAATTTTACGTTTGAATTGCAATCCCTCGTGACTCGTCACCGCGAAGAATCTGCGGTGGATCAGCATCCGCGCTGCAACGTCCCACTGCTCAAACTGAACGGAGCACGTTCAAAGCGGATCGATCGACCTGATGACGGGGATGCGATCTTCTCTACTTTTTCAGGGCATAGAACATGCGTCGAAATGTGAATCGTGGGTTTACGTTGATCGAATTGCTGGTCGTCATTGCGATCATTGCTGTTCTGATTGCGTTACTCTTGCCAGCAGTTCAACAGGCTCGCGAAGCCGCCCGACGGACTCAGTGCAAAAACAACATGAAGCAGTTGGGACTGGCCATGCACAATTACCATGACCAGGCCAACCTGTTTCCATATGGTGTGACGAATACTCCATCGGGCGTCTACCATTGCCGTGACACGTGGATGCAGCAGATTCTGCCAATGATCGAGCAAGGGAATCTGTATACGGCTTATCAGGCAGATACTTCAGCCTGGGTAATGGATGTTCCTGCAGCCATCCGCGACAAGCCTCTTGGGGCTTTTCAATGTCCTTCCGATCCTTCCAGCCCGGGCAAAGGTGCTTCAGGGGGATTTCGATCGGGGGCCGATGGCTTCCAGGGGAACTATGTGATGTGCATCGGCAAGTCACAGACTTATCTTGCCGACAACGGTGGTCTGTTTTACTGGCAGTCGAAGCACGGGTTGAAACATGTGATCGATGGTACCAGTAACACGATTCTGGGAAGCGAAGTCATGATTCGCGGTGCAGCCAATGCCAATAGTGGCTGGGGCGAAGGAGGTGGATACTGGGGCGGCGGAGAAGGGGGTGGCTTTGGTTTCACGACGCAGTTTCCGCCGAATTCGACGGTGACCGATCAGGTCTACGGCTGCAAGAGTACGACGTGGCCGAACGCTCCTTGCCAAAATATGGGCACTTATGCCACTCAGCGAATCCTGGCGCGCAGCTACCATGTCGGCGGAGTTCATTCGACCATGGTCGACGGTGCGGTCCGATTTATTTCGAACAACATCGACACAATTGTCTTTCAGAATCTTGGGACTCGCGCTGGTAACGAAGTCATTGGTGACTTCTGAGCAGGGGGGCTCGATTCACGAGATTCTTCCTGCAAGGACGGACCAGATGTGGATGGTCCATCTCTATTATTCACGTTCAGGTTCGAAAATATGTCGAAACGGCTCTGTTTCAAATGCGCGTTATTCTGTGTTGTTTCTGCGATCCTGACGACCGGATGCGGTCAAGGTGACTCTGGTGGTCCCCGGATGCAGACCGTCTCGGGCACCATTACGTTCAAGGGCGAACCTCTGAAAGAAGCAGAACTGCTCGTTCGAACGGTCGATGGCAAACATGCTGCCGGAACAAAGGTGGCTGACGGAAAATTTGTACTGAAGGCACCGATCGGTCAATCGAATGTCGAAGTGACAGCGATGCGCGACGTTCCCGGAGAATTTCGCGAAGAGAATCCCGGGGAACGCGTGCCTGTCAGGGAACAGTTCATCCCGGCGAAGTACAACGTCCAGACGATGTTGAAGCTGGATGTCAAACCCGATTCCAAGGATGTG
>CAZSTW010000011.1:0-42286 GCA_964609845.1 uncultured Planctomycetaceae bacterium | reverse complement strand
CGAGCCTGTTGACCAGCCCGGCAGTTCGAACGCAGTTCGACCCTCGCACTGCGTTTGCGGTGCAGCCACTGCGATTTTCGTCTTGAATTCTGTGATCCGAACCGGGCCTTGTCTCCTCGCCGCCGCACTTCACCGCTTCTCGCGAGCACCGTACGCATCGTGAGGCACAACAGTCGCTCCCGGCGAGATCGGCAGGCACACTCCATAAATAGGGATTCGGGACAGCTCCAAGATGAATAGTGGTACCAGCCAACTTCCCCAGGCCGCCACCTGATAAGGCCAGTCCGGTCCATAGTCGATAACTGTCAGCAACCCACCGGTCACCCTGACGACGACGGCCGAACACAACAGAACGAAGCAGCGCTGCATCCAAAGTCGATGTTCGGCGAATCGCCGCTGGACGGCCGTTCGCCATCCGAGAGCCATGCAGGCTGCTGTCGCAATCGACAGGACCGCGAAGCCCATCCCTGCGATTGGCCCTGTCATCGCGTAATACGCCATGAACAGTCCGCTGGGTGCTACCAGAAACAGGACGTTGATCGCCTGAATTCGGCCGAGGTAACGGTGCCACTTCGGGAATAGCGACCGAAAGTGATCGCTGATCAGGATCATGCCAAGAATCAGCGACAATGGCCCCGAAACCAAATGCGCATAGAAGGCCCAGTGGTAGCCCTTCCAGAAATACGACGCGCGATCCTGCAGAAAATCCGACTCGAAATTGGGGGGCAGATAGTCGCGATAGTTGAGCACCACAGCGACAACGACTCGCACGATCAATAATCCTGCCAGCCAGGGCAGAAGTTGCAGCAACACGGTGGAGTCGATCTTCTTCAAAATCATCTTCGCACTTTGCGACCTGGAGGGGGCCGGGACTGGAGCGTCTTCGCGAAGTCCCGGAATGTGCGCTCCACACGAAGACCGGGCCTTCCTTCGCAAAGCCTCAGTCCCGTCCACCCGACGACTTTCACCACGCGCTGCTAGAATTCGTCGACTTTGTCCGCTGCATTAATCGTCATCAGAGCATGTCGGACTTTCTGGTCGAGGTTGGAGCTCACAAACCGGACAGTGCCATCCGCCAGCAGCACATGCAGCCCTCCGACATGTGAAACTTTCGTCTTGGGCTCGATACTCAGCACGAATTGCTCGTCCACATCTGTTGGTGACATCCAGGGAGCGGATTTCTCTGCTTCCACTTCGACCACGATCGCTGTATTGCTGGTCCCGTCTGTGATCTCAGTAATGGATTTGGATGAGGCACCAGGAAAGCATGTGTCCGCTCCGACGATGACCATGTAGGACGTATGGGAGTACGGCCCAGGAGCGGATGGACAGTGATAGACATGCAACTGCGTCTTGGCCGCCTCCGCATTCACGGGATCGTCCCATGGCTTGGACAGATCGATCGACGTGTACAAAGGAGACTGATCGACGTACGGAAGGATCAGCGTCCGCCAACTGTGTAGTCGCTTTCCATCCGCATCGACGGTGTAGGCCGGAGGGAAAGCTCCGTACGTGTCATGGTAATTATGTAACGCCAGCCCGATTTGCTTGAGGTTGTTCTTACACTGGGATTTCCTCGCGGCCGTTCGCGATCGTCTTGGGGCAGGCATGAACAAGGCAATCACGACAATTCCAACAGCGATGATCCCCAGCAGATGGATCAGTTTAAACTTCCGCCTCACCTTGATTGAAGCGGGATCGTTCTCAGGGCTCGGGTCAGCGTATGGATTTTCTGTCATCGAAGTCTTCCTGCTGACAGTGATTCTTTGGCTGCTCTGCACCATCTGGGAATCAATGTGCCATAAACGTCGGGAAAAGTCGTCCAGAAAATATCCGCCGTGCGCAAGTTCTTCAAATTGAACGAAGTCGGCGAGGTCGAGCAACCGCCCTCAGCGAAGCGACGTCAGGGTTTACTGGCCTGGGTCAACGGAAACGTTCGATCTCCAACTTCAGCCAGAAAACATCAACAAGTTGTGTCGACCCATTCGGGATCTGCAACCGAGGCCGCCGGGCTTCAGCAGGTTTTTCTGCGGAATTCGACAAGACGCGAAAATCCAAAGAATCCTGATCGCGAGCGATTCATCATCGCGTGGATACCAAACGCCATCCATTACAACCCGTTACAACTTCGGCCATTTGTCATTCCAGGGCTGTAGCTGCTCCCACGCTCGAGACGCCTGCAGGACAAGAAGATCGGAGTGTCGGTTGCCGATGACTTGCAGTCCGACCGGCAGGCCAGCCTTCGTCCAGCCTGCGGGAAGACTCGCGGCGGGTTGTCCGGTGAGATTGAACGGGTACGTGAATCGCGTCCATTGCAACGGGCCGAGGACTTCTCCTTCGATCGGATTTGCATCGTCTTGACCGACGGCAAACGGAGGGACTGGCAGGGTCGGACAGAGGAGCAGGTCGAACCGATCATAGATACGACGGACACGTTCCCAGAATTCGTGGCGAGCGGCCAGAGCATTGGCAAAGTCAACACCACGTAACTGACGTCCCTTCTCGACCACTTGACGCAATCCGGGGTCGAGCAAGTCTCCCTGTGTCGGCAATTTCTTTTCGAGTGAGGCCGCGGCTGTCCCAAAGAAGAAAACGCTCCAGGTGTCGTAGGGATCTGCCCAGTCGAGCGAGACTTGTTCAACAGTCGCCCCCGCTTCAGCAAATCGCTCGGCAGCCCGCAGGCAGATGGCAGCGACTTCGGGGTCAACCTTGGCATAGCCGAGGCTTGGACTGTAGGCGATACGCTGGCCGCGAATCCCCTTGTCAAGATTTGGCGTGTATCGCTCGCCCGTATGAGGAAGCGACAGCAGATCGCGAGTGTCGGGGCCAGCCATCACATCGAGTGCTACGGCCATGTCGGCGACAGTTCGTGTGATTGTGCCGATATGCCTGAGCATCGCACCGCCACTTCCGGGCCAGTTTGGAACCCGTCCAAAGCTCGGTTTGAAACCGAACACGCCACAGAACGAGGCTGGAATTCGCAGCGAGCCACCGCCGTCTGTTCCAACGCCGATCGATCCCATCCCCGCAGCCACTGCTGCCGCAGCACCACCGCTCGAGCCCCCCGGAGTCAGCTTGAGATCCCAGGGATTGCGAGTGATCCCGAAAACACGATTGTCGGTGACCCCTTTCCAGCCTTGTTCGGGAGTGTTCGTTCGACCAACCAGAATCATCCCCGCCTTACGCAACCGTTCGACGGCCGGGCAGTCATCTGCAGTGACGTTCGTCTCTGTCAATTTGGAGCCAAACGTCGTGCGAGACCCTGCAACATACAAGTTGTCCTTCACATGAAAGGGGACGCCATTCAAGGGGCCAACTCGCTGGCCGCTCATCAATGCTTCGTCCGCCTTTTTCGCCGAACAGATTGCCTCTTCACGATGATTCGTGACGAAAGCATTGATCGCCGGATTGTGCTGCTCGATGCGATCCAGGATCGCCGTAGTGACATCGACGGATGACACTTTTCGCGTCCGGATCAACGATGCCAGTTCAACCGCCGAAAGCTGCGTCAGTTGATCGCTCGGCATATAAGATTCCTGTGTCTGGACCGAACAAACGTTCGCCTGTCGTGATTCGCCAAGCCGAACTGCCACAACGATAGCCCTCGCAATGCGTTTGCGGCAAGGGCCGAATTCGTGATCAGCAACGTCTCTGATCCCGACCACCTCACCCGACTGGTACCGGACGAATCTACTGTTCGGAGATTACTTCACAACCACTGCGATGTTCATCTTGAATTTTGTGATCCGAACCGGGCCTTGTCACGTTTTGCGGTGGAACCTTGTACCTGCGGACGGAGAGCACGGAGATGTTGATTCCGATTGGAACCGACGCGCCGGTCTATCATTGGCCGGTCGTAACTGTCGGACTCATTACCGTGAACACGGTGCTGTTTTTACTGGTCGGTCACCCACAGGAATGGATGTTGAGTATTGGAAATGGCTGGCATCCCTCGCAATGGGTCACAGCCGCGTTTCTGCATGTGAACGTGTACCACCTGGTTGGCAACATGTTCTTCCTGTGGGCCTACGGCCTGGTTGTTGAAGGCAAAATCGGTTCGTGGCGGTTTCTGGTCACGTATCTTCTGATTGCCTCCTTACAGAGCCTGGTGACTCAAACGTTGTTTGGCCTCGGTAGAGGCGGAGACGAAAATCAATTGCGTTACGTTCTCGGGGCTTCCGGTGCGATCAGCGGATTGATGGCGATGGCTTTGCTTTGGGCACCCGAAAACACGTTTACGGTCGTGTGGGGGTACAAATGGGGACCGTTCGCCTCAGCAATGGATCACGAGATGAGCATCCTCGGCTTTTCGTTCTGGTTCATTGGCTGGGATCTGCTCGCCGCCGTACTTTACCGCTTTCCGCTGAGTACTCCCGTGCTGCACTTGTTAGGTGTTGTCATCGGTTTCGTGGCTGGCGTCATGTTTCTGCAAAACCGCTGGGTCGACTGCGAAAACTACGATCTTTTCACGCGTTGGTCCGGTGGCAGTGGCCGTCCGATCCAGCAGATACAAAACATCTGGAAATCACTGAGCCGTAAACGTCAGAAAAAGTCGTCCCGAAAACTTCAGCCGCACTACAAGGTTGTCCTATTGAACGAGACGGTCGGCGAGGCCGAACACCCGCGAGCAACGAAACCACGTAAGTGATGATTTCCAAGTCAAAAAGCCGAGGCCACCTTATACGGTTGCCTCGGCTTTTTGCGTTGAATTCAAGCCTGAATCGCATGCGATCAGGATGCTCCGCCCTTGCGAGCCTTCTTGGCCTGGTTCGCGGCTTCGCGTTCTGCCACGTCGACGCGTTCGACCAGCTTGGTTGCCTTACCGACTCGGTCACGCAGGAAGAACAGCTTGGCGCGACGGACTTTACCGTGACGCTTCACTTCGACCTTGGCGATCTTGGGAGAATTAATCGGGAAGGTTCGTTCGACCCCTTCCCCGGCGACGATACGGCGCACCGTAAAGTTCTCACGGGTTCCACCACCACGGCGAGCGATCACGATGCCAGAGAAAATCTGGATACGTTCCTTGTCGCCTTCCTGAATCCTGGTGTGAATATCGACCGTATCACCGATTTCGAAAACCAGCGGGTCCTGGCGCAGGTGTTTCGATTCAACTTGCTGAATTAACTTGGGAATCATGTCTGTTTCCAATCAATCAAGGGGCGCGACCGGCCCGACCGTCACTCGTTTTCAATTTTCGCGACGGGCCGTCCGTCTGCGTCCTGTGTCACTATTTGGCATTTCCATTCGCGGGCGTCTCCTGCGAAGGAATGCCGCGCCGCTGTCTCGTTCGCTCCAGGCTCTGCTGTTCCCGCCATCGAGCAATCTCACCGTGATTGCCACTCAGCAGAACGTCGGGAACCGTCATCCCCCGGAATTCTCGCGGACGGGTGTACTGAGGATATTCCAGTAACCCCGCCTCGCTGAACGAATCATATTTGCTACTCGTCTCGTCCCCTAAAACACCCGGTACCAGCCGAATGACCGTGTCGATGATCAGCATTGCCGGAACTTCACCACCATTGCAGATGAAATCACCTGCCGAAATCTCCAGTGGTTCCAGTCCCTGAGCAATCCGCTCGTCAAACCCTTCATATCGACCGCACAGCAACAACAATCTCTCGTAGGTGGCCAGTTCCCGCACCAGCGCCTGATTCAATGGCCGACCTTGAGGGGTCAGCATGATCAATCGCCCCGGTGAGGGGGCTTCCGCCTGAACTGCTTCGACACACGCATATACGGGAGGACAGGCAATCAACATTCCCGGTCCACCCCCATAAGGAGTGTCATCCACTGATTTATGGCGGTCAGTCGCCCAGTCGCGCATGTTCCACAGCCTGACATCCACCAACTGCTTTTCAATCGCCAGCTTCAACAGGCTTTGCTGAAGGTAGCTGTGAAACAGTTCGGGAAACAGACTGAGGACATCAAATCGCATCTCGATCGACCACACGCTTTGGGAACTGCATTCCGGCAGTCATTCACTGCCGAAATACGCCGCATCTGTTTACTCAGCAGGAGTTTCCGCAGGTGCTTCGCCTTCAGCTTCAGGAGCTGCCGGCGGTGCAGGGACCTTCGGAGCAAGCATCGGCGGAGGAGCGGCGGCGACACCGAAGCGGTTCGTCTTCACTTTCTTCACCAGTGTTGCCACTCGGTCAGACATGCTGGCACCCACCGACAGCCAGTAATCGACGCGATCCAGCTTCACGCTGACTCGCTTCGACTTGTCGGCCACCGAGGTGTCGTACCAGCCAACTTCTTCAATCGCCATCCCTTCGCGATGAACTCGTGAGTCCATCACGCAGATGCGGTAGAACGGGCGATGCTTTCGTCCGATCTTCTTCATGCGGATTCTTACTGCCACTCAATTCTCCTTCTGTCGAAATTCCACCGTTGTTGACGATTTTCAAAGTCACCGCTGTCTGCCAGAGGGAGACAGCGATCCCATTTCCAAACAGTGCGGACTAGCGATTCCGCTTTTTCTGTTTTTTGGCTTCTTTGCGAGCCTTCTTCTTCTTTTCATCGGCCAGCTTCTGATCTGCCGGCCCCCGCTTGCTCCGTTCCTTTTGTGCAACGAGTTGAGCACCGGGATTCAGCAGTCCACCGCTGGTCAATTCCCTGACCGCTCGCATGCGATCCATCATTCCCAGGCCGGACATTTTCTGCATCATGCCCGACATGTTCTGGAAATCTTTGATCAACCGGTTGATGTCAGCCGGTTCGGTCCCGCTTCCTCGAGCGATGCGGTGCCGCCGACTGCGATCGATCCGGTCGGGATTATTCCGCTCATAAGGGGTCATCGAACTGATAATGGCATCAATCCGGTTCATGTCCCCTTCAGCGTCGATGTCAGGATTCGAATCCAACAATCCACCGAGACCGGGGATCATTTTCATCAGATCCTTCAGCGAACCCATCCGCCGGATCATCTTCATCTGGTTCTGGAAGTCCTCGAGCGAGAACTTTCCAGCTGCCATTTTCTTCTGCTGACGTTCAACTTCGTCAGCATCCATCTCACGCTGGGCACGCTCCACCAGCGAAACAACGTCGCCCATCCCGAGAATGCGTCCAGCCATTCGGTCTGGATGGAAGGGTTCCAGGCGATCAAGCTGTTCGCCCATACCGATAAATTTGATCGGTACCCCGGTCACTTCCTTGACGCTGATCGCCGCACCACCGCGCGTGTCGCCGTCGAGTTTCGTAAGGATCACACCGTCCAGTTCCAAGGCGTCGTTGAAGGCTTTGGCACTGTTCACGGCGTCCTGGCCGGTCATTGCATCGCAAACGAGCAAGATCTGATCTGGCTGGACCTTACGATCGATCTGCTCAAGCTCTTTCATCAGATCGGCATCGACGTGCAACCGGCCCGCCGTGTCGAAAATGATGACGTCCACACCTGCCTGCTTGGCTGCTGCCAGACCGTTGACACACACTTTGAAGGGCGTGGTTCCGGCGGGGGGCTCTGAGTAGACCGGGACACCGAGCTGCTGGCCGATGATTTTCAGCTGTTCGATAGCCGCCGGACGCTGCAAGTCAGCCGCAACCAGCATGGGGCGACGACCTTGCTCCTTGATCATCCGGGCCAGCTTGCCGCAGGTTGTGGTTTTTCCACTCCCCTGCAGACCGCACAGCATAATCTTGTTGAGACCGTCACGTCGCAGGTGAAGCGAGTGATCGGTAGGGCCCATCAGGTTGCAGAGTTCCTGATGGACGATTCCGACAATCTGCTGGTCAGGACGCAGCGATTTCAGAACCTTTTCACCAACCGCCTGTTCCGTGCACCGCTGAATGAATTTCGTCGCAACGTCATAGTGGACATCGGCTTCGAGCAGTGCTTTACGGACCTGAGTCAAGCCTTCACGAATGTTGGACTCGGTGAGTTTTCCACCACGAGTCAACATTGAAAGCGCGGACTGCAGGCTGCTGGTAATGCCTTCGAACATAGCGAACGAACTCAGGTTTACGAGGTCCGGAGCATGCACAGGCATGGCACCGCTTGAGCGGTGATCCAGGCGCACTTTGGCACCCAGGATCCGGGGCGAGCCACGCAGTATAAGTGGCAGAGGCCCGGATGACAACTGATTGACACTTGTTGAAACTTGCTTTTTCTCGCCCGCCAAACCACGATGTTTTCATGACTATTCAATGGGAACCCTTGCGTCCGATACTTGCCGCCCACCAGCGGTTCGTGATTTCCAGCCACGTTCGCCCCGATGCCGACGCCATCGGCTCGGAAATCGGACTGGCGCGCCTGCTGCAAGCTTTGGGAAAAAGCGTGCAGATCATCAACTTTTCCGCGACCCCTCCCAACCTCTTTTTCCTCGATCCCAATCGTGAAGTGAAGCAACTGGGGGAGCCGGGGACAGCTGAAGCGATCGCATCCGCAGAAGTTCACTTTGTCGTCGACACCAGTTCCTGGATGCAGCTGAACGATGTCGGCAAGGCGATGCGCCAATCATCGGCCCGGCGAGTTGTGATCGACCATCATCTGAGTGCTGATGATCTCGGAGCGACCGAGTTCAAGGACACTCAATGCGAAGCGACGGGGTCGTTGATTTTCGATCTTGCCCAGTATCTGGGGATCGCACTTCCTCCCGATGCTGCGACAGCGTTGTATGCTGCTATCGCAACCGATACAGGCTGGTTCCGATTTTCGGCCGTCACCAGCCAGACCATGCGACGGATTGCCGGCTTGATGGAATACGGGGCATCACCTGCGGTCATCTATCGTGAACTGTATGAACGCTCCACGCTGGCACGAATGCATCTGGTCGGTCGAGCCCTTGCCCGTATGGTGCTCGACTGCGATGGGGAACTCGCCTACATCTCGATCCCCTGGTCGGATTTTGAAGAGACGGGCGCTGTGTCATCCGACACGGAAGACCTGGTCAATGAATGCCTGAAAATCACCGGCACCCGCGGGGCCTTTATTGCGATCGAACTGCAGAATCGTCAGGTCAAAGTCAGCTTCCGCAGTCGCGCGGAAGAACTGGATGTTTCGAAGATCTGCGAGCACTTCGGTGGCGGTGGGCATCGTCAGGCTGCTGGAACAACGATGCCGGGACCACTCGCTGAATCGATCGAAAAAGCCCGCACGGCGATGGCGAATGCCTTGGTCAATATCCGCAAAACCGCAACTGCTCCATCCCCTTGATACCTGCCCGATTTGTCCTCAGGAAAACCTCACTTTCAGTCTCAGGAATCATTCCGCATGGCAAATTCGTCGTCTGAATCCCCCCCGTCGACTCACGTCGCCGAGGGGCCGCCTGGTGAACCGCGTCGTAATTTCCTGACCAGCCTGCTGGCAATGATCACCGGTGGAATTGTTGGCCTGGTTCCCGCCGTCGCCGGGGGATTGTTCTTTCTCGATCCCATCCTGCGAAAGCGGGCTGGTGGAGCGGGTGGTCTATTGCGAGCGGCCGACTTGAGTGAACTGCCCACAGACGGCACGCCGCTTCGAGTCGTGTTGCGGTCAGATATCACCGATGCCTGGACCTTGTACCGAAACCGCGTGATCGGAAGTGTCTATCTCAGGCTGATGCCGAATGGACAGATCCTTGCATTCAATGACACGTGTACACACCTGGGATGCAAGGTTGACTATCAGGCGGCAGACAAGCAGTTCTTCTGCCCCTGTCACCAGAGTGCTTTCGATCTGGATGGCAAGCCCAAGAATGAAACGCCTCCTCGGATGCTGGATGATCTGGTCGCCGAAGTGAAAGACGGGGTCGTCTTCGTGGAATACAAGAATTACCGCACCGGAACTCCAGAAAAGGTGGCCGTCCAATGAAGGCGATACTTGAATGGCTCGACCACCGTACAGGTTACAAACTACTCGTTCATGAAGCTCTGAACGAACCGATTCCCGGTGGGGCTCGCTGGCGGTACATCACCGGCAGCATGCTGACATTTGCGTTCGTGGTGCAGGTGATTACAGGGTTTTTCCTGTGGACCGCCTACAGCCCCAGTACACAAACCGCCTGGGAAAGCGTCTATTACATCCAGCATGAAATGGCCTACGGCTGGCTGGTTCGCGGGATTCACCACTTTGCCGCTCAGGCGATGATGGTGTTGCTTGGCCTGCACTTCCTGCAGGTGATCTGGGACGGAGCTTATCGAGCCCCGCGCGAAGTCAATTTCTGGCTTGGTCTGGTCCTGATGCAGATCGTGATTGCACTCTCCCTGACGGGGTACCTGCTCCCGTGGGACCAGAAGGGCTATTACGCGACCAAGGTGGCAACCAACATCGCGGGGGCCTCACCCGTCATTGGTCCCCAGATCCAGCAGATTGCTCAAGGGGGAGCCGCCTATGGGCACCACACGTTAACGCGATTCTTTGCACTGCACGCCGGGCTGTTGCCTGCATTAATGGTCGTGTTCCTGGCACTGCACGTGTATGTCTTCCGCCGTCACGGCATCACGGTTCCTCCTCATGCCGAAGGGAAGCCCGCTGACACCTTCTGGCCTAAGCAGGTGCTGTTTGATGCCGTGGGTTGCCTGGTGGTCCTGGGGATCGTCCTGTATTTCGCACTGACGAGGCCTGCTGAATTGACGGCCCCGGCCGACCCTGGCGAAGACTTTCCAGCGCGTCCCGAGTGGTACTTCCTGTTCCTGTTCCGCTTCCTGGAATTCAAGGAGATTTCCCGGTTCGGTGTCGCCTTTGGCGCGATCTATATTCCAACGCTGCTGATGGGGATCGTCTTCCTGATGCCGTTTATTGGCAGAAAGAAGTGGGGACATTACTTCAATCGCGGCTTCCTGCTGGCGATCTTGACCGGAATCACCATCCTGACGGTGATGACGCTGCACGAAGACAGCCACAATCAGCCGCATCAGGCCAAGTTGAAGTTTGCCGAACGCGATGCTCACCGAGTCGTCGTACTGGCGAAACGCGAAGGAATTCCGCAGAACGGTGCTCGAGAACTGCTGGTCACGGACCCCTTCACACAGGGCCCGCGTCTGTTTGCTCGCAACTGTTCCAGTTGTCACCGCTTTGATGGACACGATGCAACGGGACAATTGATCCTGAAAACTGTGGAAAAGGATGGCGTAAAGACAACGGTTCCAGAACTGGAAACCGCCGCTGACTTAAAGGACTTCGGTTCGCGCGAATGGATCACTCGTGTCCTGACGGACTACGAAACCACTTTCAAGCCGCTGGAAAATGCGGGCGAGAAGGGGAAAGCCATTCAAACCGGCGAGATGGCAAACTGGTGCAAAGAGAACCAGAAAGTGTTGACCGATCCTGCCAATGCCGAAAGCCTGAAGGCTCTGGTGGAATTCCTTGCTGCTCAGGGTGGCCGTACGGATCTCGGTGCATTTGACGAAAAGCTGGTCGAGCAAGGTCGCGAAGTCTTTAAGACCGGAGCGATGAAATCCGGGGCACTTTCCTCCAGTTGTACCGACTGCCACTCGATGACGGTCGCCAAGGGGACGGAAACGGAATCGCTCAGCGATGGTGCTGGTGCGGGCTATCCCAAACTGACGGGATATGCTGGCCGCGAATGGCTGAAAGCATTCTTGCGGGCTCCGGGACATGCCGATTTCTACGGAGAAAAGAACGCGATGCTGGAATTCACTGAAAAGCGAATGTCCGAACGCGAACTCGATCTCCTGGTTGACTGGATGACAGGGAATTACATTCCCAATCCTTCACACTAAACGACAGGCGGTCAGTAAGTCCCCATCGAGGCACTTGTCTCGGTGGGGACTTTTGTTACCAAGCGCAGGCTTGAAAACGCCCGTCTGGAGAGTCCTTCGATGTCTGACACCGTACTGGTCAGCATTCGGAAATTTCTCACAGAGCAAGAAGTCTCCTTTTTTGAAAAGGAGCATGCGCAGACGTTCACGTCCGAGGAATCTGCTGCAGCGCGCGGCGAAGAGTTGAGTGTCGGAGCAAAAGCATTGCTCCTCAAGACCGACGACGTGTTCCGGCTGTTCGTACTACCAGCGGACAAGAAACTCGATTCAACCGCGATTCGTAGCAGGTTGAATGTCAAAAAGACCCGCTTCGCGACACGTGAAGAACTTCTCGAACTGACAGGGCTTGTGCCTGGATCCGTCCCGCCGTCTGGCCATCCTATCCTGCCGTTCGAGTTGTTTGCCGATGCCACCATTGGTACCGAGCGTGACCGCGTTGCCTTCAACGCGGGTTCACTGACCAACTCGATCATCATGTCAGCGACAGACTGGCTGAAGGTGGCGCAGCCTCAGCGTTTTCTGTTTGCGAAATCTGACGAACCTGCGTGATTGTGGCCTGACTTTAATTCGCTGAAGCATCTCTGATGTTGAGGGTGACTCGTCAATTACTGCAGGTCGCGGAATTCGAAACCTGATTCCAGGGCATGCGGGCCAGAATCATGCCCATGCCGCAGGTGTCCGTAATTCCTGCGAACGTCAGCCCCGCACCGACGAAGCCCGACAGCCCGATCCAGTAAGGGCTGACGAATGCGCCGAGCACGGATCCCGTCAGGACCAGCAAGCCTGCGGCAATTCGGACCTGCCGTTCCAGTGAGATCGCTTTTTTCCCGCGAACGACGGGCAAGCCCGCCTGATCCCAGGCCAGTGTGCCTCCTTCAACGTTGACGACATTTGTGTATCCGGCGGCAAGGATCTTCTGGCAGGCCTGTTGCCCGCGACTCCCCGATCGGCAGATGACATACAGCGGTTCTGATCCACTTCGGCCTGCAATCAAACTTGCGGCATCCAGTTGATCGAGTGGCACGTTGCGGGCAAAACTGACATGGACTTCGCGATACTCAACGGGCGTCCGGACATCAATCAATTCGATGGCAGTCCCGGATTGAACAAGATCGTTCAATTGTTTTGGTGCAATTGTCGTGACGGTCATGGCAGACTCCTTTGTAATGCTATTGTTAGATCCTTCGGAAACCGACGATCTTTTAGGGTAAAAAACGACGGCTGCAAAACGTTACTTGCACCGGGCAGAGTCAAAACGGTCCTCAATGCATTTGAGGATCTGCTTCAAGTGCGGTTCCACCACCTGATAAAAGACCTTCCGACCGTCCTTCTGGCTGGACAGAAAGCCGCAACGCTGCATCAGTCGCAGGTGCTCCGATGCCATCGCCGTCGGAAGTTCACAGGCTTCCGCCAGTTCGGTCACCGTATGGTCACCCTGCAACAGCATCTGGATCATCCGTAATCGATGCGGGTGAGCCAGCACGCGCAGGCACTCTGCGGCCTCACCCAAGGCTTCCAGATTCGTCAATCGCAGTGTCGTGGCCATCTGTATTCTCCCCAGATAGTGAAATATATCGGAAGTTCCCGAACTGTCAATGAGTCAAAATTGATTTTGAGTCAAAAACCGCCTCAGATCAGAGTCCGCTCAGCGTTCCCGTACTGCTGGAGAAGCGATCGGTTTCGATCCCCAGTTGCTGCAGCATTGTCACGTACAGATTGCAAAGCGGCGTGTTCTGGTCTCGAGAGAATGCCAGATGCCTGCCATGCCTCAATCCGCCACCTGCAAGCAGAATCGGTAGATTCGTGTTGTCGTGTGTGTTTGAATCCCCCATGTTGCTGCCGTACAGAACCATCGTTCGATCGAGTAATCGCTGGCCCCCTTCTTTCGATTCCGCGAGGGATTGCAGCAGCTCTCGCAGCAAACTCATCTGCTGCTGATCCACTTCTTCCAATTGTCGGACTTTGTCTTCTGCCTGCCCATGATGACTGAGGTTATGGTAACCGTCTGTCGAATCTCGCTCGTCATTCAGTTTGAAGACAGGAGTTGCAAACGCATCGACCATGAGTGTGACCAGACGTGTCGAATCGGTTTCCAGGGCCAGGCGTGCCATCGACAGCATCAGCCGAAATTTGGGAATGAACAGTTTTCGATCCGAAATATCGGTTGGCAGCGGCTGCGAAGTCACTGGCTTGGGACGGGATTCCCATTGCAACGCGATCTGCAATCGCTCTTCAAGCTCTCGAACAGACGTGAAGTACTGATCGAGCCGCTGCTGGTCATCGCGACCAAGATTGCGGCTGAATTCTCGAGTTTCGTCCCGAACCGCATCGAGGATACTTCCCTGTTCTTCCAGTCGCTGTTTCTGCCTGGCTACTGCAGCAGCATCACCTTGCAGGAACATCCGGTGATACAGAGCGGTGGCGCTGTCTTCGGCAGGCAGCAACACTCCGTCGCGAGTCCAGCTCAGACTGCGATTGGCCTTGTCGATGTTGACCCCGAGGTTCAATGTGGGGAATCGAGTCACCTGGCCCAGCTTTTCGGCCGCGAATTGATCGAGTGATATCTGATTGCGAAATCCGCTGCGTGTTGGACCGCGGGCTCCGGTCAGAAAACAGTTCTCGGTGCTGTGACCGCCGACGACTCCAGGGTGTGACAGTCCACTGAAAACTGTGAAGTCCCGGCGAAAATCAGCCAGGCTGGAAAGATATGGCGACAGTTCATAATCAGGCCCCGTCGCCGTCGGAAAGAACGGTTTCGGCAGGACACCGAGATTATTGGAGATTAGCAGCATTCGACGTGGGACAGCCACATCGGCAGCGCGCGCTGTCCGGCCCCGCATGCAGTCCAGTAATGGCAGCCCCAGGGCAACGCCTGCACCGCGCAGCAGGGTACGTCGTGGAACTACGCGGCGCAATGAAATGGGGCTGAACTCAGACATCAATGCGTTCCCTGTTGTCCGAGGAAGATGCGGCTTGTCACAAATGCATGCAGCAGATCGCGCGTTCGATATCCGTCGCTGGCGCAAGCATCCAGCATCGCCTCAATCTCGACCCGGTCCGAGAATCGAACGGGCGTTCCCGTTGCATAGACCGTGAACTGATGCAGAAGATTGCGCGCCAGACGTCGGGGGTTGGCAATCAGCAACCGCTTGATGTCATGGACATCTTTGAACGGCTGACCGTCCCGCAATTTTCCCGAAGCATCCACCGCGTCGGCGAGAGTATAAGCGAAGTCGTGTCCCGCTCGATCAATCCCGCTGACACGTTGCCCCTGTTCGATCCCGCGATAGCGAGTTCGCCAGCCACCGAGGATATCGAAGTTTTCCAGTGCCAGGCCGACGGGATCAAAGCGGGCATGACAATTTGCACACGAAGCTGATTTTGTGTGCAATGCCAGCAGATCACGAATCGTCTTTGCTCCACGGATATCAGGTTCGACTGCCGGAACGCTGGCAGGTGGTGGTGGCGGTGGTTCGCCAATCAGTCGGTCCATGATCCAGGCTCCGCGGACGACCGGAGATGTCGACGTTCCATTCGAAGTGACCTTCAGGATCGCCCCTTGCGTCATCAGGCCTCCATAGGGACTCCCCTCAGGAAGTTCAACCTTGCGCACGGCAGAACCGTTGATTGGAGGTAACCCGTAATGTGTGGCGAGGCGATCATTGGCCAGCACAAAGTCTG
The DNA here is from genome assembly GCA_964609845.1 of uncultured Planctomycetaceae bacterium. Taxonomy (GTDB): domain Bacteria; phylum Planctomycetota; class Planctomycetia; order Planctomycetales; family Planctomycetaceae; genus Schlesneria. Next base: position 26,905 of record CAZSTW010000011.1, on the reverse strand, counting down.
CATCAATCAACACCTGTATCGGCAAATTTTCGCGGATCATGGTCGTGACGTACGCTCGCGTTTCCATTTCCATCGATTCAACAAGGTAATCATCGAACCGGTATTCAGGATGCAGGCGAATATCGGGGTCGTCGCGGCGGACATGTCGCAGGTTCAGCCAGTAATCGGTGAAATTCTGGATAAATCTGTCGAACCCGGCACTCGCCACCAGACGATCTGTTTCCGCGAGAAGTACGCCGCGATCACGTAACTTCTGTTCCGCAGCACGCTTGTGCAACAGATCATCCGGGCGGCTGTTGGTCAGAAAGTGTGACAAACGGGACGCGATCGGGAAGTGGGCATCGTCGGCCGTTGGTTCTCGCAGATAGAGAAAATGACTGGAACACAGGAGGGCCTTGTATCCGGCCAGAACTGCTTCCGCAAATGGACGGTTCTGGCCCAGTTTTGCCTGGATTAATTGCTCATACGGACGCAGGCTCGCTTCGGAAACGGGCTGGTGAGTAACCCGTTCCGCAAATCGCCGCAACAATCGGACGGCATCTTCGCGAGGCTTCTCCGAGACGACCTCAACTGGTAACTCTGACGCTCCCGGTGGTGTCGCAGGCAGACGAATCGGCAGATCGTCAAACAAGACCCGATGTGATGCCGGAGGCCACTGTGCGGGGGCCATTGGTCCGATGACTTCGATCCACTGGAATGCGACTCCTGGTTGCCCACCTTCAGGAAACGGCGGATAGCGATATGTCGGCGGGCCATTGTTGACGTTGCGGGCCAGTGGCATTGGCAGACCGAGCAGGCTGTATTCAAACGTCTCACCCTTTCGCAACGTGATGACTGTCTCGTGCACTCCGACTTCCGGGGCGATATCAATCAGACCGCCAGTTGCACGCACGTCTCCCGAGACATCTGGTCCGGAAGGGGCTCGAGCCCGGAATGTCATTGGCTGCGGACGGGTCGCAGGCTTTAATTCAAAACCGGGAAGCTGAACGACGGCACGTGCCGAGAAGCGAACTTTGTAGTCGCCTGGTAAACGAGCGATAAATCCTTCGGGATAGCCGTAGTATGGCCACGAAGCGGCCCGGAACAACGCCATTTCAACACCAGGGTCATGCTGATTGTTCTTGCGGATTTCATTCAGCTTGCCACCATCCATCGGCAGTAATTTCGAGTCCTTTGCGTAGAACATCGCTTCACGGTTTCCGAAGGTCTCGGCTTCCTGAAACATTCGTGTGGCCAGGGCGTGGTATCGGGTCGATGCAGGTGGCTCGATCCCGCTGGCCATCGCCTGTCGCAACGCAGACTCGGTCGCCTCCAGGTACGCGGCCAGTTGAATGCGCGACATATCCAGCACGGCGGCCGTTTTGTTGAAATGATGCGATTCGCGATCTTCCGGAAGCATGTCACGGATATCGAGACGCGGCAGCTGCAGGATGTCACGCAGGTTCTGCTGAAACTCATCCCGATTCAGGCGGCGCATCGGCCCGCGTCCGAATTCACGAACCTCCGCCAGATCGGAATCATGGATCGCCGTGCGAAGCTGTTGAACCAACTGCTTCCGCTGGTCGTCGGGTAGGTCGGCAGCATCGGGAGGCATTTCCCCCTGTTGGATCCGATCGTGAATCCGTCCCCAGCGTTCACGCAACGACGCGTCGGTCAGTTTCCAGGGAAGTCGCGTCAGGTCGAGGCCCCCTGCAGATTCACGATCATTGTGACAGCCGCTGCAAGCCCGCTCGATCTGTGCCGGCGCCGTTGGTTCGGCACCGACAGCAGGTGTCGACATCAAGACACAGGCAACAAACAGTCGGATTCGGTAAAAATTCATGAAGGACCGCAGATCAGAAGGCCGGTTCAAGATGTCATCAGGACACTACTGTAGCCATTCATCTGGTGACCGTCACCGTAAGGCGGTCACAGTCATACCGTGTTTTCCATGTTCTCCGTGTCCAATCCTTCTTGTCCAGGATGTCTCTGGACGCGGAGTTCACTGAAGACACGGAGGAATTCTGGCGAGTGCTTTTCTGGTTCCCGCTGCGTCACACCACGAATTTTCCTTGCAATGAAAAACAAACCCCAGGAAGTTATGAGACTTCCTGGGGTCATCACATTCAGGCACCGAACAACAGAGCCGATTTAGAATTCGCCAACGACTTCGCCGCCAGCTGGTGTTGTGAGGCTGATGAAAACATTGAAGCTGATGTTTTCGCTGATAAATCGGACAGCACCATCACCCATCGTGAAGTGTGCACCACCGGTATGGAACGAGTAAGGTGAACTGGTTCCATGGACACCGAAAACGTACGGTGCAGCGGTGTTCGGATACGCGGCTGAACCGATGTCGAGTCCGTTCGTGGCATTGATGGCCGTCGTTCCCAGCAGGTCTGAGCCGTCTGGCTTTTCCCCGTAAATCATGATGTCACTGGCAGGTCGAGCCCATCCGCCAGCATTCACGCGATTTGTGGGCAGGCTGCCAATCTGTCTGTTACCTTTGCGATAGACCCCCGGACGTCCGCCAGACTCGGCAATTGCAATCGTATTCGACAATCCATCCGTGACGTTGGCGAACTTTCGTCCGGCCTTGCCGTGCGATCCGGTTGCTGGATCGACAGTCGCATTCTTGGGGAAGAACCCAGCCACGTAGACTTGGGCGGAGTCTGCCGGGTCGGTATACGTTGCTGGAACGGCTGTGCCCAGCACGCTGGTGTAGACCAACTGAGAAATTCCATAAATCGGTGAATAATCACTGGCGGCAGCGGTGTTCTGAGCCCATGCGCCGGGATTATCGGGGATCCCGTCCAGTTGTCCGCCAACAGGATCTGACGGGCAGATAAACCCGGTGATCTTGGTCTGGCTCAATGGCACATTGGTCCCTGCACTCCAGTTGATGTTCTGGTTGTACTGGTTGTAAATCGGAGACTGATCGATGTAGGGCAGCAACGACGTCAGCACAGAAAAGCGGACAGAGCCAGGGTTGGAAGGTCGCAGGCTTGTCGGAAGGTAGTTGTAGGTGCTCTCAAAATTGTGGAATGCCAGGCCGATCTGCTTGAGGTTGTTTTTGCACTGCGTCCGCCGTGCAGATTCGCGAGCCTGTTGAACGGCTGGCAACAACAGGGCGATCAGGACTGCAATAATGGCAATGACCACCAGTAACTCGATCAAGGTAAATCCGCCACGACGTGTGGTGGAACGATTCCGGGCAGAAATGCGAGTCATCTTTTCTTTTCTCCTGAGGGGCGGTGCGAACCGCAATAAGTACCGTTGTGAATCCGATGACGGTGAGCCACACGGCCACCGATATGTTTTGTCATTTTCGTTGCAGGTCGATCAAAGCGTCTTAAGGTCATCGAAGCATGCTGCTCTCCTTGGCATTCTGAATCCTGTGTCCTGAGCGTTCACAACCGCGTGTGCCATGTCTTGAATGATTTGCGGCAGGAAAAAGCTCAGCTCTTCAGTTCCAGAGACAACTCCGTTGCGGCTTCCTTAACTTGAACAGATAAGTCAGTGCTCTCAGGCCTGGCGTATTTCAACGGCAAGTCGTTGGCTCCTGGTGCCGGACTTTGCGGGGTACCGACAACCGGGAACCTGAGGACGATGACCTTGTAGGCTCCCGCGGGAGCCCCGTCCCCCGTGGAATACGTTCCAACCTCAAATGTTCCATCCCAGTTGGAAGTGGCGGTGGGGCGTACGGAATCGGGAACTTGACGATCCTGAGGGACGAGCGTCAGCAGCGCCCCGCCGATCGGCTTGCCATCGAGTTGAACAACTCCCGAGACCGGGTAGACCTTTTCCCAAGGCTGCCTGGCCTTCGAGCAGCCTGGCAGTATGCCGAGCCCAACCAGAGCAATTCCCAGAGACAGACCAGAGGAAAATAGACGGTTTTGCATTCTCACTTCACACTTTCATTTCAATGCCGACCGTAGATTCGCTGTTGCGTCCGATGGGGTCGGCGGTTCTTCTTTTTTCTGCTGCTGTAGGCGTCCTGAATGTTCTCTCGGAAATATACCACTGACTTGGTATGTTATACAAATGTTGTCGGATTTGCAAGAGGAGTCGCATGAGAACTTTCTTTTCCCATTTCGCTCGATTGCATTTGCTGCCTCTTGCGGAAAACTCCAGCCGATTGACTTGCTCTCAATATTGTTAACATCTTTTTAGTTAATTGTTTGCGGAGTTTTTCGTGGTTAGAGCTTCGTGGCGATCGCCAGATTTCAAAACGGGCCGAAGGAAAACGGATCTTGTGGTGCCTCCGGCAATTTCTGCTGCGAAACACTCCCCAAAGCTCCTTGGTCAATTCACGCTTGCTGGCATAGATAGCACTTATTCGGTTGTATATATTTTTGACCAGGCGGCGCAGTCGCGCGGCAAGCAAGTCTTCAATCCAGTCGAATCGCTTACGACATCCGCATGATTCGTCGTATCGCGTCTGCGAGGCGGTCGATGTCGTCGTGCGTGTTGTACAGTGAGATTGATGGTCGGACGGTCGCATCCAGCCCAAAGCGTCGAAGCGATGGCTGGGCACAATGATGTCCCGCTCGAACTGCAATCCCTTCAGCGTCCAATGCCTTACCGATGGATTCGGTCTTTCGGTTTGGCAGAACGAATGACAGAACCCCGACCTTTTCGCGAGCAGTACCAATCAGCCGCAAGCCATCAATCTTCGACAGTTTTTCAGTGCCGTATTCCAGCAAGGCGTGTTCGTGCTTGCTGATGTTGGGCAGACCCAACCGATTAACGTAGTCGAGAGCAGCCCCCAAGCCGACGGCGTCAGCAATGTTGGGGGTCCCCGCTTCAAAGCGGGCCGGGGGAGGATTGTAAGTCGTCTCTTCGAATGTCACGGTCTTGATCATGTTTCCGCCACCCTGCCAGGGGGGCATGATTTCCAGCAGTTCTTCCTTGGCAAATATGGCTCCAATCCCGGTTGGCGCGAAGATCTTGTGACCCGAAAAGACGAGGAAATCGAGATCCAGTTGCAGAACGTTGATCGGCAGATGTGCGATGGACTGAGCGGCGTCAATCAGCACGCGTGCATTAAATCGCTTCGCCATCGCTATCATTTCTGCAATGGGCAGGATCGTGCCCAGTGAATTCGACGCATGAGTCAACGCGACCAGACGGGTTCGCGGCCCCAGCAGCGCCTGATATTGTTCCAGCATCACTTCGCCGCGATCATTCACCGGAATCGCACGGATCACCGCTCCCCGTTCCTTGGCGACCATCTGCCAGGGGACAATATTGGCGTGATGCTCCAGCGTCGACAGGACAATCTCGTCACCCGGCTGCAGGAATTTCCGGCCGTATGTCTGTGCGATCAGATTAATCCCTTCTGTGGTCCCCCGTACGAAAACGATTTCGTTGACTGAACCGGCACCAATGAATCGTTGCACCTTCTCGCGGGCCTGCTCATAAGCATCGGTTGAACGTGCGGCCAGGGTGTGAGCGGCGCGATGGATATTCGAGTTGTCTCGAGAGTAATAGTTCGAAAGCGTGTCGATGACGCTTTTCGGCTTTTGAGTCGTGGCGGCGTTGTCGAGCCACACGAGCGGCTTGCCGTGGACTTGCTGATGCAGGGCAGGGAAGTCTTTGCGGACCGCTTCCACATCGAACGGACGTGGTCCTGTCGCAACTGTTCGACCTGCCGACAAAGATCGAAAAAGAAAATTCTGCTCGGGAGCCTCTGCACATAGTCCGTCGCGCGAATGCACATGCGAAGTGCGGATCTGCTGGATGAAGTTTCGCAGTCGATCATCCTGTGGAGGCTGCTCCGTCGGCAATGAGAAACTCCCAAATCGCGCCGGGTCGCTGAATGATGACGCGCTGGGGGGGCTGGGAATCGATGTTGGTGTGGTAGCAGGTGCGTTGAATGGTAATCCCAAAAACGGAATGGGGGCGCCCGCAGGCAAGGCCGGAGGTTCAGGGCGAACTGGCAGCGCGGGAGCAAACTCGGGAAGTGGCGTTGATGGAGCGGGCGTCGCCGGCACCTCGTTAAACAGCCGCGTCGCAATCTGGGCTACCAGGTCGGGTGTCACTTCATTCATTTGCTGATTCCAGTCTCAATTACAACCTGCGCGGATACGACTTTATAGAATTCCGGCCGGGCCTTGGGCGACCGGGTGGCCGGGCTTGGAGCGTCTTCGCAAAGGCCCGGAAACACGACCACTTTGATTACCGGGGCTTCCCTTCGGTCCAGCCCCGGCCACTCAGCGGGCCACCTGACGATGCCTTACTTTGGTGTCGATTTTCGATGTTCATAGTCGTGGTAATATCCCACTTCCACGTTTTCCAGGACGGCCAAGGCGTCGTCCGTCAGAACCGCGCACGAGAAATACAGCGTGAGCAGGTACGAAGCGACACCCAGGCTGTCGAGCCCCATCAGGCGCGCAGAGAGGCTGGGCATGATTTCGCCGGGGATGCCCGCTTGATGCAGTCCCACAACCCCTTGATCCGCTTCGCCGACTCGCAACAGCAGAATGCTGGTCGTTCCGAACCACTGGTTGGACTGGTAACGACTCTTCATCTCCAGCTTGTCGCACGGAATGATCGGTACTCCGCGCCACAGGATCACAGGTGTTCCGAACAGGTTGGTGGTGACTGGTGGAACACCGCGCCAGGTACATTCGCGTTCGAAGGCGGCGATCGCTTTCGGATGGGCAAGGAAGAATGCGGGCTTCTTCCAGACCAGCGCCAGCAACTCGTCGAGATCGTCGGGGGTCGGTGCCCCGTAGCGTGTGCTGATCCGCATGGCCGGATCAACGGAATGAATCAGGCCAAACTTCTTGCTGTTGATCAGTTCCCATTCCTGGCGTTCTTTGATTCCTTCAACAGTCAGCCGCATCTGCTCTTCGAGCTGATTGAACGGATCGTTGTACAGGTCGGATACGCGGGTATGGACTCGGACGACCGTCTGAACGGCCGAGAGCGAATACTCACGCGGGGTGGCTGTGTAATCCACAAATGTTTCGGGAATCTCGACGTTTTCGGCAAAGCCTGAGACAAGATCAATGTTCCGTTCGCCGTAACGGTTCACCGTCGAGCGGAGTTCCAGATGTTCATCAATCGCCTTTTTGAATTCCGACTTTAGATTCGGCAGTTCTTTCAGAACCGCATCGAGATCTTTTCGAGACAATGTCAGCAGGACGCAGGGAGTAATTGTCCGAATTGTCACGTCCGACGGCTTGTCCGACACGACGTCGGTTTCTCCGAAGAATTCCCCTTCGGTCAAGAGGGCGATACGGAGGTCGCTACCATGAGCTCCCTTGCTGAGGACTTCGACCTGCCCCTGGGCGATGATGAAGAACTTGTTTCCGTCTTCTCCTTCCACAATCAGCTTGTTACCGAGGGTGACTTCTTCGGTCTTGAACTTTGCCGCCATACGAGCAGTGACTGACGAAGGGAGTCCCGAAAAGAGCGGTACACTTCGCAGCGAATCTGGCGAAAATGAAAGCACGCCCGCTGTGCTGTCGATTCCGATTCGTTCTGCTTTTGTCAGTTCGACCTTTGTCCTGTTCACGCGATACGTTCCGCCGTTGACCTGCACCCAGGGAAGCATGCTGAGCAGCCAGCGCGGCGTAATCGACATCATCTTTGGTGATGTCTTGGTGGTGTTGGCGAGGTTTCGCGCCACCGAAGTCGTCACACTGCGCTGCAAGAGATTATCCGACATTCTGTTCTTTCTTTACGAGTCAGAGTATGGAGCAGGTTTTCTACAAAATTTGGTAACAGCCCCAACAAGATGCGGACTGTGATGGCGTGTCAGATCCCCAGGCCGTCGACAAATCCCTTATGTCCGCGGGACTGATAATCGTGGTAGTAGCCGACTTCAACGTTCTCAAGCACACCCAGTGCATCGTCGGTCAAGACGGCACAAGAGAAGTACGTGGTCAGCAGGTAGGACGCGACGCCAAGGCTGTCGACTCCCATCAGGCGAGCCGAGAGGCTGGGCATGATTTCGCCAGGGATTCCCGTCTGGTGCAGTCCCACGACCCCCTGGTCTGCTTCGCCGACACGCAGCAGCAGGATGCTGGTTGTCCCGAATGAGAGATTGCTCTGGTACCGGCTTTTGATTTCCAGTTTGTCACAGGGGACGATTGGTACTCCTCGCCACATGATGATGGGCGTTCCGAACAGGCTTGTCGTGACAGGCGGGACGCCGCGCCAGGTACATTCGCGTTCAAAGGCGGCGATTGCTTTGGGGTGAGCGAGAAAGAATGCTGGCTTTTTCCAGACCAGCGCCAGCAGTTCATCCAGATCGTCAGGCGTCGGCGCTCCATAGCGGGTGCTGATCCGCATGGACGGGTCAACGGAATGGATCAGGCCAAACTTCTTGCTGTTGATCAGTTCCCATTCCTGGCGTTCCTTGATCCCCTCGATCGTCAGCCGCATCTGTTCTTCGAGCTGATTGAAAGGATCGTTGTACAAGTCAGAAACACGGGTGTGGACTCGCACAACCGTCTGAACTGCCGAGAGAGAATATTCACGCGGGGTCGCTGAGTAATCCACAAACGTCTCGGGAATTTCCACGTTTTCGGCAAAGCCCGAGACTAGATCGATGTTCCGTTCGCCATAGTGGTTCACGGTGGAACGAAGTTCCAGGTGTTCGTCGATTGCTCGCTGAAAATCTGCCTTCAGATTGGGCAGTTCTTTCAGGACGGCGTCGAGATCTTTCCGCGTCAATGTCAGCAGGACGCAAGGGGTGATCGTGCGAATTGTCACTTCCGAAGGCTTGTCAGAGACAATGTCTGTTTCGCCGAAGAATTCCCCTTCGGTCAGTAAAGCAATCCGCAGGTCGCTGCCGTGAGCTCCCTTGCTGAGAACTTCGACCTGCCCCTGTGCAATGATGAAGAACTTGTTTCCTTCGACACCTTCAACGATCAACTTGTTGCCAAGCGTGACGGTCTGGGTACTGAACTTCCTCGTCAGGCGAGTGATAATCACTTCCGGCAAACCGGAAAAGAGGGGGACGCTGCGCAGTGATTCCGCCGGAAAGGAGGCGACTTCGCCGACCAGTTCCACTCCGATCCGCTGAGCTTTACTCAGTTCAACTTTGGTGCGATTGACGCGATAGGTTCCCGACGCGGCCTCGACCCACGGGAGCAAGCTCAGCAGCCAGCGTGGGGTAATCGACATCATTTTCGGTGATGTCTTGGTGGTGTTCGCGAGATTTCGCGCCACCGATGTGGTCACGCTGCGCTGAAGAATATTGTCTGGCATCGGCAAGAAATCCTCATTCCGGAAGCGGATCGGATGGATGGTTTACAGGTCGCTGATCTGGTGACTATTCATCACCCAGGTCGAACTGATAGGGGTCTGGAACGGGTGGAGGAGGCGGTACGGGCTTGTCAGCGAGTCCCTCAAACAGCAGCGTCGACAGATAGCGTTCCCCGGAATCGGGGAGGACCGTTACGATCGTTTTCCCCGCGAATTCGCTTCGTGCGGCAATTCTTAAACTCGCGGCCATTGCGGCCCCGCAACTAATGCCACAAGAGATGCCCTCTTCGAGCATCAGGCGTCGTGCCATCTGGAAGGATTCATCGTCGGTGACGGTTACAACTTCATCGATGACGGAACGGTCCAGAACCTTGGGAATAAAACCAGCCCCGATCCCCTGAATCTTGTGCTTTCCAGGGGTTCCTCCCGACAGCACCGGACTCGTCGCAGGCTCAACCGCCACGATGTGAATTGGTTTGCGGCCAGATTGTTTGAAATAGCGGCCGACACCGGTGATTGTTCCACCCGTGCCGACGCCACTGACAAAAACGTCGATGTTTCCATCGGTATCACGGTCAATTTCAGGGCCGGTGGTCCGAAAATGAATGTCGGCGTTGGCGGGGTTTTCGAATTGCCTGGGCATGAACCAGCCGGGTTGAGTCGCAATTTCCTCGGCTCGAGCAACGGCACCTTTCATCCCCTCGGCACCAGGGGTCAGAATCAACTCGGCACCGAAGGCTTTGAGCATCGTGCGGCGTTCCTGCGACATCGTGTCGGGCATGGTCAGCAGCAGCTTGTAACCCCGCGTTGCACAGGCAAACGCCAAGGCGATTCCGGTGTTGCCGCTTGTCGCTTCGATCACGCTGATGCCCGGTGCCAGCTTACCTCGCTGTTCCGCATCCCAGATCATGGCGGCGCCAATCCGGCACTTCACACTGTAAGCGGGGTTGCGACCTTCAATCTTTGCCAGTACGGTGGCATTCAAGCTTCTTGTCAGTCGGTTGATCCGGACCAGTGGTGTCCGTCCGATCGATTCAAGATTGTCTCCATACACAGGCATTTGTGATCTCCTTTGATCGAACTTCCACCTGGATTTAAAGCCTTATAACGGCTGTCGGTGCCCTGATTCACAGCGAGGGCCTCGGGCACACAAAACAAACGCTGGAAAACGGCTGGGTGTCACGGTGAATCATTGATGCGAATCTTTTCGAAGCGATCGACCTGAACAACACGCCCATCCTGAACAACAAGGGTCACGTTTCCGAATTTCAGACCTCGCAGTGCGACGCGAACGTACTCGAAGACGATTTCCATCGGTTCAGAGGTATGAGCCTCGCGGCTTTCTCGGCGATCAACCATCGCACGACTCCCATATGATTTCTGATGAGAAGAACGGAGTCATTTCAGGCTAAGTTCCAAGGGTTTGAGTTCGGTCGTAGACGACGTGATCTGGATCTTGAGCGGGGATGTTTCCGGGCGGCTATAGACAACGGGAAGAATGTTTTGCCCCGGCAGCTTTTCGCCGTTCACTTCCTCAACGGTCCTTAAGAAAACCGTCGCAACGAATTCGCCGTTTGGGGCTCCGTCAGCGCGATCGAACGTTTCCAGAGCAAACGTTCCGTCTTCCGAGGCCTGGGCACGCGGGTGAAGATTGACCGGAAGTTTTGATTTGCCAACGCGATGCAGGACAATTGAAGCGTTCGCGAGTGGTTCACCGTTCATGATGACTTTCCCTCGGACAGGATGAACAGCAACGGGCCGGGCAGGGTTCGTTCCGAAATACCAGTAGCCGAGTCCTGACAGCCCGACTGTCGCGGCCAGGGAGACTGCGTGAATCGTTTTTAATCCCCGAAGGTGAGCGATCAGTCCTTTTACGAATCCCGAGTTGTCAGTCCTGCCGGATGCCGCTGAGCGGGCAGTTCCCGATGTGCGGGCCATGACCACGCGGCGACCTGCAGCATTCGTCGTTGAATCTACAACGCGGACGACGCCGGAAATCTTCTGGACGAGATGTTTGACCAGGAGTCGTTCACCTTCGGAGTTTGTGAGCCCCGAGATTGTCACAACGCCCGTATCAATACTGAATTCCAGCTGATCCAATCCGGCAATGTTTCTCGACGCCAGCGTGCTACGAATCTCACGCAAAATGGATTCGCTGGTGTGAGATGACTTGAGGGATGCCTGCGGAGTTGGGGTGGAGCGTGGCAGGGGGGAAGTTACCACCACAGTGTCGATCGTTGTCGATGTCTTCACCGCTTGAATTTCGGTTGTCGCGTTCGTCACCCGTGTGTGATGAGCAGGGACCGGACTCTTGTGACTCGCGGCACTGACGCGATTCCCTTTCGGTGTCTCGGCAACCTCAATTCTTGCTTTCTGAAACGGCAATACTGCCATCAGTCGGCCAATTGAACCCACCGCCCGCCACTTGCCATCGACTCCCGCTTTCACTCGATCTTCGGCTGCAATCTGCTGGGATTGGGCGAGTGCAACGAGATCCTCGAAGGAGACAGGCCCCATTTCAAACCCGCCAACACTGTAATACCACTCTTTTTCTGACGGCATGATTGCACCTCAAACTTTCGAAATGGCTGAACTGATTCCATAAGTTCAGACCAGTCGCCTATCGCCTCGCCCGTTTTCTGAATTCTCATAGCTCGGGCAGGTGGTGACCTGTCCGAATTCAGTCGCGGTCATTCGTGCCCGTGTCGGTCGCCGGGCTCGAAATCTGGCCATTGCTTGCAATATCACAGTGCTTTGTATCGGCGAAACAATCACCAACACGGTAATATTTTATTTTCGAGCCTGGATTCTGTCAACAGAATATCACATATTTGGTCAGTTGTTATTTTGTTGTGTTCACAAGTGTAAAAATGTAAAGTGTTTGTGGAAAATGCCTGGTGCCGTTTTCGATTCCTCACTCACTCTCAGGAGAACCGTCAATTGACAGCTGATGAGGAAGGAAGGCCCGTGAGATCCTCCGATCGCGAGCCATTTCAGCTGATCGCCAAGGGTTTGCTCTTACATCCCGTGTACGTGATAATGCCCCATCGATTGGTTGATTTCTGAAATCGATCCACCCCCGTCAGTCTCTGGAAGGCGAGAAGACAAGGCATGCAGAAACGAATCAAAGCCCGCGCTCTGAGCGGATATCCCGAATGGCTTCCAGAAGCGCGCCTGGTTGAGATGAAGTGGCTCGACTTGATTCGCCAGACCTTTGAGAGCTACGGCTACTGTTCAATCGACCCTCGTTCCGTCGAAGAGATTGAAGCCCTCGTCTCGAAGGGGGAAAGTCAGGATACGGATAAAGAAATCTATGCCATTACGCGGCTGGCCGAACGAGGAGCCGAGGCGGACCTGAAGTTTGCGCTGCACTTTGATCTGACCGTTCCCATGGCGCGCTATGTCGCCCAGAACTACGATTCACTCGTTTTCCCTTTCAAGCGGTACCAGATCCAGCGTGCCTGGCGCGGAGAGCGACCCCAGGAAGGGCGGTTTCGCGAGTTCTATCAGTGTGATATCGATGTCATCGACAACGACCGCGTTTCGATGCATTTTGACGCCGAAATGCCACGAGTTATGCTCGAGGTCCTCGACAAACTGGGGGTTTCACCCGTTCGCCTGCATGTGAACAACCGCAAGATTCTGGAGGGATTCTACTGCGGCCTGGGGATCGAAGACCCGATGGGGATCATCCGGATCGCCGACAAACTGGACAAGATCGGCGCTGATGGTGTTCGCAGTATCCTGCTGAAGGAGAATCTGGTTTCCGAAGCGACCGCCGACAAATTGCTCAGCCTGGCCCAGATCCGCACTGCAGATCTGGGTTTTGTCGACGCCATTCGCACGCTGGGAGTTTCACACCCGCTGCTCGAAGAAGGTCTGGCTGAACTGAAAACGGTTGTGGAAGGTTTAAGCGACATTGCTGGCGGACGTGTTGTCGCTGACCTCTCGATTGCTCGAGGACTCGATTACTACACCGGGACCGTCTATGAAGTGAAAATGACGGACTATCCGTCGTATCCCACAATCTGTTCCGGGGGACGCTATGACAATCTTGTTGGCAACTTCCTGAATCGCAAGCTTCCCGGAATCGGGATGTCGATCGGTTTGACCCGGATTTTTTCCAAGCTGCTGGCAGAAGGCAAAATCAAACTCGGCCCCAAGACACCCACTCAGGTATTTCTCGCATATCTTCCGTGGACCGATCCTCAAAAACTGAAGCAGACAGCCCAGACACTCCGGTCACGCGGTTTCAATGTTGAAACGCATTACGAGGCCGGAAAACTCGATTCACAGTTGCGTTACACGTCGCGCAAAGGGATTCCCTATTTCTGGATTATTGGCGGGGAATCGGATCCTCCCCACGAAGTCAAAAATATGACATCGGGCTCGCAAGTCCCGGCCGATCCAGACACGTGGACTCCTGATGAGACCGTTTGATGAGTCACCCGAAGTGCAATGGCATTGAGTCGGTCGACCAATGTGAGAAAAGACCGCAGCATCGCAGGCACTTTTTCCCATCAGGCGGCTGATGTGGAGGGAGTACCGGAATAAAAAAACTGCAACACCTGACCATTCGTTTTTCCTTGCAGGAGCAAGTCATGGCTTCATTTCTGTATTGCCTGAACGCCAGCACAATCCGACCGACTCCACTCATGGACAAGATCCGCATCGCGGGCGAAGTGGGGTATTCTGCAATTGAACTCTGGCACGACGAAATCGAAGCGTTCGTGGCCTCGGGGCGACCTGTTGGCGACATTAAAAAAGCACTGGCTGACGCGGGTCTGGCGCTCCCGACAACGATCTACCTGCGAGGCTGGTGTGACACGACGGGTGCAGAACACGCAGCCGGGCTGGAGGAATGCAAACGGCGATTGCAGCAGGCGGCCGAACTGGGGGCCGTGCATGCGATTGCCAGCCCTGCCGGAGGTAACGTTGACGTCGCTCTCGCTGCACGCAACTATCGCGAACTGGTTGAACTGGGGCTTTCGTTCGGGGTGAAGCCGGCGATGGAATACCTGGGTTTTGTCGAGCAGATCAACACGATTGAATCTGCTCTGGAGATCATGACTCTCAGTGGTCATCCTCAAGCGACGATCATCGTCGATCCCTTCCACAATTTTCGCGGTGGTGGATCGTTTTCGTCCCTCAGCAAACTGCGTGGAGATCAGATTGCCATCAGTCATTTCAACGATACCCCCGCGTCGCCGCCACGTCTGGAGCAGCATGATCACAGCCGCGTCCTGCCGGGAGAAGGGCATCTCAACCTGAAAGAGTGGATTGGCTTGCTCAAGCAGATCGGCTATCGCAGCTGGCTGTCGCTGGAATTGTTCAACGAAGCGTTGTGGGGGCAAGACCCCCGAGAAGTTGCCGCCCGCGGGCTGGAGACGATGCGAGCAGTGGCGGAAGCATAGGCTCGCTCGTCGTGTGATGATTCGATTCCGTTTGGGGGGGGGGGCGAGTGACCATCGGAGTGGCGATTGCCGTTCTCACCGTAACTCGGGCGGAATGAGGACACTGGGGGACGCTTTGATTCGGTCATAGCAAATCGACATCCTTTCAGCCCTGCCGTCAAAACCGTATCATCAGGACGCATTGTCCCAATCCTGAATGACACGCCCGAAAGGAACACGATGACTGCCGGTCTTTCGCCTGACAAACTTGCCGAACTGCGTCAGTTTGATTCGCCCACGATCTGCAATGCTGTCGAATTGTGGAATCTGCGTCCGAGGAATACCGGATACATGAATTCCTCGATCAAGGCCTGTTTTCCCGCATTTCCTCCGATGGTGGGCTATGCACTGACATCAACATTTCGCAGCGTGGCACCTCCACGGGGTGGAGATGCCTATGGCAGCATCGGTGCGCAACTCGATGCGTTTGGTGCAATTCCCGGCCCCCCGGTCATCATCTTTCAGGATCTGGACGAGCCTTGTGCCTCAGCGACGTTTGGTGAAGTGATGTGCTCGACCTACAAGCGATTTGGAGCCCAGGGGCTGATTACGTCAGGAACCGGTCGTGATTTGGCGCAAGTCGAAGCACTGGGGTTCCCGGCATTCACCAATGGTGCTATCGCGGCCCACGGGTACTGTCACATCATTTCGATCAATGTTCCTATCACGGTTGGCGGCATCATCATTTATCCAGGTGACCTGCTGCACGGCGACTTGAATGGTGTGACGACCATTCCGCCTGAAATCGCCTCCGAAGTTCCTGAAGTCTGTCGCGAGATCGCTCGTGCGGAAGCCATCATTCTGGATTACCTGAAGCAACCGGAAGTCACCGTCGCGGGATTCAATGCTGCCCGTAAAGATTGCGGCGATGCGATCAACAAGCTGGGGAAACGCTTGCGAGGTGAATAATCGGACAAAGACCTCTTTTGGCTGTTTGAAATCTGCTCTCACGGGATAGAGAATTGAGACGCAGCTTTCTACGAGCTGTTGTGGTACCTGAAGGGATTGACCAGTGCCGGTCTCCCTTCTGGTATTGCTCGTGCCGACATGGACATGTCAGTCAGTACATTTCGAAAAATACGGAGAGACTTCGATGAGCCGAACAGGACGGATTTCTTTGGTCTGCGTGCTGTCGCTTGCGGGCATCGCGTTGACGGGATGGTCATTGTGGGCTCAGCCAAAGCCCAAGGCGGTGAAGCCGGCTGCAAAGCAGGAGCCAGCCAAAGTTGCCATGCCCATGGCCCTGATTCCCGCTGAGACGGTGCTGCTGATCACGTCGGATGGCGATGCTGCTCACAAGGCGGCATGGGAAAAGACCGCCGCTTACGAGGCCTTTCGAAAATCAGGTTTCCTCGACGTGCTGCAAAAGCTGGTTCACGGGGTTCTGGAGCAGATTCCCGATGACCGCGCCCATGCGGCGACAGAGATCATGCACTTCGTCTCAGATCACGGTCTGACGATTTCGCTCGCTCTCCCCCCGGGTGATGGACCGGGGATTCCGTCACTGACTGTCGTGGCTCACGATGCAGGTCCCCATGCCGGGGTCCTGGATCAATTCGTCAACAACCTCGGACCGGATGTCAAGGTTACGACTGAAACGGTGAAAGGGCGATCCGTTTCGAGATTCGTGATTCCCGAGACGCCTGGCATCGAGTTGGCCTGGTGGTCGGAGAAAGACCATCTGGTTCTGACAGCTGGGATGGGCGCCGTTGAAGGGGCGATCGACGTTGCAGCGGGGAACAGTCCGAATTTCGCATCAACAGAACACGGCAAGAAACTGGCGGCTAAGCCCGATTTCGATCGGACAGGCTTCTTGTGGTTTAACATGACCATCCTGAAAGAGCGATTTGGCGCTATCCCGATTCCAAACGGCGAAAGCGTCACATCGATCCTCGAAACATTCGGTATTGATACGGTTGATCAATTGCTGATTCAGTCGGGCTATAACGGTCGCAGTCTGTGGTCTACGATTGATGTTGGACACACTGGGCCTCGCAAGGGTTTGATGGCGCTGGCCGACGCCACAACGATGTCTCTCAGCGATCTTCCTCCCTTGCCAGTCAGTCACGTCGGATTTGCCGCGCAGAGCTTGTCGCTGGCGAATCTTTACGACAAGACCTTGGAACTCGTAAAGGCTGCGGTCAAGATGGGCCCGCCCGATGCTTCCGAGCAACTCGATTCGATGCTTGAGCAACTTCCGGAATTTCTCGGATGTGATCTGCGTGACGATCTTCTGGCAGCTCTGGGACCCGTTCAGTGCCTCTACTCAGATTCGAATCAGGGGATCATCTCTGCGGACTATGCACTGGCGATTCAGGTTACTGACGCTCCGAAGCTGCGAGCGACCGTTGGAAAACTGCTGAAGCGGATGGCCGATGAAGTCCCGCCAAACTTTGTCGAGGGGGTTCAACGCGAAAAGGCGGGCCAGACGTTGACCACATTGCAGGTGGGCGGCGGGGGCTTTAATCCGACCTTCCTGATCAGTGACAAGTGGTTCTGCCTTGGTTCGTCATCACAATCGGTGGAAGCTTTCGCACTTCGATTGAAGGGGGATTTGCCAACCTGGAAACCTGATGCAGAGACGGCGGGAGTCCTCGCGGAAGTCCCGAAGAAGTTTTCTTCGTTTTCGATCACCTATCCACGCCAGACCTATCGGGCGTTGATCTCAGCCGCTCCGTTCCTGCTGGGGCTGGGGCAATCCGCACTGACGCAGACTCGCAATTTTGGCGGGCCACAAATTGTACTGGCGGCATCGGCGATTGACTTCCCGCCCGCCGAAGTCGTCACACGTCCATTGTTTCCCAACGTCGCCTGGTGTGTGGTGGATGAAACGGGGATTCACGTGACGACTCGAAGTTCTGCTCCCGCAGTTCCGCTCGTTGGCGGAGTTGATGGAAGCACGGTTGCCGTAACAGCCGTTCTGGTGGCATTGCTGCTGCCGGCAGTTCAGCAGGCGCGTGAAGCGGCTCGGCGGACGCAGTCAAAGAATAATCTCAAAATGATCGGACTTGCGATGCATAACTTCCACGACGTCTTCCAGAAATTTCCGTCGGGAACGATACCGAGTAAAAAACTGAAACCGGACGAGCGTCAAAGCTGGCTGATCGCGTTGCTGCCGTATCTGGATCAGGCTCCCCTTTATAACCAGATGGATGTCGATCTGCGTGAATCCGCCAAATGGAATGACGAAGATCAGGAGATGTGGATCACAAACGCCATTCCAACCTTGCAGAACCCATCGAATCCCCCCGGCTTTCACCCAGGCGAACCCGCCACCACTGACTATGTCGGTTGGGCGGGGGTCGGAAAGGATGCCCCAACGGAAAAGGCGAAGGCCAACAAGATGGGAATCTTTGGATATGACCGCGCGACGAGCCTCCGTGACATTACCGATGGGACCAGTAACACCGTGATGGTCAGCGATGCTGCACCGAAAAGCCGTGGCCCGTGGGCACAAGGGGGGACCTCAACCATTCGTGCGTTGACTTCCAAGCCCTACGTCAACGGTGAAGACGGTATCGGCAGCCCGCATGTGGGTGGCTTCCATGTCCTGATGGGTGACGGCTCGGTCCGTTTCGTGTCCAATAACATTGACGAACGCGTTCTGGAATCGCTGGCGACTCGTGCCGGCGGCGAAGTCGTGGGAGATTTCTAAATGATCATGCGCGATTATGGTTGTTGCAGTGGTGCCACTGCTTCGGAGTCCTCAAAGAAGCAGTGTCTTCGCGGCGACCTCCTCCTTGACCTTCGAGCAAAATCGCGCACAGGCATTTAGTCACCACAGGTCTTATGCCAGGTTTACGACAGATCAGCCGGAACTTGCTGTGGCGAGTTCCGGCTGACATTATTCCAGAGAGTACCTGGCCGAGGGCTTACGCCTCAAGGCTCACGTCCGGTCAAGGAGCCATCTCTTGAGATCCACTGAAACTTTGCAGTCGAGCAGCCGCGAGGAACGCTGGTTTCTGGTGCGAATGGTATTCTTGTTTGTACTTGGGATCGCGCTGTACCTGGGTGCTATTGTTCTGAAGTCTCAATTCACCACCGAGAACAATTATCCGCGAGTGCAACTTTCTGACGGGACATGGCTCGTCTGTCGTGCCGTGACGATCGGGAAAAAACATGATCTGGTTTTTCCGATAGCACTGGGTGAGCAGATCATGCGTCGCAAGCGAGGAGATACGGAAACCGTCTCGACGTCGAAGCAGCGAATGTTGATCTGGCTGACTCACGAAAACGATCAGAACGAACTCCATGATCTCCACTGGTTCAAGCGATGTGAACTGACGATCGCAGGCGATACTCCCGTTCAACCAGACCACTATCAACTGAAACGCGATCAGGGAGTCCATGGGACATCGGGTAGTGGTTATAGCGAGGCCAAGCCGTTCGGGTCGAACATCATAAAATCAGGTCGCAGCTATGTCGCCTGCGAGTTTCCGGTCCCGCGCCCCGGTGACGGGCGACTGCAACTGGATGTCTTCGATGGCGCCGACCAGATCGTTGCCCGGATACCGCTCCCTTATCCAGATGATTTGATTGACTTGCCGAATGATTGGGTTCCGGATCCACTGCCGACCACGCGTTCGGATGGTAATCTCGACGTGACGTTGAAGGGGGTGACGTTTCCGAGCCACGACAGGCAGAGGGCACTATCCGTCAATCCGCAACTGGCCTTTGTCCATGACGGCCAGCCGTCCCAGACATGGAATGCACAGCAAGAATTGGTCGACCAGCTTGGCAATTCCTGTTACACGTGGGAGTGTAATCTGTCACCGCGTGAGTCTGCGTGGAAGCTGCGGCTGACGCTGAGTCAGAATCCTGCGGGGCGATTCCTGCCTGACGAAACGAAAACGTTGGATCCCATGCCCATGGAACTGGCTGGGCAAGCATCCTTTCCCCGGGGGATCAGTCACACTGTCAATGGTGTCGCCGTTTCAATCCTGGGTCTGGCGGGGCCGGGGCCGGTCAATTTCACATTGCCAGGAACCGGAACTCAGATCACTTCCAAGACCTACCAGCCAGGAGGTCGAAGCTGGGGAATGTCATCTCAATGCAATGGAAACAGTTGCAAGATCGATCTTTCCAGCGGCCAGCCGTTTCTTGTGACAAACATCCCCTGGGGCGCGGATCACTCCGTTCAACTGGTGATTCGTGATCAATCGGGTGCAGTGCTGGAACAGCAGGGGAATACCAGTGCACAGGGGGTGGCGTTCTGGTTCTTTGAACCGAAGCCGACATCAACGTCGATCCAGGTACAAATCATCGTCCAAAAGTACCGTCGCGTGGAATTCCTGCTTGCACCTCCGCAGAAGACCGAGAAAGATAAAGTTCCGTAATCGACCTGATAAGTTTCTGTTGATCAACATCTCAGGAGTTTGACTGTGACTCAACCGACCCATCTGCTGGATCGTCGCCAATTCCTGACCTCAACTGCCGCGGCTGGTGCCGGGTTGATGTCGTACTCGCGGGCGCAGGCCGAGGTCAATGCCGGTGCTGATGTCGCCTTCTTTCTCGTGAGCGATACGCACTTTCTGGCCAATAAGGAACAGCCGAACGTCCTTGACGAAAAATCAATCGCTACCTGCCGATCACTAGTTGACACGCTCAATAAGCTGCCGGGGACGGCAATACCGGTCGAATCGGGTGGCGGTGTTGTGGCTCAACCACGTGGTGTCCTCCATGGTGGCGACTTGATCGATTCCGGGGACAAGAACGGCGGACCACATCCTAAGATGGTCGAAACCGAATGGGCAGGTTTCGTCGACGAATACGGGTTGACTGGAAAAGACGGTCGACTGAAATACCCGGTCTATGAAGTCCACGGCAACCACGATTCCCCGCCCGGGACTGGCTTGCCTGTGCAGAAAATTATCGAACGCAATAAGTCTCGCCCCGGACTGAAGAACGTCTCAGAAAACGGCGTTCACTACTCATGGGATTGGGGGCCGGTCCATTTTGTGAATCTGGGAATCGTCGTTGGCAGTGATCCCCAATTGAAGCGTCCCGGACGCTATAACCCGCTGGAGAGTTACAGCTTCCTGAAAACTGATCTGGAACGGAACGTCGGCAGCAGTGGTCGTCCGGTAGTGATCACACACCATGTTGACGTTGCCCGGTATTCAAAGCCCTGTGATGAACAGGCAAAAGCGGCGGGCGGGGAGTGGGACTTCTGTGACGTACGGGCCTATCATCGCCTGTTGAAGCCCTACAACATCATGGCGATCCTGTATGGCCATACCCATGTTCGTCAGGTTTACCGCTGGAACGGGACACCTGATCGCGTGGAAGATGGAATCCCCGTTTTCAATGTCGATAACGGCAGTCATTTCTCAAGCAATGACCAGGCGTTTTTCTACTTCCACTTGAAAGACGACACACTGACTTTGCGTGAAGTTCAGACCAAAGATCGCTGGCAGTCGTTTGCGTTCACGCCGCAAGTCTGGTCGCAGAAAGTGAAGCTGGGCCAGAGTTAGTTCTAAGTTCGGCGCGGGTGCGTGTTCGGCGCGGGTCTCCGACCCCGCCGAAGCCCCGACCGAAGGTCTCCTCTTCGCTTGAGATGGCTTGCTCTTAAAGTTGGACCGATGCTTTACATCGAGGCGCAGTCATCACCATGGCGACAAAGGCTGATGCCCTTCGGATGATAAGAAAGTCAGTAAAACAGGTACTCGTGATAGCAAGTATCGCCATCGCCGCAGTATCTGGCTTGGCAGGCAATTTCAGTTTCTTCTGCCATGTCGATCTGCAATGGCGCAAGAACGGCCTTTATCACCAGTTTAGAATTGAAGACGGAAAGCTTCTTTGGATCCGACTGAGCCGATGCCAGCTTCCAGAGGATGGCAAGATCTGGTACGAGATCGAATGGCAAAAAGGTTCACTGCTGCACCGAATTCGACAGTGGAGGAGCGATGAACCAATAGATTTCACGGTCCAAAGAAAGCATTGGATTCCAGGTTTCGAATACGCCGAGGGCGACTTTTGGCCACCGTTGTTTTGGCGACATCCGCGTATGCCATTTCAGCGAATCAGAATTTCACTCGCGGCAGTGTTCGTTCTCGGCGCTGTCTATCCCATTTACTGGCTCGCGCAACGCGTTCGGCGCGGCGTGCCCCCTGACATCACTCAATCCGCCGAAGCCCCGACCGAAGGTCTCCTCTTCGGTGAGTTAAGAACTGGCGACACTTGCGTTCCGACGAACACGGAGCGATTACAATCATTGTGTCTCAGGATGCTTGCGACAATTCGTCGAATAGCCTCGCGGCAGGTCGAGGGAAATGTCAGAATACCGGACGACTTTGGTGATCTGACCCTGGCGCTGATTTGTTCGAAATCGGCGACCGCAACGAAAACGCATGGCTATGAATCTACATCAGGAATATTTGAAGGCGGTCACGCGCCGCCACTTTTTTGGCCAGGCTGGCGTGGGTCTCGGCGCCGTTGCGCTGGCGAGCTTGCTACAGCGTGATGGTGTGGCCGGGTCGCCTGTCCGTTCCGCAAATCCGCTGGCCCCCAGAAAGCCGCCACTCCCTGCCAAAGCCAAGCACGTCATCTATCTGCATATGGCGGGCAGCCCAACGCAACTTGATCTGTTCGACTACAAGCCGACTCTGCAGAAGTACAACGGCAAACCCTGTCCAAAGGAATACCTCGAAGGAAAGCGATTCGCGTTCATTCAAGGTGTCCCCAATATGCTGGGAACGCCATTCAATTTCGCAAAGCATGGCAAGTCGGGAGCCGAACTGAGCGAAGTCTGGAAGTTTCTACCCGAGGTCATCGATGACATCGCGATTGTGAAATCGATGCAGACTGAACAGTTCAACCATGCTCCTGCACAACTCTTTCTGCATACTGGGACCAATCTGTTCGGTGGTGCGTCACTCGGTTCCTGGGCCACCTACGGTCTCGGTTCCGAGAACGAAGACCTGCCCGGGTTCGTTGTTCTCACCAGCGGTGGAAAGACACCGGATGCTGGCAAGAGTGTCTGGGGGAGTGGCTTTCTTCCCTCGATCTACCAGGGTGTTCAATGCCGATCACCGGGAGATCCGGTCTTGTTCTTATCAAACCCTGCAGGTCTTGATCGAAACGGGCGGCGTGAGACGCTCGATGCCCTGAAAACATTGAATGAGTTTCAGGCGGAAAAGCTGGGCGATCCCGAAACAATCACACGGATCGCGCAATATGAGCTCGCCTATCGAATGCAGATGGCTGTTCCCGAGGTGATGGATATCTCGAAGGAACCGCAACACATCCTGGACATGTATGGAGCCCGGCCGGGATTTGTTCCCGAATCAGAAGGGGCTGCCGACCCGCGAGTCCTCTACAAGGGGACTGACGCAGCTCTCGCCAATAACTGCCTGCTTGCGCGACGCCTGGTTGAGGCGGGAGTTCGGTTTGTGCAGTTGTATGACTGGGGCTGGGACCACCATGGAGTGAGTCCTGGTGAGCACATTCCGACGATCCTGCCCATCAAAGTACAGCAGATCGATCGAGCCTTGACTGCTTTAATCAAGGACTTGAAGCAACGCGGATTGTTTGACGAAACGCTGATTATCTGGGGCGGGGAGTTTGGCCGGACACCGATGCAGCAGAACAACGCTCCCAATCAGCCGTACATCGGCCGTGATCACCATCCCTACGCATTTTCGATGATGCTCGCAGGAGGCGGGATCAAAGGGGGGCAGACATACGGTCAAACGGACGACATCGGCTACTACATTACTGAGAACGCGATGGATATCCGCGACCTGCAGGCGACTATTCTGCACCTGCTCGGAATTGATCCCTTCAAGCTGACGTATAGCTTCCAGGGACTTGACCAGCGATTGATCGGTGCCGAAGGGAAGGCAAAGCTTCATCCGGCACTTTTGAGTTAAACATCAGGAAGGTAGTAGCCGTTGACTGTCGTGGCGGTTGAGAAGGGAATTTGATGTCATCTGAGTCTGTACGCAGCCCCGAATTGCTGCACCGTGTTTCCAGTCACCTGTTGATCATCGACGTTCAGGAAAAGCTGGTGGCGACTCTTGCGGAGGGAACGCGGCGATCGCTCGTCAACTCGTGCCGGTTCCTGGCAGAAGGAGCGAAGCTCCTGGGGGTGCCAGTCGCGATTACGGAACAGTATCCGCAGGGGTTGGGCTCGACCGATGCTGCACTGCGAGATTTCAGCGAAACGCGTCCATCCAAGAAGCGATTCAGCGCGGTCGAGTGCCTCGGGTGGTCTGCGGCCTCTGAAGCTGCAGACGATCGTTTTCAAGTCGTCGTGGCCGGGATGGAGACTCACGTCTGCGTCCTGCAGACCGTTTTCGATCTGCTCGCCAGCGGCTACCAGGTCTATGTCGTTGTCGACGCCGTCGCATCACGTGGGGAGATCGATCAGAAGATCGCTCTGGAGCGAATGGTCAATGCCGGCGCTGTCCTGACAACCTCGGAAGGGGTCTTGTTCGAATGGGCCGAGACGGCCGAGGCTCCTGAATTCAAGCAACTGAGCGGACTGGTGAAATCGCGATTCACAAACACGTGAGGCATTCACCTTCGCTTTGGCAGGCGAATAGACAAGCAGGCAGCGGACCATGGACCCTTTGAAAAAACTGCTGGACGCAAACACTCTCAACAAACTGAAAGGCCTCGAACTAAAGGCCCGGATGATCGTTGAAGGGTACGTCTCGGGCCTGCACAAATCGCCGTACCACGGTTTCTCTGTCGAATTTGCCGAGCATCGCGAATACGTTCCCGGCGATGACCTGCGGTATGTCGACTGGAAGGTCTACGGCAAGAGTGACCGGATTTACCTGAAGCAGTACGACGAAGAGACGAATTTTGCCTGCCACCTGCTGGTCGACAGCAGTGAGTCGATGTCATACCGGTCCAGCAAGGCGACGTTTTCAAAGTTCGAGTATGCTCAGCACGTCGCGGCCTCGCTGGCTTACATGATCATCCACCAGCAGGATGCCGCCGGCCTGGCAACGTTCGATGCGACGGTTGGAACCGTACTGCGCCCGGCAAGTACCCCCGCTCAATTGCGTCAACTCTGCCACATCCTGGATGAAACCCAACCGCACGGTGAAACGTCTATCGGACCGATCCTGCACGATCTGGCAGAGCGGATCAAACGCCGGGGACTGGTTGTAATCCTGAGTGACTTCTTTGACGATCCCGCCACATTAATGCTGGGGTTGAAGCACTTTCGACATCGACGTCACGACGTTGTTCTTTTGCACGTGATCGACCCTGCCGAGCAAGACTTTCCGTTCGTCGACCCGACATTATTCAAGGGGCTCGAGGGCTTGGGAGACCAGCATACGGAACCGCGATCATTGAAGGCCGCGTACCAGCGCGAGTTCGAAGCGTTCCTCAAGGCGATCCGCAGCGGTGCGCGCGACATGCACATGGATCATGTTCTATTACGGACAGACCAGCCCTTGGAAGTTGCTCTGCACGAGTTTCTGTCACGCCGGATGCATAAGGCGACTCGCCACTGATCGCTGTCTGTACGGGCAGGCTACCCAATCAATTCCCGGCTGACTTTTCCATCGCCGGCGATGGGATGTGGGCGTCCCTGCTGATCGGGGATTGTTGTGGCTTCGTCGTAACCCAGCAGATGATAGGCTGTGGCCTGCATATCCTTGGGAGATATCGGCGTGTCAACAACATCGCCCGCGACGGTGTCGGTCCGGCCAACGACCTTGCCTGGTGATAGACCCCCACCAGCGAAAACGGACGAATACGCACGCGACCAGTGGTGGCGGGCTGCTCCGACAGGCTTGGAATCAATCTGCGGTGTCCGGCCATGTTCACTCGTACAGATCACCAGGGTTTCATCCAGCAACCCGTGGGCTTCCAGATCGGAAATCAACGCCGAATAACTCTGGTCAAACACCGGCAACAGGTAGTTCTTCAGGCGTGGGAAATGGTTTGAGTGGGTGTCCCAGACCGACGCGCCGTGCGGACCAAACGGGTCCCAGAAGACCGACACGAATCTGGCCCCGGCTTCGACGAGGCGGCGGGCGGCCAGGCAGGATTGGCCAAACAACGTCATCCCATACCGCTCGCGCAGCATCGGCGATTCGCGGCCGACATCCAGAGCCTCGCGAATACGGTTCGAACCGATCAGCGAAAGTGCCCGTTGCTGATGGGAATCGTAGTTACCCAGTGCGGCGGCGCGATCGATGGCTGCTCGCGACGCATCGAACTGCTGTAACAGATGGACTCGGGCATCAAACCGGGACGTCGAAAGTTCCTGAGGTAACTGACATCCAGGAGCAAGCTGGAAACGTGATGTGGCTTCGATCCCACCATGAGGATCTCGGACCTGTTCCGCCTGTCCATCGGCAAGCTTGGGGACGACCACGGTTCCCTGTCCCGTAAAGTCGGTCCAGAAGGGGTCATATCCATTCCCTAGGAAGGCGGCGTAGGGGCCTGCCTGATCAGGAGAACTTCCCCGCGAACAGAATCGCCAGGGGAGACCGACGTTGCGAGGGAGTGGTGGCGACTTCACGCCCGACTGGCGACCATCGAGATAGTCCACGATCGAACCCATGAATGGCCAATGTTCAGGGGCACGTGGCGCGGTTTCCAGCGGAATACTGTAGGTCGGCATCCCGGTCATCACGTAGGCACAGCAGTGAATCGGATATTCGTGCTTCATCGATCGCACGACCGTCAGGCGGTCTGCGATACGCGCGATCTGCGGCAAACCTTCCCCGATCTGAAGTCCGGGGAGCGCCGTGTCAATCGCCTTCATCTCCCCCTGAATCTCGGCCGACGCTAATGGCTTGGGATCAAAGGTCTCGTGCTGCGGCGGTGATCCGAACAGGAATACAAAAATGCAAGACTTCGCACGGCCTTGCGGGCGGTTGGGGGACGCGAGGGCAGATTGAGGATTTGTCAGCCCGAGGCCGAGCGCACCGATCCCGCCGATTTGCAGCAGGTCACGCCGGGTGACCCCACTGCAGACTCGTTTCGAGCTTCCCAGAATCCGCAACATGGAAATTCCTTTCAGGTCCCGGAATTGTCACATGAACCGCCACTGATGGCTAGCCTTTCTGCCCGCGAATTTCCGCAGATCGCCGGATTGGTCCTGATGACGAGTGGATATTGGCTGGCCAGGCAAAACAACGAATGGGCGGGCTGCTTCAGTGTAGGGTGGAGTCAATGTTACCCACATCTTTGTCTCTGTGCTTGCCAGTAGCTGCCGCCAGCCAGGTGTGAATTTCGAGACATCCATCAGCCGGAACGCGTTAGCGTCCGGTTCCGATGGA
>CAZSTW010000010.1:0-89338 GCA_964609845.1 uncultured Planctomycetaceae bacterium | reverse complement strand
CAAACTCTGTGCTCTCCGTGCCTCTGTGTTTCGAAGTCTTCGCCATTCAATATCCGATGTTGGTTATTTGTTGAGTTCTGAACGATCCGGTTCCCAACGACCCCAACGCGACACTTTCATGAATGGGGCAGTGGTGCCATCCGCAAGTGTCTCAACGACGATCGAATCTCGCGACTGGTAGCAACGGCCGCATTTCGGACAACGGTTTTCATACCATATCTCGTTCGGAACATGTGAGTATGACCCGATTTATTCGAAACCTCCGTACCTGGTTTCGCCACACTTGCATGGCGGGAGGTCTGGTCGCCACCACATCCAGCCAACGTACAATATCACGAGCGCCAATAACGGGACGATGCCCACAAGCCATCCATAAAGAACGCCGCAGAGCAAGGAAAAGCCGAAGGAATTCGCGAGAACAGCACTTGTTCCGGCGCACAGAACGATAAAAATCGGGTAGAGCCTGCAAAGTGTCATCCCTCTGCCTGACGATAGCGATCAGCGGTTTGCGGCCGAAGGCGAGCCACGCCGTCCGATTTTATCGCGAGTTCGCTGAATCGCGTTGTCAGGCGATCGGGGACATGCGTCGCCTACGAGTTTTGTTGGTGTCGTTGAAATTGAAGACGGGCCTCCGCCATTTCATCTTGATCGAGACTACGTCGTTGGAACTGTTTTTGTTCGATTACCCATCGCCAAAACAAATAGTCGCTTTCCCGCGGAGATATGTCCATGACAAGCGACGAATGACCATCCTCATCGTAAAGCGATGCTCGGATGTGGATGGTGCCATCCACATCGACATGGCTCATGTGAGGTCGATAGAAAACCGTCTCAGCCATTGAGGACCCCCTGACGACCCAAGCTCAGCGACCCGGCACACGGGACGCCACAATTGCAACCGCGACGCTCAAGCCGGGTTCGCTGCAGCGCTTGGTTCGACTGCTCGTTTCGATAACACATACTGATAAATCATCAGAGCAAAATGGGCGGCGGTAAAAAAGTAAGAAACGTCTCGCTTAAAAAAGCCGCAATCACCGTGGATAGCGCTGACGGTCCACGCCGGATGAATCAGCAACATGACTGCCGCAACGGGAAGTGTGAATCGCCACCGGCGTGTGCGCCATGCATCGAAACCAACTGCTGCGGTAATGACGCCACCAATAGCCGCGCAAAAGTAGCCGATAGTGATGCTCTGCTGAATCGTGGCCGCTGCTCCCGGCCCGCTGCACGCGAAAATGATAAACGCAGTACTCACCGTGCGTGTCCGTGCAGTCTCACTTGCTTTTATCAAAACAGAAAGCGGTGAGAATACGTCTCGGAAAAAAGATGTCAAGTCTTTTCTGACGTTGGGGTTGAATACGTTTTTGAAGCGTGAAATGCCCGAACAATTCTTGCGTGGGGCGTGTTCGACCCGAAGTATTCTCTTTCGAAGTCCAGGCTGCGACCGCATTGGCAAGAGTGACCGAGCATTTCCAGTGCTTGGTAATACGTTACCACACTTTCGCAGTCGGTGATTTACAGCGACGCGAACGTCAGGTCACGCCAACCGTGGTCCGTTTGCCGAGCAACACCCCCGGTTCACCTGCGGGCTGTGGTGCCGGTTCGGTTCCCGGAACGAATTCCGGGTGACGTGTCAGTCGGTGCAGCAGTCCGATCGCGGCGAGGGATGCCAGGCACAGGAGTGCCGGCTGATAGCGGAGCATTCCGTCCTGATGCCGAAACAACCAGGCCCAGATACCGTCGTCGTAGACTTTTGCACCCATTCTGCCGTGCAGAATAGCGAGCGTATTGTAGACGAAGTGAAATGCGATTCCCGGAATCAGGCTGCGTGAGCGGACGCACATCATTCCCAGCACAATCCCCAGCAAGGCGGCGTTGAAGACCTGTTGTGGAATCATGTGGATGATGCCGAACGCCAGACTCGACAGGGCCACTGCCAACCCTATTTTTCCTGATCGACTGAAGCCGCTCAGGATGAAACCTCGAAATGCCACTTCTTCGCAAAACGCAGGGGCGGCGGCAAACGCCATGATCACCAGCCAAATTGGCTGCGAATCACTCGACATTAATTTCAAGGCTTCCGCCAGACCTGGTGGTGGTTTGGGGAAGAACCAACTCAGACTGACGGCCAGTTCAATTGTCAGGGGATGCAAGGCAAACGGAAGCAGCAAGGCGCAGCCCAATCGGCCAAATCCGGGCCATCGCAACGCAAACGTCTTGCGCAGGCTGGTCGTCAGCATCACTCCCATCATCAGGGCTGGAGTCGCAATCAAGGCAATCTGCTGAATCAGCAGCAGACGAATCTGCAGCAGTCCGCGATCATCCGCGGCGACTCCCTGCATCGCTCCCTGCATCGATTTCATCGACAGGAATTGCAACAGGATAATCATCAGAAAACAGAAACCGGCTTCGGTAAACGATGGGGTCGGTTCTTTGTCTCGCAGCAAGTGTTTGAACCACATCCGGATATCAAATCGCTCTGCCTCACGGAACAGGACTTCTTCCCGGCCGAACTGGTCGATTGCCCACCAGAGAGCCATCAAGCTGTAGCCGACGGACGTCAGCAGTACTGGAATCGCATACAGGTATAGATCCATTGCCGGACCACTCGATTTGAGCAAGCCTTTCAGCAGCAGAGCGGGGCCCATGACAGGCATCACACTGTAGAAAGGTTCGATATCGACTGCCGGTGATGAACAGAACACGGTCAATCCCATCGTCACCATCAGCAGCGGCGTCAGGTAGT
The DNA here is from genome assembly GCA_964609845.1 of uncultured Planctomycetaceae bacterium. GTDB lineage: Bacteria > Planctomycetota > Planctomycetia > Planctomycetales > Planctomycetaceae > Schlesneria. The sequence continues at coordinate 86,592 of CAZSTW010000010.1, read as the reverse complement.
ACTGTCCTTCCTTGCTGCTGCGAGCGAACGTTGCAAATGCCAGACATAAGGCACTGAACAGACTGGCGAGCGGGATCAACATGACAAACACCCACATCAGCGAACTGACGGGTGGCAATGCCAGATCACCAAATTTGGCTGAAACACCGCCACTGTTGGCCAGCGATGCCATGTACTTACCAGTAAAGCCGAGACTCGACAGATTCAGCAACGCCGTCGATGCACTGAACAGCATCACCGTCAAGAATTTACCGAGCACGATTTCAGTGCGAGTGGCCGGACAGATGAGCAGCGTCTCCATCGTGCCACGTTCTTTTTCTCCGGCCCCCAGGTCAACCGCTGGATAAAACGCACCGGTCAGAGCCATGATCACCAGCAGTGATGGGAACAGTTTTGACCAGACGTTGGCCGAGACTTGATCGGCTGCCGCCAGGTCGATGGCCGTCGGATTCACGGGGGTCGGAAGATGCTCGGGCAACCCGCTGTCACGCAGATAGTTCCGCAGCAGGGCACGTTCCCACGAATTCAGCACTTCGACAACGCGGTTATGTGCGATCACCGACTTTTCATCAGCACTGTTTTGAACAACGACTGGCCGCGGATAATCAAACTTCACTTCCGACGATCCAGCTGATCCACGCTGGGCCAGTTCGCTTCGCAAGCGTTCCAGGTTCTGCTTGAAGTCCTCTGGAACAACAATCAGGACCTGAATGTCACTCTCATGAAAGGCCTTGCTGAGTGGTTCATTCAATGCCTGCAGTTCGGATTCCAGCCGCAGGACTTCTTCGACAGACCGCTTTTCTTCACGAGCTTTTTCGAGGTCGGTTTCGACTTGAACTCGGCGCGTGATCAGTTGCCGCATCTGTTCGGCACTCTCCAGCAGTTTGGTGCGAGTGGCAATGGCGGTTTCATCGTGCGGGGCATCGGCGGGAATCGGCGAGTCTGAGTAGACTCGCAACTTGTCGACTTCCGTACTGATGCGGAACCAGGTTCGCGAAAACTTGTCACCTTGCAGCAGGGCCAGATCAGGCAGGTTGCCGGCCCCGAGAATCACCACGGTGCGTGGCTGTTCCGAGAAGATCGCCGTCATCTGGAACATGCCAATCCCCATCAGGGGATACAGCAAAAGTGGCAATACCGCGACCATGAACAACGTGCGTCGGTCGCGCAGTTGATCGAGCACTTCGCGCAGAAAAATCAGTTTGACGTTGCGCCAGCTCATGTTAAACCACATCCACAATAAAGAGCTTTCTGCGATCCGCTTTCAGCGAAGCTCAGCACACGGTCGCTCGTAGGTCTGCCTCATGTTCGTCGATTAACTGGAAGAACAACTCTTCCATGTCAGGTTGATTGTATCGATCCGACAATTCTTCAATCGAACCGATTGCCAGAATCTGCCCACGATAGATGATGGCGATCCGGCGACATAGCTTTTCTACCTCGCGCATGATGTGCGTCGAGTAGATAATGCACTTTCCCTGTTCTCGCAGGGATCGGATTTCATCGACGACGTTCCGCGCGACCAGCACATCCAGACCTGACGTCGGTTCATCAAAAATCAGCACCGGGGGATCATGGACAATGGTGCGGGCGATCGAAACTTTTTGTTTCATCCCGGTCGACATCTTCGAACCCAGGACGTCGCGAATATTGTTCATCTGCAGTCGATCGAACAGATGCGCGATCCGATCCTGCAGAGCTTCTTCGGGAATGCCATACAACCGGCCGAAGTATTCGACCATTTCCCAGGCAGTCATCCGGTCGTAGATACCAGTGTTATTCGACATGAAGCCAATGCGGGCTCGAACTTCGGACGGGTGCAGGGCGACATCGTAGCCGGCCACGAACGCGGTCCCGGAAGTCGGACGCAGGACAGTACTGAGGATTCGCAGGCAGGTCGTCTTGCCAGCCCCGTTGGGGCCCAGCAGCCCGAAGATTTCGCCCGGCTGGACATCAAAGCTGACGCCATCCAGAGCGGTGAATCCACCCGTCTGCAAATCTGCGAACCGCTTCGTCAATCGTTCGACGGTAATCACGCGACTGGGTTCCTGCTGGTATAGGATCAACACATCCAGACGGAAAGTGCCGATCCCGCAGAATACCTCCCGGTGCGCGCGGCAGCTTCAGTCTCGATGGGAAGTCTAGCCCGTGAACCCGACCGCGGATTGAATTGTTGACATTTCACCACCAGAAACGTCAGTTCAACACCGCCAATGCACTGCGATCCACCCCGGTCGCCAACCCTGACTGGTCGGCAGAATCGACAGAATCGATGTACTCGTAAAAAACATTCCGCTGACGGGGAATGTATCCGGCATCCCGAATCAGTCGCTTGATCGTTTCGAGCGTCAGGTGATGAACCGTTCCCGCCTCGGCCACGACATTCTCTTCAATCATCAATGAGCCCATGTCATTGGCCCCGAAATGCAGTGCCAGGCCGCCGATTTTCTCACCCTGAGTGACCCACGACGATTGAATATTCGGGATGTTATCCAGGTAAAGCCGCGACACAGCCTGAGTCTTCAGGTACTCGAACGAGCCTGACGGGGGAATGTCTGACATGTCGGTGTGGTCCGGCTGGAACGTCCAGCAGATATATGCGGTAAATCCGCCCGTTTCGTCCTGCAACTGCCGCAAGCGTTCGAGGTGCTCAATCCGTTCGGGGAGTGTTTCAATGTGGCCAAACATCATCGTGGCCGAACCCTTGCCGCCGAGCTGATGCCATTGCCGACAGACTTCCAGCCATTCGTCCGACAGACACTTTCCGCGTGTCATCGCCTTGCGGACGCGGTCGACCAGAATTTCTCCGCCACCTCCGGGAAGGCTGCCAAGTCCTGCGGCCTTCAAACGTTCCAGAACGGTTCGGACGGGCAACTTGGTCAGCTTGTGAAGGGCATGAATCTCGGGCGGAGAGAAACAGTGCAGATTGACCTGCGGAAAACGTTCTTTCAGCGAACGCAGCAGATCTTCGTACCATTCCAGCGGCAGGTCGGGATTCATCCCCCCCTGCATCAGGATCTGGTCCCCCCCCAGGGCAATCGTCTCTTCCACCTTCTGAAAGATAACCTGTCGATCGAGCACGTAACCTTCGGGGCTTTGGGGTTTGCGATAGAAAGCGCAGAAATCACAGACCGCTGAGCAGACGTTGGTGTAGTTGATGTTCCGATCGATGTTGTATGTCCGGTACGGCTCCGGATGCATCCGCTTTGCCACTGCATTGGCGGCTTCGCCGATCGATACCAGATCATGAGATTCCAGCAGGGCCAGCCCTTCCGCAGGAGTCAGTCGTTCGCCCGCAACGCTCTTTTCGAGGATCTGCTTTACCGAAGTCATTTTCTGCTCGTCTTGATCAAAGATGTCTGTCCGGGGTCAGACCCCAACTTCGCTCGTTCGAAACCGCAGTTCGACTCCTGCAGGAGCCAGTCCGAGGCCTGCGGCCAGTTCGTAATACAGTTTCAACCCGTTCCGCTCAGCCGGCCCCAGGCGATACTGCAGGTTTTCGGAAAGGTAACTGATGGTTGTCGGTAGCGACAGTCCCAGCAGAGGAGCTTCCCGGCGAGCGATGTCGTCTAGGCGTTCGACCCCCAGGTCGCGGGACCGGCCCAGCATTTCTTCGATTTCAGTCAGCGGCGACGTCCCCGTGGCCTCGACTGAGTGACGAGCGACCCACATTGCGAAGACGAACGGCAGCCCCGTCCACTCGAACCACTCTTCCCCGAGGTCCCAGGTCCCCCGGAATTTCTCGGCGGGGGGCGAAATGGCACGGTCACCGATCAGCAGGATCGCATCGGCGTCGGTTTCTTCGGTCCGGTGGTCCAGCGGCAGCGGACGCAGCTTGGGAAATACTCCATGGCGTTCGGCCAGCAGGACTCGAACGAGCGTCGCACTGGTGCGCGATCCTTCGTCCAGAGCCAGCGATCGAATTTCGCCCCATGGTACTCGACTGTATAGCTTTACGCTCAAAACGGGGCCGTGAGCGGCCACGCACGCATCAGAGATCACCTCGTAATTGCTGCCCCGGAAGTATTCGATGCTCGGGATCAGGGCGACATCCAGACGACCTGCCGTCAGGTCGTCGGCCAGGCGGCTGGGGTAATCGAGTCGCAAATCACCCCAGGGACTGACCAGTTCGTCCAGGCCTTCGATGAGCGGTTTTGAATTCAGATAGTTCACCGCCCCGATTTTCAGGCGTCCGGTCGAATTGGGCCCGATTCTGGTCTGAGGGGCACAAAAGTCAGAATTTGAGCGAATTTGGGGATCGGCCCCCCCGCTGGAGGGGGTTCGGGAGGTGACAGGAGGCATTTTCATGATTTTTGTCCGGTCGACTGGGCGAACCGATTCAAGGTCGAGTTGGCATTCGTCAGGGTCGCGATTAGGATGCGTCATCTTCGTGCGGCCCGCAAGGAAGGGACCGTAAGCTCGTCTCGGCATTAACTGATGGATACGTTCTGCCGAAAGGATTTTTCAGTGGCTCTGCCTCCGCTTCAGATTGCAATTGTCGGCTTGGGAAACGTTGGTACCGGCGTCGCCAAGATCCTCATGGAACATCCGGATCGAATTCGTCAGCGTTCTGGCCGAATGGTCGAGATTCGCAAGGCGGTCGTACGCGACCTGCAAAAGCCACGCGATATCACTTTACCTCCCGGCGTCCTGACGAACGACATGGAATCGGTCATCAATGATCCGAATATCCAGGTCGCGGTCGAATTGATGGGGGGGATCCATCCCGCTCGGGAAGTGATGCTGCGCCTGCTGGAAGCCGGCAAGGATATCGTCACCGCGAACAAAGCCTTGCTGTGCGAACACGGGGACGAAATCTTCGAATGTGCCCGCCGACACGGCCGGACGGTCTGTTTCGAAGCTGCCGTCGCTGGTGGAATCCCGATCATTGCCGCCGTAGGTCAGTCGATGGCTGCCAATCAGATCCTGGGGATCCAGGCGATTCTGAATGGAACCACGAACTACATCCTGACAGAAATGCTGCTGCGCGGGCAGTCGTATGAAGAAGCACTGCAGGGGGCTCAGGACCTGGGCTATGCCGAAGCGGATCCGACGCTCGATGTGAACGGAACCGATGCGGCTCAGAAACTCGGAATCCTGGCGCAGCTCTCGTTCGGCTGTAAGGTCAAAGCGACCGATTTCCATGTCTCGGGGATCGACAAGCTGGAGCGGACCGACATCCAGTACGCCAAGGAACTCGGCTATACCATCAAGTTGCTGGCTCGAGTACGGCTGGTAAATGGTCAACTGGAATTAAGCGTTCGGCCGACATTGGTGCGGCAGGACAAACCGCTGGCGCAGATTCACGGTCCGTTCAACGCGATTCTGCTCGACGGCGATGTGGTTGGAACCGTCTGGTATTCGGGCCGCGGGGCAGGCCAGCTGCCAACAGCGTCGGCTGTGACAGCGGATATCATCGACCTGGCAATCGGTCGAGCGCAATTGACGTTTGCGTGCCTGGACCTGTGGCGCGAAACTCCACCGTTTGATCTTGTTCCTCCGAACGAAACAACCAGCCGTTACTTCCTGCGACTGACCGTGGAAGACCGGCCGAACGTCATGGCCGAAGTGACTGGAGTTCTGGGACGCCATGGAATCAGCCTGGCGACGGTGATTCAGCCTGAAGCACCTGAAGTCGATGCATCTTCGACAGCTGTTCCAAGGGTTCCGCTGATCATCATGACTCACCGGACATCAACAGGAAACCTGGCTGCGGCTGAACGCGAACTGGATCAACTGGCCGTTGTTCATTCGCCGAGAATGGTGTTGGCGGTCGCAGATTAGAGCGCATCTCACTTAAGTGTGGCGTCCGCGAGCATCAAACGACAGCGTCTAACCCCTGTTTCGACGCGACACGGAAGTGCGACACGCACTCGTGGCCGGAAAACAAGAGGTTTGCAACATATCTCGCGGCAGGCCTGAGTGTTACAGACAGCTTCCATTCCTGAAACAGGACATCGCATGGTCGGTTGCCAGGAACCGTCAGCCGTTTAGAGTCATCCGACGGCGAAACCTGCCGAAAGTATGATTTAGGCGTGATGACTTTCAAAAACACGTCCTTGAGTGGCTTTCGCGGCTTGCAAGGTTGGGTCGGGTGGAATACCATCTTTCCCTCTACTTTCGAGTAATGGCCGTGGAATCCCGCAGAATTTGCCGTTGGCGCCTGGTGCCTCGCGATTTTTCTCCGATCGGGACCGCGTAAAGCCGGTGGTTTCGATCAGGACTTGTGTGACTGGAGTGGTTTAACGTGTCTATTGACAAGAGTTTAAAGCGAAAGAGCCGTCTGGCTCGCGTCCGCAGCGTCTTAACGCGCCCCGAGCGAATTGAACAAATGAAGGCCAATGAAAAGTGGGTCGAAGGGGACAGCCCGTTTGGAATCCCCAAGACTCGTATCATCCGCCTGGTCCTTGGCAAGAAGAAAAAGAAAAAGGCTGCGGACGGTGCTGATGGTGCGGCCGATAAGAAAAAGGCGGCCAAGAAGAAATAGTCTCTCAGCGGGGGCGACTCGTCCTTGGCCGCATAGGGAAATCACCACAGGGTTCCGAACAACTCGGTTCCTGCTGGTTCCCTGGGGGGCGGGTCGGTACTGCGGAGGAATTGAAGCGGGTAGCGGAAGGTTTGCCTCAGCGGCGACTGTCTGGCTGCCCGTTCTCTTTTTTTCCAATACTCGAATTTGTTCGAGTACGCGAAGGGATTTGGCTGTGAGTTTCATGGCCGATATCTGCTGCGCAGAACGACCGTTGATCCTCGGGAAAATTGGTAACGAACCAGCACCCAGGGAAGGTCGGCATGCTACGTCATCTACGCTATTACGGTGGTACGTTTATCCGCGGGCGAATTCGCCGCGATGCACGTCACTTCATCAACCTGTTGGCGGATTGCCGGGCTACCCAGCGCCAAACTTTGGCACGCATTCTGGAATTGAATGCGGAGAGTTTTTACTCGCGCCGTCGAGGTTTAACGGCGTCAACAACCGTCGAACAATTCCGCACTCTCTTGCCGATTTCTGACTTCGAAACGGTTCGGGAAGAGATCGAGCAGATGAAGGCAGGAAACTTCCAGAGTCTGCTGGGGCCGAAGAACAAACTCCTGATGTTTGCTCTCAGCAGCGGCACGACATCACAGGCGAAGTACATCCCGATCACCTCACAATTTCTCAGTGATTACCGCCGCGGATGGCAGGTGTGGGGAATCAATGCGATGGACGGCCATCGTTCACTTCACATGTCTGACATCGTGCAACTGGGAAGTAATCACGACCAGTTCCGGACACCAAGCGGAACCCCCTGCGGGAATATCAGCGGTCTTGTTGGAGCCATGCAAAGCCGCGTCGTTCAAACGATGTACGCGGTACCAAACCCGGTTGGCCGGATCTCGGACTCATCAGCAAAGGGCTATACCGCTCTTCGCTGCGCCTATGCCAATGCACATGTTGGCATGGTGATGACGGCCAATCCCAGTACGTTGATCCAGCTTTCTAAAGCGGCTCACCAGCATCAGAACGAACTGATTCGTGACATTGCTGACGGAACATTGTCGACGAATTTCGACGTCGATCCAGAAGTGCGCATGCAGCTGAAGAACCGTATTTCGCGTCCCGACAAACAGCGTGCTCGTGAATTGGAACTGATCGCCGCCCGAACAGGCTCCATCATGCCGCGTGACGTCTGGCCCAAGCTGGAACTGGTGGCAGTCTGGACGGGAGGAAGCGTCGGAGGCTATCTCGATCCGATGCGAAAGTATTTTGGCGATGTCGCAGTTCGCGATCACGGCCTTTCGGCCAGCGAAGGCCGGATGACCATTCCGCTTGCTGATCGTACCGCAGCGGGGGTGCTCGATGTCGGATCACACTTCTTCGAGTTCATTCCTGAGGACGAGCATGAATCGGCGGACCCGACTGTTCTGGAAGCCCATGAATTGGAAGTAGGACGCAACTACTTCATCCTGCTGACGACGGTTTCGGGTCTGTATCGCTACGACATCCGGGATGTTGTGCGATGTACCGGTTTTATGGGTACAACTCCTCTGCTCGAGTTCCTGCACAAGGGGGCTCACATCGCCAGTATTACGGGCGAAAAGCTGGCCGAATCCCAGGTCGTTACGGCAATTCGTGGTGGAATGCAGAAGATGAAGCTGGACGTTCATCACTTCACGCTGTCGCCGATCTGGGGCGATCCCCCACATTATCGACTGCATCTGGAGCGAGCAGACGTTCCGATTGCCGAAATGCGCCAGCGACTGGCAAACGATGTCGATGCGCAGCTGCAGGAATTGAATGTCGAGTACAAGGAAAAACGCCAGTCCGGGCGATTAGGAATGCTGGAATGCCTCGCGATCCCGAACGGAACCTGGGAGAGCTACATCCGTCATCGACAATCGCGATTCGGAGCGAGTCTTGAGCAATACAAGCACCCGTGCCTGGTCCCACAGTTGACGTTCAGTGAAACGCTTCTGAAGGATCACGCTCCTGCGGAAGAACGAGTCGACGTTCGCGCTGCTTAGAGCGCATTTCATTTAATGCGTGGTGTCCCGCGGACATCAAACTACAGCGTCTAACCCATGTTTCGACGCGACACGGAAGTGCGACACGCACGAGTTCAAATTGACCTTGGAAAACGTCGCACGAACATCATCGTTCGTGCGACGTTTTTTGCGTTGCCAGATCGCAACATTCGCGTTGCGGTATGGCAACACCCCGCTTCATTAGCTGAACACGACAATCCCCGCAGATCCGGATTAATCGCTAGCAGAGTATCCGCAAATAACTGCCAAAAAATGGGTTGTGACAAAAAACAACGCGTGGCCAAAAGTTGGCAAAACGTCGGTGATTGTCAATTTTTCGCTGACAAGATGTTAAGTGATCGATGCGCACTGTGATTGCGTAAAGATGTTTCGGAAGCCGCAAATTCTCCTTTTTGATGTGCCTAAGTCGTTAGCTGGCTTCAGCTGGAACAGTCCTTCGTCCCGGCAGTCATGACACGTCACCCTGGCTTCGGCACGGTCTCTGCATTTACGGCCTGCATCGAACACCAAGTGTGACGCATGCGTCGACTGGCCAGTCACTGGTCGTCGTCGCGATCTGATCGCGACGATGACCACCGCACACTTTGCTCGATGATCTCTGCCCTGAATTCGGGTGGGCAGGATCACGATGGAGCGAATTCTGAGAATGGTCTTCCGTTTGGCGACGGTCCCACCTCGGTTCCAGCACGGTTGCTCGGATCTCCCGATAAATCAGTTCACATATCTACAAAAAATCTTGGAACTCAGGAGCACCGCCCATGTTTATGACTTTCTGCAATGACGAATCTGGTGTGATCATCTCGGCCGAACTGGTCCTCGTTCTGACGATTGCCGTGCTGGCAATGGTTGTCGGACTGGGCGAAGTTGCCGTCGCGGTCAACACCGAGTTGAATGACGTTTCGAACGCTTTCGGTGCTCTTAACCAGTCGTTCTGCGTCACTGGTTTCGCGTCGATCTGCCATGGCAAGATGAAGAGTGCCGCCGGTGGCAGCCACTTCGCCGATTCCGTCGATGATTGCGACACCAACACCACCTGTGATCTCGTCACCGGTTCGTCCGGCCCAGGCGAATCAGGCGGCGGTCACCACGGTCGCTGGTAACTGAAAGCTGGCAAGCACATCGGAAGCAGCCAAAGAATAGCTGATCGGACTCGTGTCAGAGACACAGTCTGATTGCTGAAAACCCGAATGATTTCGACGCAACGGTCAGCGCTCAAACGCTCGTTGCGTCGTGTCATTTCTTTGACCTACTTGTGGTAACCGAGACTCGAAATCACGTTGTAAAGCTCATCAAACGTGATGAATCGACGGTGATGACGCAATTTGTACTGGTCCACAGCCTCGGCAAGCTCAGCGATGGCGGGGTTCGAATTGGTGACTGATGCAGTGAATTGGCGTCGTTCAGGAACACCGTCACGTGGAGCCCCCTGGGCTCGACGATCAACGAAGGTTCGCGAATTCTGTTGTTCGATGGCGGTTTGCATTACCATGCTCCGAGTAAGGATTCGACCAACAGAAACCTAGTTCAGGTTCCTCACCTCGGCAAATGAAATTTCGTTGGTCCCGAAAGATACTTCTCGCGCGGACGACTGCATGACAACGAAAATTGCGATCCTTGGTGGTGGTGCGATGGCAACAGCGTGCGCCATTCTGCTCGCCGAACATCCCGATCAGCAGGCCGCCATCTGGGCTCGTAACCCGGAATATGCCAGGCAGATGCAGCGAGACCGTGAAAATCGCCGACTGCTGCCCGGAGTCTTCCTACCCGAGAATATCAGCATTACTTCTGATCTCGAACAGGCTCTGTCAGGTGCCGAATACATTGTTGCCGCGATTCCGACACAGTTTCTGAGATCCACTCTGGTCAACGTGAAGCCACTGCTCAAGCAGCCGCGACCGGTGATCAGCGTGATCAAGGGAATTGAGAACGAAACATTTTTGCGTCCCAGCGAAATCATCAATGATGTTCTGGGAAACACCGGTGTGGTTGCGTTGAGTGGTCCGAGTCATGCCGAGGAAGTCGCTCGCCGTCTTCCGGCAACGGTAGTAGCGGCCAGCGGAGATCTGGGCCTGGCCCGGCAAGTCCAGCGGATGTTCAATACTCAGCGATTTCGCGTCTATACGAATCTGGATCTGATCGGTGTGGAACTGGCCGGAGCCCTCAAGAACGTCATTGCGATTGCTGCAGGAATCTCGGACGGCCTCGGATACGGTGACAATGCCAAGTCGGCGTTGATGACGCGCGGTCTGGTAGAAATCATGCGGTTCGGGGTTCGATTCGGAGCCGAAGCGGCGACGTTTTCAGGTCTGGCGGGCATGGGAGACCTGATAACGACCTGTGTCAGCGGCTACGGACGAAATCGACGCGTCGGAGAGCGTCTGGGTCGAGGTGAATCGCTGGCACAGATCCTGGAAGGGATGGAGGCCGTCGCCGAAGGAGTCACGACAGCGCGCAGTGTCTTCGAAATCTCGGAACAGGAAGGGATTGAGACCCCGATCATTTCCGAGGTCTATCGCGTCCTGTTCGAAAAGAAGAGTGCCGCGGATGCCACCAATTCATTGATGTTGCGCCCGTTGCGCGCTGAATGAACGGATCGTGACGTGTCAGTTCCACAGTGTTCTACTTGAACCATTGAGACTCATCGCAAAAGAAAGGACTCGTGTGATGCATCGTCATGATCGTCATGCCAGTCTTGTCATCAGAACTGTCATCGTCGTCCTAACCCTTTCTTACTTTCATTTTCCGTCTCTGGGGAAGGCTGATAATGACGTTAATGTGACGCGGTACTGGTCTACGGTGTAGAAGATTCGGCGACCGGCGCAGCCTTAGAAGACGAATACGTTAAGGTAATCTCGGCGGCGACGGGGGAGCGGCGTGCGGAACTGATCGGGATTCTTGGAAATACGAAATGGCTCGATGTTGATCAGCGGTTGGTGCACCTGAAGGAAATCTACGATAGCGAACAAACCTCGCACGACGCAAGAATCGCAGTTATCGATGTCGTCTTCGTGGGGATGATTCAGCGAGAAGTGGAAGGTGCCACGGCGTGCGATTTTTATGCTGACCCCACGCTTTCAAGTTGGACTTCTCCGCACCTGAATCGCAAGATGTTTCATCGACTTAGTGACGTCGCCAATTTCGGACGGATGCAGAAACAGATCAACAAGAATAAACGATCAGACCCGTAAGACACGTATGATGGTCGAGTCGTCGAGGATGTCGGTAATGACAGACCACGCCGCTGTATTCTCGATGGTCGAGGCTGGCGATATTGTTGGTGTACGTGCATGGCTCCGTCACGGCGGTGATCCAAACTCTCCGCGAGCGAGGGGCGGCTCGTTGCTGCACTACGGAGCGATGTGTGGGCAGGTCGAACTTATCCGTCTACTTCTTGAAAATGGCGCCGATATTGACCACTTCGATAGATGGGGCAACACACCTCTGCTCGCTGCAGTTCGCAATGGCCGCACGGAAGCGGCTCGGTTGCTGCTGAGTCGTGGTGCCAGATTGGCTTATATGTTTCAGGTACCGGACAATGCATCGGAGCGAGCTCGTCTGGCTGACGAACGCGACAGCATCCGGACTCTCATGCAATTGCCCGCAGAGGCCCTTGAGAATATGCGTGCGAACAGATTTGAACCAGAAGAGAAGAATGTTATCGATTACTGCGAGCACTTCTCCGATGTGAAAATGCTCGTGTCCGAGTTCGGGGCCGACATCAACCGAATCACTTCTGGTGGAGAATCCCTACTGACCAGATTCGTGATGTCGGGTGATGTCCTCGCCGTGAAATGGATGCTTGAGAACGGAGCACTTGTCGATCAGACGTCAGCCGACGGAACGGCCTTGTTCACTGCAGTTCACTCTGACAACATAGAGATGATCAAACTTCTGATCGATGCGGGTGCCGATGTGAATCAGGACATCGGCGATCTCTGTGTTCCACTACTGAGTTACACACAAAGCATCGAATCTGCCAGGTTGCTTCTTGAGCGAGGCGCCAATCCGACACTTCGCGTCCAAGACTCCTTTCCCTGTTGGCAATTTGTACGCAATCCAAGTGTTCAACGGTACCTTGAAGCTGCTGCAACAGCCTGGAAAGGTACTACTTAACACTGCTTGCCGCACGGTAAGGGGACGAAATAGTCGACTGATGGGCAAAAGAGTCGCATGTCAGGAACGAGTTCGACGTGTGGAATAACCGCCAGCGGTTGGCATCAATAAGCATCAATGCCATAATCGACAGGCGTCTGTTCCAGTTCTACCAAGGAGTCTGGCATGTTCCGTCGATCATTGCTGCTGTTTTTGTTGCTGGCTGGTTCGGTTGTCGCTGCCGATTCTCCTTTGGGTCAGCCACTGCTGAATCTTGGCAAGAAGGTTACCAAGACAGATGCGGCCAAACCGAAGGAACTGCAATCGACAGCCCGGCTGACGACGTTCACCAGTTGGGTGACCAGCCTCGCATTCAGCCCCGACGATAAGACGCTGGCCGTGGGCGTGAAGGACGGGGTTCAACTGATCGACGTCGAATCGAAGGCGATCCGTCGGGAATTGAACACCAAGTCTGGTCAGGTTCGCTCGCTTGCATTCTCGCCCGATGGAAAACGGCTGATCACAGGAAGCTACCAGCGCGCGACCGTCTGGAATGTTGAAACGGGAGAACAGGTTCAGGATCTGAAGGGACACCGCGGCTACGTGACCAGTGTGGTGTTTGCCCCCGATGGAAAGAGGTTCGCGACGGGTTGCGAAGACGAATCCGCCCGGATCTGGACCGTAGGAGCAGACGCCCCCGAGCGATCCATGAAGGGGGGACTGCCAGTGATGGGAGTCGCCTGGTCACCCGACGGCCGTTTGCTGGCCGGTGCGTGTGGTGATGATATTCGTCCGACCAAAGCTGGAAAAGTGATCGTGTGGGACGCCGCATCGGGGGCTGTCTCCACTGAGTTTGAACTCCACACGAAGGCAGCTACTGGAGTTGCCTTTTCGGCCGATGGTAAGTTCCTGGTTTCGACCAGCGTCGACGAACACGTCAATGTCTACAACCTGGCCGAAGGAAAGCCGCTGGGCTTTTTCGGAGGGCACTCCCGGCCGACGAATGCTGTGGTAATTTATCCCGATGGCGAAACAGCAATCAGCATCAGCGGCGGGCGAGCGGTCGGCAAGAACGAACTAAAGATCTGGGAATTCGAATCGGGTGAAGAACTCGCCACTGCCGAGGCTCACGAAGCGAAGATCTCCGCAATGGCACTGTCGCACGATGGTCGAGTTGTTGCCACAGGAGGTCAGGACAAGACGGTTGCTCTCTGGAACATCGGGTTCCTGGCCATCGGAATTCCCTCGGCAAAACCAACCGCCGGTACGACAGAATCGGCCGCTGATTCCGCTGTGGCGAAAGCCGCAGATGCTCCTGCGGAATCCAAGGTCGTACGAGCTGGCATAATCGGTCTCGATACATCGCATGCGATTGCCTTCACCAAGACGCTGAATGCAGCAACACCAAATCCCGCAGTGGCTGGGTATCGGATGGTTGCGGTCTACCCCAAGGGAAGTCCAGACATCGCGTCGAGCGTCAGCAGAGTTCCAGGCTACATTGAAGAGATCAAGAAACTCAACGTTGAGATCGTCGATTCAATCGATGAATTACTCAAGAAAGTCGATGTGGTGTTTCTGGAGACCAATGATGGGCGGCCACACTACGAACAACTTTTACCCGTCCTCAAAGCTGGCAAACCCTGTTTCATCGATAAGCCGATTGCCGGCTCATTGACGGATGCCGTGGCAATTTTTGAAGCGGCCCGAAAGTACAAATGTCCGGTCTTTTCTTCATCGTCACTGCGGTTCGGCAAAAATACACTGGCCGTTCGAGGTGGATCACTCGGCAAGATCTCCAGGTGTGAAACAACCAGTCCTGCGTCACTGGAACCGACTCATCCTGATTTGTTCTGGTATGGCATTCATGGGGTCGAGTCGCTGTTCACCGTTATGGGAACGGGATGTCAGTCGGTTACGCGAGGCAAGACGGCAGAGGGCCAGATCGAAGTGATCGGGCAATGGTCCGATGACCGCGTCGGGATCTTCCGTGAAGGAAAGGGATACACCGGGACCGCCACGGGTGACAAAGGGAGTGGACCGGTTGGTTCTTACGACGGCTACGATCCGCTGGTGTTTGAGATCGTGAAGTTTTTCCGTACGGGTCAGCCGCCAGTCTCGGAAGCCGAAACCCTGGAGATTTATGCTTTCATGGAAGCTGCCGATGAAAGTAAACGCCAGGGGGGAGCGAAGGTTACTCTGGAAAGTGTCATGAGCAAAGCACGAATCGAAGCGAAAAAGAAGATCGCGGAACTCAAGTAGGACGATGGCTCGGTGCCACCGACCTGTTGTGCCACTGTACGACCGTCTTCGGTCGTGCAGTGCAATCACGGCCTGATGCACGTTTCAAATCCGCCGTACGGTGTTACGCGAGCTGGAATCCGGTCGCTACCTGCTTGGTGTTGGGGACGACTGACTCCGTCGGAAAACGAACAGACTGATCACCGGGACAATCGGTGCCCGCATGCGCGCGTTGGTCCAGTAGACCAGATGGACACCTTGAACTGTCAGTACCAGTGCCAGCAGCGGCCACCACGAGAACTCCTTTCTCTGACACAACCGATACATCGTCAGGACAACACTGATGGCAAAGATTCCGAGGACTGCCGTGTAGTAACAGCCAACCAGCCAGACCAGTCGCGACGGAGTACTACCCGAAGCCTCACCCTGAGGCGCGGGACTCCACAGGCTGCGGATGCGATACCAGACTGCCTGTGCAAATCGCTCGGGTTCATTCCAAATAAATCTTCGTGCCTGCAATCCTTGCCAGCGGTCACGATCCATTTCCGTGGAGTCCGGTCCCAACTCGTCACGCATCGACGCGAGTAACCCCTTCGTCCAGTGATCAAAGCTTGGCTTGCGCCATTCGCTTCCCCATCCTCGATCAACAACTTCTGAGTAGAACTCGGGATTGTTCGCCAACAGTATCGTATAGCCTCCATGAGTCGTCATCAGGATCGGCGAACCCATCACGATCTGGTTTCGAGCGACCCAGGGAACGAGCACCAGCAGCGCCGATACGATGGCGCGCCAGGGACCTGCAGTCACAGGGGGCAATTCCTTCACAAGAAGTTTTTGCAGAACCCACATTCCAAGGATCAGCCCGGCAAACGGCCAGAACGTCGGACGACAGAGGACCAGCAATCCAAACAGGATGCCGATTCCACATTCACGGATCGCCATCGAACAATCACGTCGCACGATCCAGAAGACCAGCAGTGAAACCAGTCCCGCACAGGTGACCTCGGTCATGGGTTGTGCCGAGTACTGAAGTAACATTGGATCAACAGCCACGAGCAGCGCTGCAAGCAGACTTCGCCGTTCCCCCAGGCCGAGTGCTTCACCCGCTCGCCAAGTCGCCCAAACGGTGATTCCTCCCCAGATCAGATTGCCCACAGCAACAGCCGCAGCGGCCGGAAGAATCAACATCAGTCCGCCGAGTTGAATCGGATAGACTGGCGGCCGGAAGGCGGTCGGTGTCAGCCGTTCGGCATCGACCAGACCACGTCCCTCAGCCAGACAGCGAGCCATTCCCAGATATGCATCACGATCTCGCGTCAGTTCATCGGAATGAGTCGCAATCACGAATCCCCGCAGGGATAACGCCAGCAGAACGCAGCTGAGCAGCCACCAGCGATTCGTCGTTCGAACCGTCTCGGGACCGCCTCGCAGCTCGCTCATCGTGTTCAATCGGCAACCTCTTGGTACTCGTCAGCGGGACCGGCGCGTCACCAAAGCCAGAATCGCGGGGATGACGACCAGATTCCCCAGACTTCCTCCCGCCGTTGCCACGGCAACCAACCATCCAAAGCTCGACATCGGAACGAACTCACTGTACAGCATGGCAAGGAACCCGAGACTTACGGCGGAACTTGATAAGACGACGCCTGGTCCACTACCGGCATAGGCAGCTTTCAACGCTTCATCCGACGAACGGCCAGCTCGCAACTCCTGTTTCCAGCGCAACAGACAATGAACGGCATCATCCACGGACAGCCCGATGGCCACTCCCGCAACCAGTGCCGTCGACATGTCGACTTTGATTCCGATCCACCCCATGATTCCCAGCACCAGGCCAACCGCCAGCAGCGTCGGGGTAAACGCCAGCATAGCGAGCGGCAGATATCTCAGAGCCATCCAAAGCATCGCCAGACTCATGAAACCCGACCAGATCGTCGCCCGAAACGAGGTGGAAACCACCGCGTGTGTAATCTGTGTCATCAGATGGGACAGTCCGGTGATAAATGTCTTGTCGGACAATTCACGTTGAGTAATCGCCATCAGCTTGGCGAAACATTCTTCCTTCAACTCAGGCTGGGCACTCTCACGGATCCGAACCAGAATGCGGACTTGATCGGTCGAACTGTCGTCGGGATTACGGCTCCAGAGGTTATCGAGAAAATGAGCGTATTTTGGTTGACTGAGAATCCGGACCTTCCAGGAGACGATTGCCTCGGGATCTTTCACATCGGGGGGGACATTCAACAGATCTGCCAGTGAAACAACGCCAGAAACCATGTCCGGGTTCTCCTGACGCATCAGGGTTGAAACACGAGCAACTTTTTCGAGCCAGGCGGGGGTCATCTGCTCGGGAGCAGGCGAAATCAATTCGACCAGTCCGATCCCTCCCATCCGTGCTTCGATGAAGCGGTAATCACGCGCCACTCGCGATCGCGGTTTGTGAATATTGATGTAGTTTGATTCGAATTCGATCCAGGCAGAGCCAGCAGTTGCAATCAATACGGGAGCCAGAAACAGAATGAGTGTGGTTCCGGGGTGAGTCAACACCCAGCCCGTCATCCGACCGACCCCTTCTGCTACGGCGGCGGTCCCTTGTTCAACGGTCGCTGGATCACCACGCCGACGTCGCAACCGCATCGTCATCGCACCTGCGGAGAGTGCCCAGACCAGTGATCCCGCGACCAGGTTGCACGCAAACATCGTGATTCCCAGTTGAGCCACCGGCTGCACAGTTGTTGCGGCCCAGGTCGCCAGATACCCCGACGCTGAAGCGATGGCACACCAGGCGACCGGTGTAAACATCACGGTCAATGTCTCATGAGCTGTCTCTGTCCGTTTCAGCCCCGTGTGCAGAATGGAAAAGAACCGCACTGCCAGATGGCTGGCCGCGGGCATGCACAACACGACGGTCTGCGCAATGATCGGACCGGCCGAAAGAGTCAATTTCAGATTGAAAAACGTGATGAAGATACGGGTAATTTCCCATGTCGCCCAGCCAGCGATTAAGGAAAGCAGTGCCCAGGCAGGATTTCGGACGGCAATCAGCATGGTGATCGTCATCAGAATCATCGCCACAACACCGAGCGTCTGGTTATCGCGATCCAGGCTGACGAACCCATCAACGACCAGCACGGGTGCCCCTGCCACGGCAACTCGTTCCAATTTCTGCTCGCGTGCAAATTCGTCGGAGATCTGCCGGATCTTCAGAACGGCATCACGCCGGTCGGTTTCGGCCGAGGCATTCAGCCGAACGATGGTCGCTGTCATCAACCCTGTCTGGTCAACCAGCAACCCATTGAATAGTGGATGCGCACTGAGCCGCTTCTTGATATCGGCCTGTTCGACAGGATCGTCTTCGGCGGATCGGACAACCATCGAAACGGTGGCCCGGCCGGCGACCATCCGGAATAGTCCGAAAATGGAGAATGTGTCAGAAACGGCCGATGTGACCGCTTCATCGACCAGCCACGGAACCGGCATCTGATCGATGGCGTCGGCCCGTTCAACGCCGGGAACCTCGGCCAGGCGATCGGCCAGAAGTCGGACCCGATCCATCCCTTCAGCGGTCCAGAGTTGCTTGTCGTCATACGCGACAAATACGATCTGATCCCCCCCAAATGCGCGCTTGGTCTTTTCGTAGCTGAGCAATGCGGGGTGATTTTCCGGGAAAAAGCCCTCAATCGTCTGGTCGAATTCGACGGGTGGCACGAAATACCACGACAGTGCGATCAGCGGGATGACGACCATCCAGACTGCGTAGCGATAGCGAAACACAACGCGAGAAAGCCGGTCAATCATAAACGCCAACAGCCTTACAACGACAAGCGATTCCTGAGGTTACGAACATCCAGACCGACCGATGCAACGGACCTGCGGAAAATCCAGCTCATCATTCGTCAGTCTGTGGCACTTCAGATAACGGTTCACGGTTCGCAACGCAACTGCATCACGGATTCTCAAATTTGTACAAGGTCCTCATTGGGGGCGCGTTTGTTCGGCAGGGCCAACTCGTTCGTTCTCGAGCAGAGCGATAAAAGAAGTCGCAATTGCAGATGACTGACCTCTAATCGCCACTTCGCGACAACTCCATCAGATACTGACCATAGCTGTTGTTCTGCATCGGTTCTGCGAGCTTCCGGAGTTGTTCGGCTGAGATGTATCCCAATCGCCAGGCGATTTCTTCGGGGCACGCAACTTTCAGGCCCTGTCGGGCTTCGAGGACACTGACAAACGTGGACGCCTCCAGCAGTGATTGATGCGTTCCTGTATCGAGCCAGGCTGTGCCTCGACCGAAAATCTCGACTTCCAAAGTGCCGCGTCGCAGGTATTCGCGGTTGACGTCGGTGATTTCGAGTTCTCCACGGGCTGACGGCTTCAGTGACCGGGCAATGGCGGGGGCTTCGCTGTCATAAAAATAGAGACCGGTCACGGCATAGTTCGAACGAGCGACCTTCGGCTTTTCTTCGATCTCCTGTGCCTTCCCTTCGGCATTCAACACAACCACACCGTATCGCTCGGGATCACGGACGTGGTATGCAAACACTGTCGCGCCACTTGTCCTCGCGCTGACGACCTGCAGTGACTGAGCCATATTGTGACCGTAAAAGATATTGTCACCCAGGATCAGGCACGAAGGGGCTCCCTGCAGGAATGATTCAGCGATGATCAGGGCCTGTGCGATCCCATTGGGTGCAGGCTGTTCTGCATATTGAAACTGCAGACCCCATTCGCTGCCATCGCCCAGCAATCGCTGGTACGAAGGAAGATCCATCGGCGTGCTGATCACCAGGATCTCACGCATCCCCGCCAGCATCATCGTGGAGAGAGGATAGTAGACCATCGGTTTGTCGTAGACTGGCATCAGTTGTTTGCTGACGACTTTTGTCGAAGGGTGCAATCGTGTCCCCGACCCTCCAGCAAGAATGATCCCTTTTCGTGCCGCTGTCCCGAAGTTCTGATTCACCGCTGCGACCTTATTAAAACAAAGTTCCAGACCTGACCGGGTCCGTTTGAATGCCCTGAATCCTGCCCCGGTCTGCGGCATGGTATCCAAGCCAGGTGGCTCGGTCGATGTGGAAACTTTTGGGGACGGACGATCAACTTGTTCCAGCCGTAGCGGGCGTAACCCACAATCAATGGTGACTTGCGACCCGAGCACTTGCGATGAGGGAAGCTCGCTGTGCTTCCAGGCGACTCAGTTGCGGCTGGCTACGATCAATCATCGATTGACACGCCAACAGCGTTTGCCGGGCTTCGTCGAGTTTTGCGAGTGTTTCCTGACGCTGTGCGGCTGTTTTTCGCTGCAGACGCTCTGCCTGTGTGATTCGCGTTTGAAGCGCCAGTTCTTCGGCGCGCAGTCGATGCGACTCCTGTTCCCGAAACGCCGCCAGTTCCGCATCAGCCTGCCGCGAGGCCACTCGCTTTCGCTGACGTTCCCGAATCGATTCATTCTGATCTTCGGGTGGTTGATTCAACCTTGCCCGCAACTGTTCACGAGCTTTGCGATCCTTTTCGATCTGCTGGAATTGCTGTAACAGATGCTGTTTCTGTGATACTTCGAAGTTCTTGACGATTTCAGCTGAACGGGCGAGTCGTGCCTGATCCTGGCTGGCGAGTTCTGATTTTTCCTGGATCAGCGCCGCATGACCCTTTTCGGCGGTGGCCAGGTCCAGGTTGCATCGTGACAGCTCCGACTCCAGGCACTCGATCTGTGCTCCGGCCAATTCCGCCGCACGCTGAGCCGCCGCCAGATCCGTCAAGACTCTGCCGAGTTCATCTGTGGTGGCATCAAGTTCTTTCTGGAGGTCTCGGACGTTATTTTCAGTGCAGCGATCAGAATGGGGGATTGCCACTTTCGACTCGGAAGAGTCGACTGGCACAGTCCGGGTCGAACTCGCAAAGCGGGTTGGCTGCTTCTTTCCGCGTGGATTTCGGGGTGCGGGTTTATCAAAGATCACGAAGCCAATCAGCAACGCACAGCCGCAGATCAGCAGCAGAGGATGCGCTCGGGGGCGTGATTGTGCGTGGCTGTTCATATCGACGAATTCCTGTCAAACGCCGCGAGGAAGCGTCAACAGGCGGCATCGATCGTATCGGCCGTTGGGGTTGTAGGGCTCTACAAGTGCCGTTATTCCCACTTCCGTCGTTATGACCTGTACGTCTTAACACAGGTGCCAACAGCCGTTTCGACGACGACGTCACCGCTGGAACACCAGGTTAAGTCCATCGAGTGGCACATCAAACCGTTTTATCGTCCCAGTCCCCATTGGCGTTCCGGACAAGGCTTTGCGTTGCTGCAGATGGTCGATGGGCACGTATCCATGGCATCGCAGATCTCGTCGAGTGAATCTGTGAGCAGCAGGCGATCAAAGTCGACCTGGCTGATCGCACCGTGCCCCAGAAGCTTGGTTTTGAGAAAATCAAAGATGGGCTGCCAGTACTCGATTCCGACAAAAACCAGCGGGAACTGATGGATCTTTCCTGTCTGGATCAGGGTTGCCGCCTCAAATGCTTCGTCCAGGGTTCCGAACCCGCCCGGGAAGATCAGGAACGCCTGGGAATACTTGACCAGCATCACCTTCCGGACAAAAAAGTGCTGGAACAGGATCATTTTGTCGAGGTAGGGATTGGGACGTTGTTCGACCGGAAGCACGATGTTACAGCCGATCGAACGCCCGCCGACATCCTTGGCCCCTCGATTGGCCGCTTCCATGATTCCGGGACCGCCACCCGTCATCACGGTAAATCCCTTCCGGGCCATTTCTGCCCCCGTCTGTCGCGCCAACTCGTAATAAGGATTGCCTGGTCCGAATCGGGCTGAGCCAAACACCGTCACACAAGGACCGGTGGACCTCAGTGCGCGATATCCTCGGATGAATTCCCAACCGATACGAACCAGTTCGATGAATTCGACAAACCGCGAGCGAGGCCCTTCCAGCAAATGAAAGTCCAGTCGATGCGCGGATTTTCCCTTAGGACGGATGACGAGCGGTTGATCTGATTTGGGAACGAAAGTCGACATGATTACAGCCCGAGGATGCGAGGCGCCTGTCCGGGAGATATGATCGAAGTCCAGATGTGCTGCAAGAGCGATTCCGCAGGGACGCTCTTTGACTCGCTAATCCGTCCGGGGGGCGGATTCTCAAAAGTACGGTCCAACGGAATAAATCGATCAATGACGAATCACGTTGAAATTGGCGGAGTCCGCCTTGACTTGAGCCAGCCCGATGAATCAGCCGGAGAATGGATTGGTCAACGCGAAATCCTGATGCAGCTTCTGGCCTGCTGGCTGGTCGTCGATGAAAAAGACATGCCTCTGTCTCCTCGAATCGTGGGGACACCCGGCATCGGCAAAACAACGCTCGCCATTTCCGCAGGTCGAACGCGAAACCAGGATCTGTACATTTACCAATGTACGTCAGACACACGTCCCGAAGACCTGCTGGTCACCCCGGTGCTCGCCGAAAGCGGTAAGATCAAGTACCACGCCTCACCACTCGTGACTGCAATGGTTCGGGGGGGGATCTGTATCCTCGACGAAGGAAACCGGATGAACGAGAAGTCGTGGGCCAGTCTGGCACCGCTGCTCGATCATCGTCGCTACGTCGAGTCGATTGTGGCGGGGATCACGATTCACGCCCACAAGGACTTCCGATGCGCCGTGACCATGAACGATGACGAATCGACGTTTGAGATTCCCGACTACATCCTCAGTCGACTGCAGCCGACACTGACACTCGGACATCCTCAACGCAGCGACGAAATGGCGATCCTGCATTATCACCTGCCGTTTGCCGAACCCGAGATGCTCAACCTGACGGTCGAGTTCCTGCAACAGTCGCATCAATTGAATCTGGACTTTTCGACACGCGACGGAATGAACGTCCTGCGATACGCCATGAAGCGACTCGCTCAAGATCCGTCGCATCCCGTCGCTAAGGATCTCGTCTGGCAAGAAGCCTTGATCAACTGTCTGGGCGAAGAAGCCATCGATTTGAATGAAACCGCCAAGCGACGGCAGCAGTCACTCGGGGGCAACACCATGCCGATGGGACTCGGTGATTTCTTCTTCGATCCTGATGACCCCCTGCATCCAGACTATGACGACGAGGACGAAGAGGACGACGACGAAGAGTAAACGGCCACCGGTTCAATTCCTCGACTGCAGCCTTCGCGAACAACACATTCAGTAACGATCGACCATCATGAACGTCCTGCAATTCAGCGATCGAATCACCTGTCTGCCAATCATTCATGGCAGTGGTGATTTTGCCATTGAAGTTCGACGAGTCATGCTGACGCAGTCATTTGACTGCCTGGCAGTCCCACTGCCGCCGTCATTTCAGGAAGATGTCGAACGTGCAATTGCGTTTCTACCGAACGTGTCATTGGTCACACAGGAGGAACCACAAGGGTTTCAGGTCAACGAATGGAGCCAGGAAAAGGATGAGAAGGATGACGAAACACCGAGAACGTTCAGCTACGTGCCAATCGATCCCTGCCAGGGAGTAATCGCCGCCATACGGATCGCGCAGCAGGAACGGATGCCCTGTCAATTTATCGATCTGGAAACTGCCCAGTTTGAAAGTTATGCCGCAGCGCTTCCTGATCCCTATGCGCTCAAGCATGTCCCACCCGACAAATTCGCAACGGCTGTACTGCCGAGTATCAGCCGCCTGCCCGAAGGACAACCGCAGGATCGCGCCATCTTCATGGCGTCGCAACTGCGTGAACTCGAACAGAAGTACGAGCGAATCCTGTTCGTCTGTTCAATTGTCGATTGGCCCTGGATTCGCGAGGCGTTCATCGAACGCACACCAGCGGTGGTAACGAATGATGATGTCGAAGAGACGAAGATTTTTCGGGCTGACCCTGAGACGCTGCTCTTCATGCTCGGCGAACTGCCGTTCATCACGGGACTGTATGAGCGAGCCCGTGTAGAGCTCGAAGCCGACGAAAACCTGTCGCTCGACGGCGTCAAGGCCATGCTGCTCGCCGCACGTGATCAATATAAGGCCGAACTGGGGAACCGGGCACGAAAGATCACTCCAAAGCTGCTGCGGATCTATCTGCAGTATGTTCGGAATCTGACTCTGATCGAACGGCGGATGACTCCGACCCTTTACACGCTGATCGTCGCGGCACAGCAGATTGCCGGAGACCAGTTTGCCATCTCACTGGCCCAGACAGCGAGTGAATATCCCTATCATCAGTTGATTCCGTTTCCGGAAATCCGGCTCGGAATCAATCGCGGACATCTTTCGAATGGCGACCTCGTCAATCTGGTCAACCGTCTGCCGGGTCAGGCGATGGAATGGCGTACCTGTCGATTGAAGCCGCAGCCTCCCAAGCCGCAACAGGATGAATGGCAGATGCGGTGGAATCCGTATCATCAATGCAGTTGGCCACCTGAGGACGTTGCTGTCGAACGGTTCCGAACGCACGTCAAAGATACGGCGCTGACGATGCTGGGAACGGATCTGGCTCGCAGTGAAAAGTTCAGTACCAGCCTGAAAGACGGCCTCGATATCCGTGAGACATTGCGTAACTGGCATACAGGTGATCTGTATGTCAAAGTGCTGCCTCCGACACGTGGAAGCCTGGATTGTGTCGTGATGCTGTTCGACAGCCCGGCCGATCCTCGCGACTATCCCTGGCGCGTCACGTGGCACGCCGAACACCATGACGAATCGACGTTGGCGCTGTTTGCGTCGAACTATCTGGAAAATATGGTGGGCCCGGGAATTGGTCAGGCGACCTACGGCGGAGCGATGTTCCTGTTTCCGCCACGCCCTGTTCCAGACATCTGGTCGAACGGACGATTCGATTTCGTCGATACGATGGAAGAGCGATTGTTGGCGGCGGCCTGTTTCCACGCTCGCGAACGCCACGTGGCACTGCTCAGCTATGCTCCTCCTGGTCCCGCCTGGCGTCGTCTAGCCAAGCGTTATGGGAAGAAACTGATCCACGTCCCATTGGGGCGGTTCAGCCAGGAAACCGTGCAGCAACTGCGGATGTTCCACGTCTTGAACGGGCAACGAGTCCGCAGCTACGCCGCCGAGTTCATTCGTAAGGCGTAGTCTTA
This sequence comes from uncultured Planctomycetaceae bacterium, assembly GCA_964609845.1. Taxonomy (GTDB): domain Bacteria; phylum Planctomycetota; class Planctomycetia; order Planctomycetales; family Planctomycetaceae; genus Schlesneria. Next base: position 61,655 of record CAZSTW010000010.1, on the reverse strand, counting down.
CGAAACGTCACCCTTGGTGATTCGCAAGACTTCATCCAGCGTCGTTGTTCCATCGATGACTCTCTGATATCCGTTGAGTCGCAGTGTGATCATGCCGCTTTTTAGGGCGTGGTCACGTATCGCGGTGGCGCTGGCTCGGGCGACGCAAAGCCGACCGATTTCGGGGTCGGTACGCAGCAATTCAAAGATCGCTCGTCGACCTGAATAACCGGTTCCGCGACATTCACGACAACCGGCGGGCTTCCAGAAGTTCTCAGGGATAGGACGCGGGAAGTCTTCAGGGACCTCTTCAGGGTCGGGCTTGTAGGGGACTTTGCATTTCTTGCACAGGACTCGCACCAGTCGCTGTGCCAGGACTCCTTCCACGGTACTGGCAACCAGGTAGGGTTCCACTCCCATATCAATCAGTCGCGCGAAAGCACTGGGGGCGTCGTTGGTGTGCAGGGTACTGAAAACGAGGTGACCGGTTAACGACGCCTGGATCGCGGCCTCAGCCGTTTCGCCATCGCGAATTTCCCCGATCAGGATCACGTCGGGGTCATGTCGCAGGATACTGCGCAGACCGGCACCGAACGTCAGGCCGACCTTGCTGTGAACCTGAATCTGGCTGATGCCCGGATTCTGATATTCCACGGGGTCTTCCACCGTAATGATCTTGATCGATGGATCTTTGATTTCATTAAGAGCACTGTACAGGGTCGACGTCTTTCCGCTCCCGGTAGGGCCTGTGACCAGGACGATACCGTGGGGCATCGCAATCAAGTCGTGAAACGTCTTTGCCATATCGTCCGGCATGCCGACATTTTTCAGATTGAACACCATCCGGCTTTTGTCGAGCAGTCGCAGGACGACCCCTTCGCCATAGATCATCGGGATGATCGAAACACGGACATCGATCTCACGGCCAGAGATCTTCAGCTTGATACGACCGTCCTGAGGAATGCGCTTCTCGGCAATGTTCAGCTTGGACATGATCTTCAAGCGAGTCACAATCGCAGCGTAGAAGTGCATGATTGATTCAGGCACCGGTTGAACCCGCAGCAATCCATCGACGCGATACCGGATGATCAGCCCGTTTTCCTGGGGCTCGATATGCACGTCACTCGCCTGCTGCTCCAGAGCTTCCAGCAGCAGTTCGTTAACCAGCTTGATGACCGAGGCATTTTCGGCCTGTTGAGCCAGGTCGCCATCGTCCTGGGAAATGTCACTGAGCAGTTCAACTCCGTCAGCCGAACGCTGGGCGACCAGTTCGTTCAGCGTATCTCCACCAACTCCCAGATGCTCCTTGATCAGGTCAACCACATCCAGGCGGCGCGCCAGAACTGGGACCAGATGGAATCCACTGACCGATTCCAGTTCTTCCAACGCTTCCAGGTTGAAGGGATCTGACGTGGCAACGACAACACTACCGTTCTTACGTGAAATCGGCAGCAGTGAATGTCGAAAGACCGCTGTCGTGGGGAACTGCATCAGCAGTTCACGGTCAATCAATTCTCGTTTGACATCGACGAACGGCATGCCAAGTTCATCGGCAAACGCCTTCAAAACGTCATCTTCCGAGACGATCCCCAGTTCAACGAGCACACGATCCAACCGGCGTCCCCCCGTTTTCGGCAGGGCGGAATCGATTTGCTCGCGGGAAGCCAGTCCGTGTCGGATCAGAGTCTTGGCAATATCCATAAGTCGTCTGTCTTGTCGTTCGATGTATTTACACGTCAATTACACCAGCGATTGGCGAAAATCCATTGTCTGAGGAACGAACCGGAACAGCAAGCGGGACTCCTGTTCGCATCCTGTGAATCGAGGAACCTGAGAGATTCCTGAATTCACTGGACGGTCATTTGTTGGATTCACTTGCGACTGCCCCAGGCCGCGGCTGCAAATGCCTCCAGATCGGTGAAATTGCCTTGCCAGGTGGTATACATCGCGCCGCGGAGACTTTGGGGGACATCCTTGCCGACGTTCAACCAGTCGCGAATGCGACCGGGTGGGGCATCGTAGTACCCCGCGAGGATCTGCGTATGCCCCTGTTCAGCAAAATGTTTCAGGCTGGGTGATGGTTTGCCACTGTTCCAGTTGATGATGATCGTGTCTTTCGGCAGGCCATTCCAAGAACCGGCCAGGTCGCCATTGACGAGGTAAAAGTCCTTGACGGCGTTGTGGTGCGGGTCAAACATGTCGCTCCAGATGCACAACCTGGCATGGGGATCGATCCTGCGAATGATCTCAGCACATCGACGCACGTTTTCTGCCAGTTGCTCCCCGGCCGATTTGCCCGAGGCACGTTCCGGGTCGCTCCAGTTGGCAACGCGGATTTCGTCGTGGCTCAGGAAATAGGTTTTTGGCTTCAACAGCTGTTGCACGCGCCGAACCTGATCTTCGACAATTTCAAAGACCTTTGGTTCGGTCAAAGAACATGGAACCTGAGCATCATAGATAGTGACGGCATGGCTGTAACTGACCAGCAGTTTCTGTCCTTCTTTGATCGTTGAACCAGGCGACAGCGCCAGCGATGGTGGTTCATGATAAACATCGAATTCGCCTGGCCATGGGGTATTGCCGAGTTTCAGATCGCGTAACTCCGCAAAGTCACGTCCTTCAACATAGGTCGTCTGGCGAGAATTGTCCGTGACTTTCAACGGACAGCCGGGGCGACGGACAAGATTCACGAACGGTTCCTCGATCAGCGTAGCGTCATCCATCCAGAGTTTGCCACCACGACAACCCCAGGTCCCGAGATAGAACCGAATCTCGCTGCTGTCGAGGCTATTGAGCACAACATGATGAAGCGTCCAATCCTGATCGCGCTTCACCCCCAGGTTACTGTGTGAGAGAACTCGCCCCGACGGCGACATGGCAAACATCCTGGTCTCGCTTGCAGATTCAAAGCCCTCTGTACGGATCCAGACCGAGGCATGAAACTGCGACCATGGACGAACCTTGATCGACTTGCTGACACGCCGATTCCCTTCGATCCCCGGGGCGTTCTGGATACGCAGTGACGACTTTCCCCCATGCTTAATCACGCTGTCAGCAAATGTCCCCTGACCTGGTTCATCTTGATAACCCCAGCCCGAGAATGTGTCACCCTTCGAGCTTTCGAAGTCGCCGGGAATCAGATTCTTGCTTTCGACATCCAGTACGACTTTCCCCCCTTGTACAACGAACGGTACGTCGCGCGCGGGAAGCCCTTCAGCCAGATTGGGGTCATGTGCGAGAATCCCCGAGCTGTAGCCGAAATTGGCAACCGTCGGAATGATCTCAAGATTCAGTTCGCGGCATAGTTCCTGGAATCTGGCGGCGTTCTTGAAGTAATGGTCGGGGACGCGATCGAGGATATTCAGTTTATAGTCGGCCAGGACAACGCCGTTGTATCCCGATTTGGCTGCCCGCCTGAGGATCGCCTCGATCTTCGGCAGATTCTCAGTCACCTGTAAGTTCTGCTGGAGGTAAACCCAGCGATGTTCCAACGGTTCCGCCGCACAGGCAGCATCCGACACCAGGCACCACACCAGATGGAAGGCAATCACATGAATGGATGATTTGAACATTGTCCGATCCCGATCTGAATGACCTTCAAAACATTGTGCCCATGGACCGCCGAAATCAACCTCGCGAATTCCAGATTCTGGACAAGGATGGTTTCACACGGCCGACTCGCCTGCGAGCAACTGCTGGCGATATTTGGCGTCCACTGGAAATAACGTGGAAAATCGCTGCGGTAAACCGAAAGGGAGGGAATAGCACCGAGCCTGCAGCAATTCGCGTCATGGAAATTGTTGACTTCAATCTTTCGCAAACGGAACAAATTGTGGGGGTAGATTGAGTAAAACTCCGTACGATGAACCGAAAGACGATGAATCTATAGAAAAGCGTACTGGCCGACTGTTCGCTCACGAAAGACAGTATCCATGAAACAGGGTTTCGCTCCGGCAATCCGATTGCTGAATCGACTGACCTATCCGCGCAAGTTTGGATTGATCGCGCTCCTGTTTGGCCTTCCCCTCGGGCTGGCCATGTTTTTTCTTGTCAACGAACTCAATCATCGCATTGCGTTTTAGGCAAAGGAACAACTGGGGACAGAATACCTGCGTCCGTTGCAGCGGTTTACCGCTGACCTGCGGGAACGACGGGGACAGATCTGGAGTCGTGCGAATCAGAAAAACGCCGCTCAGGATTTGAGTCGAGTCGACATTCGTCTGCAAGATGATGTCCAGGCCATCGATATCGTTGATCGCAAGCTCGGTCAGATCCTGCGAACCTCGCCGTTGTGGCTTCAGATCAAAAACGAATGGCGTGTCCTTGGCGAAAATCCCAGCGACGTCTCACCGATCGATCCCACAAACCCGCACACGAAGCTGATTGCCAGCGTTCTGGACCTTATGAGCCATGTCGGAGATCGATCGAATCTCATTCTGGACCCCGATCTCGACTCGTACTACCTGATGGATTTGTCGGTCAATGTCTTGCCTCAAGCGGCCGAGCAGATCGGTCAGGCACGCGGTTATTACTCAGGGCTGCTCGTTCGCAACTCGGCCGAAGTGCTGGATAATCTTCAACTGGAGTATCTGTCACGGACAATCAAACTTCAGCGAGATGCGATAATTCGTCACTTCGAAGTGGCGATCCATGAAACATCGGACGCCAGCCTTCCCAAAGTTTTGCGTCCAGAATTGGATCGATGTATTCAGGCCACCGACAGATTTCTCGAATCACTCAACGCGTTAACACAAGGTGCCGAATCACGCGTATCACCCGATGACATGTGGCAGTTGGGAACCGACGTATTGAAGGAGCATGACACGTTGTATCTGCAGACTGCAGCAACGCTGGATCGGTTACTGAAAACTCGAGTCACCACGCTCGCGAACCGGCGCATGATCGTGGTGGTACTGACCTTGCTCTGTTCACTGCTCGTGGCTTACCTGTTCGTCGGCTTTTATCTGGCGGTGATGCAGACCGTTTCCCAACTGGATGAGGCCACGCAACGACTGGTTGCAGGAGACTCGGATGATGTGAAGATCCATGTCGATACGCGTGATGAGCTGGGGCAGGTGACTCGAAGCTTCGGAATACTGGCGGCACGACTGAGAACGGAATGTCTTTCGCTTCAGAACAGTGAACAGCGGATCCGTGCCATTCTGGAGGGGGCGGTCGATGCGGTTGTCACAATTAACGAGCAGGGCGTCATCGAGTCCGCCAATCCTGCCGCAGAAACCTTGTTTGGATATCCCGTCGCTGAACTGATCGGAACAAACGTCAATAGACTGATGCCTGACCCGTATCGAAGCGAACACGCGGGATACCTGCAACGATACCTCGTCACAGGTGAGAGACACGTGATCGGCGGCGGTCGCGAGGTTCCCGGCCTTCGCCGTGACGGAACAACATTTCAGGCGGAATTGACGGTCAGCGAAATCAAGCTCAACAATCGCCGAATTTTCACGGGTTTTGTACGTGATATCACTGATCGCAAACGAGCCGAGCAGGCTCTCGAAGCAGTAAATGCTCAATTAGCCGGGGTACTCGACGCCGCAACGCAGGTCTCGATTATCTCAACAGACATCAATGGACTGATTCAGGTTTTTAATTCTGGAGCACAGAATCTGCTGGGTTACTCAGCCGAGGAGATTGTCGGAAAGCAGACACCCAGAATCCTGCACGTCGAACAAGAAGTTGTGGCACGTGGCACAGAAATGTCAAAAGAACTGGGATACCGCGTTGAGGGATTCGAAGTTTTCGTTGCCTACGCCAGGCTGAACCGTTTTGATCGCCGCGAGTGGACTTACGTGCGAAAAGATGGCAGCCATTTTACCGTCAGTCTTGTCGTCACGACGGTAACGAACGCCGAAGGAGAAATCTCTGGATTTCTGGGTGTGGCTGAAGACATCACACAGCGAAAGCAAACAGAACAGCATCTTCTGGCCGCTCGTGAGAGTGCCGAACAGGCGGCTCGAGCCAAGAGTGAATTCCTGGCGAACATGAGTCACGAAATCCGCACCCCGATGAACGGAATCATCGGCATGACAGAATTAGCCCTCAACACCTCGCTGACTCCTGAACAGCGCGAATATCTGGATGCCGTGAATTCGTCGGCCAGTTCTCTGCTACGGATCATCAATGACATTCTGGACTTCTCAAAGATCGAGGCAGGAAAATTTGATCTGGAAGCTATCGACTTCAATATTCAAGAGTCGATTGGTGAGGCGGTAAGCACACTGTCTCTGCGAGCATCGGAAAAAGGACTTGAATTAGCGATGAGAATCGACGCTGCCGTTCCTGAGATCGTCGTTGGCGATTCGGTACGACTGCGCCAGGTCCTGATCAATTTGATTGGTAACGCAATTAAGTTTACTGACAAGGGCGAAGTCGTCGTCGACGTCGAACTTCAGTCTGCGACGGATACGGATGTGATCCTGCATTTTCGTGTCAAAGATACTGGATTGGGAATCTCGAAGGACAAGCAGCAATCGATTTTCGAGGCATTTGCGCAGGCCGATACATCAACGACTCGCAAGTATGGCGGCACAGGACTCGGCTTGACCATCACTTCCCGACTCGTGGAATTGATGGGCGGAACGATCTGGGTGGAAAGCAACCTTGGGGAAGGGAGTACCTTTCATTTCACGTCGCGATTTGCCGTCTCTCATGTCGAAACGAAAAGTGACTGTGTGATTGCACCAGCGAGCGTGCAAGGTCTGCCGGTTCTGGTCGTCGACGACAATGCCACAAATCGCCGCATCTTGCAGGAGTTACTCGAACAGATGCAGATGAGGCCGACGCTCGTCGACAGCGGCGCCGAAGCCATGCGAGCGATTGAATTGAACTGGAACCAGGGTGAACCATTTGCTCTCGTCATCCTCGATGCCCATATGCCTGAAATGGACGGTTTCATGGTTGGCGAGTGGCTTCAATCACACCCTGATCGCGTCACTTCCACGCTGATGATGCTGACATCTGGTGGCCGCAGTGGAGATGCGACCCGTTGCCGTGACCTGGGATTTGCGGCATATCTCCACAAACCTGTGCGACGCGCCGAACTCTATCGTGCGATATTGGCGGCTCTCGGTTCCAGCAGCGAAGCGTCTGCAGTACCAATCGCTGAACCCCTTGCAAATACCTGTCGCCCCCTGCAGATCCTGTTGGTCGAGGACAATCCGGTGAACCAGCGAGTGGCGGTTTCCATGCTTGAAAAGCAGGGGCACTCATTAAAGGTCGCCAACAATGGGCTTGAAGCTTTGGCGGCCCTGGATCAGCAGGACTTCGATGTCGTGTTGATGGATATGCAAATGCCAGAGATGGACGGCCTGGAAGCCACGGCAGAAATTCGTCGGCGAGAACGTCAGACAACGAGACACATTCCCATAATCGCGATGACAGCCGCAGCCATGAAGGGAGATCGGGAACGCTGCCTGCAAGCGGGGATGGATGGTTATGTTTCCAAACCGTTCCGCATTAGAGAACTGAATGATGCCATCCGGCGATTTGTCATGACCCCAATCGCCTCGGACGAGGCCCCCGTCCACGCCAACAATGACGAGCCTGTCAGCAATGCGGTACTCAACTGGGGTGCGGCTCTTGTTCGGACAGGTGGAGACGAGAGTCTTCTGAAGGAAGTCGCCGGAATTTTTCTGGGTGAGTATTCGCACTGGATGGACCAGATCCGGGACGCTATCGATCACCAGAACGCGATTGAACTTAAACAGGTGGCACATACACTGCGAGGATCACTCTCCACTTTCGAAGCTGAAACCGCCGTCTCGGTCACGGAACGATTGGAACTGATGGGCCGCACAAACCAGCTTCACGAGGCTGAGGCGACCTACAAGGAATTGCAGCAAGCCGTTCAACAATTCACGGCAGCACTTGAAAGAAAAATTCAGAGCTGAGACTTCGTGCCGTCGCTTATCAATGGCCTGCAGTCTGCGGGTGGGGCTCAACGCACAAGCAGGCCGTTATGCGAACGTGTGTGAGATCGTTTGCCAAAACTGGTTCGACGTTGCAGGATTGACTCGCCGTGCGACTGTTTTTGGCTTCGAGTTTCGTCATGACCGGCTTCGATTTTTCGTGAAGGGGAACTTTCCGATGAAAACCCGCATCCTCGTCGTCGATGATTCGCCTGTCGAGCGGCGTCTGGTCGGGGGGCTTCTGGAACGAAGTCTTGCGGATGCGGCTGTAACCTATGCTGAAAACGGGAAGCACGCCCTGGATGTCGCTGCCGCAGACATGCCCGATGTCATCATCACAGATTTGCAGATGCCCGAAATGAATGGACTGGAACTGGTCGAATCGATCAAGTCCCGCGGCTATGGCGTCCCTGTTGTTCTGATGACGAGTTTTGGAAACGAAGAGGTCGCCGTTGGGGCCCTGAAAATGGGAGCTGCCAGCTATGTTCCCAAACGTGCTCTCGCCAGCAACCTGATCGAAACGATCAAAAGCGTTTTGTCTGTGTCGCGCGGACAACAGCATCGTCGACGTGTCCTCAGTACTCTCGATATGGTCGAATCGCGGTTCGTACTGGAAAACGACACGGCTTTGATTTCTCCATTGATTGCCTACCTGCAAGAGCAGCTTGAAACCATGCGACATTCCGACGATTTGCAAATCACGCGAATTGGAATGGCGATTCACGAGTCGCTCACAAACGCAATCTACCACGGAAACCTTGAACTCGATTCCGAACTTCGGCAGGAAGAGGAATCCGTCTTCTACAGCCTGGCAAAGCAACGACGTTACGAGGAACGCTATGCTCAGCGTCGAGTCCGACTGACGGCCCATCTTTCACCGACAGAAGTCCGTTTTGTCATAGGCGATGACGGCCCCGGCTATAAGCCGTCTGAAGTTCGTGATCCCACGAAAAGATCAATATGGATCGCATGGGAGGACGTGGACTGTTGCTGATTCGCAGCTTCATGGATGAAGTCAGCCATAATCCGCAGGGAAACGAAATCACGATGATCAAGCGTTTTCCACCGAAATAGACCAGACCTCGTCTGCGGGGTGTTCAGACGGCAGCAGATCATTGCACTGGACCGAGTTCCTTAAGAGTCCCGCAGCATTCACAGGCGGGCAGCAAGGCATGCCGGATGTGATGGCACGACGGGCACTCTTCAAAGAGTGATGTTGCGCAGCAGGGACAAGTGTACTTCTCATCAGCGGCGCCACTGATCTGCTGCGGAATCTGCAGCCGCTTGAGAGATTTGCGATTCCAGAACAGGAATTTCAATGGCCCGCGACGAATCGGGTAATCGCAAATCGGGCACAGAAACGATTGATAAGCGTCCCGGTATTGTCGAAGCAGCCATTGACGATTCGGCTGCGATACCAACCGAATCAGCCCCCACAGAAGTACCCCCACGACGATTAACCCAGTCGCGACAAGCGGATAAATCAGCATGTCGAGCGGGAAGTACGAATGCAGCAGAACAATCACCTTCAGGATGACGGCTCCACCGAACGCCTGAACGAACGGAAGCCAGCGACTTTGACGTGATCTGTAAAAACCGTACCCGCTCGCGATGATCAAGGGAATCAGCACCAGCAACTGCATGCAACCCAGGAAGAACTGATGGCGATTCATCAGCTGTGCGTACTCGGCTTGAACCTTGGATTGGTGCTGTCGTAACTCTGTCTGGGTGTCTTCCAGAGCATCGCGCAGACTCGCTTCCTTACGTGTCAGTTCAGCGAGTTCCGATTGGAGTTCCAGGCCCGCCTGCTGGTTTTTCAGGAACAGGATCTGTGCGTCATCCAGCGCCTGCTGTTCTGATGGCGACAGTTCCTTCTGCTTGGCAATTGCCAGCTTGCGAAATTCCTGTAACTGATTCCATGTCTGCTGCGAGGTCGTTGTGATTTCCCGCAATTCGGTCTGGTTGACTCGCTTGTCTCGTGACAGTCGTTGCAACTTTCCGATCTCGGCATTGATGGAATCGACCTTGGCCTGTACCGGAGCAGCGGCCGATTGCGCTTCCAACGCCTGATAATCAGGTCCGGCCACCCGCCAGATGTCGTCGGTCAGAAATCCGATCGTCTGATAGACAAGGATGAACAGCAGAATCGTGCAGAACCGAATCGAAAATCGATGCCACCAGGGCCCCTGATTTTTCACACCGGCGGTTGTTGTCATGGACATTTGAAAGCTCCGAAGGACAGATTGGGTGAATATTGGAATTTTCACTCACTTGCCAAGGCGAGATTGTCTCACGGATATCACTCAAAAACCGGCAATTCTTCAGAAAATCAGCAAATCACCGAATCTGGACAGTCAATCACCGAGCACCCCGCCGGTTTTCGCGTTACCGGTTGTCAACTCGAAACTCGAACAGGCACCTCAGACTTCGACGATTCCCAGAACGTGCGTCCACAAATCGGCTACGACAACGGTCCCCCGAAGACAGTGCTGGCAACAGTGGTCTTGTCACCTGGCGCTGATTATCGTGGAGTTTCGGAGTAAGGTTAAAGACGTGTTCGAATCGATGGCCGGGAACTTCAAGGCGATGGCATGACTCGTCAGCAGTTGATGATAAACAGTTTGATCCATTACTGGCGAACAAACCTCGCCGTGATGCTGGGGGTTGTTGTCGGGACTGCCGTCATCGGCGGTGCGCTGATCGTCGGTGAATCTGTTCGGGCCAGCTTGCGGAAAATGACTTTCGATCGTCTCGGGCAGGTCGAGTTTGTGCTCAGCGGGCCTCGATTCTTCCGTGAAGAACTCGCTGGTGAAGTGCAACTCAAAGATCGCTCCGTCGCTCCTGCAATCATCATGCGTGGGGCGATGCAGGCAAAGTCGGGTGGAACGTCACGTCGTGCGGGACAGGTCTCTGTCTATGGGATCGACCACGGAGTCTGGTCGCTGATCGATGTTGGCAATGTACAGCAACCGGCAGGCACCGGCGTGGTGCTCAATACACAGGTTGCCGAAGCCCTGCATGCGAAAGTGGGCGATCAGGTCACGCTCTGGATCGAAATTCCCAGCGCGGTTCCTCGAGATACTCTGCTTGGAAACAAGGATAATGACTCGCAGGAAATCGTGTTGACCGTCAGTGGCATCGCGCCGGCAGAGAATGGCCTGTCACGGTTTGGATTGAATCCGACACAGTCGCTGCCACTCAATGTCTTCATGGATCTGCATGTGCTGCAGGAACGATTGGGTTTGGAAGAGGTTCGCGCGACGCGTCGCAATCCGACTCGCAAGCCTGCTCGGATAAACTCTCTGTTTGTCGGAAGTCCCCATGTCGAGAATCTCAAATCGGCAACAGCCTTGGCAAGTTCATTTGATGTTGAACTGCGTAAAAAAGTTCAACTGGCAGACCTCAACCTGCGACTTGTCCATAACGACGCCTTGAATTGTGAGCAGATTGAATCCGAACAGATGATCCTGGAAGACAAGCTGGCTGAGGCCGCACGACGGGCTGCGACAGAAGCCAGGCTGTCGACATCACCCGTCATGGTGTATCTCGCCAATCAGATCTGGAATCCGAAGCTGGATGTCGGTGATCTGCTGAAGCGAGCTGTCGCCAAAGATCGTGACGCGTTGCAATCGTTGAAGGACCGCCACAAGTCTGCCGCTGGATACTCGATGTATTCGACCGTCGCTGGCCTGGATCTGCTGGAACTGGATTCTTCTCCGTTCGGTCGATTCGAGTTTCTCGGTGAGAAGCCAAAGGAACTCGGTGAAAATGACGTCGTGATTAACGAGTGGCTGGCCGACGATCTGAAAGTCAAGGTCGGAGATGAGATCCGGATCGCCTATCACCTGGTCGGTTCACGCGGAGAATTGCCGGAAGAAGAACGTTCATTCTTCGTCCGTGGAATCGTGAAGATGTCAGGGGCGGCTATCGATCGCCGGTTGACTCCTGAGGTCAAGGGGATCACGGATGTCGATTCCCTCGCGGATTGGGATAAACCGTTTGATATGGAACTGGGGGCCGTCACACCGCGCGACGACGACTATTGGGATCAGTACCGCGCGACTCCCAAACTGTTTCTGCCACTCTCGACAGCGCGAGGCCTCTGGCCCAGCCGTTACGGCACGTTGACGACCGTCAGATTCGCATCTCAGGCAACACGCAAGGAACCGATCCGCTCTGAGGATTTTTCTGCGGCGATTCTTGGACAGATTGATCCGGTCCAACTCGGACTGGCGTTTCAACCGGTTAAAGCGATTGGACTGCTGGCGGCGAACGGCTCGACCGACTTCTCGGGGCTGTTTATCGGCTTCAGCCTGTTTTTGATTGTTGCCGCAATGATCCTGATCGGACTGTTGTTCCGACTGGGAGTGGAACAGCGGGTGCGAGACCTGGGCCTGCTTGGAGCGATTGGATTTTCTCCGCAGCAGGTCCGATGGCAGATGATGCAGGAAGGGTTGGCTGTCGTTATTGCAGGGGGAGTGATCGGACTGTTGGCATCGGTCGGATATGCCAGGTTGATGATTTACGGGCTGACGCACTGGTGGGTCGGTGCCATCGGAACTCGGAACCTGATCCTGCACATCGGAGTGGTCAGTCTTCCGGCCGGGTTTGCGGGTTCCGTTGTGGCATCGCTGATTTCCATCTGGTGGGGACTGAGGCAATTGGGGGGGCTCAGTCTGCGTGAACAATTGTCGGGGATCACAGAGCGTGAAATTGATCTTCAGGCACATCGCGCTCGTGCAAAGATTGCTCGACGGCGCGCCGGCTATTGTACTGCGGCGGCCCTGCTGCTGACGATCGGTGCAGTCTTGAATCTGCTCCCCGCTGCAGCAGCGTTTTTTGGCGTGGGAATTCTGTCACTCGTCGCGTCCCTGTCATTCCTTTCGGGCTGGCTGGAGGTGGGTGTTCAGACCGGGAATGAAGCGACCGGAACGATTTCCATGGTGCGCGGAACGGGAACCATGGCTATCAGTCGACTCGGTCTGCGCAACGCTTCGCGGCAACGAGTACGCAGTGTGATGACCGCAGGGATGATCGCGACGGCCACATTCCTGATCGTGACCGTGGCGGCGTTCCGCCGAAATCCGACCAGTGAGCTTCCCGACAGAAAGTCGGGGAACGGCGGATTCGCGCTCGTCGCCGAGACCAGCAGTCCCATTCTTTACGACCTGAATACGGTTGAAGGACGCAGCAAACTGCAACTGAAAGCCGAACCGGATTCCCCTGCCGCCAGAGTCCTGAAGGAGATGCGAGTCGTTCCGTTTCGCGTGAAACCGGGTGAAGATGCGAGTTGCCTGAATCTGTATCAGACACGCGTTCCGACGATTCTGGGGGCACCTCAGTCGCTGATTGATGAAGGGCGGTTCGCCTTTGCGACAGGGACCTGGAAAGAGATTGGGACGGGACCGCGAAAAACAGACGCCATCCCCGTCCTCGGAGATTTGAATACCCTGATGTTCTCGCTGCACAAGTTTCCTGGTCAATCGATTCCAATCCCCGATCAGGAACATCCACAGCACGAACTGAAGATCGCCGGGATGTATCAGGACAGTGTGTTCCAGGGTGTTCTGGTGATGAACGAAGCAGACTTCGTCAGGATTTATCCCGAACAAAAGGGCTTTCAGTATTTCCTGATCGAAGTCCCTTCGGAACTGGCGGATACCACAGCAACTTTCCTGGAAACGGAACTCGCCGAATACGGCTTCGATGCTGAACCAGTCGCCGAGCGTCTGGCGCGGTTCCTGTCTGTACAAAACACGTATCTATCGACCTTTCAGACTCTGGGAGGCTTGGGCTTGCTGCTCGGAACTTTTGGTCTGGCAACGGTCATGCTACGTAACGTCCTGGAACGCCAAACCGAGTTGGCTCTGTTGCGAGCCATCGGCTACCGTGCCCGAACCGTGGGAACACTGGTCCTTCTGGAAAATGCGTTTGTCCTGACATGGGGCCTGCTGGCCGGCGCGATTTCAGCATTGCTGGCAGTTGCACCGAACCTGATCGGACGCGGAGGCGATGTTCCAATTGGTTCCTTGATGATTCTACTGGCCATCGTTTTTGCGACAGGGATGCTGGCAGCGGCTTTTGCCGTTCGTACAGCGGTTCGGCTGCCGATAGTCGCGACATTGCGTGGTAATTAGAAGCCGAGATTAAGTCTGTGACTTGCGAATTCAACGTCCGATGCTGCTGGGCCGACAGCGCCCGAATCACTCGTTCATGCGAATCGTCCGAGTCGCCTTTCTGGGTTCTCACGGAGGCACGGAGACGAAAAGAACGTGAGTTTCGAAACTCAAAGCAATAATCTCGCTCCTATAACTCTCCGTGTCTCCGTGTCTCCGCGTCTCTGTGAGACACACTCTTCGAAAGTAAACGCTCATCGGAATCAAGACTTCGTTGAGTACGGCATCCTCAGTTTGTATACATTGCCCATCATCGTCATCACTAGGAAAGAGTCAGGCACAGCCTGACCTACGCGACTGCTGGCCATCGTTTTGCGACAGGGATGCTGGCGGCGGCTTGGCGAATCCAACGTCCGATGATGCTGGGCCGACAGCGCATTACGCGCTCATGCGAATCGTCCGAGTCGCCTTTCTGGGTTCTCACGGAGGCACGGAGACGCAGAGAAAGTGAGGTTCGAAAATCAAAGCAATACCCTCGCACCTATAACTCTCCGTGTCTCCGTGTCTCTGTGAGACAAACTCTTCGAAAGTAAGCGTTCGTTGGAATCAAGACTGCGTTGAGTACGGCATCCTCAGTTTGTATACATTGCCTATAGGTGTCATCACCGGGAAAGAGTCCGGCACAGCCTGTTGGGCCGACAGCGCCCGAATCACTCGCTCATGCGAATCGTTCGAGTCGCCTTTCTGGGTTCTCACGGAGGCACGGAGACGCAGAGAAAGCGAGATTCGAAAATCAAAGCAATAATCTCGCTCCCATAACTCTCCGTGTCTCTGTGAGACAAACTCTCCGAAAGTAAACGCTCGTTGGAATCAAGACTTCGTTGAGTACGGCATCATCAGTTCGGCTTGTGGCGTTTCGTCGAGGCCCGGGAAATGGCCTTCGGCGATGGCACTGCCGAGTGCTGTGGTTTGCTTGAAGTACCGGTCCGTTGGTAATCCTCCCGTCATGCGTCGGCGCAGTTCCTGACAGATCGTATCTGCAGCTTCGGTGACGAGCCCATTCTTTTGACGGGCGGCGTACAGACTTGTGCAGAGAATGACGACAGCTGTTTGAACTCGGCCGGACAGCTCTGCCATACGACATTGCCGGTCAGCCAGTTTCAACTGGAATTTCCTCATCGTGCCACTGATTTCCAGGGCGCTTCGTTGCAGCCAGTTGGCTGCGAACTCGGCATGTTGACGCAATTTCGCAGGCATCTCCGGTAGTTCGTAATGGGCTCGATGTAGGCTCTGACTGACAAACCATTTCCCGTAGTTCATCAACGGGCCTTTCAACGCCCACAGGTGAGCCGGGTTGGCCATGTTGGGCTGCTTGATTCCCTTCGCGGCCAGGGCCATGCCGATCGGTTCGAAGAATTCGCGGCCATGATGTTTCACGAGTGATTTGAAGAAGGCCATCCCCAGCATTTCTCCTTCCCCCTCATAGATGCAGGGAGCGAGAAACTCATGGACGTTATCACCGAACAGATGGCCATGCAGGAACGAACGGCCGCCGTGCGTTTTCATAAACAGTTCGATTGCGGCTTCCTTCTGCGATTCACTACCGAAAATCTTCGCAACGATACATTCCATCTCACCACGGTATCCTCGATCCAATAGACCGGCGGTCCATTCGGTAATGGCGTCACAAGCGACAATCAGACCGGCCAGATGGCCCATTCGGCGCTGGACGAGTTCCCGAGATTGAATCGCCTGGCCATACGTCCTGCGGAACCGACCCCAGGGAATCATGTTCGCGAGCATCAGCCGCATCGTTCCGGCAGCATTGGCGCACAGTGCAACTCGCCCCCGGTTCAATCCGTGATAGGCAATGCTCAGACCATCTCCATCGCCGGAATCCAGAAGATTCTCGGCCGGAACGGGGAAGTCTTTGAACACGATTCCCTGGTTGTAAGCGTGCTTCAGGGCATACAGCCCATATTGTTTCAGGCGGAACGAATCGTTTTCTTCGTTCGGCAGATCGACAATCAGGACGGCTGGTCGACCTTCGATCAGACAGACCAGGCCGATCGTTCGTCCAGGTGTCACGTTCGTGATGAACAGCTTTTCGCCAGTGACGTAATAGGTATCACCTCGCTTGACGGCCACAGTCCGAAGTGCCGTCAGGTCCGAGCCCGCACATGGTTCCGTTAATGCGAAGGCCGACAACCGCTGCCCGTTGGCCAGCCCCGGCAGGAAGCGTTGCTTCTGTTCCGGGTTACCAAACGATTGCAGCGGATCCACGGCCCCGATGCACCCATGAACAGACGCCAGCCCAGCGATCGTTGGATCGAACTGGGCCATCTTTGTCAGGAACGGAGCGAACTGCGAAAACGACGTTCCGCTCCCTCCATAGGCCTGATCAACGAGCAAGCCCCAGTAACCGACGTCGCCCAGTTCACGCAGAACTTCTGCTCGCAGCTTTCCCCGTTCATCGTGCAGCGTCTTTCGGTACAAATGTCCTTCGACGATCTGCAACGATTCTCGCATCACCCGAGCCACCAGTGGCGATGCCGCGGAGGGCTCAGAAGAGAAGAGATCGATGGGGACTGAAGTATCCCAGACCGCGCGATGGATCGGGCTGTTCGCTGTCTGGTGCTGTTGTCGAAACATGGTTTCGACCTGGTCGTCCGCCTTGTCGACGGCACCCATACGACGGACTTCTTCGTCACTCTTTCCACCCAGCTTCAGAGCCGTTTCTGCAAACGTCGGTTCACTGGCCCGGCTCGCGATGGCCGGAGGAATGACTGGGGTCAAGTCCGACGATTCATTCGGAAATTCGTTCAGTTTGGCAATCATGATTCCCTCACTTCTTGATGTCGCAGGGATGTGTGTATTGCACAGGCCTGTGTTTCAATCTTCGTTGCTGATTATCGCCGGTTGGAACCGGACGCTAACGCGTTCCGGCTGATGGGCGCATCCAAAAACAAGTCATGATGTGGCATTAGTTCTCCGTGTTGGCCTGATGGTGTTCGATCTGATCGACCAGCCATTTCGCAGGAGTAAACCTTGCTCCCGTTGTCTTCTGGAAGTATTCCAGCTTCTCGACAACGTCTCCGTATCCTTTCAATTCACACATCCGCAGGGGGCCACCGAGGCACGGTGCAAACCCCGTCCCCAGTACCATCCCCAAGTCGATCATCCACGCTTCAGTAACAACTCCTTCTTGAAGACACTTGGCTGCTTCATTAACGAGCCGCAGGATAATTCGATCACGAATATCGTCCTGTGACATTTTCTTTGGAGCAACTTTTTGCGAACCGGTGGCACGACCACGATGTTTGCCATTGCCATACAGATAAAAACCTCGCCCTGATTTACGACCTGTGTTTCCCTCAGACGTCATTTCCTGCAGAACCCCCGCGGTGGGACTCGGTTCGGGGCTGAGTCCGTTGAGGGTGACGGCGACATGAGCCGCGATGTCGAGTCCCACCTGATCGAGTAGTTCGAGTGGCCCCATCGGCATCCCGAACTGTTTCAAAGCACGGTCGATGTCGTTGGTCGAAACTCCTTCGCAATGCAGTCGGACTGCTTCATCCAGGTATGGGAACAGGATTCGATTCACGACGAAACCTGGGCTATCTGTCGTGACCAGCGGAACTTTTCCCAGCTTCTTGACGAAGTCGACCAGCGTTGCAATGTCTTCATCACACGACTGTTCAGTACGAACAATCTCAACCAGTTGCATGCGATGTACCGGATTGAAGAAATGCAGACCGAGCACCCGTCCTTTATCAGCAATTGCTTCCGCGATGGAGCCGATCGACAACGCCGAGGTGTTCGATGCCAGAATTGCGTGCCGCGGACAATACAGTTCCAGTTCTCGAAAGACCGATTGCTTGATGTCCATCCGTTCAGTAACGGCTTCGATCGCCAGATCGACATCCGAGAACGCTCGCCAGTCGGTCGTAGCGGTGATTGCTCCGATCTTAACCGCAGCATCTGACGGCGATACGGCCTGCTTGCGGACCGATTCATCGAACAGGTCCCGAATCCGTGTCAGACCAGCATTCAGCAAGTCGGCGTTCACTTCCTTCATGACGACTTCGAAGCCCTGCATCGAGGCCCAGTGAGCAATTCCGGCTCCCATCGTGCCACCACCAATCACGCCGATCTTGCGGACGCGACGTGGTTTGCCGGACATGTTGGGAACCCAGGTTTCCGACTTGCGAGCCCGTTCTCGCTGGAAGAACAGGCCGAGCAGGCTGTGATGGACATCTGTCATCAGCAGCTTGCCGAACTCTTCACGTTCCACTCGGTATCCGTCCTCACGCCGGTCTCGTAATCCCGCCGTCACTGCGGTGAGGATTCCCTGAAGAGCGGGATAGTCACGCGATCGAGACGCGATGCTGCGTCGAGCGATCTGCATCACGAGCCGTTGACCGATCCACGTTCGATCTTTCATCCAGGTGAAAATGCCATCCCGATGACTGGGGCGAGCAAACGAATCCCAGAACCTGGACATGTTAAAGCCGGTATCCCGTTCGTAGTTTTCAACGGGATCCCCCGTCAGATGGACTCCCAGCAGCATTGCAACCTCGGTGTCGACAGCATCGGCCTGACACACGACGTCCGCCAATCCGATGCGAGCGGCATCCTTCGCACCGACCTTTTTTCCGGTCAGAAGCATCGGCAGCGCGGCGGAGACGCCGATCAATCGAGGCAGTCTCTGGGTTCCCCCCCACCCGGGGACCAGACCGAGTTCTACTTCGGGCAGGCCGAGTTTTGTGCGCGGGTCATCGACAACGATGCGATGTTTGCACGCCAGGGCAAATTCCAGGCCCCCCCCGAGACAGACCCCTGAAATCACTGCGACCGTAGGAACATGCAAAGCCTCCAAGCGACGGAGCAATTCCTGCCCCGCCCAGCAGATTTCCTGAGCGGATTCGGGCGTTGTGAGCGATCCGATGATCTTCAGATCCGCTCCCGCCAGAAATCCGCTGTCTTTACCACTTCGAAAAACGAGTGCCCGCACAGAATCATCGTGCTCGACCGCTCGAATCAATTCGTCGAGATCGTGCATGACGCTCTCGTTGAAAATATTAACTGGTTGATCCGGGACATTCAGAATGGCTGTCATCATTCCATGAAAGTCGCGATGGACGTCAAAATTGGTCAGATGCAGATTGTTCATGATGGACTCCTGAGCATTGATTCTCATTTCAAATCCTTCATTGACCTTACCAGACTTGCTTCAGCGATCGCTTGCGATTCCCGTTTCTAGAGTTCGCTTTCGAGCCACATGGCCATCCCCTGGCCTCCGCCAATGCAAAGTGTTGCCAGACCTCGTTTCAGTTTCTTTTCCTTGAGGGCGCGTAGCAGCGTTAGAACGAGCCTTGCCCCCGTGGTCCCGACAGGATGTCCGAGAGCAATCGCACCTCCGTTCACGTTCAAAATTTCAGTAGGAACTTCGCCGATGGCTTTGGATTGTCCAAAGTGAAACCGTGCGAATTCATCAGATGCAAACGCGCGCTGGCAGGCGATGACCTGGGCGGCAAAGGCTTCGTTGATTTCGATCAATTCAAAATCCGATAGCGACATTCCGTGCCGAGTGATGAGCTTATGCGTCGCATGGACCGGGCCAAGTCCCATCCGACGCGGTTCACACCCGGCCACGGAATAGTCGCGGATGTATCCGAGCGGAGTGATTCCCGACGCCCGGGCTCGGTGCGCGGGCATCAGGACGAGCGCACATGCGCCGTCTGTGATGGGGCAACTGTTGCCCGCGGTGACCGAGCCCGTCGTTGGTTCAAACAATGGCTTCAACTTGGCAAGGGCCTCAATCGTCTGACCCTTGCGAGGTCCCGAGTCCTTTTCAACAGTCGTTCCATCGGCGAGAGCGACAGGGGCCGTTTCACCTTTGTAAAAGCACCGATCCCATGTCGCGATCGCACGCTGATGACTGAGCAGTGCGAAACGATCCTGTTCTTCTCGAGAAATGTTGAAATCTTTTGCCAGCAACTCGGCCGTCTGTCCCATGTTCAGGCCGCAGGTGGGGTCTGTCAGTCCAAGTTGCAATGCAGGAATTGGACGAAGCATTGCGGGTCGGAACCGAGTCATGACACGCAGTTTGCCAAAAATGGACTTCTGCCGACTCAAGTCGAGGAGCAGATTTTTCATGCGTGAATCCCACAGCAGTGGGACGTTGGACATCGACTCGGTTCCCCCCGCAACGATGATTTCTGATCGGCCCTCCCGGATTGATTGCCAGGCGGAAACAATGGCTTCCATTCCCGATGCACAATTCCGGTGGACCGTATGAGCAACGCGATTTTGCGGAACACCGGATCGCAAGGCGATCACTCGCGAAACGTTCGCGGTATCAGCGGGTGAGGCAACATTGCCAAACACCACTTCGTCCACTCGATCCGCCGCCAGACCCGCACGTTCCAGCGCGGCTGTCACAGCGACTCTGCCCAGTTCGTCGGCAGGAACCGAAGCCAGCGGGCCGAAGGCCTTGGCAAACGGCGTTCGCATTCCGGCGACGACGGCCAGCGGTTCAAATTCCGTTTCAAATGTACGAGACATGATGACCTCCTGCACTCACGCGAAGGTCGGATGGTCAGGAACGGATTTCTTACCACGGATCAGGATGTCGCGGATTCGTCCCGAGAGCCGTGGTTCCTTGGATTCTTGACCCTTGACTTACGTTGAATTTTCCAAAGTTGTGAACACCATTTTCAAAATTCCGACCGTTTGCTTCCGGCCTGTTTATTGCCATCACTTTTCAGCGTCTCTCAGTTTCCGTCGCAAGACCTTCCCCAGAAAGTTGCGAGGCAAATCTCCTTCGATCAGTTCCAGAATCCTGGGGACCTTATGGTGTGCCAGGTTCTCTTTCATGTACTTCTCAAACGCATGTCGGTGAAAATGAGACTTGCTCTTCACCGCCACGATTGCCTTCACGATTTCGCCACGTTGAGCATCTGGGACGCCAACGACCGCCACGTCCTTCACTTCCGGGAACTGCTTCAAGACATATTCCACGTCGTTGGGATAGACGTTGAATCCACTGGTAATGATCAAGTCTTTCTTGCGATCAACGATCTTGAAGAAGCCTTCTTCATCGCGTTGTGCCAGGTCACCCGTAAACAGCCAGCCATCTCGCAGGATCTGTTCAGTCGCTTCACGATTGTTCCAGTACCCCAGCATCACTTGCGGTCCGCGGATAATTAGTTCCCCCACTTCGCCTGCATTCAGTACCCGGGTCCCGGTGTCGGAATCAACGATCTCTGCCAACGTATCTGGCAAGGGAAGTCCGATTGTTCCCAGCTTGGCACTTCCATCCAGCGGTCCGGCATGCGTCACCGGGCTGCATTCAGAAAGTCCGTAACCTTCCACAACCTGAGCACCTGAGTATTTAGCGAATTCGATCGCCGTCTCTGGCATCAGGGGAGCCCCTCCAGAAATCACCCACATCAGCGAACGAACATTCCACTTGTCCGGATGTTCACGCAGTCTTTGATTCAGGACATGCAGCATCGCCGGAACTGCAGGGAAAACACTGGGTCGAGTCGTCTGGATCAAATCCAGAACGGTTTCTGGCTGGAAGCGATGGTGCAAAATCAGGGTCCCGGCCATGGCGATACCGCCCGTAGCACAGGTCGACAAGCCATAGCTGTGAAAGAACGGGATCACGGCCAGGAACGTATCTCGTCCCGTCCGATTCCCGCACCATGCCTTGATTTGCAAGGCATTGGCCAGCAGATTGGCATGCGACAGCGTCACCGCTTTCGGGCGTCCCGTCGTCCCACCAGTGGGCAGAATGTAGGCCGGTTGATGTGTTTCAACGGCGACAGGAACTTCGATCGGTTCGCAACGTTTCAGTTCCGCCATAAAGTCGCATGTGTGAACATCGGAACTCACGTGCAGTCCACGTCGTTTCAAGCAGGCGGCTCGGTACAACAGTCGTTTCACGGCAGGCAGTCGCGACGCGATGCTGCAGGTCAGCACCTGCGCGGGGCGATGCTTTCCTTTCGTTACAAGCGGTGCGAGCAAGTCGAGTGCGACGACAACCTTACATTCAGTCGCCTGCAGCATATCGTCGAGTTCCACCGCAACGGCCAGAGGGCTGAGTGAGACCACAATTCCCCCGGCCATCCAGACGCCGTACGCAGCAATCAGGTATTCGGGCAGGTTTGGCAGAAGGAGACCGACACGGTCACCGGGATGAACCCCGAGAGACTGGAACAGAGTCGCCGCCTGGCGGGCTCGTTCAAACAGCTCTTCGTATGTCAGAGATTCGCGAAAGTAGCGAATGGCGGTTCGTTGAGGAAACTTCTGGGCGGCATGTTCCAGCAGCCACCAGACAGGTTCATTCGGATATCCCAGATGAGCGGGAGTACAAATCGGATAGCTTTTCAGCCACGGAGGTGCGGATTCCTCCACCACAGACCGCATGGGGTCAAATGTGAGAGACATGATGTGTCACCTTTGTGTCGAATCAACTGCTGCATCGTGCGACCCATGAATGTGAAACGGAAAGCAAGCGACTTTCACAACTGGCAATTTTTGTTTTTGCGATACTGTCTACTGGTAAGTATCGGCCAGAGAATGCATCAGGCAAGGGAAACTTGGCCAGGATTGCAAAGAATTTATGTGAAGCGTGACCAAACGTACTTACGGCCAAAATCGGAATATCGTTGACTCAACTTCGACGCACATTCCGGTAGTGTCCTAACTTTGTGGAGGTCGGACGTCCCACTTTCGAGGCGTCCAGAGCATGGCAAACCAATGAGGCGTAGCAACCGAATTCGCCGATTTAGAAAATGAGAAGCAAAAGTATTGCGCACGTCACCAGCACAATCATGAGAGTGGCGACCGCCATACTCGGCTTCGGCAGCCTTTTTCGCCAAACGGCAATCGCGTAACGGACCGGAGCAATCAACAGAAAAGCGATTGTGAATGTTTTCTGCATTGTCCATCGCCCCCACAAAACGAACAAACCCCAGCATATCGCCGGCGCCGTTCGGATTCGATAGAAAAAGTTAGGACACTACCCACATTCCTGTCCTGCCTCGTTAGAACACCGACAGAGAATGTCGGGCTAAAGGATGCTGCGGATTCGCTCTTCGAGGTCCAGCCGCGTGATGCCTGTGACCAGGAACTTCTTCTGCGGTGATGTCAGGCCAGAAACCAGTTCGATCTGGTTTCGTTTCAGATCGAGTGCCTCGACCAGAACGTCGATGATCGCGTCATTGGCCTTCCCCTTTTCCGGGGCTTGAGTCACCGCGACTTTGAGTGCTCCAGCATGTTCGCCAGTGACTCCGTTCCGACGTGCCCCGGGTTGGGCTTTGACTTGAAACAGGATCCCTGACGACGTTTCATCGAGTTGAATTGGCATCCGACTTCTGTTCTCTCTGAACCCGTTTCTCGATTCGGGGTGGACTAGTGCGTGTCGCACTTCCGTGTCGCGTCGAAACATGGGTTAGACTCTGTAGTCTGATGCCCGCGGGACGCTACACTTAAATGAGATGCGCTCTACAGGGGCGAGATTGACCGTGATGCTGAAATCGCGACTTCGCGTTGTTGACGTTTTTGACGCGGATCACGTTCCTCTTCACGCTTTTCACGGCGAACTTCTTCAACAGTCATCATCAACCGGCGTTCATGACTCCAGAACTGGTAAACATAGTCCAGGATTGCCAGTACCAGCAGTGATGCTGCCAGCACCATGACGAATTCTCCCAGCAGTCGTGTGGTCAGATTCAAGATGACGGTTGGCGATCCTTCCATCAGCGGACCGGCCGAGGCCAGTCGTGTTCGCAGAAAAATGGCAAGAACACAGAGTAATGTCACTAACTTGACCATTGCAGCAAAAAGGTTGAACCAGGAATTCAGATTCCACCAGCGTGACATCGTCCGACCGGGATCGATCCGTTCCAGCTTTGGCAAGACAGCTCCCGGGACCCAGAGAAATCCAGACTGAACGAGATTGGCAACCATCGCCGCGGCGACGATGAACAGCAGGATGGACAGGACGGGAAACGCCAGTCGCACCAGGATCTCCTGAATCTGGGATGCTACCGACCGGGCATCCACTGACATCGCAGGGACGGTGGTCAGGCCGGCCTTCAACAAATCGGCGAATGCGACATTCAGCTGAGGACCAATCCACCACAGGGCAATTCCGGCAGCAAGCAGAACAACAGACGAAACGACGTCGGAACTACGAGCAACCTCGCCGCGCGCACGAGCTTCGCGCCGACGCCGCTCGGTGGGCCGCTCTGTTCGATCTCCAAATTCGTCCGTCGCCTGATCCATCGTTTCAGACTCAATCGTTGCTAAGGCTTATTTCAAACGGTTGTGATACGGAGGCCTTACAAGAGATCTCCGAGACTCTTGATGGAATCATTCACTGAAATCGCAATCGATTCTGGAATCCCAGGCAGCGTGGCCGCCAGAATCAACAGGGCTGCTGCCGTTCGAAAGGCATAGGCTGTGGGTGCCAGTTCGATTCGTGAAGAGCGACGAACAAACCCCAGCGTCATGTCGAGCAGTGACATAACGACCACAAACGGCATGACAATCCGTAACCCCAGCGTCATTGCCTGACGCAGCATCGCCTGAGTCAATTCGAGAACAGAAAACGATGCGGTCTCGACACCGACGGGAATACTGTGAAACGTGTCGAGAACCAGTCGGACGACCAGCAGATGGCCGTTGACAGGCTGCATCACCAGCATGGTCACCAGGCAAAACATGGCGATCAGTTCGGTGGGAGCCGAACCTCCACCGGAATATTCCGGGTTCATCACGCTGCCAATCCCCAGACCGCTGTGGCGATCCAGCCATTCCCCGGCCAGCTTTAAGCCGACCAGGAAAATCACCACCGCAAATCCCAGTGAGGCCCCGATCACAGCTTCACGGATGACCGCAGTCACGATGTCCAGTGAACGATCATCGGCCAGTGAACGATCATCGGAAGGTGAAGTATTCTCCGGCATGGTGGCCGGAACTTCATTCGATGTCTGAACCACCACGGAACTCGTCGGGGCAGCGTCTGGAAGGCCCGGAGCAACAATCAATGTCAACAAGCCAACAAGACCGATACGCACCGGCCAGGAAACGACTCTTTGACCGAGTAACGGGCCGACACAAAAGAATCCGGACAGCCGGACAGCAACCATCACGAACAGGAACGTACGTTCGACGAGATCCTTCCTCAGAACCAACTGCTGGAAAGCGTCCTCGAACCAATGCTGAAAGGGTCCATCCATGGGCGTTGCAGCACTCGTGTTCAGATGGTTCCAGGAATTCCACGAATCAAGTCGCCGGCATATCCCGTCAGAAGACTTAGTCCCCAGGGGAGCAGCAATACCACGACCAGCGCCAGAGCGATCAAGCGTGGAACGAACGTGAGGGATGCATCCTGGATCTGTGTCAGTCCCTGAAGCAGTCCCATGACCAGGCCAATCGCGACTGCGACCAGTAGCAGTGGACTGCATAGCATTAATGCCAGCATCACAGCAGAGCGACAGAGTTCAATGGCAGTATCAGGTGTCATTACAATCGCACGCTTTCCAGCAGCATTCCGACGGTCAGGAACCAACCATCAATCAAGACAAACAGCAGCAGCTTGAATGGCAGCGAGATCATCGACGGTGGCAGCATGTTCAAACCCAGGCTCGTCAGCAGTGATGCGACCACCAGGTCAATGACGATGAACGGCAGGAAGATCTGAAAACCGATCAGAAAAGCCACCTTCAATTCGCTGAGAAGATAGGCTGGCGCCAGGATGTTCAGGGGAACGTCGTCGTAACTCTTCGGTTCCCGCCAGCTGGATGCGAGTGGTGACTTTTCGTCAGGACGCTGGTAATCAATCAACATCCAGACGGCATCCGCATTCCCTGCGCGATCGATCTGTTTCGCCATGAAATCTCGCAGTGGACCAACCGTCCGCTGAAATGCTGCAGCTTCATCGAGTGGGCTTTCTCCGTTTGCAGGATTGGTATACGGGCGAATTCCATCGTCGTAACACTGCTGCCAGATAGGGGCCATGACCAGAAATGTCAGGAACACTCCTAAACCCGTCAGCACCTGATTCGGCAGCGCCTGGGGAGTCCCCAGTGCCTGACGCAGTAACCCAAGTACAACGGCAAATCTCACGAAACAGGTGGTCATCATCAGAATGGACGGGACCAGTCCCAGCACGGTGACAGCGACGAGCAACTTCAGCGATGTTGCGACAGTCGCTGGTGATGTCATCTGCAGACTTGCGGGGGCATTGGTTCCCAACAGTGGTTCCACGGGTCCGGCGTTCGGAAGCCGTTCGGGCCGGTCCGGAATCACTCGTTCCTCAAACGGTCGAGTCCCGCGGAACGGACGGTCCTGAGCGACCGCGGAATCGATCGTCAGGGCCACGCAGAGCAGCACCGACAGAATAAGCAGGTGCTTATCCACGATGGGGGTCCTCAAATGAGGACGTTGCGCGTGCGTTTCGCGAACTGCCAAAAGCGGGTAACAATGATGACAGCGACTTTGAATCTGGCGGCGTGTGACAGGCATCAACCAGCCGTTGAACCTCAACCGGATCGGTGATCTCGGAGAGTGTTCGGGCGCCTTCGGGTGAGACTCCGACAACGAGCACCCGGTTTCCGCAACGCATGAAATGAATTGCGACTTTTTGCTCAATCGCACGGCGCCCGAGCAGCTCCAAAGCTTCAATGGGTAGCCCGCGAGGAGTACCCAGGTAGGGTTTTGCGAAGTAGCCGATAACGCCCAGTGTTCCAACGATCGCTGACAGCGACAGGAGAGTGGTCCAAAGTCCGCCACCCGTTGAACTCGGTTTGAGCTTGCTGGACGTCTCGTGGATGTTTCTGGGTGGGAGCTTCATAGAGCCCGCAGATTCGCGCGTCTCTTTGCGCGGCGAATCATCCTCGGCAAATGCCATGGATGCGAAGAACAGGCAGGTCAACAACGTCACCAGTACCTGACCGATTCTCGATCCGGCACATTGTGGCAACATTTTATCCACACGCAGGCTCATCCTTGCCGATCCGCTATTGATCCCGAGCTTTCCATCAAGCGGCAATATTTGCCGATGCTGGTGGAATACCTGTGAAGTCAAAAACGGGCAATATCAGATTGATGGCTCATGGCGGATGACGGTGCCTGCCTGTAGCCGCAGCGACGAAACCAGTCGGCCGACATCCGTTCTTGAACCAAAACCCATATCGACGACGTATCTCACATGGATAAAATGAGTTACATCGAATCGACCAGAATTCATTCATCGCGTGCCGCCGAGAGAAACGAGCGGAAGTGCGACACGCACTAGACAGCTTCCTGGCAGAACTTAGGTCACTTCGACTTCGTTCGTCACCGAGAGGTCATTGCAGGCGTCCATCACGGCGTGAGTGACCAGTTGTTTGTTGTAATAGCTTGAGGCGCGACCACTGATCACGATGGAACTGTTGTTGATCCGGACCTGCAAGCCACGAATCCGGCCTCCGGTACGTACCTGAACGGCCTGTTCGATCTTTTCCGCCAGTGACTGGGGAAGGGTATCAAGTACCGCTGTGCTCATGTGTCATCCTCCTTGAGAGTGAGCAATCGGACTTCGCATGCGATCCTGTCTCTGCGATGTCTGAGCGAAAACCGACAAAACCTTGCCATCAGTCCAACTGAAACAGTTGGAGTGGCGGACTTTGATGGGTTCATGGTCGCCCGATCCTCCGACGGCCCTTCGAGTTTAAGGTTTCATCAGGCGGGCATCCCTGCAATAATCCTGGCTGCCTCCTATTCAGCGTTCGTGGCCCGAGAATCCGTCGATGAAAGGACCCGTCCGGCAGATCCCGGTTCGAGTCGCTTAAGCACAGTACACTCCGCGAATCTGATCGTCAAAGAAAATCTTTTGTGTTTGCTCCGTTTTTGCCGCATCATCTGTCAGCCGATTGAGCCAAGGATCGCCCATGCTGGAACCACAATTGCAATTTCTGAAGCAACTTCTGGAAGCCCCGAGTCCCTCGGGGTATGAGCGGCCTGTGCAAGATGTGGTTCGCCGATACGCTCAGGAATTTGCTGACGAAGTCCGTACGGACTGGCATGGAAACGTCACCGCCATCGTCAACCCTCAGGGCTCACCGCGGATTATGCTGGCAGGCCATTGCGATCAAATCGGTCTGCTCGTCAAGCATATTGATGACAAGGGATTTCTGTGGGTCCACGCTATTGGTGGCTGGGACCCTCAGGTCTTGATTGGACAGAGTGTCCAGGTCTGGACCAAGTCTGGTCCCGTCACAGGTGTTATCGCTCGCAAGCCGATTCACCTGCAGTCACCCGATGACCGAAAGGTCGTGCCTGAGATCAAGAATCTGTGGGTCGACATCGCTGCTCGAGACGGCGACGACGCACGATCGGTTGTGAATATCGGCGACCCGATCACTGTCACGCTGGGGTTCCGCGAAATGCGGAACGGGATGGCTGCAGCCCCCGGGATGGACAATAAAGTCGGAGCATGGACGGTGATGTCCGCGCTGGAACGGGTCCATCGTGGTAATCCCCGGGCCGCCGTCTTCGCCGTCTCAACGGTCCAGGAAGAAATTGGATTGCGTGGCGTTCAGACCAGCGCATTCCAGATTGATCCTCAGTTGGGGATCGTCGTTGATGTCACTCACGCGACCGACTGTCCGACAATTGATGAGAACCAGTTTGGCCGGGTCAAGATTGGAAAGGGGCCGGTTCTTTATCGTGGCCCCAATGTGAATCCCGTGGTCTTTGATCGCCTGGTCGAACGTGCCGGTTCGGCCGAGATTCCCGTCCAGATCAATGGACTCGCCACGGCCGCCAGTAACGATGCTGCACAGTTGCAATTGACGCGTGGCGGGGTTGCCACCGGACTGGTCTGCATTCCCAATCGCTACATGCACAGCCCGGTCGAAATCGTATCGCTTTCGGACCTGGATCAGGCCGCAGAATTGATCGCACGTTTCTGCCTGAGTGTCGATGCAACCAGCGACTTCACTCCGTAACCGAATGATGCGTGCTCAACAAACTTCCTTCATCCTTTAAATTTTCCGGTGGGGTTGAATCAAGAATGGCTCGATTTTCTCAGGCCGATCTGGCCGAACTCAATAAAGCATTTGAAGACCGGACTCCTGATGAGTTGCTCCAATGGGCCGGGGCGATCTTTGGTAAACGAGTCGCCGCCCTTTCGGCAATGCAGATGGCAGGCAGCGTCATTTGCCATATGCTGAATCGCCTGAAGGTTGATATGCCGGTCCTGTTCGTCGATACGGGAGTCAACTTTCAGGAAACACTGGATACTCGCGATCGTATTGCACGGGATTACAACCTGCAGGTCATCACGCTGCAGCCGAAGCTGAGCATGGAAGAACAGACGAAGCAGTACGGCATTCTTTACCTGTCTGCCGAAGGGCAGAAGGAATGTTGCGAGATGCGGAAATCGGCCCCGCTGCATGAAGCGCGCGGCCAGTACGATTGTCTGGTTGGCAGTCTGCGCCGGGCAGAAGGGGGAGCTCGCAGTCGCTGCCAGATCCTGTCTGTGGATACCGCGATGAACTGCGTACGAGTCAACCCGTTGGCAAACTTTACAGACGAACAGATGGAACAGTACATCGCCGACAATCAGGTCATTGTGAATCCCCTGCACTACCAGGGCTTTTCAACAATCAGTTGCAACCGGTGTACAACGCCTGTCATGCCAGGCGAGCCGAAGCGTGCTGGTCGCTGGCGACATCTGGGGCCATGGTCAGTTTACTGCGGTATCAATCCTTCGGACCTGGCCAGCGGTGCTTCGCTCGCGATTGATCTGCCGCAGGAATTGATCGACCGAATGCTTGGCCGTACAACAGACTTCAGCATTTGACGTCTCTCCCGAATTACCTGCAGGTGGAACACCCTATGACTGAACCATCGCTGTATGAACGTCTCGGTGGAGTTTATGCCATCGCTGCCGTGGTTGATGATTTCATCGATCGGATCATGGATGATCCGCGACTGAATGCGAACCCCAAAGTCGACGAAGCTCATCATCGGGTTTCCAAAGCAGGATTCAAGTACCTGGTCACCGAACAGGTCTGCTGGGCTGCAGGGGGACCGCAAAAATACACCGGGCGATCGATGAGGGATTCTCATATTCACCTCGATATCACACCAGCAGAATGGTTGTCCTTCATGGACGACCTGCAGCAGACCCTGACCAAGTTCGGAGTCCCGGATCGCGAACAGAAAGAGATTTTCGCGATCGTTGATTCCACACGTGGTGATATTGTGATGTCGGAACTCTGTTAGTGCGTGTCGCTCTTCCGTGTCGCGTCGAAACAGGGGTTAGACGCTGTCGTTTGATGCCTGCGGGACGCCACACTTAAATGAGATGCGCGCTGCCTAGGGGGCGGCCGGGACTGGAGCGTCTTCGCGAAGTCCCGGAATGTGCGCTCCACACGAAGACCCGGGCCTACCTTCGCAAAGCCTCAGTCCAGTCCCGGCTACCCGACGCGGGACGCCACACTTAAATACGATGCGCTCAAGCCGCCTGCCAGTGGACTACAACGGAACGCTGAGCGAATCGCCGTTATCTTTTGGACCGAGCGACAACAGGAACGGAACCGCGACCCGGCTCCATTGGTCGGGCGTGGGATACCTGTTCGCGCCATCGGCCCAACAGAGCTGCAGCATTTCAGTGTTGATAATTCCTGGATTCAGCGGGATCGCTGCCATTCCATAGGGAAGTTCCTGAGCCAGCGCCAGTGTCAGGCCTTCAATCGCGTACTTTGTTGCACAGTACGGTGCGACCTCGGGCGATGTGCTGCGACCCCAGCCGGAACTGAAGTTGACGATCACCCCATGTCCCCTCTGAATCATGGCTGGGACAAAGTGTCGAATGACATTCGCCGTGCCGACCACGTTGACATTCATCAGGCGCTGGAATTCTTCCGCACTGATTTTCCACAGCGGAGCTGTCTGGTTTATGATTGCGGCATTGTTCAAGACCAGATCCGGCACGATTCCGGCGGACAGGACTGTTTGCGCCCATGCTGCAACCTGGGCATCGTCAGCAACGTCTACCCGGTCGAATCGATGTGGTGCACCGTACAGGCTTCGCAATTCCTGGAGGTGTTCTTCCGAACGCCCACACCCGATCACGGTCTGTCCCGCTTCAACAAATCGATCGACCATGGAACGCCCGCATCCCCGTGTCGCTCCCGTAATCAGTATGGTTCCAGGTGATGATTTTGACATTGGTTCAAGTTCCTGCAGGGCGAAGTCAGTCGGGAATCTTGTGAAGTGTGAAATGGCCGATCGCAGGCCATAACAATCGCTGGGATTCTGTCCCGATGTCTCCAACGGAAATATCGTAGACGAATCCCGGACGACGCCCAGCGACCGTCAAAGTAACTGTTCGTCCATCGGGGCTGATCACAGCGGATTGAACCTCGGCCGTATGATGACCGGTATCGGGAGTCGCATAATCCCCCTTCCAGACGCGGGTGTATCCCGAAATCCTGAAGTGATTCAATTGCGCGGCCAGTGCTGGATCGACGGGATGGAAGAATTCGATATCAAACCCCTGACGGGTCGCCCGGATTTCGCGAATGCCGTTTGGAAGCGACCCTGATGGGGTCAGTGCCACGATCTCACCGACATTCAAGCCGCCAGCCCAACCTCCATCCTGCAGACCACCGACATAGACCTCTCCATCGGGACTGATCCCGATGCAGAGCGGCCCGACGAAGTTCGACAGATCCCCTTCCTTTGCAGGTCGACTGAAGGGATACACGGCACCTTGAACAACCTTTCCCACCGTCTGCAGGCTCATTCGAATCAACACATGGTTGTTGATCTCTGCTGCCAGGAAGTGGCCCGAGATTGGAGCCAGACCTGCGTTGCTGGATTTCGGGACCCAGACAACGCCGTTGACGCTTCGCGTCCAGGGGTCGGGATCTGAATCGCTGGAGGATCTGCGGCCGCACTTGGTTCGGGTTCGTGTCGGCTGGGGACTCCATAGCGATGCCCTGCCTGAATGAAGTTCAATTCATTGAATGTATTCTGCACCCCCTGCTGATCGGTACAAAACAGTCGATCCTGGTCATCGATTGTCAGTCCGGTCGGGTATCGCAGGCCACGCGCTATCGATTCAATCTCGCCCTTTGGATCGATCTTGAGAATGTCACCTCGCCAGCGAGATCGTGTGATCGGACGATTCTTGAAGGTGTAATCACTCCCCAGCCCGATAAACAGATTGCCGCGCGAATCGCGGACGATTCCGCAGGCCCAGTCGTGATAGTCATCCGTCACTCCCCAACCACTCGCGAAGACTTTGCGCCCAATAACGCGTCCCGTTGAATCCAGACTCAGTCGCAGCAGTTCCGGCTTGTGAGCGATCAACAGCGCGCCCTTTTCAGCAGGGTTATCTGGATCCACAGGAACTTCGATGATCCCGTACGGCGCCGCTAATCCTTCATCAATGGCAGTCAGCGGCGCGTCACCACTCTGCGACCGATCCAACCGGTAGACATGCCCTTTGAAGGACGAAAACACCAGGCGATTGCGACTGTCCCAGGTGAGTGCCGTTGGCATGATCGACCGGGGAAGTGGCAACCTGTGCCCGCGAAAACCGGGTACCGACGTGATCGGCTCATTGCGACTCATCAATGGTGTTGCGGGATTCAAACGAGGATTCTGCCATCGCAATGCCGACTGATACTGAACGGTGGCCAGGGCAACATCCTTGCCGGGGCCTGCGGTGAACCGAACAGATGTCTCGGGCAGGGACGCCATTCGGTCATTCTTCGTGCCGCTGGAGATGATGCGGGCATGTTCGACAATCGTTGCTGGGCTGGCATTACGCAGCCATGGCCAGGTATCGCCCGGCTTGATGGTAATCTGGCGCTGCCAGCCATCGCTTCCATTTGACGTGATGTTGCTGAAAGTGTCCGTGATATCACTGAGCAGATGAGTCGACTGGCCCTTCTGAAATCGCAGGTCATAGACCAGCGTGATGCTATGGGTGTTGCGTTCATCCCGTTTCAGTTGGCAGGTCACGGTCCAACCGGTTTCCGGTGCAATCACCTCGTTGGACTTCGAGTGAACGAGAAGGATCTCCGGTCGGGGATCAAATCGAGTCGCGATGACTGTCCCAGCCAGATCCCAATACCATCGCTTTCCCTCGCAACGCTGGCGCGCGAAATCGCCCAGGGTCCAGCCGCGGACCGAACAACTTTCAAGATCAAACAGCACCGAGTGACCACCCGGCAGACCGATGGCATACGATCGCGCTACTGTTTCTTCAGCCACACCGGGAACCGTAAAGACATCGCGCACGACGCGTGGCAAATCATGTTCGCCCACCGAAAAGAATTGTTCGACGACGGCAGGATTTGTTGGGGCAGTCAGATTCGGGTCATTAAGAGCTTCCCAGATCGCACTCAGTTGCTGATCAAGTTGTCCCGGCAGGATGAATTCATGGGGACGCTGATAGTTTGGCATTTCAACACCCGGCATGACCCGCAGCGGAGCCCGCGTCCACCGGAAGTAGTACTCGGTACGCATTCGCTGGCCAATCAGGTGCAGGTTAGAACCACGAGTCCCCAGCGCTGTTACCTTCGGTGTGTAATCCTTGACTGCATGGCAGGCGATACAACTGAATCCCTTGCCGCCCAGCAATTCACGCCCGGCGAGCAGTCGCTGCGGGTCTGCGGACTTCGCAACAACTGGAGTCTTCCGAGCGGGGCCCTCGGCGGGAATTCGATCGTGCCCGATCAGATACGCCAGCAGACCCTGCTGCTCCTGCGGGGAATGAGAGAATTTCGGCATGCGCACTCGCAGCCAGTTGAGTCGTGGCGATTTCTGGTCACCCCGGATGGCCTCTGCCAGCCCGGCATCATGCATGCGATCGCCAACCGCATTCAAACGGGGGGGGATCAACGTCATATGCTGACCAGAAAGCGATTCGTCTGTTTTTGCGATCCCTGCTGCAAGCCTGGCGATCCCGCGTGTGGCGTCACGGTCATGACAAGCCAGGCAGCTTTTCCGTTCCAGGATGCGACGACCATCTACGACATTCGCTGGAATTGCACTCGATGCCGGTGCAACGCTCCATGAAGCGAGATAGGCCTTCAATGCATTCGCATTCACAGAGGGAAAGGACGGGCGGGACTTTACGCGATCTGGCTTCTGAAGGCAGCCACGTTCCCAATCGACTTTAGCGCCAAGCAGTGACGACAGTTGCGGAGGGGCAATGTTGAGTTTTGGAAGTTCGTGACACGATGCACACCTGGCGGCTTCGATCAGGCTGGTCCCCCGAGCCAGCACTGCTTCGCTGGGTGCTGACGGTGAAGGGGCTGCAGGGACTGCCGTTGTGCCCGTCAGAGCCAGGGCGATCTGCATGCGTTCTTTGTCGGTCAGCGTCACGATCGGCATTCGATGCTGTGCATTCAACCTGGCAGGGTTGGCCAGCCATGTGTTGACCCAGTCATACGTCCGCTTCTGAACGATGTCGTCCAGTGAACCTCCTCCAAACGGGGTTGATTCACCGAGTTTGTTCCAGTGATGACAAGCCAGGCAACCAATCGACCGTATCAACGTGCTGCCTGCCAGGCGATCTTTTTCCCGTTCGGAGTCCTTGAGTCTTGCCGGGGAAGTCAAATCTACCGGAATCGCTTTGGCAGTCAGCACTGCCACGATTGCTTCAGCATCGGCCGGGGCGAATCCGAAATGGGGCATTTTTCCCTGATCTGCCGCTGGATCAGCGAGGTCGTCACCCGGCTGTGTCAACTTTCGGATCAGCCAGTCTTGGCGTGTCCCAGAGCCGACATGGTCGAGTGCAGGTGCTGGCAAAGTCGATCGCGTGATCGCGGGATCGTTACCCGGTACTGCATGACAATTGCCACAACGAAAAGCTTCGTACTGGATGCGTCCTTGCTCGATCAACGCCAGCTCAGGCGACGGCTTTGTCTGAAACAAAACGTGGTAAGGAACTGGTTCGAGAGGAAATTCACCAGAAGACCAATAGAGCTTCAGTTGCGCGGCGTCGCCCGTCCGTTCAAATGTCAGTTCAAAGGATTGATCACCAAACGGCAACGCCGTTTCGGGTCCGCTGATCCACTGCGGTGAATCGCTTGCCCCTTCCAGAACCACCTGACCATTGACCACCAGCTTGAGACGCCCCTGAACAAACGCATGGAACTGGTGCTTTTCTTCGCTGCGAAGCAACAGTGTTCCGGTCCAATGGGCGCGGAATTTACCCGGTGGCAGTCGTTCGTCGGGAGCCTTGTCGCACCAGGGAAACGCGATGTCACTGTCAATCCGTTCAACAGAAAGCGTGCCGACGGTGTATCTGGCACGCAGTCCGGGTGGTTGTTCGTCATCGTCATCCTGAGCAAACAGAGGACTCGCCGCAAGCAACATCGCGACAAGCCAGATGCGACGATTCGTCATGGCAAACACCGTATGCAGAGGCGATATGACAGGTACGGTAGCTCAGTGAACTTGACCGGGGCTGGAATGTCTTCACGAAGGTCCGGGGAAGACCGGGGCTGGCCTCCGGTCCAACCTCGGCCACCCCGACGAAACGTCGAATTCGTCCATCAGCCACTGGGCGCTGGCTCGCGATGAAAACCGGACGCGAACACGTTCAGGCTGATTCATCGACTCGCAAAATCGCATATTTTCAGTCGGAGGAGCGACAGTGCATTACTGTACCTCGCTCCCCGACTTCCAGGTTCAGATCTCGTAATCCTTTTCTTCTTTCGCATTCCCGCCAAATGATGTGCGCAGTGCGTCTGCGGCGGCGTTGACGGCCTTTTCCGTTCCAGTCAGCCGAATAAAGTAGTTGGCCTTATTCTCGATCGTCAGGATCACGCTGATCGAACGATGGGCAGGTCGCAGTTCTTTCTTGCCGCCAGCAAATGGCCCCCCTGCGGAGTACAGGTAGGTTCCGGTCACGTTGTGGAGGACATAACTTCCCTGCGGTGACTTCCCCGAGGTGATCTTCACCTTGCGACCATCAGGGGCGAACTGATCCGTCCAGCGTTTAAGATTAGCGTCAATTCCCCCTCCACCACCCGGGAACGAGGAAATCACGAGTTCCGTTGGAAACTCATCACCTTCAGCTGGCGGGATCAGGAACTGAGCCAATCGCAGCTTGTTGGCTGGAGGCTGTTGTTTCCATGTAGCCGGGATTTTCAGGGTCAGGTCTTCAATCTTGACTTCTTTCGGGGCCGCCTCGTCCTTTGCCCCTTGAGCCAATCGTGCGGGCCCTCGGAACGACTGATGTGACACTTGAGGGACCGCCGGGGAAGGTTTCGGTCCATTTGTGCTGAGCGCAGCTCCAGCAACGTTCATCGACAACGAATAGAGACTCGTTCGCGCTGTGATGTAAAGCGTCTTGCCGTCCGGGCCGCCAAACGTGCAGTTTGCAGGTTGTTCGGGAACGGGAATCCGGCCAATCAATCCACCATCCGCTTTGAGAACCACCAGGCTCTTGTAGGTCGCATAAATGTGTCCCTGAGCATCGAGGGCCATGCCATCGGGGCCACCCCCATCGAGAGAAGCATCGCCTGTGAAGATCAACTTGCCAGCTCCGAGTTGACCGGGGCCCGAAATCGGGTAACTCCACAGTTCTCGCTTGTTCGGTTCGGCGACGAGCAGTGTCTTGTGATCACTCGTCACCAGAACGCCATTGGGGCGTTCACGATTATCGATCACCCGGGTGGTCTTCCCAGCGGCGTCGATGTAATAGACCCCCATGCAGGGCTGGTCAATCTTCATGTCCTGGCCATAACGAGGATCGGTGAAATACAGACCGCCATGACCGTCAAGAGCCAGATCATTAGGGCTGTTCAACGGCTTGCCATCGAACGATTCGCAGAGGGGTTCGATCTTGCCATCCTGAGCACCAATCTTCACGATTCGGCGGGCTCCCCCCTGGCAGGCATACAGGTTTCCTGCTGCATCAAACACCAGGCCATTTGCAGCCCCGGACGGTTTCAGGAAATCACTGATCGCGCCGTCGGCATCTACCCGGACGATTCGCGAATTCGGAATATCGCTGAACAGCAGGAAGCCCTTCGGGGAATAGGCTGGCCCTTCGGTGAACTTGCAGTCACCAGCGACTTTTTTGACCTCAGCACCGGAAGCAATCAGGTCGGACAGTTCGGCCGCGCCAGCTGAACCGGCAAATGCCAATGCCACCACGGCGACGAGGGAACCTTGCAAATAACGCATGAAGCGATCTCCTTCGAGGAATCGGTCAACAGACAAGACGTGCCGGGATTCTCCGTCACTTCAGTTCAATTTGCAATTAGGGGAGCCATACCAGTCCGCGGCACGTTAATCGGCTTTTGCAAATCACGGGGAATCAACTCACTTCGAACACGCCTCACCCTGAGGAAACATCGAGAATGTATGGTGGGCCTGCGCGGGGAAGCACCACTGATTCCAACCGAAATTGCTTACGACCCAGCTTAAAAATGGCGATAGACTTCTGATCCAGGCAGAAACCTTGCCAAGTATGTAGCCCCGTGTGTTCCCTGTCCTCCATGTCCAATGCCTTCTCTTTCACTCAACGAGACCTTGTTGGACACCGAACATGAGAATCTTCATCGCACAGGAAAGATTTGTACGGATCGATATCCCGGCTGGTCTGCCAGCGAGATTCCCAGACTCGGGGCCCAGTCTTTGACCTGCTGGCGTTTCTGCGAACTGGCGGGCGCAAAGGTGACTCGGTCGGGGAGAGGAAGTGCGGGGCCGATCAATCCTGTATTCTGCAGGTCCTGCAGTCGGTCGGGATGAGCAAAGTCGGTGTAGCCGTAGCTGCCAGGTTCGCGGTATCTCAGAATTTCGGACCAGTTCACAAGCAGATGTGTAATCCCCTGCTGCTTCAACGTGGCCCGGATCTGGTCAGCCGGTCGAAGTCGGAAGTCCCCGGTCTCTGTCCGTTCCGCAAACCACTGCTGGAAGATCGATCGGTCGAAAACCGTGTTGTAGACGTAGGGAAACTTCGCGTGAAATAAGGCTGCTTCTCCAATACAAAGCACTTTGGTGTCGCGGGAAAGCCTGCCAGCCGCAACTTCTTCGTTGATCCACTGCAATGACGGGGAAACGACAAGATTCGCGGCGGCTCGCAAGTCGGTTCGACCTGCGTTGAAGCCGCCGATGTTATGCATGATCCAGATGTTGAATGCGATGCAGATCGTCATGATCAGCGAACAGAGGATGCGTCCCGCGACAAAACTGATCAAGTAACTGGCCCCCACTCCAGCCAGCAGCGCTACCACGGGAAACATCGGGACGTAAAACCGGTCGATCTGGTGCGTCAACAGAAACCAGGTCAAGAACTGCCAGCCGATGAAACCCCAGACCAGCCAGACCCTGCGCCGCCACGATGCCAGCAGTGCCAGCGGAGCAAACGCAAACATCAATGCACTGTGCCAATCATTGTTCGCCACCACATCCGTCAGCTTGACCGGCAAGTCCCCCAGACGCTCCTGGATACTGGAATAATGGCGCGAGTGCCCTCGCTTCCATTGCTCATTCATTTCGAGATCGCGCCCTTCGCCCCCGAACAGCGAAAACGCCAGTGGAAAGACCGGATTACCTGTCTCAAGCGTGTTTTTGATCAACCACGGACCGATCGCAATCCCGATGCCAGCAGCAAAAACGGACACGTTCAAGAGGGGAGTCAAATATGTTGTGCGAAGCGACTGCGAGGGGGGCTGATCACATTGCTTTTCCTGAACCGAAGGTATGGCACTGGCGACGGTCCCCGCTTTGACGTGTCGAATCGTCGAAATCAAAAGCAAGAAACCTGCTGGCAAAATGACCGAAACCAACCCCGTGTACTTACACGCCATCGCACTTCCGGCGAGCAGTCCGCATAGCCCATACCATCGAATTGGCTGGACTGTAGGTTCAGGAGCTGCCGTCCAGAGGATTCTTAACACGACTGCCAGTGTCGCCAGCAGGTAACAGGCCAGTCCTCCTTCAGCATAGGCAATGATCGAGATTCGATAGACCCAGGGAGTCGTCAGCCAGACAAGTGCTGCCAGCCATCCTGCCGACTCAGAGAACCAGCGTTTTCCCAGGCCATAAAGCCCGATGGCTGTCAGCGGTGCGAATCCGGCGATCACGGCCTGGCCTGCCAGTGCTCCCCATTCCCAGTCACCGTAACAGACCATCCCGGACAGCAGCAGCATTTCGGTCAAAAACGGAAAACTGGTGTAGACGTTATGTGGCAACCGCGAAATCGATCCTTGTAAATACCATTCCTTCGGGCCACCGAGATGATATTCGATCACGTCAAAATCAGTTTGAGGCGACATAGCCCCCAAGAGCATGCAGCAAACAAACGGCACGATCACCGACCAGGTGATGACGGGCAGCCAGCCTGTTCTGGGATCGTGTCGGGTCTGTGAGATTTGGGCTGGAAGCTCATGCCACGTCCACCAGCATTCGGCAAGCGTCACACCCGCAATCAACAGCAGGAGCGGCCATCGGCTGAGCAAACCCAGCAGCCCGAGGCCAAGCATTACGAGTGACAAAGTGGACAGACCAAGGCATCCGGCCAGGAAAAAACGTTCACTCCGATCCCAGACGGAACAGATTCGCAGCGACCGCAATTCCATCCGTCCCAGGCAAACAGCGCCGCCCCAGATGATCATCGCCACAGCCAGAAACGGGAGTCGCTGGCCGAGATACAGCCAACTCCATGGCAGGGCGTTAGGGAGCACCGGGGGATCGACCAGATCCATCAGTTCGAACGGGACATTGGGCCAGACCATCCAGCGCGTCGCCGGCCGGTTGTTGGGCAGGTCAAAACTGAAGAACCAGAGACAGAACAAGACCGGCCAGATTAGGGCGATGGCGCGACGCGTTTGATCGCGCGATCCATTCACCGTGTCTGGTTCCTTGGTAGCCACACTTCAACTCCGGAATCACGTTTGTTCAGGCGAACGAATCCACTTCCCGACGGAAGGCGGCTGGTGCATGGCCAGTCGCTGTAACAGCTTTTCTGGCTGATCGTCAACGATAAACAACCGGCGATGTTCGTCGCGACAGAACCCCGTGGCAATCGCCTGATCCACGAGTTGCACCAGTGGATCGAAGTAGCCAGAGATGTTCAGCAGACCGATCGGCTTGTTGTGCAGGCCGAGTTGCGACCAGGTCAGGACTTCGAACAGTTCTTCAAATGTCCCAAGTCCTCCAGGCAGGGCGACGAATGCATCAGAAAGCTCAGCCATTAATGCCTTCCGCTCGTGCATTCCGCTCGTGATTCTCAGATCGGTGACCCCTTCATGAAGCAGTTCTCTGGTCGCCAGGAATTGAGGAATGACCCCCGTTACCCGCCCTCCAGCCTGCAGCACGGCGTCTGCAATCGTTCCCATCAGTCCGACGCTGCCACCGCCATAGACAAGTTCCTGCCCCGACTGAACCATCAATTCACCAAACCGCGTCGCCGTTTCGCGATAAATGGGATCCGTTCCTCCACTGGAACCGCAAAAAACACAAAGACGCTTCAATTCCAACACCGTTCATGCTTCTTCGAAGGAGTAAGTGACTTTTCGCGGGGTGACAGGATAGCACTCCCGAAACAGCATGATACCATCGGTCGTCATGCAGTACCTCTTCGAATCCGCCCGGAAGTTTGTTGGGACGACATGGCCATCGGCCGTCGTAGCGCTCGCGGCTTGGATCAGTATTGTGGTCAGTATCGATCCTGCTGGAAGCTATCCTGGCATGCCCGCAGGTCCAGGCCTGACGATTGACGAGATTTTCAATGTCGAACAAGGGGTGTACCTGGTCGAACAATCCCGGGCTCTTGGATGGTTCAACCTCATTCCGGGGACATCGAGTGAAGCGTTTCGTCATGAACTCGGCTATAACCCCGATCATCCCCCCCTGGGTCGATACTGGCTCGGATTGCACCATCAATTGACGTGGTGGATCGCTCCTCCGTTTCAACCCGAAGGCCCTTTCGTCACAGCGTGTGCCAGAACAGGTTCCGCAACCGCCTTTGCGCTGACCATCTGGTTGCTGGGGGCGTTCGTGACGTTCGCAGCGCAGCGCGGGTTGAGCGAAAATGAACTGAGCCCCCAATGGCAAGGTGCGATCACAGGGTTGGTACTGATCTTGATGCCACGACTTTATGGCCACGCTCATCTGGCAGCGTTGGAAACAATCACGAACCTCACCTGTACCGCCGCGGTATTGGCCGTCGCGACAGGTTGGAATCGGGCAACGCCTCCTTCACGCCGCGCCGCAATCCTGGCAGGAATGTTGATGGGGTTAGCACTGTTGACGAAGATCCAGGCGATTTTGATTCCCGTGCCGGTCATCGCCTGGACCTTGCTGCGCTGGCGACAGCACGGAATTGTCCCGCTGCTGATCTGGTTTGCCGTCGCATCGCTGGTCTTTTTTGCAGGCTGGCCCTACATCTGGCATGATCCCATAGGGCATGTGCTGGAGTACCTGGGTCGAACGACAAACCGAGTCACGCTGAACTGCTATTATTTCGGGACAGCGTTTCAGGACCGACTTGTTCCGTGGCATTATCCGTTTGTGATGTTTGCTGTGACCGTGCCCATCGGATTGCAGTGCCTGGGACTTGCGGGGCTGGTTGCCATGAAACCCGCCAGGATGGAATCGCAGATCGAAGATCGCTGGCAAACGCATCTGTTGCTGGCCTGTGGATTGTTTCCATTGATTGTCTTTTCGATTCCCGGAATCGCAGTCTACGACGGGGAACGACTGTTCCTGACGGTCTTTCCGATTTGGGCGATCTTCGTTGGACGCGGGATTGTCGCGGTAATGACGCTCGGGACTCGGAGGATCGGTTGGCGCCAAATGTGGCTGCTGTCAGCGGTGCTGGGCCTGATTCAATTCGGTGCCAACTTTCAGTCCCATCCCGTCTATCTCAGCTACTACAATCTGGCCGTGGGCGGAACTTCCGGTGCGGAGCGACTTGGCTTAGAGATGAATTATTGGGGAGACTCACTGACGCGGGATCTTTTGCAGGAAGCTGTCACAAATCATGGCGCGTTGACAACGGTTGAGATTCTGCCGTCACTGCACCAGTTTCAAAACGATGATCTGCTTCGCCAGTCACCAATTCTGCGGTCCAGGTTATCGCAATTGAAAGGGACCCTTCCATTGCGACTGGCGTTTCGTCGGCGAGCCGACTTGAATGACACCTTGTTTCAGAAATACCAATCCGATCCCGGTGACCGTCTGGCAGGATTTCAGCGAAAGGAAAGTTCGGATTGAGCGACGACATCACAACATTGGCACCTGATTCTCTGGATCGATACAGTCGCCAGATGCGATTTGCCGGAATCGGGCGCGAGGGTCAGAAACGTCTCAGCGAAGCCCGCGTGCTGCTCATCGGCTGCGGAGCACTGGGGACAGTGCTGGCCGATACACTCGTTCGGGCCGGTGTGGGGAAACTGAGGATTGTTGATCGCGACTTTGTCGATCTTTCGAACCTGCAGAGACAGGTTCTGTTCGACGAACAGGACGTTGCCGAGCACCTACCCAAGGCAATCGTGGCTGCCAATCGACTGTCACGAATCAATTCTCAAGTGATTCTGGAACCGCACGTCGCGGATGTCGATTGGCGGACAATCCGTGAGTTCGTACGGGATGTCGATCTGATTCTGGACGGAACCGACAACTTCGAAACCCGGTTTCTGGTTAACGATATTTCATTGGAGACTAATATCCCCTGGGTCTATGCGGGAGTGGTGGGTTGCCACGGTCAGACCATGGCGATCTTTCCGGGACAATCAGCCTGCTTGAGATGTGTTATTGAATCTCCTCCAGACCCCGGAACATCAGAAACGTGTGACACGGCGGGTGTGATTGCGCCGGCAATACACATGGTGACGGCCTTGCAGGCCGCGACGGCACTAAAAATCCTGTCAGGACAACACCATCTTGTGGAGCCTCGACTGACGATCGTCGATGTCTGGGAAGGAACTCTCCGACAGATGAATCTGGCGGGATTAAAGGAACGAGGCCAATGTCCGGCGTGCGGACCGCAGCAACGACGCGATTGGTCGAGCGGTGGCCAGACATCACAGATGACGGTCCTGTGTGGTCGGAATTCGGTGCAGATATCACCTGCGGAACCAGTGTCTCTTGAAGAATTGGCGAAAACTCTATCGCCGCTGGGGGAAGTGACACGAAATCCGTTCCTGCTGAGGTTTACCGCCACAGGTGGGACGCTGCAGATGACGGTGTTTCGCGACGGACGAGCCATCATCCAGGGAACCGAAGAAATTCCCGTCGCCCGTGGGCTTTACGCTCGGTATATCGGCGGATGAACGTGCATTTCGGCCGATCTTTCCCCGAAAAGACTTCCTCACGCAATTCGTGAGTTGACAAGGCGGCTGGAGAATCTTTGTTCAATTTCGTGTGATCCGATTTGACACGTCACAAATCGGAACTAGGTTTGGGGTGTTCGGGTCATACCTAAACCCTTTCCACGAGACGATCATTCGGACCGCGTGTGGCGCGGCTGGAATTGGTCTCACGCCGTGGTGGTTGTTCCACCTGCGGTGGCTTACATTTTCCCAGTTCGCCAGGGGCCTCATGTCATGCAGAAGTTCAAGAACAAGAATCGTCACGGCTTTACATTGATCGAAGTGTTGATTGTCGTTGTGATCCTCGGGATCCTGGCGGCAACCGTCCTGCCACAGTTTGCCTCGTCTACCGCCAATGCCAAAGAATCGGCACTGCGTGCTGACCTCGCACAAATCCGTTCACAAGTCACGATGTACAAATTCCAGCACGATGGTGCGTTCCCAAGTGGAACCGCCGACAATGTCGTGAAGCAACTGACTCTGGCCAGCAACCTGGCCGGTGATACAGCTGCTCCCGGGACCGCTGGTTATCCTTATGGTCCTTACCTGATGGCTCAATTCCCAACCAACCCCTACAACGGTGGCAGCGGAATCGTGGTCAAGACGACTGCAATTGGCTCGGCCGATGTTGACCCGGCAGCAATGCAAGGCTCTGTCAAAGTGGGCTGGATCTACAGTTCGCTGACCGGTCAGGTGATTGCCAACACTCCAGGCAATGCTGCTGATGGCACGCCACTGACTGGCCTGTAATCCAGTAACGATGGAATCTGAAATCAGAGCCTGCCGGAAACTCCGGCAGGCTCTGTTCGTTCTTTGACAGTGGTCATTGCGGGGATGTTCGCAGTATCTTGAAACGGCGTCCAGAATCCGATGAACAGCGAATCTCCCTCAGGATTGACCGGTCATGGCTTGGCACACCTCATTGTATC
Source organism: uncultured Planctomycetaceae bacterium (assembly GCA_964609845.1). Taxonomy (GTDB): domain Bacteria; phylum Planctomycetota; class Planctomycetia; order Planctomycetales; family Planctomycetaceae; genus Schlesneria. Next base: position 17,346 of record CAZSTW010000010.1, on the reverse strand, counting down.
GCAGTCTGTTCGCGGTAATGGCCTGCTGGTGTTTAATCATACGAGTCGAGGCGGCTGAACCTGACACGCCTGTACGACGAAGCGTCTCGCCGTGGGGTATCAGTTCCTCCGCCAGTTCATTCCGGAACCACGAAGAGTGGTTCCCGAAGATCGCCGAAGCGGGTGTCACGACCGTCCGCCTGTTTCCGGAATGGAGCAACTTCGAACCGAAGCAGGGAACATGGAACTGGGTCGATGGGGATCGATTGATCAAATCGGCGACCGATCACAAGCTGGAAATCAACGCCATCCTGATGGGCTCGCGTCCGGGGTCCAAATCAATTCATACATTCCCGATCGAGGATCTGGAAAGCTGGTCCAGATACGTGGCCACCGTAGTAGGACGCTACAAGCACCAGATCCGCTACTGGGAAGTCTGGAACGAAGGGAACGGAGGTTTCAATGACGGCCATCACACAACCAGTGATTACGCGCGCCTCGCCGTTGCCACCTACGAAGCCGCGAAAAAAGCCGATCCGCGGTCGCAGATCGGGCTGACTGTTGCCAGTTTTGATGCGCCGTATCTTCACCAGACAATTCGCGCGATGGCCACACAGGGAAAGCCGAACAGCTTCGACTTTCTCTGTATCCATCCGTACGAGATCGCTGATGGTCTGGTTGAGACCGATGGCGAAGTTCCGTTTCTCTGGATGAATCGCTCGCTGCGTTCCATGCTCAAGCAGGCCGCACCCGAGCGGGCCAATGCTGATATCTGGATGACCGAAGTCGGCCATCGCCTGACATCGAATAAAGATCGCTCAATCACGGAAGACGATGCTGCGAACGCCCTGGCTCGGATGTACACGATGGCGATCGCTCAAGGCATCACCTGCACGCAGTGGTTTGAGGCTCAGGACCCGGCAGGTGAAGATCAGGGATTCGGATTATTGAAACGCGATGGCAGTCCACGCGCGGCCTTCCGAACGATGAAACTGCTCGCGTCAGAGCTTGGAGATTCGCCGAAATACCAGGGCTGGCTGGCTCTGGGTGACCTAAAGCGTGGTTATGGATTTGTATTTGCGGGTAGATCTTCGGAGGTGCTGGTCGCATGGATGCCGAGCGGGTTTAAATCGGACGCCGCCAGTCGAACTCTCACGTTTAAAAAAGATGTCGACGTGACGAATGCGATCAGTGCCGTCACGACAAAGTTAATGGCCGGAAAGCCACTCGTCCTGAACGACATCCCCGTTATCATCACAGGGCTTCCCGCAGACATCGTTCAGCAGGCCCGCGAAAATGTTGACCGCAATTTCCCCTGGGGTGGCGACTACACATCGGCCAAAGTCGTCAGCTTCCACGCGGGACAGCCCGATCAGCTTCAAGGAGTTTCCCCACGAAACCGGGGAAAGTATCCGACCGTCACATTTGCCGATGGATCTGCGGGCCTTGTCGTGGCAGGGGATATCAATCATCCCGTTTCATTCTATGCACATCCGTCGTTCGCGAGTTTTCAGACCCGCGAATACTACGTCCGTGCGACAGTCCGCCGCCTCGCAGCGGGGAATGTCGGCATGAATCTTCGATATGAAGTGGCCGACAGCCAGGGGCGTATGCCGTACGCCAACGTCGGCCAATGGTTTGGTGTGTCACAGGAGGCGACCTGGCAGACTCACACCTGGCACGTGACCAATGCCTGCTTCTCAAAGATGTGGGGAAGCGACATTGTCATCGCCCCCGAACAGTCGATCCCGTTTGTGATCGGTAAGATTGAAATCAGTGTGGAACCGTTCAAGTAAGGCCGTACGCTGTACTATTTCTGGGCCGCGTCAATTAACGCCTGAGCATGTCTGGCCAGCGAGGTTTCCGGAAATTCACTCACAATTTTTTCGAGTGCTGCGATCGACTTGGCTTTCGCCGCAGGGTTGCCAACGACCAGTTTCTTTCGTTCCGCCTCCAAACTCTTCAGGGCGAGCATCCCGGCCTTGACCTTGGCGTCTTTTGCCAGATCTTTCTTCATGGTCGCGGTCTCTTTCGGCAATTCGAATCCATTGAACCGATCGAGTAATTCCGAGAGCAGTTCGTGAGTCTTGAAGGTATTGGAAGCTTCCTGCGATTCCTTGATCTTCGCCATCTGAGCATCGATTTCCTGCTGTACGATTTCCATCAGCTTTGTGGCAGCCTCTTTCGTCTCTGCCTTGGGCGAGGACGCCGATTTTTTCAAATTCGCGGCCAGACCTTTGTAATTGCCAATCTCAACCGAGAACCAGGTCTGCTTGAGTGGATCGGGGATATTGGTGGGATCAATCTTCCATGCGGCACCCTCTTCCGCCAGGTCGGCAATCTCCTTGATTTCGTCCTTTACCGGAATATGCATCTCGCCATCGGCGGTGATGTAGCGGAACTGTGAAACGTTTCTGGTATCAATCGCCTGAAACAATCCGCACGCAGATTCGAAGTCGCGCGACTGGTCAACAATCACCGGCCATTTTCCCCCGACCTGCCGAATGTAAGCCTCGACCTTCGGTCGAGGACTTCCCGAGTTCACGCCGATAAAAATGACCGGTCGCCCTTCGAACTTCTTCACCTCGTCCACAGTCGTGCGCCAGCGTGCAGCACTCCCCTGATCTTCTTCTTCGAAGAACCACAGAACAACTCCCTTCCCCTTGAGACTCTCCATTGACAGCGGGCCAGAATTGACCCACGCTCCGGGATCTGTCGGAAACGGTGGAACGGGATCAGCGTAAAGACTGGTCACAAACGAGAGAGAAAGAGAAAATACCAGAAGAGTATTCGTCGGAGTCCAGAGTTTATTCATGCGAAGATCTCCATCGGGACGGCCTGACAAGGATGTACCTGAAATAGAGTAGACTGAAGACTCGCGTTCCGCAATTGGCTGACGTGTCGCGAGCCAATGCAGGAAAGCAGGTGACGACGGGAAAAACACGAAATGAATGCAGATCTTCACAGACAAACAGGAATTGTCGTCGGTGCATCCAGTGGAATGGGGCGAGCGACTGCGATCGAACTGGCGCGGGCCGGAATGCACGTTGTTGCAGCAGCACGCCGCGCGGATCGACTCGATGATCTCGCTCGGCTGGTTGATGACATGGGTGGCTCGCTGGAAACCGTGGTTGCCGACTGTACAAATCCAGCGAGTGTCCAATCACTCGTAGATCAGTCGCTGCAGAAAACAGGACGCATTGACCTGCTGGTCTATGCGACGGGCACAAATCTTCCTGATCGATCGCTGACCGTACTGACCGACGAGAACTGGCATCAGTTAATCAACACCAATTTGAACGGAGCATTCACCTGCACGAAAGCGGTCTTGCCCGCAATGCGATCGGCCAGGAACGGGTTGATCGTTTACCTGTCGTCGGCGTGTGTGCAGATGCCGGATGTGTCAGGCGTCGCCTATCAGGCGAGCAAGCATGGGCTCGTTGGCTTGGCCCACGGGACACGTGTCGAAGAGAAATCACATGGAATCCGCACTTCGGTCATTTTTCCAGGACTCTGTGATACCGAAATCCTGACGCGACGACCGGTTCCAACGCCGCGTGAAGTCCTCGACCTGTCCCTTCTGCCCGAAGACGTCGCCCAGGCGGTTTTATTCCTGGCCAGACTTCCGGCGCGTGCCGTCGTGCCAGAATTACAGATACTTCCAGCACGCATTTAGTGCGTGTCGCACTTCCGTGTCGCGTCGAAACATGGGTTAGACGCTGTAGTTTGATGCCCGCGGGACGCTGCACTTAAATGAGATGCGATCTAGACGTGTTCACACGCCGTGCAATTACCGCCGTCGTTTTCGACTTCCCTTCGAATTCGGCCGATTCGCCTCCGTAGATCCTGTCGACGGTGGATTCGGCAAAGTCGCTTTTGAATCTGAAGCCATCGAAGCAAGATCTGCAGTCGATGGTGCGAGGCTCATCGGATTTGCGGTACTCGCTGGTGATGCATCGAGACTTTCTCGCTCTTTCGAAAGTTCATTCAGTTCCGCGTTGAAGATCTGAATCAACGCGAACAGACAGGATGCTACGATCGGGCCGATGAAAATTCCCCACAACCCCATCACTTGTAACGCACCAATCACGCTGATGAACGCAATCAATGGATGCAGATCTGCTTCGCTTTCCAGAACGTACATTTTGACGATGTTGTCCAACGTTCCCACAACGACGAGACCCCAGATGGTCAGACCGATCGCGGCCCACCAGTGTCCCTGTAGTGCCAGCAAGATGACACAAGGCCCCCAGACCATCCACGCTCCCGCCAGTGGGATCAATGAAACCATCGATCCGATCGCCAGGAAGATTACGAAATGGCCAAACCCGCAGACCTGCAGAGCCACTGCGGTCGCTAATCCCTGTGCAAATGCTGCCGCGAATGTGGCCATGACAACAGCACGAACCACAGCAGCAAACCGGTCGTGCAGCTTGCGTTGATGATCGATCGGCAGGGGAATCAGTTCTTCTGTCGCTGCCAGGATCGACGGACCATCCGCCAGGAAGTAGTACAATGCAGTCAGGAACATCCCCGCGGCGATCGCCAGAGAAACGAATACTCCGACGGTGGATGATGCAATTGCGAATGTCGTTCCGGCCAATTGAGTCGCCAGCGACTGCATGTTCTTTGTGAACTCTTCCTGCAGTTGCAGCAATCGTTCGTCAGATAGTCCACCGGGAATGAATGGAGAAAGTCTCTCCAGCGCGGGTATCAGTGCGTCTCGCCAGAGAATTTCCTGGGCTCGTGACCAATCTCCACCCAGATGACGATCCGCCAGGTTGTATAGATTTGTCGCAGCAATGAAAGTTCCTGTAACGAGTGGACCAACGACCATCAGTGTAACCGCAGCCGTCGTCAATCCCGCCGCCCAGGCCGTTCGCCCCCCGGTCTTCTTCAGAAAGTACTTTTGCAGGGGTTGGCAGATCACACTCAGGACCGCTGCCAGGAACAACGGCAGCAAGAACGGAGAGATAACTCGATAGAACATTCCTCCCAGAAGCGCAATCAGCGCGAGCAAGACGCCCAGCGAAACGGTGCGACTCATGGAATTGTCCGATGTTGTCATCGAGTTTTACCCTCGGCCATTGCTGAGATTCATTTTGCGGGTGACTGGTGCTCTGGGAAGTCCTTTTCATACCGCTTCAGCAGTGTCGGGATATCATTTTTGACAAAATAAATCTTCCCGCAAATGGGCTTCGTTTCTCCTGGCTTCAATCCGCCGATTCGGAAATCCGAATGAACACAATGGGCGACCCCTTGAAAAAGCTCCTGATAGGGTTCAAAGGCTGTTGCCATGACCATCGATTCGTCGGCCGAGTAGCAACCGATCAGACCGTTGGAGAGCACGATTTTGCTCAGGGGACGCGGATTGACATCGTTTCGATCCACACCTTTCCCTGCCCAGACCTGTCCGGGAATATAGCGAGCCTTCATCGCCCATTTTTCCAGCGAGATGACCGGGTCGCGGCCGACATTTGTCACGCTGGCAGGCGGGGCTGCGACCTTACCGTCGATCACGAGTGGCATTCGCATCAGTTGGCCATCCACGAAGACAAACGACTTCGCAACGTATTGAACGCGATCCAATCCGGTAAACTCCCCGACACGAATACAGGGTTGGGCCCAGTCGGCCTGAGACGGTTTGTCCGTCGGATTGTGGGCCACAAGCTGAAAATCAATCTCGTCATCTTTGGCCGTGATTGTGTGTTGAACTGTCACGCCATCCTTCAACAGACACTTCAATTTCACGACTCTGCCGGCAGTTTCTCCGGTAGCCAGGGGAAGTTGCTCTGTCGTATGTCCAATGACTGTCTGCCCCCAGTCACGGTCTGTCGAACCGGGGCGACAATAGGCTTCCAGATACAGCACCTTCATCTCGCGACCTGGCAGCTTGTCACCGCGGATTGTCAGATAGTTCTTGTCCCATGTGACTGAAAGACCGATTGGCTCAGCGGCAAATGTGAAATTGCCAGCAATTTCGAAGAGACAGAGCAGTAGTGGAAGTACGAGTGATCGTGCCATCGTCCGCATTGTTGATACTCCTTGTTGGGGCGCTTCCAAGTCAGGGCGTATCAGAGTGGCGTGCGGATTTTCAGAACGCAAGCGGACTGGCAACCATGCAGGTGACGCCAACGAGTCATGCCGGACATTGTCGCAGGGTTGCCTGAAATTGGTCAGAGTGCCGTGATTAGCGGCCGTCAACGTAGTGACTTGCAACTGTTTCCCAGGTTGAATTGAGTTGCAAGTCTCTTTCATCAAATGCATTGCGACAAATCCGCAAGCTGTTGCAAACTTCTCGAAATCTCTGGCACGCAGGTTGCGATTAGACAATTCAACTCGCCCTGCATTTCAGATAGACCTCATGCCCATTCGCTTCCCGGACAGCAATTTCAATGATTGCCACTGCCCCCCACACACATACAGGAGCCCCCCGGCTGGGATTTGAACATCTCTTGCTGGGCGACTTGCGTGTGCTGCTGGACGAACATCCGGGGCGAGAACGGGATCGCTGGTTGCTGGCAACGCTCGACATGCTGCTGGTCTTCAGGCCGCGAGCGTCACAGATCTATTTGCCCGTGATCCCGCGCGAGTCGAACCTGGGGGTGTCTGACATCCCGATCTCGTTCGAAAAACTGCAACGACTCAGAGATCGGGTTGCTCATCGTGCTCCTTACGAAGCTCTCGGTCAGGAACTCGCCGTTGATCTTCGCGAATACTTCGAAGGGACCGCAGCCCGCTCCAGCACCACACTGCTCGTCGGGTAAAGAAGCCGTCTTTCGCGGGATAGAGCCACGGCGTTTTTAGGCCACCTCGATGAACGAACCCACGAAGTCTTGCTCTTTAAAAACCTTCGTGCACTTCGTGATACGAACGTTTGATTTCTTTGCTTGGCGCGAAGATTCTGGGGTCACGTTCCGTCACCCGATCAGAAAGGCGACACAACCCCATTCGGGGAAGGATGTGGTCGATTCCGCAGACCCAAGGTAGCCGCAGGATGCGGCAACCCTGGGCTATAAGACGTAACTCCGTTGGAGTAGCTGACAGACGGATTTCGTTCACAGCATATCCGCAGTTCACACGTTTTGAATCGCCTTTCTCATGTCCAGCTTATCGGCTCCAACAAACTGGCCGTCTCATGCGAGCCGTCTTCTACTCCAACGGAGTTACGTCTTATAGCCCAGGGTTGCGAGCAAAGCTCGCTACCCTGGGTGCGTAACATACAATGGTCTTCTACCCCAAATGGGGTTGCGTCACCTCCATAACCCATTGATGACCGATGGAGTTACAGTTCCACAAGCGTGAAACCAGCTCGCAGTCTCACGACGAGTGGGTTGCGGGCGAAGCCAGCGCCAGGCTCTTCGTGTCCTTCGTGTTGAATTAAGGTCCTACCAGGCATTCGGTTGTCGTAGGTGGAATCGGATTACCACGAAGCGGCGGAAGCAAATCCCAATTCAGCTCAAGTTCGCCAAAAGGGAAGCTGCAAATCTTGTTGGTGCGTAGCCACTCTCGCCCCCCCCAGAGACATGCGTGTAACAGCGGTTTTACCACACCTCCAACGAACAAACCAACGAAGTTTTGCCCTCTAAAACCTTCGTGCTCTTCGTGTCCTTCGTGTTGAATAAAGGTCGTACCAGGCAGTCGGTTGTCGTAGGTGGAATCGGATTACCACGAAGGACGCGAAGAGCACGAAGGTGGCAGGAGGGTCCAGGCGGCAACTCAAAACCGGACCGAATCGGCTCCAGCCAACGAAAAAGCCGACATCGCAAACGATGTCGGCTGAGTTCACGATTTCAAAGACTGTCGATTACCGTCCCAGAAACATCTGTCGGATCGCTGCATTTTTGCGACGTTCCAATTCCATCAGTCGTCCGAGAGGGCCGGCAGCTGACTGGCTCGACACTGCCGGTGCGGGACTTGTCCGAACGCGTCGATTCGAGGCATCGCTGTCGCTCGTTGTCAGGATCACAATCGCCAACGCCACCAACGGTACCAATTTACGCATGATGCTTCCTTGTCTGAATTCCGGACACCAATCGCGACCAGACTCTTATCCCGGACGAGGGATTTTCGAATGGTCGACACATCTCGACTTCTGATCGTTCGGCGGAAATTGCCGCTCTGATACTTAGGAACAGATTTCGACATGCCGCTTGAGTCTTGTGAATCCTATTCACGTGATTGCTGACGGGGATCAGCGTTTCCGTCCTGAGAAGGGGTTGTCCGAAAGTCACCAGATCTGCTTGCCGCGAAGTTCGGGTAAAAAGCTCCGACGTTTCGTAATTTCACCATCCGCCGACTGCCGGAAACATCGCTCGAACCGGAATGATCGATACACAAGTCACGCTCAATCGTCAGAGATTACCACCGAGTTCGCGCCGGACTGAAGGAATGGCGTATGTTTGGACAGTGAAGTCTGTGCAAGCAGCAGATAAACGATGCCGCCAGGGCCGCATCGTTTGATCGGGCTTCCTGTTTGCGCGAACGCAATGAGACTGGCTGGAGTCATTCGATGAGTGCGACTGTTGTCGATTCCGTGGAAACACTTCCTGCACCCGACGTGCGAAGGGATGAATTTGCGGATCTGTACGACCAGTATGTCGGTGATGTCGATCTCCCCACCACGGAATGGCTGACACGACTCAAACTGCAGCGGCCTCGACGCAACACGCGCTGCCTTGGCGAATCGACTCGTCTTCTGAAACGGGCCACGGACGTTGTTGTGGCGTCAATCATGCTGATCATTCTGGCCCCCGTCATGTTGCTGGTGGCCGTTGCCGTCCGCCTGACATCGCGTGGTCCGATCATCTTCAAGCAGACTCGAGTCGGTCTCAATCTGCGCAATCCAAAACCAGATCGCCGTCATCGTGCAACCGATCAACTTCCCGATGGAATCGATCGTCGTGACCCCAATCGTGACCGCAGGCGTGATCGTGGATATGGAAAGCCATTTACACTCTATAAATTCCGTACGATGAAAATTGATGCCGAAAAGAACGGTGCTCAATTTGCCGTAAAGGGCGACCCTCGAGTCACCTGTATCGGACGATTTCTTCGCAAGACCCGTCTGGACGAACTGCCACAATTGTGGAATGTACTGCGCGGTGAAATGTCTCTGGTCGGTCCCCGCCCCGAGCGACCAGAATTCATCGAAACGCTCTCGGCCGAAATCCCCAATTACATCAACCGCCTGGGCCTGAAGCCCGGACTGACGGGGCTTGCTCAAGTCATTAACGGCTACGACAACAACATCGAGAGTTTTCGACGCAAGGTGAATCTCGATCTGCTCTATCTGCAGAACTGCTGTTTCTGGAACGATCTCAAGATCCTTGTCCGAACCATTCGAGTGGTTTTGACGGGAAGCGGTGCGCTGTGACACGGCGTTGTCTCGTGCGTGCCCTGCTGCTCTCTGTCGCCCTCTGCGGCGGCGCTATGGCGGAAGATGACTTTGCGACCCTGATGATGCGGGCGACGGTCAAATTGAGTCACGAGCGGTCGACGGCGACCGGTTTCGTACTTCGCCAGTCGCGTCCCGACAATGGATCGCGGTCCATCCTGGTGACCGCCGCACACGTTTTTGAAAAGATGACTGGCGACGACGCGAAACTGATCTATCGAAGTCGCGAGGCGGAAGGGATCTACAAAAAAGAGACCATGCCGCTGGTGATTCGACGTGAGCGTCAACCAACGTGGATCAAGCACCCGACGGAAGATGTCGCAGTGATGGTCATCACGTTGCCAGCCACCGCAGACATTCCGGAACTTTCGACCGATCTTCTGGCTGATGATGACCGCTTACGCCAGCACAAGATTCATCCCGGTCAGATCGTGGCATGCCTCGGCTATCCACATCGCGTTGAGGCGAACGAGGCAGGATTTCCGATTTTGCGAACAGGCTCGATCGGTAGTTTTCCTCTAGTCCCCGCCAGGACCAACAAAACCTTTCTGCTGAGTGCCAACACGTTTGAAGGTGACAGTGGCGGCCCGATTTTCGTCGCGGATTCGCGGCGAAAATCGGATGGAACAGACGAAGAAACACGACTGATCCTGGGCCTGATGCACGGCCAGCACTTCCTCGACGAAGACATGGCAATGATCTACGGCAGCACGAAGCTTCGCCATCGGCTGGGATTGGGAATCGTCGTCCAGGCAGCTTTCATCCGCGAAACCCTGCAACAGATCCCGTGACCCGTTCCACTGGGAGAAGTTTCAACCAGGACTTTTGCGATTGCTGACACCTCTGCCTTCGATAGACTTTCTTTTGAAACGCAGAGATCACGAAGGACACAGAGATAAGACAAAAGTGATAAGACAATGAGGTCCGATAAGCGCCGATCCGTTCTCTCGTCTTCCCCCAGCGGTCTCCGCGTCCTCTGCGTTTCTAGCCAGCTTTATTTCTGAGCACGCTGTAACTGACGCTGACGAAGTGATGTCACGTGACGACATCCTTTGCCAAACGGCGGGACCAATTCTCCGTGAATTCCAAGAGTCAGGCAAAGCCTGACCTACGGGACTGGGATTGGGGATTGTCGTCCAGGCCGCCTTCATTCGCGAAACCCTGCAACAGATCCCGTGACTCATTCCACAGGACGAAGTTTCAACCAGTTCAGCATTCAACAGGTCGAATTTGGTCTCGACAACGCAGTAGTTCGTCACGCATCTGGGCTGATGAGCAAGGCGTCGATTCGCGCCACGACTTCAGACAATTCCTCATCGGAGAGCCTACGAATCAACTGGATTGTGCGTGCCTTCCAGTCGACATTCCGCAGATGATCGGCCAACACCACGGTTGTGGTTCCATCCGGGTTCGCAATCTCCACTTCAAAAGCGTAACCCTTCGCTTGTCGTGTGGCGGGGCAAAGGACGCACAAACCTGTTTTACTGTTGTAACTTCGAGGACTGACAACCACCGCTGGACGACGACCAGCCTGTTCATGCCCAGCAATGGGATTTAACGTAATCCAGACCAGGTCGCCGCGATCGGGTACATAGTTCGGTGTCTTCCGTTTCACTCGATCACCTCAAGACCGATGTCCGCACCAAAATCGATTTCACCGTGCAATTGCGAGGGCTGGCAGTTCTTCAGCAACTCACTCAGACGGAGTTTCTTCGACCGAATCGGCCGCATCACCAGTTCGCCATCCCGAACCTGCAGCTCGACGGCAGCACCTTCTTCGACCGACAGTTGCCCGGCGAGCGTCTGAGGAATGCGAATCGCGAGGCTATTTCCCCACTTTTGAATGGTTGACATTTTCTCTCTCCTTGGTGCTCGACGTAGATACATTGAGTATACACGTCAGTGCCCAAGCAAATCAATGTGAATCCGCACTACGTCTGTCGAGACAGGAAAAGGAATAGGCCTTTTTTATTCGGCGTGACCCTTTGTTAAACTTCGTTCGTGGCACGCACGAAACGAAATTGTCCAGATGGGAAGTGTTTCATGTTCTCAATCGAGCGGTGGCTCGACTGGCGTGCGGGCCCCTTTAATTCTTAAGCTGCAAGAATGATTGCGTAAAGTACCAAATAACGCGTGCCCGCGGTTTTCAACTCAGTGCGGAGGATGATTGTGTGGACCCACAACTGGTGTCTCTTTATCACGCTTTTGTGCCTATTCCCAGCCCCAATGTCATTGGCAGATGAAGCGTCGTTGCAGCATTCGACAGAACAACTTGGCGACGTGCGAGTGATCATCAATGCGGTAAACGAAAACAACAAAACAGTTCCACTGCACAACCGTAAACTCAGCCTCGCGGATGCAATAAAGACCTCTCGGTGGCGACACTCGTTTCCTCACGTTATTCGACTGCTTATTGAATCGCGTGAATCCCAGGATCGAATTGCCGGTTGGCAATTGGCCCGCTCATGCGTCGGAGCGATGAAATGGACAAAGTCTCATATTGAGATGATCATCAACGAACCGTCGGATGAAGTGAAGCTGGAAGGGTTGATAACCATCGTTGCCGTGGATAAGTCCGCGGGAAGAGAGTGCATCGAACGACTGTTGCGTGACCCGATGGCATCAGGACGCGTCAAGAAAGCATGTGTGCTCCGGATCAGTGATCTTCCGTCCGAGCAACAGCGAGAACAACTCTGGCTCCTCGCCGCGGAGCATGATGCATTCCGCGCTGAGTGTCTTTCATCGTTTTCCTCGGTGAAGTTCTCTCAGGCAGCGATTCGAATCGTAACGGGCTATCTCGACGAGACCGATGAGATCAACGTGGCCGTTTCCGATCACTTCAGCGTGCCAACGGAAGTACGTACGGTTGCGTGCGAGGAGCTTTCCACAGTCGCAGTGCACAAGGACTTTGTGCTCGAAGAATTGCATAAGCGATGCGAAAAAGCTCCACAATTCCGTAACCTGGATTTCTTTATCGCCGCAATCAAGGCAATCCACACGTTACAACCCGAGAGTGACAAACCAGTGGGTCTGATATCGCAATGGTATGACGCACTGCCAGCGACCTGGCCAGTATTTCTGCAGCGATGTGCTGAACCATTTGCGGAGTCGGACAGGTTTGAGGCTCTGGTGATTTTGCACATGCAAAGTGCCTCTCCCGAAACGAGGTCTTGTGTCTGCCAATCGTTGTCATGTCGGCGGTCGCGCACTGCAACAACCGAACTCACGAAATTGCTATCTGATCCACACGCAGGAGTACGACTCGCAGCGGCAGTTTCTTTGTGCAAGGTAGATCCACTGTTTGATCTGCAGAACCTGCGAGAAGAAATTCTCCAGCACTCGGTGTCGTCATCCAACGAAATTCTGACGACTTTCGAGTCGCTGAATGATGCAATAGCTGCACTGGCTTTAGCTGGCCAATCTGACGATAAAGCCCTCGATTGGTTGAACCAGAAAAGAAGTCCGAAATTGCAAGAAGCGTGTTACGAGGCGGCTGAGAATCTGTCGTTCGATCTGAAGCTGGGATTAGAGAGATACATTCCATGGAAAGAGGTAACTGTCGCCCAGCCCTGAAGAAAGTACCCACCAATAAAAAAACGCCCTGCAAAGCAGGGCGTTTTGTGTTGTGCTGGTAATTGTCAAGCAGCCCGGCGGGCCGGCTGACGCAGTTCTCGACAGATCTTCACCATCGTGTCGATCACGCGATCCTGATCGGCGATAGGGAGTTCCGGGTAGCTTGGCAATGCCAGGATGTCTCGCGAAGCAGCTTCGGCTTGTGGGAATTGGCCCTGCGAGTATCCCAGGTGCTTGAAGCAGGTCTGCAGGTGCAATGGCTTGGGATAATAGACCGCACAGCCGATTTTTGCGGCTTTCAGCTGTTGCATGACGTGGTCACGTCGGCCATCCTCAACCCGGATACAGTATTGATTGAAGACATGTCGGCGTTCATGAGCGATCTTGGGTAGCGTGATCGCATCCAGGATCCCCGCCTGCTGGAACTGGGTGCCGTACCGCTGGGCGTTCGCCTGTCGGGCGGTCGTCCAGTTGTCCAGTTGTTTCAGCTTGACTCGCAGGACAGCAGCCTGCAGAGAATCGAGTCGGCTGTTCATACCGAGATCGAGATGTTCGTACTGTCCGATGTCTCCGTGAACACGCAGACGTCGCAGCTTGGGAACCAGTTCGGGATCGTCTGTGGTCATCATCCCGCCGTCACCGGCTCCACCCAGATTCTTGGTTGGGAAAAAGCTGAAACAGCCAACGGTTCCCAGGACACCTGCTCGCCGACCCTGGTACTCGGCACCGATGGCCTGACAGGCATCTTCGACAATATGCAGCTTGTACTTCTGGCTGAGCCGCCACAGCGGTTCCATATCGCAGCACTGTCCAAACAGATGGACAGGCATGATCGCCTTGGTGTGCGGGGTAATCGCCTCTTCGACCGCTTCGACATCCAGGTTGTATGTCACAGGGTCGATGTCTACGAAGACAGGTGTCGCTCCGGCGCGGCAGATGGAACTGGCGGTCGCGAAGAACGAAAACGGGGTGGTGATGACTTCGTCACCTTCACCGATATCAAGGGCCTGCAGCGCGATGATCAGGGCATCAGTCCCCGAATTGCACCCGACTGCAAAGCGTGAGTCACAATAGGCCGCGATCTCTTCTTCGAGACCGACGACTTCGTCACCGCCGATAAACTTCTGCTCGGCGAAGACCCGTTCTACAACGGCCATCACTTCGGCAGACATCGACTGGAATTGTGGGACCAGATCAATGAAGGGGACGGGACGGTCCGAACCAGCATTCAGTGGGACGATGAACGTCATCTGCGATTCCTTTCGCATCCGAGCGTGGCAGAAATACTCAAGTTGTCAAACAGTGATTCACGAGCGACCTCTCTTGCCGACTCGACCAGGGTCGAGAACGTCAAGAAAAGGGAGCCAGCACTCGCCAAATCTGCCGGACATCCCGTCCGAAAAACTCAGCAAATGATCCGCCTGCGACTCCAATCGTCGGCAAAATCGTCAAACTTACCCCAGTCATTCCGCAAACTTTTCCCGAAATCGATCCAATCGATCGGGAACGTTGCGACAACAATTGCGGGGTGGGAATCTAGGCAGGGTCGCCAGTTGTGTCAAGATGGCCCTCCGCATTGCGCAACTCATTTCCTCACCGAAAGATTTGAAATCTTCCGGTGAGGCCGTGTACATGCCACAAAAAACAAATTGATGTGGCCCAGACGCCTTCGAAATCGCCTGAAAATCAACCCTCAACCCCGAAGTGTGGGCTCAATGCCATATTGAAGCCGGGCAGGATGTCGGGTGGAGTCAATGTTACCGACATCGTTTTCCCCAGGAGTCGACTGCGCGCAGGTGTAGGGGTGCCACGATCTTGGAGTCTTCGACAAGGTCGTGCTGAATCTGGTTTCGAGGTCATTTCACAGCCGACCTCTTGTCAACCTCAATGAGATTTCGTGGATTCTCAAGATGCATCGAAGACACGGCCTTGTCGAAGACTCCAAAACCGTGGCACCCAAACACGGCGCGAAGCGAGCACACCACTAAGTAGGGTCGGACCAGTGTAGGGTGGAGTCAATGTTACCCACATCTTTGTCTCTGTGCTTGCCAGATGGTGTCGTCAACAAGGTGGGAATTTCGAGACATCGATCAGCCGGAACGCGTTAGCGTCCGGTTTCTGGAGATGCATGCCTCCAGTCCTCCATCGGAACCGGACGCTAACGCGTTCCGGCTGATGGTCGCAGGTTGTTCGACGGTTTCACTCAGTTGATTACTGCTGGAGTCTCAACGGGTTCGGAAAACGGAAGACATCCAGAGTGATGTAGGGCGGGACCAGTGGCGCTTCGCTGCGCAGGCCCACCATTGCAGAACAACCAGCCGCATTCACCAACAAAGATGGTGGGCCGGCGCTCGAAGCGAGCTGGTCCCACCCTACTTGAAAAAGCCGCTTGCCCTGATCCATCGACCGTTTCACTTGCGTCCCCGGTCCTGTCGGGGGACACTCTCGTCTGCGTCCGCTTGCTCAGATGCTTTCATCCTGTGATGATCGCGCCAATGCAGTGAAGGTCTCTCCCTTCATCAGGACGAAAAACGTTTCCGATCTGCTTCCGTTTGTAGAATTCGAGACACCACAATGCGACGTAATACTGTCAAGGCGGCACTGAAAGCTGGTCAACCTCAAGTCGGGACATGGTTGTCCCTCGGCAACGTGTTCGCCGCTCGTCTGATGGCACGCGTCGGATTTAACTGGCTGACGGTCGATCTGGAACATTCGCCGATCGGCTGGGACAGCGCAGGCCAGTTGTTTGGGGCGGTGGCCGACGCGGGCTGTATGTGTCTGGCACGGGTTCCACGCGGCGACCACGATTACATCAAGCGAGTTCTCGACGCTGGTGCTCATGGAATTGTTGTCCCGATGGTGAATACTGTCGAAGAAGCGAAGATCGCCATCGCGGCCGCCAAGTATCCTCCCACGGGAAATCGTTCCGTCGGCGGGGGGATGCACGCTATGAATTTTGATGCCACCGCAGGCGACTACTACAAGTACGCCAATGACGAAATTCTGGTCGTCTTGCAGACCGAATCTCCCGAAGGAGTTAAAAACGCGGAAGAGATTTACAGCCTGCCCGGTGTCGACGCCATTTTTGTCGGCCCTAATGATCTGACGGCTCAAATGCGCGGGCCGGATGGAATTGACCCGACTCCCGCCGAACTGGAAGCGATGCTGCAAAAGATTCTCTCGATTGGAAAGAAATGCGGTACGCCAGTCGGAATTCACGTCCAGACCATCGAAGCCTGTCAGAAGCGAATCGCCGAAGGCTGGCAGTTCATGGCACTCGGCAGTGAACTTCGATTCATGGTGACAGAAGCTCAGAAAATGGTTCAGGGAATGAATCTGAAACAAAGTAGTGACCTCGCACGGTACTAAAGACCTTGCGCGATTTGCTCGAAGGTCAACGAGGAGGTTGCTGCGAAGACATTGCTTCTCCGAGGACTCCGAAGCAGTGGCACCACCGCAACAACCATAATTGCGCACGGTTGAGACACTTCGAGAAAAGGTGACTGCCATGTCAGCGACGATCTCACCGAAGCCATTGACTGAGGTGGGACGTTACCTGATCCTTGTCTGCGCATTTCTCGGCTGGCTCTGTGCCGGGATGCACATGTCTGTGACTCAACTCGCCGGGCAGGCTGCGGCAATCGATCTGCTTGCCCGCTCTGGCGAGTTGGACCGTGATCGATTCCAGGGTATTCGAGCGCGGCTTCCCGCGCTTACCGAGGAAGATCAGCAGTTCTTCGGGGCTTCGAACGCCTTGATCGGCCGATGGTTCGCCTGGTACCAGTGTGCCTTTCTGTTCGGTGCCGCCACCGGCGGCCTCGTTTTCGGCCGACTCGGTGACCGGATCGGTCGAGCCAGGGCGATGGCCGCCAGCATCCTGACATACTCCGGTATGGCTGGAATCGCGTACTTTTCCAATTCGCCGTGGCAGTTGCTTATCTGCTGGTTTATGGCATGTACCGGGGTCGGAGGGATGTGGCCCAATGGGGTCGCGCTGGTTTCTGAAGCCTGGTCTGGAATGTCTCGCCCGATGGTCGCCGGAATTATCGGGACTTCTGCCAACATCGGGATTTTTCTGTTCTCGTCACTGGCCACGCAAGTCAAAATCACGCCCGATGAATGGCGCTGGGCCATGCTGGCCGCTGCTTCCCCGATTGTCCTGGGGCTAATTTCGCTGATTCTGGTTCCGGAGTCACCAAGATGGCTGGCATCAAAAGCGGCAGGATCCGATGGGAAAACCGCCGCATCCTCGCATGGCGAGATCTTTCGTCCACCGCTGTTGAAAGTGACTCTCGTCGGAATTCTGCTGGCTACGATTCCGATCATTGGAGGTTGGAGTACTGCGAACTGGATGATTCCGTGGGCCGAAAACGCGGGTGCGACGGCGGTACCTCCGA
>CAZSTW010000009.1:0-93540 GCA_964609845.1 uncultured Planctomycetaceae bacterium | reverse complement strand
AGCAACTGGCAAGCACAAAATCAAAGATGTGGGTAACATTGACTCCACCCTACATCCTGACCAGCTTCAGAACGGCATCGGCCCTTGGTTCTTACCCGAGTGCTTCGTCCGCCGTCACCAGGCTGCGTGCGACGTCGATCAGCTTCTGGTTCTTCTGGCTGGCGAGTTTCTGCATCCGGCGGAACGCATCCTCTTCAGACAATCCGCTGCGTTTCATCAGGATACCCTTGGCACGTTCGATAATCTTACGATCTTCGAGTGCCTGTTTCAGGGACCGCGTTTCTCGTCGCAATTCTTCGAATTGTTCAAATCGACGGTAGGCAAGTCCGATTGCTGGTTGCAAGTCTGCCTGCTTGATCGGCTTGACGAGGTAGGCCAGGATGTGATCCGCTTCAGCCCGCGAGATCAGTTCCGCATCATGGTATGCTGAAACAAGAATCACAGGGACAGGCATTGTCCGATACAACTCCACCGCAACTTCGATCCCGTCAACTTCTGGCATCTTGATGTCAAGAATCACAAGATCTGGCTTCGCCTCGAAGCAGACCGCAAGCATCTCGTGACCGTTGCTCGCCACTCCGACGACTTCATGCCCAATCCGTGGAAGAATGGTCTGATAGTACTCTCGCATGTCGGATTCATCGTCAGCGACGGCGATGCGCAGGGATCGAGTCATTTGTCAGGAATTCTCAAGAAACGTTAAATCCGGAACGCGACCGCAGTTTCAATACAGCAATCGTACCAGCCCGCATCCCGAAGTGTCGCATCACCATGTGCGACAGACAAGTCTGTACGGCACACTCGTTTCGACGAGCTTTGAATTGATACAAACGATTTCCATCCGGCTTACTGATGACCTGGCTGCCGGGGGATCAGCAGAACCAGTTCTGCGCCCGATGTCGTATCGGAACCGGTGGAAATACTACCGCTATGGGCGTTGATAATCCGTCGGGCGATTGCCAGACCTAAACCTGTCCCATGAGTCTTTGTCGTGTAAAACGGATCAAACATGCGATTCCGTTGTTCGACCGACAGCCCCGCTCCCTGATCGCGAATCACAATTTTCAAAATCTGTTCAGCCAGCAGCTGAATCTGGGTGCATTGCACCGTGATCTTGCCTCCCAGCGGACTGGCGTGGATGGCGTTGTCGAAAATATTTCGAAAGACCTGTTCCATGGAATTCGGATCAACGGCGCAGGTGCAATCGACCAGGCATGTCTCGACCAGATCGATTGATTTCGGCCGATGGCTTGATTCCAGATGAGACCAGGTTTCTCGCCAGATGGCTCGCAGATCACAGGATTTGCGATGTAAGTGGATCGGGGACGCATAGCCGCGGACTTCTTCAAACAGGTGAAGCAGGTGATTTTGAGCCTGCTGGATGCGAGTGATCAGATTGCCGGCTCGATCCTGACCAGCGACTTCCAGCGCGAGCATTTCCAGGCAGGCCTGGCTGCGCTGCAATGCGTTGCGACTTTCATGAGCCAACCCCGTCATCATCTGCCCGATGGCTGCCAGCCGTTCCGATTGGCGAGCCTGATCCTCTGTCTGCTGGCGACTGATGACGGCCGCAAGAACATTGGAAATCGATTGCAGAAACGTCGCATCGGCATCGGAAAACACCCGGGGACGTCGAAAGTCAACCTGCAGCACTCCAAATGGCCGGATACTCCCCTGAATCGCGACACACAAACAGGCCCGACTTTCAATCGCTTGCTGAAACGTCGTAAAATCGTGAGCCGTGTGGCTCAATCGATCCTCCACGACAATCGGGAGTGAACTGCGAAGTGTGAACCCGGTACTGGTCGATGTGTCTGAAGTAATCGACTCGATCGACGATTCATTGTCCGTCAATCCAAAAACGGAACGCCGAACCAATTGATCGCCAGTCAGATTCAGCTCCCAGACGGAACCGACTTCGGCACGCAACGTTTCAACAGCTCGCCGACAGGCCTCGTTCATCAGCGGTCCGACGTCGCAGTTGAGAAACGCCTTGCGACCAAACTCAGCCACTTCAGCCAGTCGAGCCGCTCGCTGTTCCCTCGACATCGTCTCCGTTTGATAGGCACAGTCGATGATCGCCAGATCCAGGTCCAGAAGTCGATTGAGAGCCGGAAAACTGTCGAGCAAATCGGTCGGTTCACCCGGCCAGATCTCCTGGAGGCCGGTCATCAGCCCCTGGCGCAATCGGGCGAGTGCCGCGTGCGTATACACAGACGGCAGACCAATCTGAACATGCCGTAATCCTGCCTGCCAGTGCCGCCAGACATAACTGGCGTCGTAATTTCCCGAGAACAATTCGCGAAGCCAGAGTTTCAGCGTCCGTTTCAGGCGTGCAATCTGTTCCGGCCCGCTAAACACTCGCGCCGCTGCCGCATGGTTTCGAATTTCACTGTAGAAATCCTCGACAAGATCAGGCAGCAGCCGCTCGGCAACACCACGGAGCCCCCGCAATCGACGTGCGTCATCGTCTTTCCAGCCGACATAGCGCTGCAACGACTGATAGAGAACAAACAGTTCCTCGGGCGATGTCAGCGAAGAATTCTGCTGGTCACGGTCCGGCATTTTTTCCTTCACGGAATCTCTTCATAGGGTTTGGACGTCTGCAAACATTATGAAGGGTCGCAAGGAAATTGCGAACGAGCACCCGCCACGATTTCAAGCTGCCTTGCGAGAAGGCCGCTGAGGTGCGGGAAAGGGCAACACCTGCGCGACATGCTCATCGCTACCCTGATCTGTCCGATTGCTGCGCAGGTCGCGCGGTAGATTCCCGGACGCGAATTGAAAAACGAACCGCCAGTGCAACCCAAGCCCCACCAGCACCGCCAGATGCCAGATTTCATGAGGACCGATGATCCCTTCCACCAGCGTCGGTGCCCGATTTAACAGGACGATGGCCCCGACTGTGTATGACAAGCCTGCCATGACGGCCGTGCTGACGAATCGCCATCCGTACCGCTGCCAGACGATGACGGCCGTGATGGCCCCGCCCCAGCCAAAAACCAGAAACGACGCGATTCCGACGTAGTTGGGAAGGTGATCGAAATACAGCATTCGTAGCGTCATTCCTCCGATAGCTGCTGTCCACGCGACCGACAACGGAATCCACCGCTCTTTTCCTTCGAACAGAATGATCTGAACGGGTGTGATGCACCCGGCGATCAGCAGAAAAATCCCGGCCACATCCGCACGCAACATGAATTCACGCCACGGACCGGGCCATTGCATGTGATAAATGGAGCTCAAGACAAGCGTCTGCAGCGAGGCATACGCCATCAATGCCAGACTGCACATCCGCAGGGTGTTTCCTCGACCTCGCAAGACAAGCTGAATTCCCAGGACCAGAAACAGGCAAAACCCCACAGCATGGCTGAGGGAACTGAAAGGTTCACGAATTCCACCAAGAGGAAATGTCGAGATTTCGTACATGATAACGCCTCCGGTATCGCGTCAAACGAGTTCGACGGCCGGTTCGAACTGCGGGCTGGAATGCGAGTGGTAAGAGAATTCGCCGATTCCTAAAAGACCAGTTGTTCAAATGCTGGCCCGCGCGGCTTCGATTGTGAATAATTCGAAGTCGCAAGAGTACTTACGTCATCGCGAACGGAAATGCCGGAACAATTCTGGAATTCTCTCAGACGATCCGGCTGCGGACCAGATTTTCCAGATGCGCAGCGACGTCTTCGAGCGACATCGGAGTGGTGTCGATGATCACGGCATCTGCAGCGGGCTTCAGCGGTGAACAGGCCCGCGTTTCGTCACGTTCGTCACGCAATTCCTGCTGGATCAGCAATTCTTCCAGAGAAACGGCTTCGCCCTTCTCCAGCAGTTCCCGCTGCCGACGACGAGCCCGTTCTTCAGCAGATGCCGTCAGAAAGAACTTGCATTCGGCCTTGTCAAACACCACGGTTCCCTGGTCACGTCCTTCGGTGACCAGGTTGACGCCGCGTGCCGCGGCCCGCTGCAATTCCACCAGACGCTGTCGGACAAGTTCATTGGCAGCAACCTGTGACGCCATTTGTGTCACCTGCTGACTACGAATTTCTTCCGTGACATCGCGACCGTTCAGGATCAGCCGGTTATTGGCAAACACGATTTCCAGCGTTTCTGGTACGTGTCCGACGGCCTGGGCATTGTTTAGATCTATTCCCTGCTGCAGGCAGGCATAGGCGACCGCTCGATACATCGCGCCAGTGTTCAGGAATTCAAACCCGAGTCGGCTGGCGAGGATGCGGGCCACGGTGCTTTTTCCGGTCCCGGCAGGTCCGTCGATGGTCACTATCATGGAACTACGAATCTTTTCGATGAACAGTCAGTTTCAAACAGATGGTCATTCTGGGAAATGTGACAACAAGCGGTCAAGCGATTCGCCAGACGGGTCAAATTGTCACAGTCAGACACGTGGCTTGGCAGCTCCGCCGACTGCCGCAAGCTGACGGTCACGTTCCTCCAGAATCGTCGCAATCGTCTCGATACTACTTGCATCAAGAACTCGATCACCGGCAGAGACCGTTTGTTCGATCTGTGCCGGACTGCGGGCACCGACGATCGCTGAGGTGACTTCGGGCCTTCGCAGCGTCCAGGCAATCGCGACATCAGCCACCGTCCAACCCAATTCCCTGGCCAGAGCCGTCAAAGACTCGACAAACGCCAGATTGATCTCCAGTTGTGGCGACTGAAACCTGGGGTCCCGAGTCCGGTGATCCTTGGACGACAGTGCGGCTACGCGTTCGGCAGTGAATGTTCCTGTCAGCAATCCTTTTCCCATCGGGCTGTAACAGACAACGCCAATATTCTGCTGACCGCAATACGGGATAATCTCAGCCTCGGCGTCACGAGCGATCATGCTGTAAGGAGGCTGTTGAGATGTTACCGGGTGAATCGCCTGCAATCGCTTCAATTGACTGACGGAATGGTTCGAAACGCCAATATGCCGGACCTTCCCCTGTTGTTTCAGGTCGACCAGTGTCTGCCATCCTTCTTCAATTTCGTTGTCGGGCTCTGGCCAGTGCATCTGGTAGAGATCGATGCAGTCCGTCTTCAGACGTCTGAGACTCGCTTCGCATTCCGCGATGACACTTTCACGTTTCAGGCAGCAGCCAATTTCGCCGTTTCCCTTGGGGACTCGACCACATTTCGTAGCGACCAGCGGACGATCCGCCGGGGGAATCGCCGCCATCGCCTTTGCGACATGTTCCTCGCTACGTCCTTCTCCGTAGACAGCGGCCGTGTCGATCCAGTTGATTCCCAGTTCGACTGCCCGGATAATGGCGTTAACGGCCGAAGTTTCATCCTGATCGCCCCAGCCAAACTTCCAGTCACCGCCACCGATGGCCCAGGTTCCCAGACCGATCACACTGAGCTTCAGGCCGCTGGGGCCAAGCGTTCGAAACTGCATGCTCTACCTTCGTTCGTTATGGCGTCTGGCTGGAGTACTTACGAGATCACTGGTGCCCGGTGAGGGGAACGTTCGTCATTCACTCGGCACCGAAAACTCTATCGACACGTTGACTGGGTCCTGACCCGCCTGTACCTGATAACGCCCTGCCACCGGGTCCAGCGTTTGCGAGTGTTCATGCGGCTGCCCACCTTCCGTCCACGCGTGCTTCACGTTCAACGGAGTCGGCTGCGAAGGAGTCTCGTCCTGGCAGTGGGCGATCATCCGATAGGCATTCAATGCCGGGTTGGCATCGTAGCGGACGTAAATTGCTCCAGCGGGACGGTCCAGTTTCACTTCGCGATCAACGTTATAGTGCCAGTGCGATTGGGGTGTCGGTCGGCTGATGGCGGCTGGGCCATTGCCGTCGACAAAGATCGGCTGAAAATCGCGAGGCGCGTCTGAGGCATAACTGATGCGATTGTCTGGTGGCGACGCATCTGGACCAACGGACATTCCGAAACTGGCACCTGCTGAGAACCACGCGATCTTCGTTCCCGGCAAAGCAGGTAGACGGGCAATCATCGAACCCTTCGCGCGATCAGAACCCTTGGTCGGCTCATACTCCCGAGGGGCTCGCAACAGGTAATGCAGAAATGCGTTTTCGTCGGTCGCATTCGGCTGAATCGACAGAGGACGCGTAGGAAGTCCATAGTGGTCACCCGTCTTCAGTTCGAATGTATTCTCCCCACTCTTCAATCCAGGCAGTTGCGCCGGCGCGATTTGCACCCAGGTGGACATTTTCAATTTGCGCAACAGAGCCGTACCCGGCTTCCCTTTAAGTCCGACTTTCAACAGGTACCCGTAACTCCCGGCAACCTGCGCTGTCAGATCCATCGTGGCTGGCCACTGTTTCGGTTCCAGAGTGATCCAACTGTCACCAAAGTCGGGGGACCACGCGAGCGTCGCTTCGGCCGCATCGACGTCAATAACCGATGCCTCTTTGTCGTCCTTGGGATCTTCGATCTTTCCAACCAGTGGAACAATGACAAATGGCGAGCGAACTTCAAAGACCACCCAGCCATCCCCCGGTTTGACGAGTGTCAAACCAGCATCGGTGACCTGGACGTTGTGTGAACTGAATGCACCATCTTCGAAGTCTTTTGCAGACTTCTGCAGGTTGGGCTCGTAGACAAATCTGCCGTTTCCATGCGAGTGCGTGGTAAACGACGCATGCTTCGATTTTGGCCCGCGTGGTTCACGTTCCAGAAGTTCCAGGCGTGACTTGTCTTTCGCATCGCCCTGAGCAACCAGCCAGCGACCACCCTGCGGCTGCCACCAGCGCGTGAACGATTCGCCACGCCGCAACACAAAATCGAGTGTATGGCCGCCCGGTGCCACGGAATACCGATGTTCGACTTTGGAATCGGCAAATTGTCGTTCCAGTTTCGCGAGGTCATCCATCGGGAAGAATCTCGGACCGCGTTCCCGCTTCCAGAGTGCTCCATCGTGACGTGCCTCGTCGAGTGACCTCAGTCCTCCATCCGTCGACTGAAATGTCCCTCGCAAATCGAGATCCAGATATCTCCAGCGGTCATTG
Organism: uncultured Planctomycetaceae bacterium; assembly: GCA_964609845.1. Taxonomy (GTDB): domain Bacteria; phylum Planctomycetota; class Planctomycetia; order Planctomycetales; family Planctomycetaceae; genus Schlesneria. Next base: position 86,563 of record CAZSTW010000009.1, on the reverse strand, counting down.
GCAAAGACCTCGCTGGCGACATGCTTCAGCCCAGGCAGATCGACTGTTCGAGCCTTTCCAAGCCCCCCTTGCTCCCATAAGCCGCCCATCACGGGTCCAAACACATCGCAGTAACCATAGCCGTAAACGGCCAGAACTTTGATCGGGTCACGTACCAGACCGAATTCGTAGGTCTTGTCGCCCCCTTCAAAGACGCCAGCCCCCAGCGGATACAGGCCCGTTTCAGTGTCGGTCAGGTATTCGAACATGGCGCGCGCCCGTGCTTCCGGGGACAGATCCTTCCACCCCGGATGAGCGGCAAACGTTTTCGCGCTGTAACAGTCGGCCGTTCGAGATGTCAGGAGCCGCGGGGAGTAGACTCGCCCCCAAACCGAAGATCCGGTCGCACTGACGACGAAGATCCCTGCGATCAGAATGGCCAATTTTCGAAAAAACATGGGTGGTACCGACAGAAGGCCTGGTGCAAGCAACCTTTTCCGGAACATCAAGAGGGTCGTTTCGGGTCTTTGGCAAGTGGCAGACTGACCCGTTTTCCCGTCCAGGCGGACTGATAAATCGCCAGGATGATTTCGACCGCCTTACGTCCTTCGTCTCCAGTGATTTTCGGTTGGCGCCCCGTCTGGATCGCTTTGACAAAGTCCTTGAGTTGCTCCATGTGGCCGACATAACTGATCGCCTTCGGGTCACTCGCCCCGCCGGTCCCGCCGACTTTCTTGGCAAATTTCTCGAGGATCGCCTTGTCTTTGGCCTTTGTCTTTTCAAACTGCCATAACAGCACATCATCCTGCTCGACGATCACGGATCCGGTGGTCCCGTGGATCTCGGTCTTTTTCAAATGACCTGGCCAGGCACTGGTTGTGCATTCAATGGTACCGACAGCTCCATTCTTGAACTTGATCGCCGCCACACCGACATCTTCCACTTCAATCCGTTCATGTGCCAGCGTTGACGTCACGGCACAGACTTCAGCAACGTCGCCCATGAACCAGTACAGCAGATCGACGTTGTGAATCCCCTGATTCATGTAAGCACCGCCACCATCCAGGGCCCAGGTTCCACGCCATCCACCCTGATCGTAGTACTCCTGAGTTCGCCACCATTTGACGTAGGTGTCGCCCAGCGTCAACTTACCAAAGCGTCCTTCGTCAACTGCTTCCTTCAAGGCGAGATTGGCGGGGCTGAACCGTGAGGGGAAGATCGGGCAGACCATGACCCCGTTCTTCTTGCAGGCGTCGAGGATCGCATCGCAACGCTTCAGAGTGATTTCCATCGGCTTTTCGACGACAACATGCTTGCCCGCATTGGCCGCACGCACCGCCGGTTCCATGTGAGCTCCGCTGGGAGTACAGATTGTCACAATGTGAACAGCGCTGTCGGCCAGCATCGCATCCAAGTCATAATAGGCTTTGACCCCGGGATTGGCCGCGGCAAATCGATCAGCTGCCTCGGGCCGTGCATCAAAGCAAGCGACGATTTTTGAGCCCTTGATGTGCTTGACAGCTTCTGCATGAAAATTCGCAATCATGCCACAGCCAACGATACCAAATCCGGTAATTGCCATGAGCCAAATCCTGCTGAGTGATGAGAGGGAGTTTACGGTTAAAGGATTCTAATGACTCATCGCAGTCAGCGTAACTGTCCGCGCGTGGCAACACGGGCAATCGGCTTCTTCAATGTAGGGTGGGACCAGTTCGTTTCGAGCGCAGGCCCACCATAATGAAACGTCGAGAATTGATGGTGGTCCTGCGCGACGAAGCGCCTGCATCTTGACCTGCTGCGCGAGGCTACTTCTTCTTCTTGCGACGGATCTCGTAGTTCCCGCGAGTTTCGTCGTAATCGAGATCAATCAGACCCTGGTCGGCGATGTCTTCGACCATATCCGAGAAGCTGCTATAGCCGTAATACCCTTCGTTGAATCCCGGATAAACGCGACGAATCGTCTGTTTGAGCATTGAGCCCCAGATCGGATCGTAGTCCTGTTCCAGTGATTCCAGAACTTCCAGCAGCCGATCGGTCGCTTCCTGCTTCTTGTCATCCTTCGTCTTGCCGGGCTTGGGTGCCACCGCAGCCTTGGGCTTCTGGGCGACGCGAATCAGATCGTCGTAATAGATGAATTCGTCGCAGTTGGCGATCAGCAAGTCCGAGGTGGAACTTTTGACTCCACAGCCGAGGACTCGCTTGTTGTTTTCCTTGAGCTTGGAAACCAGCGGTGAAAAATCGCTGTCACCCGAGATCAATGCGAAAACGTCGATATGTTGCTTGGAATAACAAAGGTCGAGAGCATCAACGACCATCCGGATATCGGCACTGTTCTTGCCACTCATCCGTGTCTGAGGAATATCGATCAGTTCGATCCCCTGCGTATGGAATTCGCGAACGGCATCCCGGTAATGGCTCCAGTCACAGTAGGCCCGCTTGTGGACAATACGGCCCTTTTCCAGCAGTCGCTTCAAGATCAACTGGATCTGGAAGGAACCAGATTTCATATCGCGCACGCCAATGGCCAGATTTTCGAAATCGACGAAGACGGCGATTAGTGGTACCTCGGACGACATCAGCGAGAATCCTTCGAAAGTGACGACATCGGCACGAGACTTCGCGCCACGAGCGGTAATGACTTGCAAGGATACCACTGCGACTCAACCTGCGACAGTCCGGTGAACAACCGCAGATCACTGAAGCTCCTTCCTTCGAACGCTCGATCCGTCTATGCTTTTGCGTTGCCCGACCTACATTTTCATTGATGATCTCTCCGTATGCAGACGATTCTTGCGGTTGTCACAGTCGTTGGTTACATCCTGACGCTGTCGTTGTTGCCCGTAGTCCTGCTGACTCGCAAACGCGAACCGGTGGCGACTGTGGCATGGGTGATGGCTATCACGACGATGCCCTATCTGGGGGCATTCCTGTTCGTTGTTTTCGGCATCAATCGCGTCAAGTTGCGAGTCCTGGGGCGGCGCGCCGCCGGGATCAATATCAGCCGCATCCTGCCTGCTCTGGCGGGACATCGGGTTGCTGAGGACGGGCTGAATCCGCTTCAGAAAGATCTGCTGCGAGTTGCCGAACGAGTCGGGCGTTCGCGGACAACCGTCGATAACCGGGTGCAACTGCTGACAGATGCCCGCAAGACGTTTGATGAAATCGAATCCGCAATCGCCTCAGCACGCACGTCAATACATCTGGAGTATTACATCTGGCAGCCCGATCGTCTGGGAACAGAAATCCGTGACCTGCTGATTCGCAAGGCGCGTGAAGGTGTCAAAGTACGCTTTCTTTATGACGCGATCGGATCAGGACGATTGACGAAGCGGTTTCTCACGCCAATGCATGACGCGGGGATACAAGTGGCAACATTCGTCCCGGGCCAATCCCTGCGGGAGCGCTGGTCGATCAACCTGCGCAGCCACCGCAAAATTGTGATCGTTGACGGAATTGTTGGATTTACAGGTGGAATGAACGTCGGGGATGAATACCTGGGCAAGGACCCGTTCTTCGGTCAGTGGCGCGATACACATTTACGACTGCAGGGTCCGACTGTGTTGCAACTTCAGGAAGTGTTTGCCACAGACTGGCATTACGCAACCGGAGAAGAACTGAGTCGAAATGATTTCCCGGCTCCCGTCGATCTGGGAAGTGATTGTGCACAGGTCATCGCTGGCGGACCTGACACCGAACAAGGCGAATTCCACGCCCTGATGTTCGCGGCGATTACGCGTGCCGAGCGAGAAGTGACGCTGGCCACATCGTACTTTGTTCCCACACCGCCACTCGTTACGGCCCTTGAAGCGGCGGCCCTGCGGGGAATCCGAACTCGCGTGATGCTCTCGGGACCAAAAACTTACTGGGGGACGCGTCAGGCCGCGCGCGGTTATTACGATACGCTGCTGGCTGCCGGAGTCGAGATCTACGAATACCAGGCGGGCCAGTTTCACCCGAAGACCCTCACCATTGACGGATGCTGGTCCTTGGTCGGGACTGCCAATTTCGATGTCCGCAGCCTGTTTCTGAATTTCGAGGTCGGCGTGGTCCTGTACGACATCAGTCTTTCAGAACAGTTACAGCATCACTTTGAGAAAGATATCGAAAGCGCCCGTCGGATCGACCCCGTTCGCTGGTCACAGCGATCCACCTGGGAACGCCTGACCGAGAGCTTCTGCATGATGTTTTCGCCAGTTTTGTGAGAGATTCGGCCTGATCGGCGCGAGTCTCTCGCCCCCGCCCTCCCGACCGAAGGTCTCCTCAATAGACTTCCAGAAATTTGGCAGAACGATGAAAGATTTGATTCAGCTCTCATTCTGCCCCGCTCAGCTTGAATTGAGGAGTGGCACGGTCTCTTGTGATGGGCTGAAGAAACGAGAAACTGCGAAGCAGCGTGGCCCATCAGCGGGAACTCGTTCGTGTCCGGTTTGAAACATGATTCTCATGTCTGCGCCGTCTGCTTTCGCTGAATAGCGATGACTGGTATTCTTACCCGTGAGTAAGATTCCGTCACACAGGATTCTCGTATGACTTCTTCCCTTGATGAGACGTTGACCTTGGCTGACCGCATTCTCGACCGCATCGAAGCGTTGATTCTTGACGCAGAACGATCAACGAAGCCCCTGGAAATTGATCCTTATCGGGGTCAGTTGTTTGAGTTGTTTGTCACTGCCAATGGAGCCGGATACACGAAGGAAGATGCGGATCCGGATTTGTCGGCGGATGGCATCTGCCGACAGTTGGGCATTCGCTGGGGACTGGCCAATGCCGCCAAGGAATCTGTGACTCAACAGACCCGAATTCCCCCGGAACATCTTTCCAAGATGCGCCTGATGTGGTCGGTGATGCGCATGTGGATGGAGTGGGACTACGCCTGGCAGCGGTGGGAAGAATTCCACAACCACGACGCCAAGTAGCGGTTTTCGGTCCGTCGATAGCCGTTTCCCTTCAGCCGTGTCATTCCTTGCGAGCCAGATTCTCTCCGTTTCGGCTGAACTCCTGCGAAGGGGTGGATATCATTCGGTTCGGTGCCCTGAAAAGGGCGTGACGCGAACTGGAATGATCATCTGGGGAAAAAACTGATGTTCTGCAAACGAAACCTGACCGTTGCTGCTGCGCTGACACTGGGAATGATTCTGGGATGGACCACAGCCTCCCTGCGGGCAGATTCCAAGGACGCCGCCAACCTGGTCTACGAACTGCGTACGTACTATACACACGACGGCAGGTTGCCAGCGCTGAATGATCGCTTCAAGAATCACACCATGAAGTTGTTCGAAAAGCATGGCATGAAGAATGTCATTTACTGCACAGAAATCGACAAGGACGGAAAGCCGGTTGCCAATAAACTGGTCTATCTGCTGGCTCACAAGAGTCAGGAAGCGGCCCGCGCGTCGTTTGCCGCGTTCGGCAAAGATCCCGAATGGACCGCCGCTCGAGATGCCTCCGAAAAAGATGGCAAAATCGTCTCGAAACTCGAATCACAATTCCTGGTTCCGACCGACTATTCCCCGATGAAATGAGGAATCGTTGCCGGGTGAATTCGCATCCGGTTACCGGGTCGGCAGCGAAGTCGGTTGTGGCAGGATAGCAGGGACTGTGTGAAAGGATTTATGATCGCGAAGCGATCAAAGAACGTAGCCGGGGGTTGCAGCGAAGCGGAAACCCCCGGAACGGTTCTCTCAAGAACGCAACCTGACGGGATGCCAGAAACTGTTGGGCCATTGCTTTTTTTGGGCAGCGACCCCATCGGGCCTCAGAATATGTTTGATCGAATCGATCCAGGGCTTCAGCCCTGGCTGGATGAATTGCTGGCCGCTTGGGCCGAATTCGTGACATCAGGACTTACCGCCCTCTAACGCACACTGTTTGAAAATAGACGCTGTTCAACCCTTCGAAAGATCCCCATGACCGCTCAACCTGCAGTCGCCTGGACAGGTGACGCCGCAACCGGCAACTTGAAATTGATCGACCAGACGGTTCTGCCAGTCGAATATCGAGAACTGAATCTGACTCAGGTCGAGACGGTCTGGGAAGCGATCAAATCACTGCGAGTTCGCGGGGCCCCGGCAATCGGGGTCGCTGCGGCTTACGGCGTGATTGTTGGAGCACAGTCGGCAGTGCGGGGCACGAGCAGCGAATTCGCAGCGCGCTTGAATCATGTTCTTGATTATCTCGCGACAAGTCGTCCAACCGCAGTCAATCTGTTCTGGGCACTCGACCGGATGCGAAGAACTGCCACTGCGGCGGCGGAATTGTCGCCAACGGAGTTGCTGACGCGACTCCTCGAAGAAGCTCGTGCGATTGAACTGGAAGACCGCGAAATGTGCGCGGCGATCGGTCGTCATGGACTGCCACTGTTACGCAACTGCGCGGGAGTTCTGACGCACTGTAATACGGGGGGACTGGCAACCGCCGGGGATGGAACGGCCTTGGCCGTAATCTTTGCGGCTGCGCGATTGAATCCAGCTCTGCAGGTTTACGCCGATGAAACGCGTCCCCTGCTGCAGGGAGCCCGCCTGACAGCATGGGAATTGATGCAGCGAAAGGTTCCTGTCAAATTGATCTGCGATTCAATGGCAGGCTGGGTCATGAAAGAACAGCGGGTTCAGGCCGTCATCGTCGGGGCCGACCGCATCGCTGCCAACGGTGACTCGGCCAACAAGATCGGCACGTATTCCCTGTCGGTTCTCGCCAAGGCACACAATATTCCGTTTTATGTTGCAGCTCCGTCGAGCACGTTTGACCTGACAATCGAAAACGGTGACCAGATTCCGATCGAGCAGCGCGCTTCCGGCGAAATCACGAATGCATTCGGTCGACAGACTGCCCCAGATGGGTGCGACACTTACAATCCGGCATTTGATGTTGCGCCTGCTGGGAATATCACCGCACTGATCACGGAAAAGGGAGTGATCCAACCGGTCACAAGGTCACAGATTTCGGCCGTGTTGAATTCGTAGTCACGCCAATCTGTGTGTCGCGAAGATCGATCGGAACGCAGAAGTCACTGCACGCTCCGATGACTCCGCGTACAGTTCCAAGTCGCAAGACTCTGTCGACGCAAGCAAATCACGAGGAATAGATGGCTCAAGATTTTGCAACACTGCTGATGTTTGAAGGCCATGCCGAAGAAGCCATGAACTTTTACGTTTCACTCTTTCAACAAGCGAAGATCACTGAGGTTCAACGGTATGGGCCCGGCGAGATGGGTGCCGAAGGGTCCATCAAGGTTGCACATTTTCTGCTGGGAAACCAGCGGATGTCTTGTATCGACAGCCCGATTAAACATCCGTTCGGATTCACTCCGTCAATCTCGCTCGTGGTCGATTGCCTTGATGAAGCGGAACTGGATCTGCTGTTCGAGCGATTGTCGGCAAACGGTCACGTCTTGATGCCGGCCGCCAACTATGGATTCAGCCGACGATTCGGCTGGGTGACTGATCGCTTCGGAGTGTCATGGCAGTTGACTGTCAAATAACCAGGTCATCTCAAATCACAGCCGTTGTCTGCATCAATTGTGTTGATGTGGTCATGTGTCCAGGGCCTGCATACGACGCAGTTCGCGAATCCTGAACTGATAGGGAATGAAGACCAGGCACGCGATTCCACCAAGTGTCATCTGGCCGCCGAGTAACAGCAGAACGTAGTACACCGAATACGGTTGCTGGAGGATCACGGCATAGATTCCCATTGCCACCGCGATCACTCCAACGACGGTGATCAGTGCGGACAGCACCTGAATGAGTTTCTTGCCGCGTCCCATTCCTGCCAGGATTCCAATCGTTCCCCCGATGATTCCAATCATGGATCCCCCGAGACCACCCAGCCATCCGGCGGTCTGACCACTCCACCATTCCTCTCCCGACATACCGGCCAGCGGTTCGATGGAGACCAGTTCCAGTGGTCCAATTTCAACAGCGCCTGGTCCGTTGAGCACTAGATTAAGTACAAGCTTCTTCGGGGCAGGTGCCTGGCCTCCGGTATGAAATGGCAGTTCGAAGTCACGTTCGCCCGAAGTGCCAGTCACCATTTGCATCGGCCCCTCGGTTCCCATCGTGCGACTGAAGTACTGCTCACCAGTGCCGAAATGGTTCCACATTTCCAGAAATCCAACACCAACGACATTTTCGTAACGGATTCGACCCCGGACGGCATAGCTGGGGGTCGTGATGGCGGGGGCATCAATCACGCACAATGGGATGGATCGTGTTCCTGCATCAGTGTTCACGATTTTCAGCCAACCCGATTGCCCCTCGTTTCCGGAAATGACCTCACCGGATTTCAGCTTTTGTTCGGACTTCAATTGATCCCATCGGACCGTTGCCACGGGAAGGGGATGTTCTTCGGCAAATGATGGTCTCGTGAGAAGAACGCTGAATCCCAGCAATGCACGAGTCATGAATTCGTTGACGCAACGTCTCATTTGGACCGTCTCCGTAAAAAGAACGAAACGATTTGACGAACGGGTTCGCCTTCAAGCAGCAAAGCCCGACCCTGGTCCGGACCAGTCTTGTTTGTGACCGGCATTGGTCACGTGCGGGTTCCATCCCCCGACAGTTCTTGCCTGAGGCGGGCCTGTTCCGCGCGATGAGCATCCAGCAGTTGCTTCATCGTGGCATGGTCGATTTTGCCATCGATGTGCTGAGCGCGAAGTTGACGTTCAAACTCACTGACAACCTGCTCGCTGTCGAAAATCTTGATCTTCTCAATCAGTCGATCGAGTCGCAGTCGGACTGTGGGATAGCTGATTCCATACTCCTCAGCGACTGCCTTGAGGGACCCGGAGGCGAGAACAAACCGCTTGAGGAAGCTTTTGTCCTCGTCACTGAGTCGATCCACCCACGGCGTTCGCTGGAACTCGGCTGACATGGCGAAACCTCAACAAATTTGATGTTGAAGGCAATTCTATGTTTAACAAACAAAAAGTCAATCTTAATTTTATTGATTTGTCACGAAATGCGGGAGCAGGATGTAGTGTGGGACCAGCGGCGCTTGGCCGCTCGAGCCCACCAATTCCGTAGATTCGTGTTGGTGGGCCTGCGCTCGAAGCGAGCTGGTCCCACCTACATTGGAAAAAGGCGATTATTTGGGTTTCCAAGACCTAGATTGCCTAGAATGGCTCAACGAGGTAGACTGGGCGGCTGCGGTGGATTATGCCGATTAAAACGATTGAATCGGCTGATCTGAAAATGCACGTGGGCCAGTGATTCGCGCGGGGACTGACGAGGTCCTCAGGTGACGGTATGCGCCCACAGGAGGCTGGTGGACGATAACGACAGGGGCCGTTTGCAGGTCAGGGATGATTCAGCCTGGATCCACCAACTCGAATTCCGTCCAGAAAATCCTCGACGGACCAGAATCTTTCAACGGAGTGACGACATGACGAAACAAACTCAGCAGGACACGTCTACCGGACGTTTGAAGTTCTGGCGTCGAAGTAACCTGGCACGCGGTGCCGCAGTTCTGGGTGTGCTGGCTGGTGTAGCCACCGGTACCTGGGCTGTCGAAGAAACCGCAAAACTCGCCAGCATTGGCCTGCGGGGAATTTTCCCGAACGCTGCGCCTCCGGAACTGAGTGCCGAAGAATTCGCACGACTCGACGGCAACTGGGCCGAATGGTCCAAGGGGGCTGCCGAAGCGGTTTCGCAGTTTTATGCGAAGCTTGAATCAGCTGACGCAGCTGGTCAGCGAGAAGCGTTGGGCGTTCTGAAGTCGAAACTCGATGTCATGCAACGTGCGATCGATGATCCACGTTACAAGTCGTTGCTGGCCCCACTGACATTGTTGCGATCCCGGTTGTCACAACGCGTCGATTTTGCAGAAGGTGCTCTCGACACACTCGAACTCGATCCTCAAAAGGTCCGAGGTGCCAAGCTCGCTGAAAATGGCAAGTCGGTGACAGCATCGATCAACGACCTGAAGTCCTATCTGTCAGGCATCCCCAACGGACAGTTGTGGATTCCCTATGTCAAAGCAGATGCAGTCCAGAAGGGACTGACCGCTGATCCCGCCAGCGAAGCCACGATCACGACGGTTCGTGAAGCCAAGGATCGGATCGCCGGACGCGCTGGTTTGTCTGATGCGACCCAGAAAGAGTTCCTCAGCCGTGCCGCGTTCGTCAATTACGAAAAGGCGCTGGACGACTACCTGACTGCAGTCACCTGGCAGGCTCCAAAACCAAATGAAGGGGAATTGCGAGCTCAGTTGAAGGCATTGCTCGATGCGGCCGACAGCTATGCCGTGTCACGTTCAAGCGAAGATGCAGGCAAGGCCCGTGCGGCATTCAATGCCATTGGTAAACTCGCTGCGGACGGTGGGGACCGACTCTCTGCAGTCCTGCAACGGCACATCTTCAATTACAACGTCCGAATCGTCGCGACCGAAGAGTTCCTGAATCGGCTGATGTCCGAAGCACGGACTGAAAAAGGCCCCGTGACCGATTTCGTATTGGGTGCGACTGTCAGCGGAAACCAGACCACCGCGACCCGCGTCACGTTTGACCTGCGACCCAGCAATCGTAATGCCCTATTCGACCTGACTCTGAATGGTACGATTCAATCGAATACCGTCGGTGTCACCAGCGAAGCCACGGTTTACACTCAGGGTAACCACACCTTCGTCGCCAAAAAGGCAGTGACCTTTGACGGGCTGAAATTTGCCACAGGTCCAGGGATAATCAGTGTCAATCCACACAACACAACCACGGGCATTGCCACGGCCATGAGTGGTGGTTTGTTTGGTGGAATCGCCCAGAATATCGCTTCTCAAGAAGTCGAAGCCCGACGTGGTCAAGCGGAAGCAATTGCCGCGAGCCGTGTTCGAGAAAACGTGCTGCCAAAGTTCAACGCGGAAGTCGACAAGAACTTTTCCGAAGCGGGTGACCGCCTGGAAAAAGAAGTCTTCAAGGGGCTGAAAGAAACCGGTTTGTATCCCGATGCGTTTGTCTATCAGTCCACCGAAAGCACCCTGCTCCTTGATTCACGCCTGATGAAGGATACGGAACTGGGTGCGGATCTTCCTGTCACCACCGCGCCAACCGATCGCGGTGCGACTCTGATGATGCACGAAACCGCTGTCAACAATGCCATCGACCGCATGGGTCTGGCAGGTCAGACGCTGACCGAACCACAGTTGCGTGAAAAGCTCGAAGCCTTCTTCAGCAAGGCATTGAACAAGGAAGTGAAGCTCGCTCCACCACCCAAGGTCGCCAAGGCTGAAGGGGACGCGAAAGAGGAAGACGAAGACAAAGGTCCCGGGATCATCGTGTTCGCCGCGACCGATCCAATCCGAGTCCAGTTTGAAAATGGCGAATTGACACTGGTCATTCGCGCCGGATTCAAGCAGGAAGGGAAAGACGATATTCCTACTCGCGAAATCACCGTACCAATTACGTTGGAAATCAAGGACAACAAGATCCTCGTGACCCGTGGTGCTGTTCGCGTTGTTGCCGCTGGCGGTGAAGGTGGCGGGATTGCGATCAACGGTGTTGTTCGCAAGAAAATCCAGTCCGCACTGCCGGATCGCGAAGTCGACGCCAAGGTCGAGATCAAGAGTCCGAAAGCAACGGCCGTGACTAACGTCTCGGCAATCAAGCTGCTGGATGGCTGGATCCACATTTCCGTGAATTGAACATTCACAGATGATTGAATTTTACAACACCCGCGAAGAAGCTCTTCGCGGGTGTTGGTATTTCCAGGGTGTGAAAATTTCGCCAGCGAAAAATTGTCCGAATCGACATATGCGAAAATCTCCTTCGTTCGTATGGTCTTATTCCTGAACGACGAGGAACACAACATGACTGAAATCTGTCTGGTCCCGGGTCACGCTTGTCTTCGCGGTGAAAATCCTCTGGATGAGAAAGACTGGATTCTGGAGCCGTTCCAGCAGGATGGAGGACACCATATCCGTTGCTTCGCTGGGCACTTTCGGGTGGGGCTGACATGGCTGGAAACGAACCCCGACGGGCGTCTGGTCTTTACCGGGGGATTCACGCGACCAGGAACAACCCGATCTGAAGCCGAAAGCTATCTGCTGGCCGCTCAGAAGCTGGGCCTGATCAGCGATCGATCACTGATCAATCGCATTGTGCTGGAAGAGTATGCTCGTGATTCGATGGAGAACGTTCTCTTCGGTATCGCGGCGGCCTTTGCAGCGATTCGTACTCGAATTACGCGCGTTGTAGCGGTCGGGTTCGAGTTCAAACGTTCGCGATTTCTGGACCATTTCGCATCTCTTCAACTCGGCCCGGGGACGCGTTACGACTACTTTGGAATCAATAATCCGATGGAGCCTCAACTCTCACAAGCCATCATCGGTGAAGCAAATACCCGTAAGGCATTCGCCTCAAAATCACCGGAAGCCAAGATATCGCTGCGAGCCAAGCGAGAAGCCCGGTCGTTCGGCGAGCGTCATGTGCCCTACGTTGAATTGTGCCGCGAATGGCCAGCATTACATGCGAGCCTTGTGGAGTGGACTGCTGAAAATCCTTAATCAGAAAACCCTCAAGAGGATGCCGTCATGCCTGTCCGAACAGATAGCGCCCCTCGTTCCCCGGCAAGACATCAGCTTCAGACAGCGGCCGCCGTTTTTTATCTGCGTGAAGTGAAAAATCGCAGAGACCCCGAGCCGCAGCCATCACAGTGCCGCGATGTCCACGCCGCACTGATGCTCAGTCCTCACCTGGCCAAAGCAGGCTATGTGTTTGGAGAGAGCATCGTGTTCCCCCCTGATCTGCGGCCGGGCGACATGTCCATGCTTTCCCCGATCGGGGATCTGTCAGATTTCCGTTTCGATGACGTCGGCCTGATCGTCCAGACGACCCGCCCGTGCCTGGACGATTGTCGCGGCCAGAACCGGAAGCCGAAGTATCAGAGCAACCATGTCATCGAGCGGGCAATCAATCAGTCGTTGCGGAAAGTCTTCGAATGGCTCTGTCGGGAACGAGTCTCCTTGAGCAACGACGTCCCGCTGGACGCGAATCAACTATGGCTGAAGAACGTCGCCTATGGACTGTATCACAAGCGTCAGGATTCACTGGCCGAAGCGACGCGGTGGATGCCGGATGGAAAAGAATACCGTATGACTGGAACGACGTTTGGTTACATCGTTCGAATTCGGGCGCTGGCAACGATTCACAAGCCATTTCTAGGGCTGTTTGGAATGAGTCGCGAGGATACTTTTCGACTCGCCTGCTCCGTGGGACGATTTCCGAATCTGATCCCCGAACTGCTGACGTCAGACGAGGACAGCCTGTGCATTATCCAGATGGATCGTCGCGTTGACGCCCCTAATCGGACCGCGAATGTTCGCATCGCACAGGATCACTCGGCACAGGTGATTCTCAAGACACCGCTGCGTTCGCTCAGCTCCGTCGCAGAGATTACGTAAGCCGTAGAGATTACCCCAGTGGCCGAAGAGTACCTGGACTGACGAGTGTTTTGAACATGAAGCATTCTCTTCCGGCCTCCGGCCCAAAAGCCAAAGGGCCAGTAGTTCACCCAGCCAGGGCCCTGCGGCGCCCTGCGGCCCTGGAAATCGACGTAAAACAGGATCTGAGGCCTGAAGGGCAACGCTGTGAAGCATTTTTTAGGCGATGCCGTCGCATACTAACTGAAACGCTCAGGCAGAAAGAAATCTGGCCATGGATCGCAAGAAGTGAGTCCTTCATTTCTCGGATCGTTCGGAAGGCCAATCGCGTCAGGCCAATGGGACTGATTTCGAGGGCTTGTCGTCACAAATACTCCGAAGGAGTTACGCCATATAGCCCAGGGTTGCCGCGTTTCGCGGCTACCCTGGGAATGCGTGCAGGAGACTCATTTACCCAGAATGGGTTACGTCAAGAATGATGACGGAACCCCGTTGGGGTACAGGGGGGAATCGTCCAGACCCAGGGTAGCTCACTTCGTGAGCAACCCTGGGCTTTAAGACGCAACTCCGCTGGAGTTGAATACATTGATAACAGCGATCAGCGCGAGATCTCGCCATATCAAGCGTTCCGAACGGTAGAGGACATAGCCGTCGCCGCTCCACTCATGGAAATCCCAATTTTAGACTGCAGAATGCTTCACAGCCTGAAAGGCCGACTAAAACACACGCTCTGTCATTCCCTGGGACGCTGCATACAAATCCGGCCATTCACGTCTGAATCGATTTGACGGTGGGATTCCAGGGTTTACAATTGTCGACCATGACCACTCGTCTGCAGTACTTCAAACGCTATCGGATGGAATTTGACCTGGCCACGACGCCCGTGCCGTCCGCTGTGCTGCCCGAGGGTTACGTCTGGAACGAATGGGACGAATCTGACATCGAACGTCACGCCCTCGCCAAGCATCGCAGTTTTCGCGACGAAATGGATTCCGACGTCTTTCCGAGCCTGGGTGAGTATTTCGGGTGTGTCCGATTGATGCATGAGATCACTCAGCACGACAGTTTTCTGGGCCCCGCAACCTGGCTGATCAGCCATCGTGGAGGATCAGAAATCCCCGAAGATTGCGGGACAATCCAGGGATTAGGAACGACCGACAGTACGGGATCCATTCAAAACGTTGGCGTTGTTCCAGAACATCGGGGCCTGGGTCTGGGGCGAGCCTTGGTGCTAAAATCACTCGCCGGATTTGCTTTGGCAGGCCGTCGTCGGGTCATTCTGGAAGTGACGGCGGGCAATCGACCTGCAGTCGATCTTTATCTCAGTATTGGATTCCGCACCATCCGCACGATGTATCGCACAGCGTTGTTTGAAGAACGTCTCTGTACGTAATCACTCGTCGGTTACGAAAGTCCAGAATCACGCCGACGCCCGGGATATGCTGACGGTGACCAGCCCATCACTCGTTTGAATGTCGTCGAGAAGACGAACGGGTTCTGATATCCCACCTGCGTGGCGATCGATTCGATCTTCAATCCTTCCTGCACCAGCAATTCAGCCGCACGGCTCATTCGCAGCCAGATCAGTTGCTGACGAGGGCTGCGGCCCAGTTCCTTCAGGCATAGACGTTGCAACTGTTTTTCACTGAGATGAATGGATGCCGCCATTTCGGCGATCGACCAGGGTTCGCCCGGCGAGGCCGATACCTTTTCCCACAATTGCCAGAGCCGGGGATCGTGGCGGACGGGCACTGCGAATTGCAGAACGTAATGATGGACCAGATCAACCCAGTGGCTGACCGCCGCAGGGACATTCGACGTGCTGCATTCCCGGTGCAGACCCAGAATCGCCAGTCGCAACGGTTCAGCATCGTACATTGCCACAATGGGTGTTCTGGCCGTTGCCAGGGGAAGCTGCCCTGATCGCTCCTGATAGCGGACCCAGCAGAAATCCCATGTCTTGCCAGGTGTTGTCTGAAACGCCTGCAGAGTTCCCGGTGGCAGCAAGACCGCTTGTCCGGGTGAACAGCGTGTCCAGCGGCCATCGACCAGCACTCGTCCTTCCCCCCCGAAACAGGCCAGGAAATAACTTCCCCCCAGTTTATTACGGACAATCTCGAACGGAGACGGCATTGTCGCCACCCCCAAATGTCGGATTTGATGATGCGCCAGGCCAGGACAAACGGGGGCATTGGCCAGCCAAGCCCTTAAATCGGTAGCATCGGCACGAACCATCACCGTCTCGGCATTCTCCGGTCGAATGTCGGTTTCAGAGAGGTTTTGGTCGGATCGGCTCATGGCGATGTCTGCCAATTCGCGTAGAATGAACGGTGAAGTCGCACAGGTACTGCGTTACAAATGAGAATTCGGACAATCTCCCATAGTGGCGGACACCCAATCACGGTTACACCGCATGGAAGCCTGTTCAGATGGACTGATCGAACCTGACGAGTCAGTCGTGATGCCAACCACCAGATTCTGGTCGATTATCGTCATTCCCAACAGAGAACGACAACAATGACACGAGTTGCCAGTTGCCTGATTATTTTATTGACTGCTCCCTGTGCTATGGGGCAGACGAACGAGCCGATCGATTTTGGTCGTCAGATCCAGCCGATCCTGGCGAAACGGTGCTATGCGTGCCACGGTCCAGACAAAGCCGAGGGTGGCCTGCGACTGAATCAGCGGGACCTGGCTTTCGGGAAGCTGGAATCAGGCAAGCATGCCGTCGTTGCTAAAGACAGCAAACACAGCGAACTGCTGCGCCGCGTCCTGTCGAAAGACTCTGCCGAGCAGATGCCTCCGGAAGGCCCCCGGCTGACTGAAGCTCAAACGGAACTCCTGACCCGCTGGATTGAACAGGGGGCGGAATGGAAGGAACACTGGGCATTTTCTCCCCCTGCGGTGACGAAAGTTCCCGAAGTCAAAAATGCGAAATGGGTCACAAATCCCATCGATCACTTCGTCTTGAACAAGCTCGAATCGAGCGGTCTTACTCCGGCAACGCCCGTCAGCAAAGCGGCATTGCTGCGTCGTGTCACCTATGACCTGACCGGCCTTCCTCCTACGCCTGCAGAAGTCGCGGAATTCCTCGCTGACAACTCTCCCGATGCCTACGAAAAGGTGATTGACCGCTTGCTGAAGTCCGAGCGATACGGCGAACAATGGGCACGTCACTGGCTCGATGTCGTCCGTTATGCCGAAACCAACAGCTTTGAACGTGACGGGATGAAGCCGAATGCGTGGCGTTATCGTGACTATGTCATTCGGGCTTTCAACTCGGACAAGCCGTATGATCAGTTCGTACGCGAACAACTGGCCGGGGACGAACTGCCTGAAGTGACAGCTGACGGAATCATTGCAACTGGTTTCTATCGCCTTGGTCTCTGGGATGATGAACCCGCTGATCGACTGCTGGCACTTTACGATGGTTTCGACGACATCATCACCACCACCAGCCAGGCATTCCTGGGACTGACCGTCAATTGTGCCCGCTGCCATGATCATAAAATCGATCCGATCACGCAGGCTGATTATTACAGCATGCTGGCGTTCTTCCAGGGCGTCACTCCCAATGGAAATCCAAATCCCCAGGTCGAACGAGCCATTTTTGAAAACGAGGCAGCACGGGCTGAGCACGATGCCGCAGTCAAAAGCCATCGCGAAAAGCTCGATAGCACTCAAGCCCGAGTTTCGGCGATCGAAAAGGAATTCCGCGACAAGTTTTCCAAGCAGGATCAGAGTGTTGACCATCCGGATATGGACGATCTGGAGTACCGCTTTTACCGCGATACCTGGCAGAAGCTTCCTGACTTTGATGCCCTCAAACCAGAAACTGTCGCCAAACTGGAACGACCTTACTTTGATATCTCTCCGGCAACGCGCGAGTTCTCGTTCGGGTTCGTTTTCGTCGGGACGCTGAAAGTCCCGGCCGATGGTGAATATACGTTTATCGTCGATTCTGATGATGGATCACGGCTGATCGTCGACGGTAAGGAATTGCTGGTTTACGACGGGATTCATGGGACAGGTAAGCCACAACTCGCCAAGGCTAAGTTGAAGCAAGGTCGAGTTCCGATCCGTGTCGATTATTTCCAGGGGCCGACCGGGGCCAAAGAACTGATCGTCAAATGGTCGGGACCGGGATTCGAACAACGATACCTTTCGGCCGTGACAGAAGATGGCCTCAAGCTGGCTGATGTGCGGGGCAAACGTCGTGACTTCGTGGCACTGATGAAGACCCAGGGCCCGACGGTCCTGGGTGGTGAGCGCCACAAGGAATACACGAAACTGCTCGCGGAACTGGAAGAATTGAAACGTTTCAAACCTCCCGCCAGTTTCGCTCTCTGCGTGACCGAAACCGGAGCGAGGCCAGGTGACACATTCATCCTGAAACGAGGTAATCCGCAGTCTCAGGGTGAAAAAGTCACGCCCGCGTTCCTGTCGCCGCTCGGTGGTGGCAAAGCCACGATTCCAGAGCGACCGGCCGATGCGAAAACATCCGGACGGCGACTGGTTCTCGCGAATTGGATCGCTTCGCCGGAAAATCGGCTGACGTCACGCGTGATGGTCAACCGGATCTGGCAGCACCACTTCGGACGGGGGATCGTCCGTTCGCCGAATAATTTCGGTCTGCTGGGTGATGCCCCCACGCACCCCGAATTGCTCGACTGGCTCGCCAATACTTTTGTCCAGGGTGGCTGGCGGATCAAGTCGCTCCACAAGCTGATCCTGATGTCCAGCACCTACCGGATGTCCGCACAGAACAACCCAGTGGCGCAGGCGAAAGATCCGCTCAATAATCTGATGTGGCGATTCGACATGCGACGGCTCAGTGCCGAGGAAGTCCGCGATTCCGTCCTGGCAGTGGACGGTCGGTTGAATACAAAGATGTACGGTCCAGGAATCTATCCCGAGATCTCTGACGAAGTGAAGGCGAGCCAATCGAACCCCGGTTCCGGTTGGGGCAAGTCATCGCCTGAAGAACAGGCACGCCGCAGTATCTATGTCCACGTGAAGCGATCACTCGTCCTGCCGATCCTGTCAGATTTCGACTTCGCAGATACCGACAGCAGTTGTGCGGCCCGCTTTGTCACGACACAGCCGACGCAGGCCCTGGCGATGCTGAACAGTAAATTCCTGAATGATCAGGCGGCGGAGTTTGCCAAGCGACTGAAGAAAGAAGCGGGAAATGACGTTCGTCAGCAAGTAACCCAGGGCTTCCGCCTGGTCTTATGCCGAGACCCGGAAGCGGCTCTTGTTGATCGCGGTGTCGCTCTGATCGAAACAATGCAGAAGAAGCATGGAAAATCGGCCGACCAGGCTCTGGACCAGTTCTGCCTGATGGCACTCAACCTGAACGAATTTATGTATCTCGATTGAGTGTTTGAAGGCGACAGGAGTGTGTCATGCCCATACATGATTGGCGACAGGTGATGGCGGGAGTCTTCCACCATTTTCACCAGACGTGGATCTCGGAAATCTGCAATGCACTGAACGGTGGTGTTTTGCCAGAGGGATACTACGCGATGGCAGAACAAGTCGCTGGTGGGCCTCATCCAGATGTTCTGACTCTGGAAGCGATTCCCGATTCAAAAAACGGAGGAGCTGTCGATTTCGTTACCGGGAAAATTCCAGGAGCCACTGCAATTGCTGATCATCCGCCGCAGTTGCGTTATACGTTGGAAGCAGAAGAGGCCATATACGCCGCAAAAGCCGATCGGATTGCGATCAGTCATGCATCCGGTGATCGTGTTGTGGCGTTTGTGGAAATCATTTCCCCAGGCAACAAGCATTCTGAATCATCAGTCCGGCAGCTGATCGACAAGCTATCACGAGCCCTCGCTCGTGGATGCCACTTGTTGATCATTGATCTTTTCCCTCCGGGACGGCACGACCCACTGGGATTGCATGTCGAATTATGGGGCAAGCCCGATCCTGTACCGACAGCCGAAGAACCATTGATCCTTGCAGCATACAGGGCGAGTCCATCTCCAATTGCCTATGTTGAACCAACGGCCGTCGGTCAGGCTTTGACGGACATGCCGCTGTTCTTGACGGAAGATTACTACGTCAATTTGCCACTGGAACAAACCTATCAGGCCGCCTGGAAAAGAGTCCCTGATCGGTGGAAACACGTCATCCAGCCAACGTCCGCCTGAACGAACACAACCCAATACAAATGCGTGTCTCGAAGACACTTTTTATTTTCGGAGAACATCATGAATCCAGCCAACTTCTGTGGTCGCACTCGCCGTGAATTCCTTTGGCAGGCCGGGGGCGGGTTTGCCGGGACGGCACTGACCGGGCTGTTGCAGCGCGATGGCTTTTTCGGAGCCAATGCCAGTGCTGCCGAAGCAACGCCGCATCAGAATCCACTCGCACCGAAAGACCCGCATTTTGCTCCGAAGGCGAAAAGTGTCATTTTCCTCTTCATGTATGGTGGTCCCAGCCACATTGATACGTTTGACTATAAGCCCGCCATGAAGGGCCGCGACAATCAGACGGTTGACGTCAAAACCTTTGGACGAGGGGGACACAAGAACCAGGGCCGCATCGTCGAACCTCGCTGGAACTTCAAACAGTACGGCAAGTCGGGCAAATGGGTCAGCGACCTATTCCCACATCTGGCCACCTGTGTCGATGACATCGCCTTTCTGCACTCGATGACTGCCGATTCGCCGATTCACGGTTCTGCAATGCTGATGATGAACTCCGGCAAGATCCTGTCAGGCAGTCCATGTCTCGGTTCCTGGGTGAACTACGGCCTGGGAAGCGTTAACGAAAACCTGCCTGGCTTCGTCGTGATGCTCGATCCGACCGGCGGACCGATCAGTGGTGCCAAGAACTGGTCGAGTGGCTATATGCCCGCGACCTATCAGGGAACAATCTTCCGGTCGAAAGGGGCACCGATTATCGATCTGAATACCCCCGAAGGGACCACACGTGCGATGCAGCGCGAACTGCTTGATGCCCTGCGTGATGCAAACACGCAGCATCTGGCTGCCCGTGCGGAAAACACCGATCTGGCAGCCCGAATCAACAGCTATGAGCTCGCATTCAAGATGCAGCAGCATGCTCCCGAGGCCGTTGATCTGTCTCAGGAAACAGAAGCGACTCAAAAGCTCTATGGACTTGATAACCCACGCACACTCGACTTCGGCAAGCGCTGCCTGCTGGCCCGGCGGCTGGTGGAGCGTGGTGTCCGGTTCATTCAGTTGTACTCAGGAGGTAACCACAACGACGCCAACTGGGACGCTCACGGCGACCTGGAAAAGAACCACAATTACCATGCTGGAAATACAGACCAGCCAATCGCAGCACTGCTGAAGGACCTGAAGCAGCGCGACATGCTGAAGGACACGCTGGTCGTGTGGGGTGGTGAATTCGGCCGGCAACCCACGGCTGAATACGCAGCGGGGACGGGACGAGACCACAACGCTTACGGTTTCACGATGTGGATGGCAGGGGGCGGCATCAAGGGTGGGACCAGCGTCGGGACAACCGACGAACTCGGTTCCGCCGCTGTCGATTCACCCTTCCACGTCAAGTACCTGCACGCGACGGTACTGCACCAGATGGGACTCGATCCCAACAAGCTGGCCTACTTCCACGGTGGGCTGGACCAGAAACTGGTCGGAGTCGAACACGTTGAACCGATTCGAGCGATCATCTGACCCCGAAGAGCCGTCATTTTACCGAACGACTCTTTCAGACAGACGCAATCAGTTCTTGCACTGCTGCACCGACATCGGCCGTTTTTGACTTGCCACCGAGATCTGGCGTGCGTGGGCCGCCAGATCTCAAAAGTTCGGTGACAGCACGATGGATTGCCTGCGATGCCGGGGCATCGCCCAGATGCTCCAGCATCATCGCTGCTGACAGAATGGCGGCTAATGGATTGGCAATTCCCAGGCCGGTAATGTCCGGGGCGGAACCATGGACAGGTTCAAACAGGCTCGGATGCTTTCCGGAAGGATCGATGTTGGCGCTGGAAGCCAGGCCCATGCTTCCGACGATGATGGCAGAAAGATCAGTCAAAATGTCGCCGAACAGGTTACTGGCAACGACGACATCAAAGCTCTCGGGACGCCGTACGAATTCCATAACGGCTCGATCGACCAGCAAGGACTCGGTTTCAACGTGCGGATATTCCCGGGCGACGGCTGCGAAAACTTCATCCCAAAGCACCATGCCATATCCCTGAGCATTGCTCTTGGTAATGGATGCGACTCGATGTCTGGGACGAGTGACCGCTTTTTCGAAGGCCGCACGGATGATTCGTTCGCAACCTCGACGTGTGAATACTGAGGTCTGGATGGCGACGTCGTGGTCTGAGCCCTGATAGACTCGTCCCCCCACGTTGGCGTATTCCCCCTCGGTGTTTTCGCGGAAGACGAGCATGTCGATCGATCCCGGCGTCTTGTTGCGCAGCGGACTTTCGACCCCGTCGTACAGGTAGGCGGGGCGCAAACAGACACACTGGTCGAACCGTCGACGAATCGGCAGCAGCAATCCATTCAGAGTGATGTGGTCCTGCACTTTCGGGTGCCCGACAGCCCCCAGCAGCATCGCATCAAATCTGGCGAGTTCGTCGAGAAACTCGGGCGGAGCCATCCTTCCGTGTGCAAAGTAGTAGTCGGTCCCCCACGGAAACTCGGTCCAGGCAATACCGGAACCCGACCGTGCCATTGCCGCATCAGCGGCTCGCATCGCTTCCCGGGTCACTTCAGGCCCGATTCCGTCTCCAGCAATCACTGCAATCCGAAACTGTGACATCATCGATCCTCGGTGTGAAATTTGTAACTGTCGGATCTAACCGCATTCGCCGGGCACCGTCAACTGAGACTCGAAATCGCGTAAGTCTCACGGATTCCGACACAAAGGGCTGGCTTTACGACAATCTGAAAACGTCCATCCATCGAAATCGTGCTTCACCAGTCCACGGGCGGATAAAACCCGTGGAAGCGACCCGTGAGATGAAAAATAGGCGGGTCCCTGCGTTATCGCTCGGCGCGATAGCGTTTCCTGAATCTCGCCGTTAACCTGTTAATCCTTTGGGGATGGCTGCGGTTGGGAATTGAGTAAGATCTGCCCGACTTCTCCGTTGAAATCACGGTGTGAGATGACAAATGCAGCCCGGGAAAAAGTGGTGATGCAGGATGATGTTCCTTCCCAGATGGATCGCGAACTCGTTACAGCGGCGGCAGTTTCGATGAATGGTTCGACAAAGCCCGCAGCGGATGGAATGTCCGTCCTGGCGGCGGTAGATCAGGCGATCGGTACCGAGTTACTCGAAGCCGAACAGATTCTGGCCGAAGAGCTTCGCAGTGAGAATCCTTACGTTTGCGACATCCTTGAACATTCGACCCGTTTTCGCGGGAAGCGGTTGCGACCGATGCTGCTGCTCTTGTCAGCGAAGGCATGCGGTGGAATTCGACAGGATCACAAGGTTCTCAGTGCTGTCGTAGAGATGATTCATCTGGCGACACTTGTCCACGACGATGTCCTGGACGATGCAGAGACGCGCCGACACGTCGCCACTGTGAATTCCCGCTGGAATAACGAAACAAGCGTGCTGTTTGGCGATTACCTGTTCACGCACTCGTTTCATCTGGCCAGCAGCCTGGAAACGACGTACGCCTGCCGTCGCATCGGCCGGTCGACGAATATCGTCTGCGAAGGGGAACTGTCGCAGATCAAGGAGCGGGGCAACCTGGATCTGAGTGAAGAGACATACTTCCGGATCATCGATGGCAAGACTGCAGAATTGACGGCTCTCTGTGGTCACCTGGGGGCGAAGTACGCTCAGGCCGACGATGCCGTGACGGTCGCGATGGAACAGTACGGCCGGTCGCTGGGTCTGGCATTCCAGATTGCAGACGATGTGCTGGACCTGATGGGAACCGAAAAAAAGACCGGCAAAACTTTGGGCAGTGACCTCGATAAGCAGAAACTCACGTTGCCGCTCATTCGATTGCTGGCAACCGCCTCTGAAACGGACGGTGCAGAGATCCGGCGGCTGCTCTCCGCTCCAGATGAGACAACGCGGCAGCAACTGGTCCCCTATTTTGAACGTAGCGATGCCTTCGAATATACGAGCAAGCGTGCACAGGGGCTGGCAGCAGAGGCACGGCAACAGCTCGACGGCTTGCCAAATTCGACGGCTAAACGCATCCTTTCAGACATTGCGGACTTCGCCGTTCAGCGCACTTTCTAGAACTTGCAGTCAGGGAACCCCCTCGCTCGTTGTTCTGGTAGAATTCAAGTGCACAGAAATGCGGACTTTCACCATGGACAGGAGCGACCCGAGTGACAGAGATTGCCTCAACAACTGCCGCGCCGACGGAAAATGATCTGGCTGCGGTCGAACGGCTGGGGGCCGCCTATCGGCGGATCGTTGATCAATTAGGTCGCGTGATCATCGGACAGCGCGCTGTCGTCGAAGAGTTGCTGGTGGCGATGCTGGCGGGGGGACACGCATTACTGGTCGGGGTTCCCGGCCTGGCGAAGACCCTGATGGTCCGCACACTGGCTGATACCCTGAATCTCTCGTTCAATCGAATCCAGTTTACTCCCGATCTGATGCCAGCGGACATCACGGGAACCGAAGTGATTCAGGAGGATAAATCGAGCGGTGTCCGGCAATTCAAGTTTCTGCCGGGTCCTGTTTTTACCAATGTGCTGCTGGCCGATGAAATCAACCGCACACCTCCCAAGACCCAGGCTGCGTTGCTGGAAGCGATGCAGGAGCATCAGGTAACAGCGGGGGGCCAGCGCCATAAATTGCCCAGCCCGTTCTTCGTTCTGGCCACTCAGAATCCCATCGAACAGGAAGGGACATATCCACTTCCCGAAGCACAACTCGACCGATTTATGTTCGAGATTCTGGTCGATTATCCGACGGAAGATGAGGAATTCGAGATCGTTCGCCAGACCACTATCAGCAACGAGACGGTCATCGACAAAGTCTTGAGTTACGAAGAGTGGATCGCATTACAGGGGCTTGTCCGGCGCGTTCCCGTGGCCGATTCGATCATCCGTTATGCGATGCAGTTCTCAAGGTTGACTCGCAAGACCGCAGAGGCTCCCGACTTCGTCAAGCAGTACGTCAGCTGGGGAGCTGGACCACGCGCCAGTCAGTATCTGATCCTGGGTGCGAAAGCTCGAGCGATCCTGCACGGTCGCCCGTATGTGAGCATTGAAGATGTTCAAGCTGTTGCGGCCCCGGTTTTAAGGCACCGCATCCTGACGAACTTCAATGCTGAAGCGGAAGGGATTCGTCCCGATGACATCGTCAAGAAGCTGATTGACCTGGTCCCACCAGACGGGGCAGTGAATCGCCTGCTTCCCAAAGTCTTCAAGGCCGCCGGAGCCTGATGATTGAAAGCCGGTCCAGGGCAATTGGCTATTCAATGTCAGGTTAAGCAGTCCAGCCTTGGGGGCTCAGCCGCGCAGTTACTTTGCGGACAGATCGATCCCCATGTCTTTGAAGAGGAATTTCATATCTTCCCAGACATCCTTCTTCGCGGCGGGATTACGCAGCAGGTATGAAGGGTGGTAGGTGCAGATCACCTTGGAGCGACCGTATTCATAAAACTTGCCTCGCATCTTGCCGATCGGCAGTTCAGAGGCCAGCAGATTCTTTGCCGCGGTTGAGCCCCAGCAGACGATGTATTCGGGATTCACAATCGCGAGCTGGCCATCCAGGTACTCGCGGCAGTTGCCCGCCTCTTCGATCGATGGAAGCCGATTTCCAGGGGGACGGCAACGGAGGACGTTACAGATGTAGATCTCTTCCCGTTTCAATCGACAGGCCTTGATGATGTCGTTCAGCAACTGACCTGCTCGACCAACGAAAGGTTCCCCCTGTTGATCCTCGTCCGCTCCGGGGGCTTCACCCACAAATACGATCTTGGCATTCGGATCACCGACACCGAAGACCGTTTGCGTTCGCGTTGAGGCGAGTTCCTGGCAGCGTACACAGGCCTTGACCTTTTCGGCCAGGACTTTTAGCTGGGTCACTCGCTCTTGAGGTGGCAGATCGAGCGGTTGAAATGGTTGGATTAAGAGAGGAGCAGGAGGAACTGCTGCCGGGGTGGAACGTTTCGGTGCCATGGGAGTGACCTGGGGTTCTGATTGCACCGACGGACGGGATTGCTCGCGCGCAACAGGTTCACTGCGAACTGGAGCAGCCGGCTTCATGCTGGCTGCGACACTTGGTATCGAAGTCGCCGCCCGTGCGGGAGTTGGCAGGCCCGGTTCCAGGGCTGCGGGGACGATGCGCTTCCAGTGGGTCAGCCCCGCTCGGCGAAAGTCATCCAGGCGTTGAACAACCGCGCGCTGAACCGCTGCCAGTTCCGTTTCGTCCATCCGAGATTCGACTCCACAAGTTCGTAAGAGAAAGTAGGCAAGCCAGTTTTTGGGTGGCCAGTGTTTGAGCCGGTTCGAGCATCTTCGCAAAACGCCTCCGCTCAGCCCTTGGCCAGCCAGCCGTCAAGCAAGATCTGGCAGTCAGCAGTCTGCCAACCTTACCAAAAAATCGCCAGCCTCCCCGCCGACACCCGATGAGACATCGGATTTCGCGTGGCAGCCGTCAGTCTGTACCCGGCGAGTGCTGAGGCAATCGGCTTTTTCAAAGTAGGGTAGAGTTAAAGTTACCCGCATCTTTGTCTCTGTACTTGCCAGTTGCAGCTGCCAGCCAGTATGAATTTCGAGACATCGATCAGCCGGAACGCGGGTTCGGAAACAACGGAACACGTCCACAGTCACGTCTGTGCAGACGTAGGGTGGGACAAGCTCGCTTCGAGCGCAGGCCCACCATCAAAAATCGTCGAGAATTGATGTGGGCCCCACCCTACATCCCAACCAGCGTCAAATAGTCATTGGCACAGAGTACCGATCATTTCTCGATGATTTCGGCATCTTCGATGTAGTAAAGACCGAACGGCTTGTTGTCGACAAGGTCCAGTTCGATTTTGAACGTTCCGACAACATCGAAGGCACGCGTGGGGGGGATATAGCGAGTGGTCTTGCCCGCCCGCAGATCGACCTGCACCAGATCGTAGACCTTGGGGTCGCGTCCGAAGCAGCAGATCTGATTGTCACGAGCCAGCACAAAACGCTCAATCCCATCAGGTTCAAAGGTAGGATACATGAAGCCCCGGATGCGAATCCGCTGGCCACTCAGGCCCTTCAACCAGGATGGCATCAATTCCACGGCGTTACTGGTGACCGGATCGAGATTCAGAACTTTTAGAAGATCCAGATCATCGTACGAGACTCGCAACCCCTTGGATGCGTTGTCGCGTTGAAAGCTCTTCTCAGGAATCAACAGCTCAGCGGTTCGTGGCTTTTCAGCGACTGTGGCTGAAACAGGTTGGATCGGTTGATCGGTGCTGCCTGGTTGAGGTTTCGGATTCCCTTTCAACAGGTTCGACACGCTGGAACCGTCGATGACATTTACGGGGACCAGTGCAGATACGGGGAGTTCGACTTCGTCAACAACGGATTCGGATTCCAGCTGAGGTGTCTGGGAAATGGATGACTCAACAACCTGCGTCTGGACAGGTTTATGAGCTGGAACTGAGCTGACAGGACGATAGTCGCTCAGGTCGGTCCCACCGCAACCGGACAGGACGCATGCCACCAGACTCAATCCCAGGTTTTTGCGGGTCATGAAAATCGTCCTTGAGCCGTTCAGACTCGGATTCGATCAGTACCAGGTTTTCGCCGGACCAAAATAATCACACTCGAGTTGGTAGACAGGTTTGAGTCCCGTTTCATCGACCGTAGGTTCCACTCGGAAGACACCGGCAACAGCCACCATCCCCTTTTGGAATTTGGCGAAGGTTTCACCTTTCATGTGGACCAGAACCATATCGGTTGGTTTCGGCTGACCACCGAAACAGCAATCTCCATTATCACGGCACAAGACGAACGAGCGAATTCCGTCGGTCGACTTCCAAGGGTACATATACCCTTTGATCATCACTTTCTGCGATTCCAGTTTCTTCACGTCGGGGTGGATTCCCATGAGTCCCCCATCGGTGATGAATCCTTTCTTCGAAATGTCCGACGTGAAACTGATCCGCTCGTAGCCGGGGGGAAGTTCCGTCACAAAGCTGTAAACGTGCATGGCTCCAAAGCTTAGTCCAATGCCGATCTGCAGCAGTAGACTTCCCCAGGCGAGCTTGGCGCCACTGAGGTTTCCTGCAGATTTTTGAATCTGTCGGATCCCGATGAATGCAATCGTGGCCCCAACCAGAGGGACCAGAAGGAGTTCCGCTGTTAGTGCGGCCAGCAAAGACAGGAAAACAAACCCCATACTGATGGGAACCAGCACGGGAATCGGAGCATAGTGAAAGTCTTGACCGTCATAAACGCGATCGGTCGGGGAACTTGTGGGAGCTTCTTGGACAAGAGACATTTTCAATCACCTTAAGAATCCGGCCCTGACAACCAATATGTTGATCCCGAACATTCCAGATGTCCAGTCGGACTACGCCAACAACCAATAAACAATGAGTTTAACTGAAATCAAGAAAACAACTTACGTTACAAAATCGGAAGTGATGAAGCTAAGTGAAGCGAGACTCAAGGGCAGTGGGATCGCCTTTTCGAGTCTTCTCTGCGATCTCCGCGCCCTCTGCGTTTCTAAATCTTAACTCTTTGGCGCATTCCCGTTGTTTCCAAAATACGCGTATCCGCAACGAATTGTGGACTGGAACCTCAAGAGAATCCTCCAGAATTCATGATTTTCGGTCTCTGTACCGTAATTCAGGTCTGTTTGGCACGTTTCGAAGGTCCAAACTGGCAAATTCCCGGCCCCTCACAACGGAAAGGTGCGTTGATTTGGTGAAGTTTACCGGGCGATGGCACCCGTTAACCCGGTCATAACTGCCGAATTCCTATCTGGAACCGTCAACAGGGGCGACCGCGCGGCAGTTGCTGCCGAACTCTGCACCAGAATTGAGAAAAGCGACGGACAGCGGGCTGATCCCTGATGAATCGTATTGACCCTTTCTTCGAATTTTCACTATCACTCGCCCGGTTCTCCATTTCTGTGAAAATCTGTCATTTCAGTTTGCCCCCATCGGGAATTTCGGGACCGGATTCCGGTTACCCAATTTCAATAGTTGTTGTGAATAGACGACGGCCTGCCGCTCAAGGATGAGCGTCATTCCGCCGGAAACAAAGGTCGACGCATCGTCAACGCCAGACCTGTAGGAGGAAGCTACCTTGGGTAGGATCATTGGACTGATCGGTTGCATGTGCCTGGTTATCGTCACGCTACGATTAACCAACCTTCAGTATACGGATCACACACTGAAAGGTGGCGAGGATCGTGTTCATGCGGGAGGACGCCTGTCTCCGCGTGAGCACTACAAATCTGGCCGTGAGCTGTACCTGCGAGGCAAGTACAACGACGCCGTGGATCACCTCCAGGCCGCGACCGCAACGGGGACCGGTTTGACCGGAACCGAACGTCGTCAGGCTGACGAGTTCCTGACCAAGGCTCGCAACCGGATGCAGCTCGGCAAGACCGGAGCGACCGTCCGGGCTCAGTCTGATGCCTCCTGGGAAGAGGATTCTGAAGCAGCTCCGGCTGCGGGTGGAATGCCTCCTCAAATGCAGGAAGCCAACCGAAACCGTATTGAGAACTGGATGAGCCAGTCGATTGCGGCGATGAAGCGGGGTGACCGCGCCGAAGCGATTCGGCTGGCCACTCAGGCTCATAATTTCGCCAAGACGGCTGAAATGAAGTTTGAAAAGGGTGAAGTCACGCCCGCAGTTCTGTTGGCCCAACTGAAGGGTCAACAGCCAGCTGCGGCAACGTCTGCGGCGGTTCCCGACTGGGCGAATGACGACGTGTCGGTAGGGAATGCTGCCAAGGCAAATCCGTCCCGCAAAGTTCAACAGATTTCTGGCGAAGAATCCGGTTTCGAAGATGCTCCGGTTCGACAGGCGACATCCTCCGGTCAGCCGTCCGCTTCCGGTCAACCTTCAACACCTCGAGATCGCGCTATCGCTCTGGTTGCCGAAGCTCGCAAGGATCTTCTCGCAGGTCGTTATGAAGAAGCCCGCCGCAAGGCCCTGGCTGCTGATGAACTTGATGTCACCTTTAATCTGTTCGAAGACCGTCCTGAACTGTTGCTGACCGATATTGATCGCGTTGCCAACACCCGGACGTTTGCAGCCAAGCCAAAGAGTGCTCCACCAGCCGCTGCCGAAACATCAGGTTCCGCTCAGCCTGTCGCCAAGGCATCCGGCGGATCAGATTCTCGCAAGCAGCAGGCAATCCGACTGCTCGAACAAGCTCGACAGGATATTGCCAACGGAAACCTGGACGCCGCACAAGCCAAAGCCGAACAAGCAGCTCAACTGAATGTCGCATACAAGTTGTTCGAAGACATGCCAGAACTGGTCTTGAGCGAAGTCGCTGCGAATCGTGCGGCTGCAAACGTCGCTGAAGCCAAGCCTGCCGAGAAAGCTGCACCCAATGTTGAAACCTCCGTCAAGCCACAAGCTCTGGCCCTGCTGGCAAAAGCTCGTCAGGCCCTGTCGGAACAACGATTGGAAGAAGCCCGACAGCTTGCGATCGAAGCCGAAAAACTGAAAGCTCCGTTTGATCTGTTCGATGACCGTCCAGACCTGGTCCTGGCGGAAGTCGCACGCAGTGCCAAGCGTGGCCCGACGACAATCAGTAATCCTGTCGATCACAGTGCCGCACAGAACACTACTCCTGCTGCCGCTCCAGCAGCAAACGTGAATACCGCGGCAGCCCGACAGAACCTGAGCCCTGCACAGGCTCAAGCGATCGACTTACTCCGTCAAGCACGTCAGCTCACTAAGGCCGGTCGTTTCGATGAAGCGAAGGCCAAGGCTGAAGAAGCAGAACTGATGAACGTCACGTTCCCAGTATTTGCAGATCGTCCTGATCTGGTACTCGCAGACCTCGAAGTGGCTCAGAGCGGCAACGTCGCCAGCCGGACACCACGTGGTGCGGGTGCTGAAACGGTCAGTGCCAACGAAGCACCCGTCGATCCAGAAGCCAATCCGTTTGCTCCAGACGCTGGTCGCCCTGCCAGCCGCCGACCAGCCGGTCGCGACTACGGCAGCGTCACCCAGGCTGACTCGACCGATGCCATCAGTAATGTGAATCCTAACCCCAACGGTGCTTCGGCCAGCGAACTCTACAATCGCGGCATGATGCAGCTCAATCGCGGGAACCGACAGGCAGCCTACAGCGCCTTCCTGGCAGCTCATCAGACCGGCCAGAAGCTGGACTATGTCCGAGCACAGCGATTGCAGGATTACCTGCGGGAACTGGCTCCACGTACGTCCAAGAGCGGGATTCAGTTGACCAACAATCAAGTGACCGACAACGACGTCGCCATGATTCCCGGTGAAGAATCACCCGCACCACTCGACGCCGCTCAACAGGAGCAGATGGTTCGGTTCGACCGGATTCGCAGCGAAGTTCTGAACGCTGTGTTCAAGGCTGAACGCCTGCGAACCAACGATCCAGAAGCGGCCCTGGCGTTGATCGATCAGACGATGTCCAAGGTTGAAGGTGCAGAACTGACCGAAGAAGCAGCAGCATCTCTGATGAAGCAGTTGACCCGGACTCGCTCGGGCCTCCAGGGTGAAATCGTTCGTCAGCAGCCCAACCTGGAACTGAAGAAGCGAAACGAAGAAACCAAGAACATCCTGGAAAAGGATCTGAACAATCGGATCCGGATCGAGCAGGAATTCGCGAAACTGGTCGAAGAGTTCAATGACCTGATGAACCAGAAGCGATTTGCTGAAGCCGAAGTTGTGGCCAAGAAGGCGATTGCCTTGAATCCCAAGGATCCCGTTGCCGTCACGATGTTCTACAAGTCGCGCATTGGAAAGCGAGTTGACAGCAATGAAACACTGAAGCTCGATAAAGAAGAGTCCTTCTGGAAGCAAATGGATGACGCTGAGCAAAGTGTGATCGTTAACGTCACCGATGACAAACCGCTCGACTTCGGCAAGAGCTGGAGCGATATCAAGAAGCGACGTGATGGCAAGTACCGTCCCGACAATCGCAAGCGAGGTGCCGAAGAAATTCGGATCGAGCAGAGCCTGACCAAGCGAATCTCGCTGCACGAAGATCAGGTGCCACTAGCCGACGTCATCAAGAAGATCCAGGCAATTGCAGACATCAACATCGTTCTGGATGCTCAGGGTCTGGAAGATGAAGCGGCTCATTCGAACAGCCTGGTTTCGATCGATGTCGACAACATCTCGGTCAAGAGTGCGCTCAACCTCGTTCTTTCCCGGTACAACCTGAGCTTCATGATCGGTGACGAAGTTCTGAAGATCACCAGCCGCATGCGTCAGCAGGGCGAACTGATCGTCGCAACGTACTCGGTCGCAGACCTGGTAGTCCCGATTCCCGATGCTTCGAACCAGATGGTTGATCCGTTCAACAGCACGAATCCAATCGGCTTCGGTGGTGGTGGGCAGATGAGTGTTCCTCCCGGACAAGGTTTCGGTCAGGTTGCTCAGAACCAGAATGATGTCTTCGATCCTGCCAATCCAGGACGACGACGCAATGGCAACAACCGCCTCGACCCGGACTTCAGCGCGTTGACAGACTTGATCGTCTCGACAATTGCACCGGACAGCTGGGATCAGGTCGGTGGTCCAGCGTCGATTCGATCGCATGAAACGACATTGAGCCTGGTGATCCGCCAGACTCAAAAGATTCATGAAGAGATCACAGACCTGCTGGATCAGTTGCGTCGACTGCAAGACCTGCAAGTGACGATCGAAGTTCGCTTCGTCACGGTCAGTGACCGATTCTTCGAACGAATCGGTATCGATTTCAACTTCAACATTGCCCCAACGACTGGACTTCCAAAAACGGATAATCAGGGCTTGCCGCTGGGTTCATTCGGTACTGTCAATCTGCCTCAGTTTGGTCTCTCGGGACAACAGCAGCAGCAGCAGGGGCAACAACAACAGCAACAGCAGGGGCAACAACAGCAGGGACAGCAGCAAGCAGCGGGTGGAAAGTTCGGTGCTGGACCATCACTGAACCTCTTCAACAACCCCAGCAATCCCTCGGTCGTTGGTATGAGAGACTCGGAGAACTTTACTCGGGACTTGACGGTACCGTTCCAGCAGGGCTCGTTCTCGGTCGGTGTGCCGACGTTCGGCAGCTACAACCCGCGGGCCGGGATGGAAATGGGGTTGGCAATCCTGAGTGACATCGAAGCGTTCTTCTTCATCCAGGCTGCTCAGGGTGATCAACGTAACAACCTGATGTTTGCTCCCAAGGTGACCGTGTTCAACGGTCAGACGGGAACTGTTGCGGATACCAAACGTCGTCCGTTCGTGACCAGTCTGGTTCCAACAGTCGGTTTCAACTCGACTGGCTTCCAGCCTGTTATCACAACTGTGAACGAAGGGATCACCCTTTCGGTAACCGCCGTGGTTTCGTCCGATCGCCGGTTCGTCCGGTTGTCGGTCAACCCCCAGTTTAACTCGATCACCGACGTCTTCACCTTCTCATTCGTGGGTGGTGGTGGAGCGAACCAGCAAGGCCAGCAACAGCAGGGCCAGCAGCAACAAGGTGGCCAGGGTGGCTTTGGTGGTGGTCAGTTTGGTGGTCAGGGTGGTCAGGGTGGTCAGCAGTTCGGTATCGGTGGTAACAACCAGGGCGGTGGAAACCAGAACGGTGGAAACCAGAACGGGAACCAGAACGGCGGTGGCGGTGGTGGTCAGACGATTACCGTTCAGCAGCCGGTTGTGGAACAAGTGACTGTGCTGACGACGGTCAGCGTCCCAGATGGTGGAACGATTCTGCTCGGTGGAATCAAACGCCTGAAGGAAGGTCGCAACATGTCTGGTGTGCCGATCCTGAACAAGATTCCATACGTCAGCCGCCTGTTCAAGAACACAGGGGTTGGTCGTGAAACGGAAAGCCTGATGTTGATGATCACGCCACGTATCATCATCCAGGAAGAAGAAGAAGAATTGCTCGGTCTACCGCGCACCTAAACCGAGGCTCTGTCGCAAGTCCTCGGCCGCCGCGATCTCACGGGCAGATCGCGGCGGTTTTTTTCTTTGACTCGCAGATTCCAACGAAAACTCGCAACATCACGTACGACAACTCGTGCGAAGTCGTGACGTGTTCTGAGGTGTGATTCATCCGCCAGTTTGAACCTTGGGCTAGTCCCCAACGGCTGATGGTCCAACTCAAATCCGTTTGGCGACGGGCACTGTGATAGTCGCAAAGCCTCAGACACAGCGATCTTCGATCAACCCAAGACCAAGGCCTGACTGGAAGTACGTAAAATCGGACCTTTCACCACATTGGACGCCGGAATCGTTCCCGAAGTGGCCATGATGTGAAGCGTCGGTTGACCATTCGGAATCGCGGCTCGTACGATGAGGCTCGCTTCCCGATGACCAAGTCCCTAAATTGCGAGCCCGAACGTGACAACCTCTCCTGAACCGGCTGACGATCATCAACTTCCGCCGAACGACGGGACGCCTGCTCAAGACCAGCCACCTGCCTCAGAATCCGCAAATTCCACATCCGCCGAACAACCGGAAAATCTGGAGGAGGGACTGCCGGAGTGGGAGCCGCTGACCCCGGAACTGGTCGAGGACGAAGCCATCCGAGGCGACTTTGTCATTCGCTGGGCGGTCGTGGGACTGGCATTACTGTTCGGGTTTGCTCCGATTACCGATACCCGGACACTGGTCCATCTCAAGTCTGGACAATATCTCGCGTCCCACGGGTTCCTGCCAGCTGCCAACGATGTCTTTTCCTATACCGCCAGTGACCGACGCTGGGTGAACCTTTCCTGGCTGTTCGATCTGGTAGCGGCCGGGATCTATTCCCTTGCAGGAGGCATCGGTTTGTCGATCCTGCAGGCGGTTCTGGCCGCCGTTGCGTTCGGCCTGATCGCTAACACGTATCATCGCGAAATCCGCAGTTGGTGGGGATCAATCTGTGCGGGACTGGCATTGCTGGTCTGCTATCCCCAGTTCACCGCCCAGCCAGAATTGGTCACCCTGGTGGGAATTGCCTCCGTATTGTTTCTGGTGTTGCGAGCCGAAGAATCGCGCCAGCCGAGATATCTCTGGAGTACGGTCATCGTCGTCTGGGTCTGGTCGCAGTTTGATATTCGGGCGTTTCTTGGCTGGCTGCTGCTGATCTCTTTCGCATTGGGCGAGACGCTACGAAGTGGAGACGAAGCCAGGGCGCGACGCGGCCTGGCGTGGCGCGTGGCATTGGCAGCCGTTGCTGTCTGTCTGATCCATCCGTTCCTGTGGGAAACATGGCTTTCGCCAGTTCGGTTGTTCGCGATGGACTACCCCGCCTTGCGGCAGGTTTTCCCCAAGCCGGGTGCCGTCGAAATCGGTTTCTATCCGATCACGCTTCCTGTCTTCTGGACATCCATCAATCATGGTTCAATTGCTGCCATCGTGTTGTTCGTTGCGACAGTCGTGTCGTTATTCCTGAATCGGGAACGACTTCATCCTGGCCACCTGATTGCCGTGCTGGTTTTCAATCTGCTGGCGGGACTGGCGACCCACGAACTGGCTGCCGCCAGCCTGGTGAATTGTGTTGTTTGTACGTTGAATGCCCAGGCATGGTATCGCCATCGGTTCGGACAGGTCTATTCCATCCACTGGCGCGAGCTGTTGTTTTCTCGCGGTGGACGAGCGGTCACCGTCCTGTGTTATTTCGTGCTGGCCTGGCTGGTCATCAGTGGCCGTATCGAAGGACCTGCAGGTCGACGGACGGGAATGGGATTTCACGAAAACCTTCAGGTTCAGATGGACTCCTACCGCCAGATCGTCACCGATGACGGAAAGCCCCGCATGCTTGATGATCGCCCATTCCATTTTGTGGCGCGGCAGGGAGACCTGTTGATCTGGGCCGGGCAGAAGTCCTTCATCGACACTCGCGCCGCTTTGTTTGCCGGATCAGGTGAACGAGACCTCATTGGGTTGCACGATCGAACTCGACGAGCAATGCAGCAGAAGCGAAATCTCGTCGGCAGTGGCGAACCCGATGTCTGGAAGGCAACGTTTGCCAAGTACCAGTTGACTCATACGATCCCTCGGCTCAGCGGCCCGATTCCGGCCCCCGACTATATTTCGTTCGGGGACTTGCTCGCAAACAGCAGTGACTGGGCCCTGACGGACCTGACGGCTTCGGCCGCCGTCTTCTACCATGTTTCGAATCAAGCGGTTGTCAGCGACTACATCGCCCAGCATCGCATGGATTTCGTCAAGCTTGCTTTTCAATCTGCAACCAAGCCCGAGGAGACTCTGCGTGAGTGTGCCCGGGGAGCGACACTGACGGACAGGATTTTCTCGCTCAGGCGACCGCGATATCCTGCGGGAATTCAGCTGGCCGCACACTATCTTCAATTGTCCGGTGCTGCTGGAAACATCTCGCCGCAAATTCGCGCCGCCTGTGCGACGCTGGCTATTCGCAGTGCGACCGAGGGTTTGCGAGACGATTCGAACTCGGCGGACGGGTATCGCATGCTGGGCCTGGCGTATCAGATCCTGGATCGGATCGAAAGCAATGTCATGACGCAGGCCGGCACTCGCTGGTTGAGTTCGGTCCGATACAATGAAACGCTCGCAGCACTTCAGCAAGCGGCATTATTGTCACCAGACGATGCTCTGGCCCGCGGTGACTTGTTCGGGCTGTTCGAACGAAACCAGCGTGGCGACCTGGCGCTCGATGCCATTCGACATATCAAACGCATCCGAGGTCCGATCACTGCCAAGTCGTCGGAAGCAGACCGAAACCAGCGGACACAACTGGTAAACTCCGAGCTGGCACTGGAAGAGATGCTGGCCAAGATCGAAGCCCACGTCAAGCAGCAGTTAGAGGGAGGAGCGGACCGATTCCAGACTGCGGCAACCGCATATCAGGCAGGCGCCGTTCTGCTGGCGATCCGGACTCTTGAGGAGGAACCGATCTACGTTGAAGAGAATCCGCTCGCGAAAAACGCACTGGGCACATGGTTGATTGAAGCGGGACGAATTCAGGAAGGATTGAACACGCTGGAACAGGTCTCGTCCCAGCGCGGAATCCCCGGATGGCGCGATGCAATGGCAACGTCGGCATTGATCAATGCAAACTATGCCCTGGCACAGGAACTGTGGAACGAACAATTAGACGAATCGGTCTCGGGTGGAACGCAACGTCTGCTGCAAAGCCTGCCATTTGTGACGCTTGGTCCCGGGTGGATGGGGACGGAACAATACCCGTTCGTACATGTCGCAGCGGCCGAGGAAATGGTCGGACGCTTCAGAGCCGAAACGGCGGCCCTGAAATTCCAGATCGCTCAGGCTCAGCTCGAACTGGGAGATGTTGCGAGTGCCAAAGTGTCGTTGCAATCCCTGATGGATTCGCAGCCAACATCCCCCATCAGGCCATTGGTCAAGTTCTATCTGGAATCTCTGACCGGCAAGAAGATCGAAGACCCCGCCGTTGAAACGCCAGTTCAGGAAGAATTCGACTCACTCGAGTGATTGCAGTCGGGATTACTGATCCTGTCAGCGAACTTCGACTTCGGCCGGTGCAATCGTCTTGGCTCCTGATTCACCGCCGGTGAACTGCGGCAGCTCGCAACGGGTGGCTTCCCACCCGTGATGTTGCAGCGTCCCTTTGAATGGGGCTTCTCCTGCGACTTTGCCTGTCAGCCGGTAGCGGGCAGAATCAAACCCGGCCGGGACTTCCACAGAGGCTCCTTCGGCCTCGGTCACCACTGCCGTGATCCCGAACAGTCGGTCCAGTACTTTGCCGGCATCCTGATGGATTGCCCGCACCGCGGCACCGACCTGATCATCGGAGTAGCCTGACAAGTCTTCCTTGAGGAAGTCGACCAGGCGCGCTTCGCGCTGCAATGTCGCGAGCAATGTTATCGCTTCACTTTGCGTGGAGCGGCGAGGTTCTGGCCGTGGTCGTTCTTCTGTGCGGGCCGGAACTGGAACGACAGGTGCAGGTGTCGCCGCCGAGGGTGCATCGATCCCTGTCAGTGACCTGGTCACGCGCGTAGCGGTTTCCCGATTGAACAGCACGCCAAAAAAAACACGAAACGCCAGCAGAATCCGCCCCATGAACGCTATCTCCTCAAATTCACGTCGACTGGTCAATCGTCCAGTAGCGCGGGTCGATTCCGAATTGTCAACCAAGACTGGCCAACGAAGCAGCAATTGCCTATCTGTTCCCGGTAGCGAATCAGTCTCAGTCTGTAGACGTTGAGCGGCGGCGCGCTTAGAGTTTGCGTATTCAAGAGGTACGGTGGGCTCGCCCTCCTCTGTTCCCGATAAGAATCCGAAAGTTGATGACGCGATGAAAGTCCAGCAGTTTCTTGAACACCATGGTCTGAAGCAGAATCCGTTCAGCCAGGAAGATGCCCAGACCGATCCGTTGTTTCAGCAGTTCTGTGCTCGGGGAACATTTCACCCGGCGTGGGACAAGATTTTTGGTGATCCCGGTACCCCGTCGACGGCGGTGGTCTTCGGTGAAAAAGGGAGCGGCAAGACGGCACTGCGACTGCAGATCGTCGACCACACGGCGAATTACAACCGCGAACATCCCGAAAACCGCGTCTTCATCATCGAATACGATGACTTCAATCCGTTCCTGGATTGCTTCAGTGAAAAGATGTCGTGGCCGGGTGCGACGCCTGAAAGGACACTGGCCAAATGGCGACTGTGGGATCATATCGACTGCATCCTGTCACTGGCTGTGACACGCCTGGTCGATGACATGCTTGATGAACGGACGACGGGCGATCCGAAGCCTTTTGAAGTCCGTGGCGAAAAACTGCAGAACCTGTCGCGAACCCAGAAGCGGGATCTGCTGCTGCTGGCGGCATTTTATGATCGCAGTACGCATGTCAGTGTTCAGCATCGCTGGACCAGCCTGCGTCGCAAGCTTCGCTTCTCAAACTGGAAGACATGGCGTGATCTGGCGATCGGCGGCGGTGTTTCACTGGGGCTGTTTGGCCTGCTGGCACAACTGGGCTACCTGCCGCAATTCGGCCATGTCTGGGTCTGGCTGGTACTGCTGCTCGCCTGGGCACCATACCTGTGGCAACAAGGCTGGCTGACGTGGCTGGCCTGGAAGGTCAAACGCCAAGTGCGTGTTCTGGATCGGCAGATCAATCCGCTGCGAACGGTCCTTTCGGGTTTCGAAGCGATCGACTTGTCTGGTCAGCCGACTCCGTCACGTGAACGAAGTGACGATCGTTACGAATTGCTCGGTAAGCTCCTTGCCATCCTCAAGACATTGGGCTTCGACTCGGTCACGATCCTGGTGGATCGCGTCGATGAGCCACATCTGGTCAACGGATCACCGGAACGTATGAAGGCCCTGCTGTGGCCGATGTTCGATAACAAATTCCTGAAACTGGCGGGATTGGGCTTCAAGTTGCTGCTCCCGGTAGAAGTCAGCTTCTATCTCGCCAAGGAAGATAAAGAGTTCTACGAACGATCTCGACTGGACAAGCAGAACCTGATCCGCTCGCTCGAATGGACTGGCGAATCTCTGTATGACCTGGCAAACGATCGGATTCGCGCGAGCAATCCACATCAGCAGAATGCCGCGTCAAAACTGGGGTCCTGGTTCGAAGACGCGATTACCGAGCCGGAACTGGTCAGCACGCTGGCCCGATTACGAGTGCCACGTCACCTGTTCAAGTTCCTGCATCGATTGCTCGTCGAGCATTGTCACCGATACACCGATGAATCTCCGCGCTGGCAGATTGGACGTGAGACCTTGCAATCCACGCTCGCAGTTTACATGCGAGACCTGGAAGCCTATGACCGGGGGTTGGGAACCGGTTGACAACGGGCGATCATGGCGGTCGCTGGTTGAATTTCGCTTCACGTTAATCCGAGGGAGATCCTTGAATGGATGTCATCTATCGTTACGATCCGTTCGCGCCCATTACTGCACGACAGATCCCGGATGCCAAGGCGGCATTGGAGGCACTGATCCAGGGAAATGATCGTCTGAAGAACCTGGTCGGCCGGATGCAGGAAAGGACGTTGGGGGGGGATGCAGGTGAACCGATCGTCATCCCGATCAGTCCGATGACATCCGGTTTGCCATTATTTCCCGGGGCGATGCCAGCACAGTCGCCGTTCGCTGTCGTGCTGGGATGTTCCGATGCCCGCGTGCCGACGGAAGCGGTCTTCGACCAGTCATTCAATGACCTGTTTGTCCTTCGTATCGCCGGGAATGTTCTCGGTTCAGAATGTCTTGGCTCGCTGCACTTCGCACTGAGGCATATGAAAGACAGCCTGAAGCTGATCGTGGTCCTGGGACATTCGAAATGCGGGGCGGTCACGGCAGCCGTCGATACGCATCTGTCACCCGATGCCTACGTCAACATTGCCTGTACATTCCCGTTACGTTCTCTGGTCGACCAGATTCAGATTGCCGTACGCGGGTCATCACATGCCTTGGAAAAATATGTGGGAACAGCGATCCCCAACAAGACGATGTATCGATCGCTCCTGGTCGGGATCACCGCTTACGTGAACGCCGCGGTCTCGGCGCTGGAACTTCAGCGAGAACTGAAACTGTATTCTGATGATGGCCCTCAGGTTGTCTTCGGTGTTTACGATTTCGAAACACTGCGAGTCCAAAGCAGCCCCGCGTTATTGCCAGAAACGCCGCGGTTGCGTCCCGCACCGGCAAATGCAGAAGAGCTTTCCAAGTACGCGACGGAAGTCGTGGAAGCCATCATGTCGCTCGAAGATGATGAACGCGAATCGGGCTACATGTTGACCATGCGTGCGTAGTGCTCAAGCAGCCCATCACACGAATGGTTCATTCGTGTGATGGGTCATGCCATCTGCAAGACGTGACTACTTCCCGATTCGAACAATGACATCATCTGCCTTGAATCGGACTTTGGGTAGCGCTGCATACTTGTCATCACCTGCACGGTATCCGGCAACACATGCGACCGATGTGGCGTATCCCTGTTCCGGCAGTCCCAGCAGGGCGTCGTACCTGGCCGGATCGATTCCTTCCATTGGACATGTGTCGATTCCCATCATCGCTGCTGTCGCCATGAACTGCCCCAGGGCAATGTACACCTGCAGCGCAGCCCAGTGATTCAGATCCATCTTGCCGCCATGCAGTGCCCCCACCATCATCTTTCGGAACCCGGCAAGGGCTTCGATAGTCGCACCACGAACCTCGGCGGTTCTAGCGACAAACTTGTCGATGTGACTCTCGGGCAGATCCTTTCGAATCGCGAAAACGACGACATGTGATCCGTCCGTCACCTGGTGCTGGCCCCACGACATTGCCTTCAACTGTGACTTCGTTTCTGGATCAGTAATCACGATGAACCGCCAGGGCTGCAGCCCGAATGACGATGGCGTCAGAACGAGTGACTGCTCCAGCGTTGACCAGTCTTCCTCGGAAATCGGTCGCGATGGATCGAACTTCTTCGTCGCATAACGCCAATTCAACTGTTTCAAGACGGTTTCGTTACTGACCGGCTTCATGCGGTACTCTTTCTTTCTGGTGGATTCCGAAAGCATCTTTTTCTGGTATGGAACCGTTGTCGTTAAGGCCACTGCCTGTGCGATGGTTGATCAAAGCCGCCATGTTACTTCGGTGATTTCGAACTCGGCCAGACCGGACGACCTGGCGTGGTCGCCTGCAGGCTCCATAATGATCCTCCTGCGGTCACAAACAGCGTCTTCAAATCGTCACCGCCGAAAGCACAATTCGTCGTTTCGTCACGTGGGATTGGCACAAATTCCTGGAGATCTCCTGTGGGCGAGAAAACGTAGATGCCGGCCGTAGCAGGATCAGCGGTCTCAAACGGTGGATTTGGTTTGTTCAAGCCACCTGCGACATACAACCGGCCAGAGGCGTCGAGTTTCATTCCGTCGGGGCCGCGTGTCGTCTTCCAGTCATGAATCAGTTTCTGGCTTGCAAAGTTCACTGAGCCGTCTGCCTGAAGATCAAACCGCCAAAGCTTCCGGGCACCGTTCGCGGTGTTGTTATTGTTGTCAGCGACGAACAGATATTTGTCATCCGGTGTGATGACCAACCCGTTCGGTCGATCTACTTCGTGCGTGATAATCCGCGTGACCTTCCCATCGGGGTCGATCCGATAGACCCCTTCGACCTTCCGCCCGGCAGCATCCAGGATTTCCATGTCTGAGCGATCACCGTAACGGGGGTCAGAAAAATAGATGCGGTTGTGCGAATCCATGGTCAGGTCGTTGGGCTGGTTGAACTTCTTTCCTTCAAACGATGCGGCCAGCACGGTAATCGTTCCATCAGGTTCCTGCCGAGTCACTCGTCGTCGTGATGCTTCACAGACCACCAGTCGGCCCTGCCGATCAAACATTAAACCGTTCGATCCGGCATCACGGCGAAAGATGGATGTCTTGCCAGATTTGTCACGACGATTGATGTTCCCTTCGCCACTCGTCAGCAAGCCAAGCTCTGGATGCCACGCAGGGCCTTCGCCAGCGCCAGACTCCTGCAGCATGACGGGCTTGCTCCCGACAACAAAGATCGGCTCGGCAGCAAAAGAATTCGAACTCGACAGACAAGCGATTGAAAGACCAAATAACCAACTGACCGTGCGCAGATTTGCCATGGCTTTACATCTCTGGGAAGTAGTCTCTGTGTCATGCGGCATCCGCCGTTGAGACAGTCTACGCAGCCCGACGGATCGGTGTCGACTGGGACTCGGGAAGTCTCCACCAGACACGGTCCTGTTCCTGCCAGGGAAGTGCTGCCACTTCAGGTCGCGGCCACTGGGCAATCGGTGTTGGATCGAACGCGGCTGAAATGTAGGGAGAACTGGCACGACTGGCGATCTCTTGAGCCAGTATTGGCGCCAGAACCAGTTTCGTGGGCCAACCAGTTGTGACATTCCCTGCACAGAGAACCTGAATTGAATCGGGCCGAACCCCGTTACCGGTCGCTCCTTCTGCCCTATCAACTCGATAGGTCGACCATTCCACGTGAGAAAGATCAAGACTCGGCAGAACGGACGTCAATTCCGCACGAGCCATTTCCGCCAGGGCCAGCGGTTCCAGCCGAGTTCCATCTTCGGCGATTTGTCCACCAATCTGATAAACGGTCCGCCCGTCGTCATCAATGTCCGAAGTAATCGTGACGCGGGTCCGGGCACCGTCCACACAGTGACCATGCAATTCAGGAAGAATACCGCGTGCCAGAACCATATGCAGCGGGCGACGCTGCATGACATCGGCACTTAACCCAACCATTTCCCGCAGCCGCGCATTGCCAGCACCCGCTGTAAATACGACCTGGCGCGGACACAACTCAAGTTCAGTACCATCGGCAGGCGATGTCAGGATCAGCGATTCAACTTCACCGGGACTTCCCAGTCGAAACTTCAGTCCCTTCGCCACGTCGATTTTCAAGATTCGATCGCGGTACTGATCTGCCAGATCTGCGATAAAGCTGGCTGGGCAGATGACCTGTTCTGGCAGTCGCGCCACGGTTCCAAAGACATTCGCCAGCGCCGCAGGACGTTCTTCCGCTTCGATGGCTTCTGATTTCACCTGCAACCCGATCCGGGCTCCCAGCATGCCAACACGGGAACTGAAAGAATCAGTTTGCCACAGGTAACAGCATTCGGAACGGAGCCTTGTGCGTGTCAGATTCGGAGTGATGCGCCCCAGCAATGCGTCTCGCCACAGGAGTGGCATTTCTCGAATGCTGATCGCGGATCGGGTGAGAAGACCGCTGAGTGTATACTTCAGTCCGCCATGGATGATCCCCTGCGAGGCAACGGTCTGACCCGCTCCCAGCGCATTCGATTCCAGCAGGACAACATGATGCCCATCACGCGAGAGGCGATCGAGCAGCCACAGTCCAGCTGCACCACCTCCAAAAATCACTGTATCCAACCGCATCGCAAACTCCCCAGGGACAGCCGCAGCATGAGGCCGCAACTCTCCATGATTCAACGGAAGCGCGATCGAGTCACAGACACCGCTTCCCATTCCCGTAAACGGGGTCGCGGGGGTTGTATCGAAAACTGGCAAATTCGCAAAGACGATTCTGGCCGCGGACGAGCCCGATGGCGTATGACTGCAAGTCCCCGCCGTAACGTTGTCCGTTTTCCCCCGTCTTCGGACAAGAGATCCGTGCGTTTATGGACCTTGGAACTTCCCGAGTCATCGACCAGAATCTCAAGTCACCCCAGGCAGCCAATTTATCCTAAATCACGTACTGGCCGTGCCATGCAACTTCAGACACTGCTGATACTCGATCTTGACGAGACCCTGATCTTTGCTTCCGAAAAGCCACTCGAACGGCAGTCCGACTTCAAAGTGGGAGCGTACGATGTGTACCGGCGGCCATTTCTGGAGGAATTCCTCAAGACATGCAGTCAGACTTTTCAGATAGCAGTCTGGTCTTCATCGGGTACCAACTATCTGGAGGCAGTAACCGAGGCGATCTTTCCTGCAGAGATCTCGCCGGTTTTCATCTGGGGTCGAGAACGGTGTGTTCAGCGATACGACCCGGAACTTCTCGAAACCTATTTCGCGAAGGACCTTAAGAAAGTCAAACGACTGGGTTTAGTCTTGACCGAGTGTTAATTGTCGAGGATACGCCCCAGAAAGTTCAGCGAAACTTCGGAAATGCGATTTA
The DNA here is from genome assembly GCA_964609845.1 of uncultured Planctomycetaceae bacterium. Classification (GTDB taxonomy): domain Bacteria; phylum Planctomycetota; class Planctomycetia; order Planctomycetales; family Planctomycetaceae; genus Schlesneria. Next base: position 42,525 of record CAZSTW010000009.1, on the reverse strand, counting down.
CGTCTGCCCCTTCTTCGGTGATCCCGACGATATCGAATTGCAGAATCTTGGTAAGTACTTGCAGTCGCTTTCAGAGGTTCCCAATGTTCGTTGCGTCGAGAAACGGGGCTGGCGAACACAGGTGTAAAGGTTGGCCAGAGCTTCTGTAGCGGCCATGAATTCGAAACCACGCACCATTGAGAGATGGTTTGCTACTATTCAATCCCAATCGTTTTCAGCAACGGTGCAAAGCGATAATCCTTGCGAAGCGGGTCCAGACGAGGATCGACGCTGACGTCCGCTCGTCCGGGAGCCTTCTGGGCAAACGCCTTTTCCAGCCAGCGAATCGCCTGGTCAGAATCACCCAGTGCCGTGTAGATGTGGGCCATTTCTACAAACAGCCCGACTCGTTCGGCCTCTGGCTGAAGTATCGTCAGCAGTTCCTGGGTTGCTTCTTTCTTCCCCTGCCGGGCGAGGGCGTAAGCGCGAGCGGCTTTCACATCCAAGTCGTGCGATGAGATTCCAATCGCACGATCAAATTCCGACAACGCTTCGTCGATCCTGTTCAACTCGATCAATGTGTATCCCAGATCCATATGTCCCTTCTGGAAATCCTGGTCGAGTTCCAGTGCGGCTCGGTGATGTTCAACCGCTGCAGGATACTTGCGGCTGAAATAAAGGATCTTGCCGACGTTACTCAGAATGATCAGGTTCTCGGGAGCCAATTCATGAGCTCGCTGGATTTCGACCAGAGCTTCGTCGAAATGCCGCTGTTGCAACAGGTACCAGGCGAACCAGTGATGTGCCGAGGGGAGATGGGGGGCAATTTCCAGTGCTCGTCGAAATTGTCGGTCGGCTTCGTCCCAGTCGCACGTATAAGTGGCAGCGGCGAACGCCAGGGCCAGGCGCCCTTCTGCGAGATCAGGTTCCAGTTCCAGCGATCGATGTGCGGCTGCAATTGCTTTCGGAAAAACGATGGTCGCCGGTTCCCAGCCATAGTCGCCACACAAGTTGTACGCTTCAGCCAGGGCAGCATAGGCTCGAGCATGTTTTGGCTGGCGGGCGATCACATCCTGGAATTTCACAATCGCCAACCGCACCTGACGCTCCTGACGCTGATCCAGCAGGCTGCGCCCCTGGACGAAGGCAGAATCGTCCACGTTCGGGATCCCACCTTTTCCCAGGTATTCGCGATAACCGAATGCGAGAACAATGACCAGTGTGATCGCTGTCGTCACGAGAATGAACAGCCCCACTCGTCGCGGCAATTTCGCGGTGGTGACGGGAACTATCGTCACTGGCGATTCGAGGGCTGACCGTGTCTGCTCACCCTTGATGGCGCGATCCAGGTCTTTTGAGAGATCCGACGGCGTCTGATAGCGATCGGCCGGCGACTTTGCCAGCAATCGACAAACGATCACTGCAACTGCCAATGGAATCGCTGGATCAAAGGCACGAACATCGGGAATCGGATGGTGACGATGCGCCTCCAGCAATTCAGGGAGAGACGTTCCTGCATAGGGGGGCTGACCTGTCAGCAGGAAATACATCACACATCCCAGACCGTACAGGTCGGAACGAACATCACTGGCCGAGGGATCGCTGGCCTGTTCCGGCGACATGAACGGAACGCTGCCAACCAGCATTCCCGGAACCAGCGATGGATCGCTGACACCCGCCGAGAGCGATGCCAGTCCGAAATCGAGCAGCTTGACCGTGCCATCATCGGACAACATCAGGTTGCGCGGTGACAAGTCACGGTGGACCAGACCAATCTGACGTGCGGCTTCTAATCCCGCTGCGGCCTGCTGAATTGCATCACAGGCCGCCTCCCAAGGAAGCGGGCCATTTTCATCGACAGTGCGAGCGAGGTCTGCTCCCGAGACCGCTTCCATCACCAGGAATTGTCCTGCATCGGAAGCTTCCGCATCATAAACTGTCACGACATTGGGATGTTGCAATCTCGCTGCGGTCCGTGCTTCGCGCAGAAATCTTTCGCGAGCAGCAGATGACGCGAGAAACTCATTCCGGATCACTTTGATCGCAACATCGCGTCCCAGCACTTTATGGCGACCGGCAAATACAGTCCCCATTCCCCCCATACCGAGTCGACCGGTTAATTCATACCTCGGATGCGTCGCCAGCAGTTCTGGAATGGTATCGTCTTTGACGACAGTCAATGTCTGCGAGCAGACCAGCCTGACGATCTCTTCGTATTCAGGAAACGAACGGATCAGATCGACAATCGGCAGAGCCTGCCCCTGACGCTGGCGATATTCCACGTCAATCGCAAGCAATTCGCGAAACAGCAGTCTTGCCAGTCCGGGTTCCGTCTGCTGCAGACTTTGTCGAATGTCGAGTGGCTTTTCTGCCTGAAAGGAGATTTCGAACTGTTCGCAGATGGCGTCAATCTGCTTCAGATTCGCGGCCGTCCAGTGAGCTTCATCACGTGGATCTGCAAAGCGTTCGTCCGGCGGCACGGAATCTGGCGTCGCGCTGTTCGGCGGCAAATTCGGCAGCAACGTCGACACGAACAACTCCTCTTTTCTTCCGCGTTCCAATGTCAGCGTGCAGAGTCTTGCGAGACTGAATGTGCTTCGTCTTGTTCAACCGCTTCAGCCCACACGCGCCGAATCAGTTCCAGCCGCCTTTCGATCGTACGGATTCCGCACCCCAATCGAGAAGCCGCTTCCTCGTTCGTGCAACCATCAAGTTTCAGCAAGGCAACCTCGCGAGGACCGGGATCGAGTTGCGACAATAACCAGTCGCAATAATCATTCATCAAGACAGCGAATTCTGGCGTCGGTTCATGACTGGCGATCCGTTCGATTTCTTCGGAAACCGATTTCCAGTCACCCCCGCGTTTACTGCGTCCTTCGGACCGCAACAGATCGACCGACTTGCGAGCCGTCAGCACCACCAGCAGAGGCCATAAGTTGTCGCGATCCGTCAGTTGAGGAAATCGACCCGTTGCTGCACCCCGACACAGACTCTTGAAGGCACTCAAGGCGATATCTTCGTCATCGGCAAGCCGCTGGGATTTAGAGGCCAGCTTGCGACGAGCCAGACCAACCAGTCGCGCAAAATAGCGGTTCCACAATGGTTCGGCAGCCGTGGCCTCGCCCGCTTTCAAACCTGCGATCCAGGCAGTCACCGACCCCGACGACGGCATCCAGCATTCCTCAATCGGAAATTGTTTCTATACATGGGAACCCGTTTCTATCAGCCCGTGGGCACTAGCCCTCGGTTAAAAACAAGACATGACATCGAACTCGGTCCGTGAGATGCGAAAAACAATTCTTGAAAAATCGTGGCCGCATTATGGCGGGTTGAAGAGTCGGTTGTCGAGTTCCTTCTGGAGACTTGTCATTGAATGACGCGCCATCGCAAATCGCCTTTTTCGAAGGCGTTCAGGGAATCACACGATGCATCTAAAGATTGAACGACGACTGGCTTCAACCAATGCGTGGTCACGCCACAAGACGCTGGTCGCACGATTGAGCGATATTTCGACTGAGACGCTTTCGCCAGACCAGATACGAACGCTGTTCGAATCACTGGCAAATCTGGAGTTGCCGCCGCATCTGTCGCTGGCAACATCTGTTCGATCGCTGGACGATTTTACGACCCGAAGCCGAAGTGAGAATTGGGGACAGGTTGTGGTGCAGATCGCGACCGATCTGCAGGTTGCCGTCGGGCAACCTCGGTTTCGTGGCTATGTTCAGCCCGTCACAAACCAGGAAATCCTGGTCGGACTGGAATGCCTGGAATTCGAAGTGGCCGCGGCAGCGTTACAGGCTGCCATCGGAATGGTCAATGAGTTGCTTTCAACAGGGACCGTCGACGCTGCCCATGCTTTGAACAGCGTTCTGATTGCAGACGAGAAATATTCGTTCGGCGACGCCACCGGGCCAATCGTCGCGGCTGCTCGCCAGCGAGGTCTTCCCGTCTTGCGACTGGACGACGAAAGCCGTGTCCAATTTGGAGAAGGAATCTACTCCCGTCGGATCCGCAAAGCGGCGATGGATACGACGGGCTTTCTGGCAGAACAGGCGTCCAGCGACAAAGCCTTCACTAAACAGCTCTGGTCAACACTCGGGATTCCGGTTGCGCAGGGTCGAGTCGTCACGGACCCCGACGACGCTGTTCAGCTGGCGGAACAACTCGGATGGCCCGTGGTCGTCAAACCCCTCGATTCGGATTACAGCAACGGCGTCACTTTGAATGTGCGCGATCCGGCTGGTGTTCGATCCGCTTATGAAACCGCTCGCAGCGTCAGCGAATCGGTCATGGTCGAACGAACATTACCGGGAACTGTTCATCGGTTTCTGATCGTCGCTGACCGCGTTGTTTCCGTCGTGCGTCGTGATCCTGCAGGTGTTGTGGGTGACGGGACTCGATCGATTCGCGAACTCGTTGAACTGGAAAACCTGTCACCCCGGCGTGGTCCCGATCACCGCTGGCCACTCCAGCGTCTGCACCTTCATCAGGAAGAATTGACCTATCTGGCAGAACAGGGGCTGTCGGCCGATTCGATCCCCGCACCGGGAGAGCGTATCGAACTTCGTCGTGAACCATTTCTTACAACGGGGGGCGAATCTCATGAAGTCCTCGACCAGGTCCATCCCGAAACTCTCGCCATCGTCCGCGATGCGGTACGGGTTGTTGGACTGGATCTGGCAGGAGTGGATCTGATCGCACGCGACATCGCAATTCCCCTGACGGAACAAGCAGGGGGCTTGCTGGAATTGAACGCACAACCTGCCATCTGTCTGCATCTGGCTCCCTTCAATGACAAACCGCAACCGGTCGGTGAAGCGATCATCGAATCGATGTTTCCAGACTCTGCCACGGGACGTATCCCGCTGTCGGTGGTTGTCGGCAATGTCGCCAACGGAGAATTGCAGACGCTAGCCCGCACTTTGGTGTTCGAGAGTGACGTCAATGCTTTTTCCACCTCTACCTCGACACAGATTCTCGGTCGGAATGTGACGCCACGATCAACTCGTCCCGTTGACCGGTTGGCAGCGATGAACCTTCATCCACGAACGACCGGCGCCTGCCTGGCCACTACAGTGGCGGCACTTCTCGACCAGGGCCTGGGAAGTGATCACTGCCAGTTATTGATCCTGTCGGATTCCGCCGGAATGACGCCTGATGTCGAACCCGAACTGGAGGAACTCATTGCGCGGCTGCTATCGATCGCGGATGTCTGTCTGGTCAATTGCGATGATTCGCTCTGGGGAGCGAAGATCAAACCGGGTGAACCGTCCATCGTTCTTGCGAGCATGGTCTCTGATCACCCGCTGTTGCGGCGTCATCGGGAATCTGGCGGAAGGATCATGACTCGTGAAGGTGACGAACTGGTCCTTCGTTCGGATCAAGGAGAACAAGCCCGGTGCCACCTGCCGACGGCACCAGCAACGGCAGCTCACGAGTGGCTGATGAAAGCAGCAAGGCTACTGGGTTCACGCGTTTCTCCAGAAATCAGGGCGCATTTGCACTTACAGAGGCAGTAACGCGTTCGCGCCCGTTTTGATCCAGATTCCGAGAAATCAGCTGTCGTGGACCACCGAAAATCGTCACTTCCGATTTCCTTGGAATTTCTGAATTTTTTGACGTTTTGAACGTGCGTTCCCGCTGATTCATTCATCAAAATGAGCGAATCAGTCGGATTCTTTGATGTTCAGCACGTCATCTCAGGCAGGTGTTATCGATGGGGACTTCGTTCATCCAGTATTCACGCAACCTGGCAGTCTGGCCAGCTCTTTTATCGTTCGTTATTGGGATTGGGACGCTGTCCACGGCCGATGCCAGCCCATGGACAAAACTCAAGAATCCCAATCCGGGATATGGCAGCGGGAATTTGATCCTGCTCACCGATGGGACGATCATGGTGCAGTCTGGCCAGATCGATGGCGACCCTCAGTACTGGACCAGATTGACTCCCGATTCGGCGGGCAGTTACGTCAATGGGACATGGACCGTACTGGCCCCGATGACGACCTCGCGTTTGTTCTTTGGCTCCAACGTCCTGCCCAATGGCAAACTGCTGGTGCTCGGTGGGGAATACAGTGGTCCCAATCTCGACGCGACATTTACGAATTCTGGAGAGATCTACGATCCGGTCACCGATACCTGGACGCCGATTCCAGACTTTCCCGGGGATTACTTCGGGGATGATCCGACGATGCTGCTACCCAACGGGAAGGTCCTGTGTGGTTACATCATCGGTTCAGAAACATATCTCTTCGACCCGAAAACCAATTCGTGGTCACCGGGCGGTACCAAGCTTCGCGATGATCCCAGCGACGAAGAAACGTGGGCCTTGCTGCCAGACGGCAGTGTCCTGTCTTACGACATCTTCGCCAGTATTCGCAATCAGTCGGGATCGGCCCAGCGATACATTCCCGCCACAAACACCTGGGTCGATGCCGGAACAGTTCCTGTTCAGTTGAGTAGCCCAACTGTCGGCTACGAACTGGGCCCCATGGCAGTTCTGCCGGACGGTCGCGTGATCCAGGTCGGGGCCAACGAAAACATCGCTCTGTATGATCTGAAGACGAACACATGGACGGCAGGTCCTCGCCTGCCGGATGGGATGGGAGCGGACGATGCCCCGGGAGCCATACTGCCGAACGGCCACTTTGTCTTTCTGGCCGACTTCTATCTCTTCAACGGCCCGACTCACCTGTTCGACTTCGATTACAAAACCAACAAGCTCACCGACCTGACCGCAGATCTGCCCGACGAGCTGAGGGAGAACCTGGAGTCGATGCCAGCATTCTTGCGACAGATGCTGATCCTACCGAATGGGCATCTGTTGCTCGGGACTGGCACCGATCTCTGGGAGTACGCACCCTCGGGTGCTCCGCAGAACGCATGGATTCCGGTGATTACCTCCATCACGAAGGGAACGCCAAACAGCGTCAGTGCCTACCACCTGACGGGCTTTCGATTGACGGGGATCTCGCAGGGTTCATCCTACGGAGACGATGTTGAGAACGACACGAATTACCCTATCGTTCGTCTGACGTCGAATCAGTCCGTTCAATATGCTCGTACGACCAACTGGACTCCCGGAATCTCGAAGCCGGGCGATACCAAATTGAGTAGCGTCCAGTTCTCGCTGCCTCGAGGTTTCAAACCAGGACTCTATCGAGTCGCTGTGATCGCAAACGGAATGGCCAGCCGCGAGGTCTGGGCGTACCTGGCCGACACCAACAACTATGTACAGGCGAACTATGATGAGCAACAGAACGAAGTGACCCTGTGTGATGATGCTTTGAACAACTCGGTTCTGATCACTCAGCAGTCCGGAAAGCTGGTCGTTCAGGGCCTGGCAGGAACCCTGATCGGCGATCCTGACAACAACGCCCGGTTTGTGACATTCAATACAACAAACGCATCGATCACGGCGGACTTCAGCAATACGGGGAACAATCGGCTGTCGCTGACGGGAGTCAGCTCCCCGGCAGTCAATGTCCAATTCGGTCCCGGAAACGATGCCTGCTCAATCCTGTTCAGCACGATCACCAGTCTGATCGCAGACGGAGGCCCCGGCACCGACTTCTTGACGGTGTTCGGCAGCAAGGTGACTCAGCAGCAAGCCAGCAATTTCCCGTGACGAGCCTGCTGGCCAGGGAAGCCACGGCGCAACCTCAACGCCGTACGAAAAGAGCCGCAACACGTTTTCTGGCAATGTCTTGCATCGCACCAGATGCAATTCCCCAGCAACCAGCCTCGTTCGGATCGACAACAATCTGGCACGCCTCGCATTTCTGAAAGAATAAAACCCGACCGTCAGGCATCGTTTCCGTGGAGACGTGTCGCATTCACCAGGTCTCTTCATGATCTTGCGTGGTGGCAGCGGGTGCGAATGAGGCGGAAACGATGGATCACTTTCGTTGGCAATGGCATGCAGTTCTGATCGCATGTGTCGGTTTTGTTTCTGGCCTCGCTACACAGGCGGCTGAAAATACGACTGCGAAATCGGCTGAGGCTGCCACCAAGGATAAGAAGGGAATCGCCTTCTTCGAAAAACGGATTCGTCCCGTATTGGTCGACAGTTGCTATGAATGCCATTCGACACGCGATGGAAATAAGGTGAAAGGGGGCCTGGCCCTCGATTCTCGCGATGGCCTGCTGCGAGGTGGCGAAAGCGGACCTGCTCTGGTTCCAGGAAGCCCTGATGACAGCCTTTTGATTGAGGCACTGCGGCATGATGGTCTGGAGATGCCTCCCAACAAGAAGCTCCCTGATACCGTCATCGCTGATTTCGTCACCTGGATCAAGATGGGGGCGCCCGATCCTCGTAAGCCGACAGGGAATGAACCGGTCGCCCGAAAAGAAATTGATGTAGAAGCGGGCCGCAAGTTCTGGGCGTTTCAACCACCCCGGCAACCCGCTCTTCCCGCGGTCAAAGACAAACGATGGGGTTCCACTCAGATCGATCAGTTCATCCTCGCGGGACTTGAAGCAAAAGGGCTCGTCCCGGTGGGTGATGCCGATCCTAGGACATGGGTTCGCAGAGTCTACTTTGATCTGACAGGGCTTCCCCCGAGTCCTGCGGAAGTCGAAGCATTCGTCAGTGATCATTCCTCCAAGGCGAAGGAAGCACTGATCGATCGCCTGCTGGCCTCGCCCCAGTTTGGCGAGCGGTGGGCTCGACACTGGCTGGATGTGGCCCGGTTTGCGGAGTCCAACGGGAACACCGACAACGTCACGTTTCCTCACGCCTGGCGCTATCGTGACTATGTGATTGATGCCTTCAATCATGACAAGCCGTTTGATCAATTCATCCGGGAACAACTGGCAGGCGATCTGCTCCCGGCCAGTTCGACCCGTCAGCAGGATGAGCAACTGATTGCCACCGGATTCCTGGCGATTGGTTCCAAGCCCCGTGCCCAGAACAATCCTGATTTTCAGATGGATGTCGTCGCTGAACAGATCGAAGTCGCCACCACGGGATTCATGGCACTGACCGTTGCCTGTGCCCGTTGCCACGATCACAAGTTCGACCCCATTCCGACTCGCGAGTACTACGCGATGGCAGGACTGTTCACCAGCACAGACACCCTGTACAGCGGTGGGGGAGGCCAGGGGAACGGACGTCAGCAGAACACTGGCTTTCTGGAACTCAATGGTGATCCTGCCGCGAAACAGGTACGCGATCAGCATGCCGCGGCTATTGCTGAATTGAAAGAAGAGCGGACAAAGCTGATGGGAGAACTCCGTCGGCTGGGTGCGATCGAAAAGAATGCCAAGGCCGCGAAGGAAGCGAAGAAACAGGCCAAGAAGCCTCAGAATCCCAAGGGAAAAAATAATCCTCCGGCTGACGACGATCTGGCTGTCGATGTCAAAGTTCCCGACAACGTGACTCCAGAAGAGGCCCGGCGGATCAAGAAGCTGAGTGAAGAGCTGCGTCAGACGATCGACGAACTGAAGGATCGACAGGCCAATGCTCCTCCTTCAGCCGAACTGGCAATGGGGGTTCGCGACGACAAGTCGCCAGCAGACTGTCGCCTGTGTGTTCGAGGTGATTCCACAAAGCGCGGCGAACCTGTCCCTCGTGGTGTCGTCTCGGTTGCTACGATCGGTGAGTTTCCCAAGATCGAAAGCAATCAGAGTGGACGGCTTCAACTGGCAGAATGGATCGCCTCGCCGACAAATCCTCTAACGGCCCGTGTCGCCGTCAACCGGATCTGGCAACATGTCTTCGGGAAAGGCCTGGTGGCCACGGTCGATAACTTTGGAGAACTGGGCGAAGCACCGAGCCACCCTGAACTCCTTGACCATCTCGCTCTGCAGTTCGTCCGCGAGGGCTGGTCTACCAAGAAAATGATTCGCTCACTGGTCCTTTCGCGGACCTATGCCCTGGCGAGTACTCATGTCGACGCGAATCGCGAACGAGATCCAGACAATATCTACCTTTGGCGTTATGCCCCACGTCGCCTCGACTCCGATCAATTCCGGGATGCGATCCTGGCGACCAGCGGTCAACTTGAGCGTGAACCGATGGCAGGTTCCATCGTTGCCAAGTCGCCGGAACAGGTCGTTCAGCAGGGGAAGCTGTCACCAACCTCGTTCTCTGAAGCACAACTGAACTATCGAAGCATCTATCTTCCGATCGTCAGAAATGCGATGCCGGAAGCTCTGGAACTGTTCGACGCCCCCGATCCATCACTGGTCGTTGGCGTCCGTGATGCGACAACCGTACCGGCCCAAAGCCTGTACCTGATGAACAGCCCGTTCCTGATCGAACAATCGAAGCAGTTTTCGAAACGATTGCTGTCATCAAGCGAAAAGACAGATGCTGATCGAGTCGCACTCGCCTTTCGCCTCGCCTTGAACCGCAAACCAACGGCCAGTGAATCCGAACAGGCCGTCAGTTTCGTCAAGCAATCGACAAAGGCCTTCGCGGCTGTCGAAAAGGACCGCGATGCAATCCAGGTAAGAGCCTGGGCCGCCTTCTGCCAGGCGCTGTATGCCTCAGCCGAATTCCGCTGCCTCGAATAAGCTTGTTGACGCCCCTTACTGAATCTGTCCAAAACCGCCAGCACCTGAAGCACCGCCCCACCCCAAAAACCATTGCCAGGAACAAAAAAATGTGGACGAGACGAGAGATGTTGCAGCGGGTTTCGAGTGGGTTTGGGATGATGGCTTTTGCGGGATTGTGTGCGGACCGGGCGACGGCCGCTTATGAGAATCCGCTGGCCCCCAAGAAGCCTCATTTTCCGGCGAAGGCCAAGCGGATCATCTACGCCTGCATGCGTGGTGGTCCGTCGCATGTCGACACGTTCGACTACAAACCTGAGCTGAAGACGCACGATGGCAAGGAGGCTCCTGACAACAAGGGACGAAACCTGCTGGCCTCGCCGTTCGAATTCAAACAGCACGGTGAATGTGGATTGCCGGTCTCGGAACTGTTTCCAAATGTCGCAGGTCATGCGGATCAGTTGTGTGTGATCAACAGTCTGTGGACCGATGTCCCCAATCATCCGCAGGCATTCCTGATGATGCATACGGGTGAATTTCGATTTGCCCGACCGAGCATGGGGGCGTGGTCGCTGTATGGTCTGGGGACCGAGAACCAGAATCTGCCCGGGTTCGTGACAATCAATCCGCCGAACAATCTGGGTGGTGCCCAGAATTATTCGAGTGGTTTTCTGCCAGCGATTTACCAGGGAACAGCCATTGGGCGCGAAGGTCAGCGCGTCGCCGATACCCGGATTGGTAATATCAACTCGAAACATCTGCCCGGCACGCTGCAGCGAGACCAGTTAGATCTGGTTCAGTCGTTGAATCGCGATCTGCTCAGCCGTCAGCAGGTCAATGCTGAGATTGAAGGGGTGATCGAGTCGTACGAACTGGCTTTCCGCATGCAGGATGCCTTGCCAGGTGTGCTCGATCTGGCACAGGAATCGAAGGCAACGCTGGATCTATACGGTATCGGAAACGGCCCGACCGACAACTTCGGGCGGCAATGTCTGATGGCACGTCGCCTGGCAGAAGCGGGCGTCAGGTTTATCGAAATCACGCACGCCAACTGGGACCAGCACAACGGCCTGCGCGGGAATCTGACAAAGAACTGCAAAGAGGTCGATCAGCCACTGGCGGCGCTCCTGGCAGATTTGAAAAGTCGCGACATGTTGAAAGATACGCTGGTGATGTGGGGTGGCGAATTCGGGCGAACTCCACACGTCAAGCAGAAAGATGGTCGCGACCACAACGGCACGGCCTATTCGATGTGGCTGGCCGGGGGGGGCGTGAAAGGTGGCCTGCGATACGGGCAGAGCGACGAATTCGGTATCAAGGCGATCGAAGACAAGGTCCACCCTCACGACCTGCATGCGACGCTACTGCACGCTCTGGGTCTGGACCACGAACAACTGACGTACCGCTACGGTGGCCGCGATTACAAACTGACAGGCGTGGGTGGTGCACGAGTCTTGAAGGAGATCCTGGTGTGATGCGGCGATAAAGATCGCGTATCAGCGATGTTCTCAACATCACGGGAATCGTGACCAGGCCGCTTCTACGAGTTGTCTGAATCGATCCAGTACTGCCGCCCCGCTTCGGCATTTCGGCGGAAGTGATGTGCGGTCAGAATCCAGTGTGGATGCCCCATGGCCTCCGACATCGCACCGGCAATTGCATCGCGACATCCGCAATCGCAGGGAGGAATCGTCTGATCGAGCATCTGCAGCGACTGATCATACAGCGCGATCGCAGCGTCACGCTGCCCTGACTTGCTGGCGACATGAGCTCGATTGCAGATGGCCCCCGCAAGATAGACACGATTCTCCATATCATCTGGCACTTCCGACACGATACGTTTTCGTCGTGCAATTGCGTTGTCGAGCGCAGTTTCGGCTTTATCGAGTGGTCCGCAGTCACTGTAGAGCATGCCCAACTGATTCTGACAACCCGCGAGCATCGAATCTGAGAAGTGAGTCTGACTGGAATTATTCTTGAGACGCTCGAATTTCTCGATTGCGGTCGCAAAACATCGTTCCGCTTCAGGAACGTGTTCCATTTCCCGGTAGAGACTGCCGACATCGAAGTAGCCAGCCGCGACGAATCTTTGTGCGGCGATACCTGTACATTGACGAGTGATGTCCTCCAGCAGGCTGATCATGGTCTGGCATTGTTGCGATGCCTGAACAGTATCGCCGGAATTCCGATATTCGGACGCAGCGCGCATCGCTGCTAGGAACTCGTCCGTCCTGGCCTCAAAACATGTCCGTACCTGAATCGGTCGAAATAGAATTCGTTTGATCGTTTCAAAGACGGATGCCATTCTCAGGCCCACCATTCACAAGATCTTGAAAGACTGGCGAATCTAGTTTTGTCGTCTCACAGATTATCCCATGACCGGGATGTTTTCAAAACGGCTTCGTTCTCGCCATCGTCACTGTCAGTTTGAATTCTGTAGACTTCGTCGGCGAACAGCTTTCATCTGGGGTAATGAAGCTCTCAGGCAAACCATCACCGTTCGCTGATGCATAAATCAGCACATTGACCACAAACGACCTTGTCACGATGGAAGACGGGATCGATAAATTGCCGCACGAGGCGGATTTTCGCAATTTCTCTTGTAGGGAACGGGATCGTGTCGACGTATAATAGTTGGGGCGTCGGGCACCCGAGATTCTGGTCGATCTGAGTCCGGTCGGGTTGATTGGGCGAGATTCGCGGCCTATCGTGGTGCAACGTCTGAAAGCGGAACGATTTTCGGACTGGTGGACACTAGGACCAGCAGGGTCTCGACAGGCAATCAACATGGCAGATTTGCCACTCAGTTCTGGCCGGATGCCAACGACGGCAGCGTCGTCGACTGAGTCCACTGTCCCACCCTGGCTGGCCGCGCGGCGTGCGCGCGTGGCGGAGTTGCCGGAAACATCCGTAAGTGCTCATTCCGAATTAGAAGTCGAATTCGAAAGCATTCCCGACGAATCCGCTTCGGCGCAATTGTCGGCGGAGCCTGCGGCTAAGCCCATCGCCCCCGTAGAAATTCCCGCGACCTTTCCCGAGTTGGTCTTCACCAGCCCCCCCGCACCTCCTGTTCAGCCCCCGCCACTCGTCTTCACACCGAATCCGCTTGCTATCAAACCTGTCGTGCCGGTTGCCGTTGCGGTGGCTGTCGCTGAGCGTGAGTTACCTCCAGAGGATAACTCACTGAAGGGAATGATGTTGCGCTGGATTCACAGCAGTGCGATGGCCGGGGTGATGGCATCATTCCTCGTGCATTCCACGCTACTCGGGGTCTTGGCACTCCTCGTTTTCAGCAGCCCTGCCCTGCGACGTTCGCTGGATATTTTCGGAGAAATGGGCGACGCCGAAGTTGCCGAAGAGATGGAACTGGATGCCGTGACTCCGATCGAAGCGGGTCAGGATGCCGCCCCGATCCAATTCACCGATGTCTCACAGATCATGGATGTCGAAAAGGCTTTTGACCCCAGCGATTCCATCATGGGGCTTGCCGGTGGGTCTGGAAAAGGGAACGGGAACGGATCGAGCGATGGCGATGCTGTCGCAGTCCCGGCGGTCAAAATCCCGGGATATGCGGTGACGAAAGGGAGTTTTTCGGCCTGGACCGACCCTCGAGATCCCGTTCCGGGGGTTTCGTACGAAATCGTGATTCAGTTTCGACTTCCGCCGAACATCAAGAGTTACCGCGGCAGCGATTTGACCGGGATGGTGACGGGCACCGATGGCTATAAGCAGGTCATCCGGTTTCGGCGGGATGAGGCATTCAATGTCGTTGATGGGAGCGTGCAGATACGCATCCGCGTTCCCGGTGCTGACCGACTGGTCAAAGACGCGATTCGCGTCGAATCCAAGCTGCTGCGAGAAAAGCAGTTAATTGAGATTGAATTCTGATCCGCTGATCCTGAATTCTCTACTCGATTTTCAGCTTGAACGTAACGAAGTCAGAATGACTTCCAATTTCACTCAGGGCCGGAGTGATGTTTTCTTTAAGATTCCGATTTCGAGATATCTGACGTTTGTTGCAACTTCGTCTGATACAGTAGACTTTCCGGAATAGGATTGCAGACGGTGTGCGTCTGACAAACGTCGTTTATTCGTTTGCAAGTTCGCTGCTTTCGAGTCGGGGACCGAATCCGTGTCGTATCGATTTTTGCTCAGTGGCGTCATGGCATTGGCGATCGCCTGGATTGCCAGTGGCGAGACGCGCGTTTCGGCACAGCAGTCCGCCCCGGCACCCGCTGTCAGTACACCCGCGCCCGCACCTGCTGTTGTTCGCGATGCGAATGCCTATCCTCCTTACCCAGGTCCATTTTATCGCGGCAGCAATCCGAAAGATCCGCGGTTGGCCGGGTTCTATCTACACACCGGCGCGTTCCTGTATTTCATCGGCCTGTTTCTCTTGTGGACCTGGACTGCAGGCTGGATTGATGGCGACGCCAATGCCCTGAAAGTCAACCCGGACCTCTGGAACTCGATTGTCCTGCTGGCTGGAGTTGTGGGATTTGTCGGGGCGTTATGCTCACCCAGCTTCGGGGTTGCCTTCGTCGCCATGACGATCGGCTATGCTGTACCGATGGGTTTGTATGTCGTGGAACGCAATAAGCGAGTTCCCGATTCCGGCAAGGTCCTGACGCGACGACATATTCGCGCCGTGACCATCAGGCTGTTATCCAAGATCGGCGTTCAGATTGGATCGCGCGAACAACGCGAATCTGTTGTCGGTCCGCCGATCAAGCTGATCGGCAAGTCGGGCAAGGGTGCCGGCGAAATGGATCGATCACGACAGGTCGAGAGTTCCAAGGGCTATCTCGCTGCTAAAGAACTGATCTACGATGCCATCCTGCGTCGCACGACCGACATCCATATGGAGCCAAAAGAAGACGAAATGTCGGTGCGGCTGCGTATCGATGGCGTGATGTATCCCGCTGAAGCATTTGACCGTCCCATGGGAGATGCACTGGTCAACATCTTCAAAGTCCTGTCATCGATGGACATCACCGAACGCCGCAAGCCTCAGGACGGCAGCTTCCGAGCGGAAATGGAAGGACGTCAGATCGACTTCCGTGTTGCCACTCAAGGCCTGCAAGGTGGCGAAAAGATGGTGATCCGTATTCTCGACAAGGGTTCGTCAGCCAAGACACTGGCCGACCTGGGGATGCGGAAACAGATGGTTGAGCAGCTTCAGGAAATCGTGCACCAGCCACACGGGATGATGATCACCTGCGGTCCGACGGGAGCTGGTAAATCGACGACTCTGTACGCCGCACTGCAGGAAATTGATGCCTACGAAAACAACATCATCACGATCGAAGACCCCGTCGAATACAAGATGGCCAACGTCACCCAGATCGAAATCAACAGCAAGGCGGGCCAGACGTTCGCCGGTTCGCTGCGAAGCGTGCTGCGGCAAGACCCCGATATCGTGATGGTTGGTGAAATTCGTGACGGTGAAACAGCGAAAATCGCCTGTCAGGCAGCGAATACCGGTCACATGGTGTTCTCAACATTGCACGCCAACGACACCATCGCGGCTCTGTTCCGTTTGATCGATCTGGAAGTCGAACCGTTCCTGCTGTCCAGTTCGGTCTCGGCAATTCTCGGCCAGCGACTGGTTCGCAAACTCTGTAATGACTGCAAGGAAGCCTATAAGCCAACTGCGGACCTGCTGCAGAAGATTGGACTGCCCGGCGATAAGGTCGACAAGTTCTACCGGCCACCAGCAACGCGTGAGGCCACCTGTCCGACGTGTAATGACCTCGGCTATGTCGGGCGAATCGGTGTCTACGAACTGCTGGTGATCACCGACAGGCTGCGAGATCTGATTCGCGACAATCCCAACCTGACGGCGATCAAGGCAGAAGCCCGCAAGAACGGGATGCTGTATATGAAAGAAGAAGGCCTGCGACTGGTCGTCAAGGGAATTACTTCAGTCGACGAAATGATGCGAGTCGTCAAGTAGGTGCTGGATCTGAACAGGTTGCGGGTCCGTCATTACTGCAAATGACCAACAGTTTTGATTCCGATTTGCCAAGTAAGTTGAGTTTTTCATGATCGACGTTGGTTGCCTGATCGTGATTGGAATTATCGTGTGGTGCGTCGCAGCCGAAGGGTTGTGGGGTGCCGCTCATACGTTCTTGTGCGTCCTGATTTCAGGACTGCTGGCGATGAACTTCTTTGAACCGCTGGCAGGCTTTCTGGATGGACTGCTTGGTGACTGGAAGAAATTTTCCGACATCGTCGCCCTGCTGGGACTGTTCATCGGGTTCATCTTCGCGCTGCGCCTGGGCACAGAACAATTGTCACCCACGTTCATTCAGCTCCCTTCAACGGTCGATCAGGCAGGGCGGTGGGTCTTCAGTGCCTTGACGGGTTACGTCACGATGGCCGTCCTGTTGACATCGATGCATACCGCCCCCTTGCCGCGCGAGTTCCTCGGTTTCAAACCCGAACAAGCGGCGTTTTTGGGACTGGCTCCTGATCGCCAGTGGCTTGGCTTTACGCAGTACGTCACCGAAAAACCGTTCTCACACGTCAAGTATTTTGACTCCACCACCAAGACATCCATTACCCATGCATTTGACGGCAAGTACGAAGTGCTGGGTGACAAGAGTCAGCCCTATCACAACACCATCTGGCCGTCATTCCCGATCAGGTATGCGATGCGTCGCAGCACGTATGGAGGACGTCAAGGCCCCGTTACAGCTCCGATTCAAGTCACACCACCCCCACCAGCCACTGGCGGAACGGGACCTGCAGGTGGCGGTACCGCTCCTGCGAATCCTGGCTTCTGAACGCTGGTAATTGTGACGGGGGCCGTATCTGTGATGCGGTCACTGGACTACCGGCTGAAAGTTGTGGCCAACTCGCCGTTCAGATACTGGCGGCCCAAGACTGCCACCAGTGCCACCCAGCGCGCCTCAATCGCCGGTTGAAAAAAGGCGATTGCCCGCAATGCAGGTCAGGGCAGTCACCTTTTTCAATGTAGGGTGGAGTCCATGTTACCCACATCTTTGTCCCTCGGAGTCGACTTCGAGGAGTAGTACTTCTTCAAGGCTGCGCCGAAGTTTGCGTGGCTCGATTGTGTCGCGCAATGCCCGTTTTCAAACCGGAAAGTGAACAGGGCAGGTGTGGGGGGCCGCGATCTTGGAGTCTGCGACAAGGTCGTGTTGAATTTGGATTCGAGCCTGTTTCACAACCGTGGCTCCCAATTCTTAAGTTGGAAATCTCAGTTTCCGTGCGGATCCATCCGCGTAGGCTTCGGAGACGCTGCGCGCCTTCGCGCATCACAAAAGTACGGTGGAGTCAATGTTACCCACATCTTTGTCTCTGTGCTTGCCAGTAGCTGCCGCCAGCCAGGTGTGAATTTCGAGACATCCATCAGCCGGAACGCGCTAGCGTCCGGTTCCGATGGACGACTGGAGACACGCATCTCCAGAAACCGGACGCTAACGCGTTCCGGATGATGGTCGCAGGTTAGTCGACGGTTTCACCCAGTTGATTACTGCTGGAATCTCAACCGGTTCAGAAACAACGGAACACATCCACAATCACGCCTGCGCAGACGTAGGGTGGGACCAGCTCGCTTCGAGCGCAGGCCCACCAAAACCAAATGTCGAGAAATGATGGTGGGCCGGCACGGCGAAGCGCCACTTGTCCCACCCTGCTTTCTCACTACTTTTCCACAATCGCCAGTCGCTTCCAGTAAGCAAATTCGTTGGACCAGTTGTTCGACTGGTTCAGCACTTCAACATAGACCTTCTGGCCGGCGAATTTTGTCAGGTCGACTTGAATGTTGGCCCAGCCCTTTTGTGGAGTTGTCAGTTTCTGGTCGATCAGTTCCTGGTGGATCGCTTCGCCGTTGATCTTGACCACCAGCAGCCAGTCTGCCATCGGATAATGCGTGACGCGCATATCCAGCATCGCTGGCTTGTCCTTCGGAAGCGTTAATCCTGCTCGCAGGATCGCTGGCTTGTCCTGGGCGTTGGGGTACATCCGGACGACATCTGTCTGGCCGGCATGTTCCTTCAATCGGTAAAGACCTTGTGCCAGTTCTGATGTCGAAAAGTGAGTCGTGAAGGGTGCCAGAACGCGGCCAAAGTCGGTTTTGACGAAGGCCTGATCCAGTAGACTGGGGTCAATCGCTGGAGGGGCAGGAATCGGATTCACCAGGCGGGTTCTTGCGAATTCCATATCGGCCGGAGTCCGCGCGAGATAGATATGATCGAACCAGGCGGCTTCACCACCGATACAACTGAGTGCCAGGCCGGTCAGGTTGAACTGACCGAAGTCGCCGTAAAGATCTCGCATCTGCATTTGCCAGTCTTTGGGCATTGCACCGAATAATCGGAGTGGAGCACCTGCCGTTTGAGGTTGGCTTCCTGCATCGTAGGCAAAACCGTGCCGCAGACCACGATCCTCTGGAGGCCCATCGAACCGGCTGCGAGCTCGCGCTGGTTTCCCTCGCAACTGGTCCGCTCGCAATCCGATCTGTGCAATCTGTTCACCCAGGCGACCGTCATTGGCGAATTGAATCTGGACTCGATTTCCCGTCGCCTGCTTCCAGGCAAACAGGACATAGCGGTACTGACCCAGTTTCGGCTGGTCAGAGATCGTTGCGTCCAGCCGTTCAATCCGCGCGTTGTCGCCCGCATCGGGTGTCACCTTCAGGCTGACATTTCCTGAGAACGGTTTGTCGTTGGTGATCTCTACCGTTCCCGTGCCACGATTGAGTTGCGACGCAAACTGCGGTTCATCTTCAAAGATCGTCAGGATGCCAGGACGTTCCGCGGTGACCGCAACTCCTCGCCAGTCGACCAGCGATTTGTCATCCGTGGGGAAGACGACCAGTTCCAGAGGAATGGTCTTTCCCTGAAAGTCATGGACTGGGATCAAAATCGGATCAGGATCGGTCTGAGCCGTTCTAACGGGGACATCGAATTCACCGACGGTATGGTCGTCCAGCCTGACCTGGATTGACGTTGGGGTGGCATCGGCAAAACGACTCGCCACGATCGAGACCCAGCGCTGCTGCGGACCGATTTTCAATTTGCGAGTCAGGTTATAGAACCGGTCGGCCGTTCCGGTTGTCGGCCGGAATTGCGGATCACGAGCATAGGTTGCGTCGAGTGAATTGATCACCTTCAGCGTCTTCGAGTCGCCTGCTGAAATCGTCCAGCCCTGCAGTCCGGCAACGCGAGCGGTGACTCGAGATGAGACCTCCGTTGCCAGTATCACCGGGTCGAGTCGAATTTCGGGCTCGTAGTAGTTCACAGCATCACGAACGTCGAAGGGGTCGGCTTCGGGAGGGCGATCCGAATGAGCCATGTCCGCTCGCATCAGCAATCGACGTTGCTCAGGAGGCAGAGTCGGAAGTGGCAGCCAGCCCGTATCGCCGACAAACTGTGAGCCCTGCAGATTCGGTTGTGGTCCCATCACCTGTCCGTTTCCGACAGAAAACGACAATCTCGCAAAACCGCCAGACCCCGCAGTTCGATCAAGACCATATTGAGTCCGCCAGGCCCGAGCCGCTTCGGGCCATTCGAATGTCAGATCGCATGACGCTTGAACGCCAAACCCCCAGCCAAATTCTTGCGTTGCTGACTGCAGAGGGCCGCGCTGCACATTCTGATTGGTCCGCCAGTTCCAGCCCGATCCAAATACCGACTGTCGTTTGACATCGACTGGCAGGAAGTTCGACATCGGCACATCTGTCGCAGCATGGAAACGCCAGGCGCGGACTGTCCGATATCGGATCCAGACGGGATCAAGACTCCACGCAGGCTGCAAGAATTGCAGCCATTGTTCGGGACGATTGCGATCTCCATGATGCCGGGCCACGAAGCGCTCCTGCGATGTCGTCCAGCGACTTCCATCAGCTGTCTCGACCTGCATCAAGCGTGACTTGAGCTGTGGCGTCAGGACGGCCAGTTGCTCGTAGTAACTAGTCCAGGGATCCAGTTTCGGAAAATGAATTTCTGCCAGATCGGCAAACGACAGTTCTTTGACTCCGTCGGTTGTCAGCAGTGTGATTCCACCGTCAGACCAGCGCAAGGTGCGAAACGGCTGCAAGCCTCCGCTGCGCAGCCAGACAGTTCCGGGGCGATATTCCTCTGAGGCGGATTTCTGCCAGACGACACGTCGCAACCATTCAACGCCAACCCGGATTTCACCCAACTGCGGATCATCGGGAGGCTGAAGGTCAACGAGGGGTCGAACCGTCAGATGGGCTGGCAAGGATTCATAAGGGTTACCCGAACCGGCGTGGTACGACATCACCTCACCTGCAATCCGATCGCCCCCCTGAAACTCGACATACATCGGAGCATCAAGGGCTGCGGACTGTTGCCGATCAATGATCCAGCGGACCGGATTATTGGCATCGAACAGCAGCTTTCCCTGAATCTTCGCCGGGGATGCCGGTTCAAACCATTCGCGGACCTCCGCTTCTTCGACTCGCGTACCATCGCTGAAGAGTGCAGCGTAACGTTCGGCAGCGAAGGACGGAGCGGACACCATCAACATCAGTTCAAGCAAAAGCGCCATCGCCGATATCGAGCGGACATCCCCGTGCCACTGCCTCTTGTGCCACTGTACGGCTGCTCTGAGCCGTGCAGTGCTCTTCTCCACAACCAATGATCTTTCTGCTGAAGCTTGAGGCGCGGCTTTCAGCGAATCTGTCAAATGCCGGAACTTGCGTGACATCACTTGGTATCGGCTCCACTTGCGACCGGCAACTGGCCTGCAGGCCGCAGGTTTTTTCCGGTCCGTTTCTGTAGCGAATCCCCCAGATCTTCACGAGCGATCTCGGCCAATGCCACCAATCGAGCCACAATTTCAGGATGTTGGGCCGAAAGGTCGGTTGATTCTCCGACATCCGAGTCGAGGTCAAACAGCGCGAGTTCCGTTCGCGGCTGTGTCAACTTCCCAGGCATCCCATCGACACCCGGCGTTTCGACATGCACGTAGGGATGCGGAAAATGGAGCTTCCATTTGCCACTGCGAATGGCGTGCAGGCCATCTCCCCAATAATACCAGTAGGAATCGTGCGGAGTCTTCTGGTTTTTGTCGCCCAGGACGAGAGAACTGATATCGAGCCCATCGATCTTGTGCTTTGATGCGGGATGATTCTCCGTAGTGACTCCCGCGAACCTGGCCAACGTCGGCAGCAGATCAATGGTCGCGGCGAGTTCCCCTGTTTCCGTTCCTGCGGGAATTTTTCCGGGCCAGCGCATGATACAGGGAACTCGCACGCCCCCTTCCCATGCCGTTCCTTTCCCTTCACGCAGCGGCTTGGCCGCGCCACCATGATGACCGTATGACAGCCAAGGTCCATTATCTGACGTGAAAATGACCAGTGTCTTCTGATCCAGATTCAAGCGTTTGAGCGTTGCGAGAACCTGTCCGACGGACCAGTCAATTTCGCGGATCACGTCACCATAGATCCCTCGTTCCGATTTTCCTGCGTGCTTGCTGGAAACAAACAGCGGCACATGAGGCATGGCATGCGGCATGTACAGGAAGAACGGTTGATCGCGATGGCGTTCGATGAAATTGACGGCTCGCTCGGTGTATTCGGTTGTCAGTCGAGACTGATCGGGATTCAGCTCGATTGTTTTTTCGCCATCGATCAGTGGTAAGTCAGGGAATTTCGCGGTCGGGTGTCTGGGCCACATATCGTTTGAGTAGGGCAAGCCAAAATATTCATCGAAACCATGCCGGGTCGGCAGGAATTGTGGGTGATGCCCCAGATGCCACTTTCCGAAGATGGCCGAGGCATAGCCACGCGTTTTCAAGACCTCGGCGATCGTTTGTTCGTTGTCGTTGATACCGTGATTGTTGGCGGGTCCCAATGCTCCCTGAATGCCAACCCGGTTCGGATAGCAACCAGTTAACAAGGCTGTTCGCGATGCTGAACAAACCGCCTGAGCAACATAGAAACTTGTGAATTTCTTCCCTTCTGCTGCCATCTGGTCCAGATGCGGCGTGTCGGAGAAGGGCGATCCGTAACAATGCAGATCGCCATAGCCAAGATCATCGGCGAAGATCACGACGACGTTCGGTGGAGTCTCAGCCAGCACGGATGCGGATGCGATGGCCAGAGACATCGCGGAAAGGACGACAGTCATCAGTCGCAGCATGATCATAGGCAAGCGACTCTTCACACCTGAATACATGTCGTTCATCTTGAAAGCCCTTACGCGGGGATCAATTGCAGCGTCTGCCACAGGCTGGGATCTGTCGACGCGGGGAACTCCCGACCGACGACGAGCGACTGCTCACCAAGTTCGGTATCACGGAGTTCGTAATGGAATCCGAGCAGCGGCGAGTTGGCTGGATCAAACCCGATGAAGACTGCGGTCGGGAACCAGGCTTCCAGCAGATAGCCGTCGGATCGGATCTCGGATTGAAGCTGGATGTCTGACAGGTCGACCGGCGTCGTTTCTTCGCGGGCTCGATTGATCGTGATCTGCTCGACACTCGGCTCAGCCGACTTGCGGCCCGTTCCCAGGGGCCTCAGATAGAACTGATGACAGAATCGGGTTGCCCGGTGAACTCCTTGAGTGTTACGGGTATCGATCCAGACCGTCAGTCCATCGGGAACCATCAACAGTCCCGAGGGTTGGGCAGGTTTCGTGGCTCGGCCACGAACTTCAACGCTGATGCCGAAGCCTGACTGATTCCAGGCCAGGCGGATGTCAGCGAAGTCCTTCTTTCCGTCAAGCTCCGCGAGCGATGGAATACGGCACGCAACTGGAAGGTTCAGCAGTTGCCCCGTACGATGCGGCAAACGCGTTTGCTCGATCACGGGGATCTTCCAGCGAAACAAAAACCCTGGTGAAACAAGTTGACTCATACATTCTCGCCTTCGGATTGACGCAACGAATCGCGTGGCTCATGTTTTCGTGACGTTATGGTAACCTGATTCCCAGTTGCGGCACCATCAACCAGAAGGTGGCGAGCGTTGCCAGGACAACGCCAGCAAGATTCATGATCAGTCCATAACCCGCCATTTGCCCCATGCGGATTCGCCCCGTGCCGAAGACAATCGCATTGGGAGGCGTACCGATTGGCAACATGAACGCACAACTGGCCGAGATCGTGGCGGGGATCATCAGCAGTCGAGGATCAATCTTCAAAGCGACGCTGGCCGCAGCGATGATCGGCAGCAATGCATTGACCGTTGCGACGTTGGATGTGAATTCAGTCAGGAATGTCAGCAGCAGGCAGACCAGCACCACAAGCAGCCAGACGGACTGACCGCTGGCAACGTGAGAAAAAATGTGACCAACCCAGACTGACAGCTTTGTCGATTCGAAAGCACCCGCGATTGCAAATCCGCCACCGAATAGCAGCAGAATATCCCAGGGAAGCTTCGAGGCGGTCTCCCAATCCATCAGGAACTGCTGCCGGCCATCGGGCGTCTTTTCGACAGGGATGAAAAACATCATGGTGGCGATTGTCATGCCAACGGTGGCATCACTGACAAATTCCAGGGCTTTTTCGTATTCAATTCCCCAATGCTTTAACCACGTGGCAGTCAGGTGATTCCAACCCGGGATCAGAACCGGTTCGCCCAGTCGAAAATCGGTGCGAAAGATCCACAGCTGGGCTGTCGCGATAAACAACAACAGCATACACCATTCCCCGCGATGCATGGGGCCCAGTTCGCGAACTCGCTTCAGAAAGAAATTGCGGTCCAATCCATCAAACCCAACGGGGGTTCCCAGTCCCCAGACGAGCAATTGCCAGGTGAACAGCAGGAATACAAACGCAAATGGAGTCCACGTCAGGATCCATTGACCTGCGGAAATGACCGGTTCGTCGGGGAACTGCCGGATCCAGATGTTGATGTAGGCGATGTTTGTTGGTGTTCCTACCAGCGTTGCCATTCCGCCGATGCTGGCAGCGTAGGCAATGCCCAGAGTGAGAGCGACCGAGAAATGATTGAAGGCGGGGTCTTTCGGTACAGTCATCGCACCGGTTTGATCACCATCAGTTGACAGGTTTAGACGCTCCAGAGTTGCCAGCAATGCAGTGGCAATCGGCAGCATCAACAGTGTGGTCGCGGTATTGCTGATCCACATCGACAGGCAGAATGTTGCGAGCAGGAACCCGAACACGATGCGTTTGGGACTGGTTCCGACGGCCGCAACGGTCAAAAGCGCGATGCGCTTGTGCAGACCCCAGCGTTCGATCCCCAGAGCGATAATGAATCCACCCAGGTACAGGAACGAACTGTCACCCAGGTAGGACTGGCTGACGATCTTGGCAGACTGAATTCCCAGCAGAGGAAACAAAGCCAATGGCAGCAGGCTGGTGATTGCGACCGGAAAGGCCTGAGTGACCCACCAGACAGCCATCAAGGCGACGACCGCCGCCAATCGATGGCCTGAGGGATCCAGTCCGATTGGGGTTGGCAGCGAATAGACCAGCAGCCCGATAACAGGCCCGAGCCAACGACCCGCAGATGCGACACTTTCAGAAGCGGGATCGTCCTCGGACGATGGACTGTTCGTCATTTGATATCCAGCAGGGCAGCGGCCTCTTTGAGATTGGCCTCAAAATTCTGTTCGTACGAATTTTCCTTCGTCAGGTCGGAACCGATCAGTCGCGGCAAGTGATCACGTACCACTTCCAGCAACTTCTGCTTGCCGGGATTCTGGACTGCTTCGATTCTGAGAGTCGGAAGGTATTCCTGATGCAGCTTGTTACCACGTTTCTTGATACTTTGAAAATCTGTCGACTTCGCTTCTCGATTGGCACGGATGTCGTCCAGCAGCAGTTTCAGGCTGTTGTATCGCTGAACATCGACCGCATTCCCCTTTGGCCAGAACTTCCAGCCAGTGACAAGCATCGCCACGAAGACTATCGCGATTCCCGTGATACCAAGTGGTCCTTTGAGAATACCCGAAAAGGACCAGTCGGACGAGGAACTCGGGCGATATGCAGGCCGTGGTGGATAGACCGTCGGTCGCGGCTGGGAAACGGCTCCTGGCGCGACCCCTGGGGCTACCGAGGCCAGAGGCGCTGGTGCAGGGGATGCTGGCATTGCAGCATTGGCAACGACGGGCTTCATACCCTCGATGGCAGGAGTTGCGGGTGCGGGAATACCGGGAGCCATTCCCTGATTGGGAAGTACCGAGACCAGGCGACCTATCGACCCTACACGTCGCCATTTCCCACCTGTCCCGAGCTTCAATTCGTCATCCGAAAACAATCGCCCTTGCTCGGCCAGGGCTAAAAGTACCTGAAATCCGATCGGGCCGACATCATGGCCCTTGAACCTGCAGTACCAGTCATCATTCCCCTGTGAGAGATGATGTTCCACTTCTACGACGGCAGTCGCGCTGGCGGTTGTCGAGGGAGCAGCCGGTGCGGCACCCAATTCACGAACAGTTCCGACGGAAACCCATTTCGACGAACTTTCGGCACGTACTTCGTCTGTCGAACTCACTGACCCGGCTCGGACAAGCTCCTGCAGTTCACTCCAGGGAATGGGGCCAAAATCCTGCCCGAACATCCGGTAAAACCACTGTTCTGCCATGTCAGACCCCACCAGATGGTTGCTTCAAAGTGTTCGCGTCTGCTTCACGGGCGATTTAATTCTGCTCAATTCTCATTCACTTTTCGAGATGATACAAGAAAAATATCCCCGATTCGACGGTCCAAATGATGGCCACCCTGTTTTGTGATGGCAGTCCAATTCAGATCCGGTGAACCCGGTGGTGTCAGCGGAATGGTCAATGGCACCATTGCGGATCGAAAATCGAGTAGAAGAGATTACGAAGGATTCGTCTGAGTCAGCACTCGATCTGTGAAGATTGCTCGCCATTGAGACTTTGATTGGCAGCTACGAGGCAACGCTCAGGATCTGACTGAGCCGACCCAGTGATTGCTGGTGTGAGGTCAGGATTTCGGGTGTGGATTCATCACAGAGCCAGGCCAGTTCCTGTGGTCGCAGGCTTGCCAATGGGTCGAACCAGGCATCCTGTGGACCGTGGGCGTCTGCTTGAGGCGCTGTCGCTGGGTGAAGACCGATTTCAGTACAGTCGATACGAGATGAAAGCCGCACAAAACTCTCAAACCGCTTGCGACTGACAAGCCCCGCGTGGGCCGTTCCAAAGAATCGGGCTGGGGCTGCGTACGAGTTCAATCGCCGGAATCGGCGTGCAAAGTGTCGCTTGATGAGTGCGATGGCAAACGGAGCTGCGCGACCTTCCATCAAGACGGTACGCACCAGGTGGGATTCATACGCAACTCGAACCACAGGAATCGAATATTTTTCCATCAGCCGTGGAATCAAGGTCGCCACTGCTGGCATCATTTCCACGTACTGATGTCCGTTCAAATGAGTTGGAGAAACGCCGAACTCGCGCATTCGTTCGATCTGCAGTTCCAGTTCTTTCTGGATCGCGTCTCGAAACCGTGACTGAGGCGTTCGCAGGTGGCGGAAGACAGGCCCGATTCCGGGGAACTCGCCCCGTTCGTTCAACATTTCCGACGGATAACCTGACGACAAAGGGTGTCCCTGGGTCAAGTTCAGGTGAATTCCCAGGTCAAAGGGTGACAGATCGTCTGACAGTTTTTGCCGGCGCGGAACGGAGGCGACTGATTCTGCTCGAAGATCGTCAGTCAGTCGGGGCCATTCCTGGCAGGCTTCGGCAGCCGCCGGAGCATTTGCCAGCAGTGACGTGCTGGTCAGAATTCCGTCACGAAATGCCCGCAGAATCCCCGCATTGACGGCCTTGTTCATGCCGAAATCGTCAGCATGCAGTACCATCCACCGTCGAATTCGCTCGCCAGCCATTATGCGGCGGCTCGAGTCGTTGGTCGCGATTCATCTGTCGCGACGGCTTCCGCCTTGAGGTCGTATTCACCGCGCAAGGCTCGCCAGCGAACTCGCACCACATCCAGCAGCATCGGAATGGCATTCCGACTGAGCGAGATTGTTGACGCATATTCGTTGACCAGCGTGACAGGAACCTTCTGAATTCGCAGGTCCAGGCGATGTGCCAGGAAAACGGCTTCGGCGTCGAACGCAAATCCATTGATTTTCGTCCGCGAGAAGATCGCCTGTGCCGCTGATCGGCTGAAGATTTTCAGACCACATTGAGTGTCGCGAACCTGTCGAGAAACCAGGAACGTGACAATACCGCGGAAGACTCCTGAAGCGAGTGTTCGCAGAAACTGACGCTCGACCAGGCTGGCAGAGTCGGTCATGTCACGACTGCCAAAAACGGCATCTGCTTGACCAGCTTTCACCGTTTCGTAAGCGGATTTCAGCGAAACCAGGTCATAAGGCAAATCCGCGTCGGTAAAGGCGACCACGCGACCAGTTGCCGCCAGCAGACCGCGGCGTACCGCCGATCCTTTGCCTCCATTGGGCTGACGGATCGTCGAAAAACGAGGTCCATAGGCGAAAGCCAGCGAGGAGGTCTGATCTTTGCTGCCATCATCAACGACGATGACTCGATAGTCGATTCCCCATTCGTCCAGGTAGGCTTTTGCATCTGTGAGCGTCTTGGGGAGCCGTGATTCCTCATTGTAAGCGGGGATGACAACCGTCAGATCATGGTCCGAAGGCAATTTCGACGGCCTGGGGCGCGCACCAAGGCCGGTCTCAAACGGAATCGTTGAAACAGCATGATCTTGTGATTCGGCCGAAGTTTGCGAGCCATCCATGTCTCTATTCCCCAAAGAAGTCGTGGGACGGTAGCGAAATGAGGCAAGCTCAGCAAGATCGTTTTTTGGCCCGACGTCTCAAGACATCCACGAAGCCTCGTCTTTCGAACGTGCGTCCCATTTTGGCTGCTGTCTTGAACCGCAGGCTCCTGAGGAACATCATGTGCGACGTTGGTAGCCCGCCTTGTCGCTGACACAGCGGTAGAACAGAGAATGTGCCTACCTTGAAACACCCCGCGCGATCTCGCGTGACTCGAATTCTGGAATCGAAATCTTGAGCATCACAGAAACTCGACAATTGCGTGCTGGCATGGTCGGCATGGGGATGATTTTTGATGAAACTTACCGGCCGTTCTTTGAACGGACTCACCGCGAAGGTTTGTACGACCGTCGTTTCGGTGACGTCAGTGTCCCATTGACATCGGTTGCCACGCGCACCGGTACTCGAGCCGACGCCTATCTCAAATCTGCGGGATCTGCCATTCATCCGTTCGTCAGCCACTCAGGCGCCGATGCCGTGGACAAGATGCTGGCCGCGGGAGTCGACTTTGCCTGCGTCGCCACGCCCGATAATCGCCACTTCGAAGCTGCCAGGAAAGTCCTCGACGCCGGGGCTCACCTGTTAATCGAAAAACCTTCGGTTCTAAAGCTGCAGGAACTCGATGAACTCGTGGCACTGGCTCGAAGCAAGAACCTGCTGGCGAAGGTGGTCTACCACAAATTGCTTGACCCCGATCACAAGAAGCTGAGAACTCTGGTTGTCGATGGAGTCTTGAAACACATCAACACGGGATATTGTTCACTTCTGGAACCGAAGTCGATTTCGGGAGGGCAGTTCGCGGAATGGATCGTGGGGCGAAACCCCGGGACTTATGTCGCCTGTCACTACATCAAGCTGATCGACTTCACGTTTGGCGGGCGACTGAAATCGGTCACTGCGACCGGCCAGCGCGGACTGGTGGGGCCGCATGATGGTCCCACCTGGGACAGCACCCAGATGAGGATGGTCTACGAATACGCAGACGGTCGCGACGCAGCGTTCGATATCCATACTTCCTGGGTGACTCCTGACAATTTCCCCGGCTACGTCGAACAGGAAGTGCAGTTTCGATTCGACAATGGGGTCTGGAACGGCCACAGTCGCAAACGAGGAGTGGAATGTACCGTAGAAGGCGAAACTCCTCTCAAGCGTAAGATCACCATGAACAACCACTACAACGGCACGTTTCTGGAACCCTGGGGTGAACGCTCGCAACGGGGTTATGGGGTCGAAGTGCTGGAACGGTTCGCTCGCGAACTGGCGTACGTCAAGTTTGGGGGAAGTGCTTCTGAATCGCCGCAGCGTCTGACGGAAGTGCAGGGGCTCTCGTACAACGATCTGGCAGCTGATCGGCAGTCGGTGGCCGCCGTGCAGGCGCTGGAAGCAATTCTGGACGCACATGCCCAAGGTGAACCTGATTGCGTTGTTCGCATCAATGATCCAAAGGGTGGACTGGTGATGTACCGTCCAGGGGTTTCCGAACCAACAGTCCTGTATTCCGGGCGAGTCTGATCGGATATCACTGCCGATCCAGGTTCTCTAAAGGCTTCACAATGAAATCTCAAGACATTGCTCATATCCTGTTCCTGATGCTGGTTTGCGGGTTACCCGCGTGTGCCGATGACTGGCCGCAGTGGATGGGACCGAAGCGAGACGGTGTCTGGCGAGAAACCGAGATCGTCGACACGTTTCCTGCGGGTGGACCGCCGGTACGCTGGCGAGTCCCCATCGGCGGTGGCTACTCAGGCCCGGCTGTGGTTGGCAATCGCGTTTACGTCACCGACAAGCAGATGCCTCAGGGAATCCAGAATCCCGACAACCCATTCAGTCGAACTCGCACTCCCGCGACGGAACGTGTGGTCTGTCTGAATGGTGAAGATGGTTCGATCGTCTGGAAGCACGAATACGAATGCCCCTACACGGTCAGTTATCCTGCCGGCCCGCGCACCACCCCTGTCGTTCAAGATGGCCGCGTCTACACGTTGGGATCAGAAGGACATCTCTTCTGTCTGGAAGCCAAAGACGGAAAAGTTGTATGGGGAAAAGAACTGAAGAAAGACTACCAGCACGAACAGTCACCTGTCTGGGGTTGGTCTGCCAATCTGCTGCTGGATGGTGACCGACTGATTTGTCTCGTCGGCGGCAAGGGCACGGCCGTGGTGGCGTTCCATAAAGAGACCGGCAAAGAGATCTGGAGAGCGATCGATTCGTCCGGCCCACATGGCCCCGGTTACAGTTCACCCGTGATTATCGAAGCCGGAGGCAAACGACAATTGATCGTCTGGCACCCGACAGCAATCACTTCGCTCGATCCCGAATCAGGCAGCCAGTACTGGACTCAGCCTTTTGTCTCTGCGCAGGGTCTAAGCGTTGCGACTCCACGAGTCAGCGGAGATAACCTGTTTATCAGCGCATTCTACAATGGTTCGCTGCTGTTGAAGCTCGACAAGTCCCAGCCGCAGGCGTCGGTGGTCTGGAAGCGTCACGGCGAAAATGAAAAGAATACGGATGCACTGCACTGCCTGATGAGCACCCCGGTCATCGATGGCGATTACATCTACGGAGTCTGCAGCCATGGAGAAACGCGCTGCCTGGATCTCAAGAACGGTGATCGCAAGTGGTCGACGTTTGAACCGACCAGCAAGCAATCGGCACGCTGGGGGAACGCCTTTATCGTTCGGCACGAAGGTCGTTACGTACTCTTCAGCGAACAGGGCGACCTGATTCTGGCGCAGATGACGCCAGAAGGTTACAAAGAGCTCAGCAGGGCTCACCTGCTGGAACCAACGGGACCATCACAGCGACGACTGGTCGTCTGGACGCATCCTGCATTCGCCAACCGCTGTGTGTACGTCAGGAACGACACCGAGATTGTCTGTGTTTCGCTGGCGAAGTAGCCGTTTCCTGCCAATTCGGGGTGGTGGGGCTCATCTCAGGAAATGTACCTTCAACGCTTCGCGAAAAATGAAGCCATGATCTGCGATCCTCTTCATCCAATCTCAATCGGAAGAAACATCCGTCGCTGGCTGCGGCTTGAAGATTTAAATTTCCCCGACTCAGGTCACCATCCGATCCCCGAAATGCCCAGAGGGCTGATTGCGGACGATGGCTGGGTAATTTTTCACCGACGACAAGTTGTCCTGGCGGTTCCCGATGAGGTGCATTCCCACTGGCATCATGAACCCGACTCACAGCAGTCCAGTTCCTACGCAGTGCGAATCAACGAATCAGCCTGGCTGAAGTCGTTCGATCAGCGACACCTGGCGCGTTGTCAGCATTTCATCCTCGACTTTCAAGCCGATGTGGTGGAAGTGATCTGCGAGAAACTGCTATTTGGACCCGGAGAATTTGTTTTGCAGGTTGCGATTGAAATGCATCCGGAACTCAGCGATGCATACTATTGGCGCGCAATCACTCGTCGAAAGTGTGGTGATCAAAGGTTCGTCGAGGATCTTTCAAAGCTGGCGAATTCCGACGGCGCATTTTTTCAAGAGACTGCACGTGAATTGTTGGGCTTGGATTGCAAATGAATCGCGCCGAGTTGTCATTCTCTCTTCGATTCCATGCCTCGGCGAGAACCCAAAAGAGCGAACAAGCGGAATACCGAAGCAAGCGATTCGGGCGTTCCCAGTAGCTCGGTCGTCTGCGGCCGCCCCAAAACGAGACTCATGGTCGAGTTTCACATCCTTCAGGTCGGCGATATCCTGTCGGTGAACCGTCCATTTTTTCCTGGAAAGTCGATCAGAAAGAATCGCCATGAGTGCTGAAGCTCGCGTTGCTGAATTGAAACTGGAATTTCCGCCAGCCCCGAAGCCGGGGGGCGTTTACCATCCTGTCGTCATCGTCGGAAACCTGGCCTATGTGTCTGGTCACGGTCCGATGCGAACTGATGGATCGATGATCACAGGGAAAGTCGGCGCGACCATGAACGAAGCCGATGCTCACCAGACCGCACGTCAGGTCGGGTTGACGATGCTCGCAACGCTTCGCAGGGAACTCGGCAGCCTCGATCGAATTCAGCGACTCGTCAAAACGCTGGGAATGGTGAACTCCACTCCTGATTTTGGCACTCATCCTCAGGTGATCAACGGATTCAGTAACTTGATGGTGGAGATCTGGGGTGAAACAAATGGCAAGGGAGCCCGAAGCGCGGTGGGGATGGGTTCTCTGCCAGGGAACATCGCGGTGGAAGTCGAAGCGATCTTCGAACTGAAGCCGGCAAACTAGTGCGTGTCGCCCTTCCGTGTCGCGTCGAAACATGGTTGAGACGCTGTCGTTTGATGCCTGCGGGACGCCACACTTAAGTGAGATGCGCTCTCAGCCTGATCTTGCCAAATTCCGCCGTGGCGTGTATCGAGCGATCCAATGTCGCAGGCAGGCAGGTGTGAAACACGTAAGTTTGACGCTGGTCACGGCCTGCGAGTGAGGTCAACGCCTCGTAACTGGCCGTGAACTGCGGGAAACCGCACCAGTACTCTGGATCCTGGATGACTTGTTTATGTCGTGGTTGAAACAAAATGCGGGATGGCTGAAATGGATTCTGGCGATCGTGATTCTGGGGGCCTTGATCTGGCTGAATCGTGATGGCTTGAAGGATTTGAATTCGCGCAAGATCAACTGGTCGCTGTTTGGTGCCGTCCTGCTGGTCCGATTTGTTTCGCTCTGCCTGACATTTTCGAGATGGTGGTTGCTGGTCACTGGAATCGGCTTGCCACTGAGATGGTGGGATGCGTTTCGACTGGGAATGTTTTGCGAAGCGTGCAACTTTGTCGGGCCTGGAGCCGCCGGGGGCGATGTTGTGAAAGCGGTCTGGCTGGCGAAGGATCATCGTGAGCGACGTGCGTCAGCCGCAGCAACAGTTGTCCTGGACCGCATCCTCGGGCTGTGGGCATTGTTTCTTTCAGGGGCTCTCGCATCGCTGGTCCCGTCTGCAGTACCGCTTGGTCCACAGATGCAGTGGGCCGTCTGGCTGCTGTGGGGAGGTACCGTCGGAGGATTGATCGGGCTGATCCTGATGCTCGTCCCTGCGTTTACTCATTCACGTCTGATGAAATGGATCACGACTTGGCCGAAGATCGGGCATGTGGTTCAGGATCTTTTGAATTCGATCACGTTCTACCAGGGACGCCGTCACGTGATTGCGCTGGCCGCAGGACTCAGTCTGCTGGGCCACGTCGGCTTTCTCTCATCATTCTATCTGGGGGGAGCGGCACTGCATGAAGGACAATCGATTCCCGGGTACGTTGACCATCTGGTAGGGCTGCCACTGCCGGAAGCAATTGCGGCGATACCGTTGACGCCAGGCGGTGTCGGGACGCTGGAAGGAGCCGTGGGATACTTCTATGAGCAGCATCAACTGGCAATGAACCCACAGAGTACGCCTGAAGAACTGAAGAGTGCCGGCGCCAATGGGCTGCTGACGGCGCTTGCCTATCGATTTGCGGCACTGATCCTCGGTGCGTTCGGTGTGGTGTTCTACTTCGCTGGCAAGAAGGAAATGGCACAGGCGCTGGACACTGGCTCAGAGACCCACGCCTAGTGCGTGTCGCACTTCCGTGTCGCGTCGAAACATGAGTGAGACGCTGTCGTTTGATGCCCGCGGGACGCCACACTTAAATGTGAAGCGTTCTCGATTTCGCCGTCAGCTGATTTTGAGTCATTTGCCTTGGCAGCGCCTGGACTTGCGCGGATTCGTGTCTCTGAGACTGAATTTGAGAACTCAAAGAAAGGAAAGAGGCGGGTGGTAAACCACTCGCCTCTTTCCTTCGTTGTAGCAATCGAGTCAGACCGTCAGGTCAGACCTCAGGCTGGGGGAGCCGCGGCCTTCTTCTTGGCAGCCTTCTTGGCGGCCTTCTTGGCTGGGGCCTTCTTCGCTACGGCCTTCTTCGCGACCTTCTTGACGGCCTTCTTAACTGCTGCTGCTTTCTTCTTTGCCACTGCAAGATCTCCTTCCAAGAGACAACTGCGTGACTGTCATTGCCGTTGGCACACCGGGCTAAGCTAATCGGCAGGACAATCACCATCCGAATCCATTCGACCTGTCAACCTTGACAAGTCGCGTGTTGACCGATTTGGGTCTGTCAGGTGCTTCTTGAATCGCGGCAGCAATTCGAAGACGTTGACTTGACAGCGAGTAAACCAAACCACTCAACAACAAACTGGGCGTCATCCTACGAATTTCATGAAATACTTCAAGCCAATTCCATGCAATGAAGAAGAGAAAAATGACGTTTTGTAAAAGTTTGCATGAACTCGCGCAGCAGATGCTGATGTTCATGACCGCGATGAACACCGTTTGAGATCGATGTTGATGACCTGCATTGCAGCATCTCTTGGCCTGTATCCGTGATCATCATCGTTGAGCATCACTCTTGCTCAAGGACATCGACGATCAGCGAAATCATCATTGTGCTTCTACGTAATCATGCCGCACATGAACACCAAAACCCTTGAAAACAAGGGTTTTTGTGGCTTGTTGCATCCGCATGCGATGTGCGTTCGACATCTTCCACACATCGCGCGCGATGTGTGATGTGTGCCATGATGTCTCATGCAGAAGGAGTCGCATCGAGGTCTTGAAGGACTCGCTGCATGTACTGCAGACTCTCACGCGCGATGAACTCTGCGCCAGGTCGATAGTCAAAGACCTCGACCGAGACCCAACCGTCGTATCGAGTCTCACGAAGCGCCTGAAGTATCGGGTGATAGTCGGTTCGACCCATGCCGGGACCCAGCAGGTTGTCATCATTCACATGAAAATGCCGTGTGCACGATGCGTACTGCGCGATCAGTTGCGGGATTGGAATCGATTCACTCAACATGGCCTTCACGTCCTGATGCAAAGCGAAATTGGGATGATTCACAAGCTGCATCAGCTCAACGGCCTCGGCACACGAGTTCACAAAGTCTGTTTCTTTGGGTGTCAAAGGTTCCATTGCAATGGTGACTCCGCGATCAGCCAGAACGGGCATGGCTGCTCGAAAGACTTCCGCGGCATTGGCGTATGCGCGTTCGCGAGTGACGCCGGGCTGAAGATTCCGCTGACCCGGCGATCCAAACACCATGATTGTTCCACCAAAATCGGCACAGGCATTGGCCAGGTCGCAGACATACTGAGATGTGGCACGACGAACGGCAGCATCATCGGTTGTCAGATGAAATCCTTCCGTTTTCGCAAGCAACCAGTGCAGCCCGCAGATGGTCAGGCCGTGGTCTTCCGCAACCTTTCTCAATTCCTGACGACGTGTTGCACTGACGTCACCAATCCGGCTGGCAAGAGTAAACGGAGCCAGTTCGATCCCTGTGTAACCGATCGAAGCCATGGCCTGGCACTGCCGCTCCCATTCCCACCCTTCAAATAGTTCCTGACAAATCGCAAACTTCATTCGACCTCTCCCACGCATGAAATAATTCTGAATCGACGAGACATCGTGAGCAGTTTTTCGTGCGATGTCGAGTTCAGGCGAATCCTGCCGAAGATCGACAATCTCAGAACTATCGTGACAGAGTCAGGCAACATCTGTGGCTCGGTTCATCCGCGACAGTTTTGCTCAAACGTTCCAACACAATCGTTCGATGAGATGACCCAGTCGACAGCCGAACGAATCGGCAAATGCTTCCGCTCTTAACGTGACCCGGTTTGACGCGACCAGTCGAACCAAAGCAGAGTGCATGATGCTCGTTGCGACCGCGAACCTATGTGACTGAGGGTCCGGCAAGATCTGCCGGCTCGATCGTTTCGCGGAAAGATATTCATGTTCTGTCGGTCATAACCAACGGGCAAGCTGCGGTAGATCGCCAATTCATTGAGTTTGTTGCGAAGTGCATGTCGAAGGACTGCCGATGTCGTAACTGGAAACAGTTCCCCAACCTGATTTCAGTGCGACTTTCGCAGCGGGATGCGAAAGATTTTGGGGGCTGTTGTCGACCTGGGGGGAGCGAGCGAGGGATCGCGGCGCGAAAATGCGCATTTTGGCTCAAGCAGGATGGGTTTGCGGGCCGATCCCTAAGGATGAGGGACCGAGTTCTGCGCGCACAGATGCCGAAACACACCTGATTGACAGCTTGAATTCGCCGTTCTGACTGGGACAAGGATCGAAACAATGAGACACACAGCCTGGATGTTCCTCGCCACGGCAATTATTGCCATGGCCAGCGAATCACGAGTCGAAGCGTTCTACTGCGGAGCAGCCAGCGCGAAATGCTGCCCCACCGCAGCCTGTGCGCCCTGCGGTACGTATTGCGCTGCCAAGCGCTGCTGCGGTACCCGTTACCAGACGATTCGTGAAACGGTCTGGGAACAGCAGACGTATAACTGCTGCCGCACCGTTTACGAGCAGTGCACGGAGCAGGTTCCTGTCACCTGCACCCGTAATATCACCGAAACCTGCTATCGGGACGAGTGCTACACCGTCTGCAAGCCTTGCTACCAGACCTGTTATCGCGATGTCTGCTGTACGGTCCGTAAGCCGTGCTTCCAGACCTGCTACCGCGACGTCTGCTGCACCATCCGCAAGCCTTGCTATCAGACTTGCTACCGCGACGTCTGCTGCACCGTTCGTAAGCCCTGCTATCAGACCTGCTACCGCGACGTCTGCTGCACGATCTGCAAGCCGATTTACGAAACGAAGTGCCGGGAAGTCTGCTGCACCACCTACAAAACCGAAACCGAAACCTGCTACCGCGATGTCTGCTACACGGTCTGCAAGCCAGTCACCGAAACTCGCCAGGTCGAAGTCTGCACAGGTGACTGGGTAACCGAAACCAAACAGATTCCTTGCCCAGTCTGCCCCAAGAGCTGCACGTCGACCGGAAGCGATAACTGCACGAGCACCGGTTGCTGCCAGACCTACCGCACGGTTTGCTGCCGTCGCTGGGTTCCACGCACCGAACTGCGAACCGTCTGCTGCACCCGCATGGTTCAGGAAGTCCGTCATTGCCAGCAGCCTTACACGGTCTGCCGTCGAGTTCCAGTCACCTGTGTGAAGCAAGTTCCTTACACCTGCGTTCGTTACGAACAACAGTGCATTACGAAGAAGGTTCCTTACACCACCTGCTCGTGGACCTGCGAAACAATCACGAAGAAGGTTCCTTACACCACCTGTTCATGGACCTGCGAAACGATCACGAAGAAGGTTCCTTACACGACCTGCTCGTGGACCTGCGAAACGATCACGAAGAAGGTGCCTTACACGACCTGCACGATGACCCAGGAAGTCCGGACCCGTCGCGTTCCTTACACCACCTGCCGTCAGGTCTGTGAGACCCGCATGGTGACGAAGACGACCTGCGTTCCTCGCCAGATCACAGAAACCAAGGTTCGCTGCGTTCCTCGTACGGTCTGCCGCCGAGTTCCAGTTCAAACCTGCTGTCCAACCGATCCTTGTGCTCAGCCTGGTTGTGCCGCTCCTGCAGCCTGCAATCAGTAATGAGTTGATCGATCGATTCTGAAATCTGACCGAAGGGACGTTTCGACGTCCCTTCGGTTTTTTCATTGAGCCGATCGCATGGCTCCAGAATCGGTTGAGTCTGGACCTGACACCAGTCCGTGCAGGTAAATATCGCCATCCATCACCTGGACATCCGTCTGCTCAAGTCGTAGAGCGTCCGACATGACGTTGATGCCCCGTCCTCCAACAGGCCCCGGGGCGCCATGGCCCCCCGCGATCGCAGGTGCGATGAACGCGTGTACCTCGTTGATCAAGTGCGCATCGAACAGGCTTCCCAGGATTCGGCTTCCCCCTTCAATAAACACATTCGTCATTCGCCGACGCCCTAGTTCTCGCATCACCGCATTCAGGTCAGGCTGCTGATCAGAATTGGCTTCGAAAATGAGCACCTCAACACCCGCATGTTGCAGAGCTTTGATCCGCTCGGCGGGAGCCGATTCTGTCGTAAAGACAACGACGGCCGCGTTACGGGCTGTCCGGACCAGGTTTGATTCCAGTGGCAGGCGGCACCGGGAATCAAGAATAATCCGCGTGGCGATTCGCGGAGGTGCACCTTCAGGTATACGGCTGGTCAGTTGAGGGTCATCTGCCAGTACAGTTCCAATTCCTGTGATGATGGCGTCCATTCGAGCTCGAAGGCGATGCACAAGGGCACGTGACGTGGAATTTGTAATCCACTGCGAAGATCCAGACGCGGTAGCAATCTTGCCGTCCAGCGTCATCGCCCATTTGAGATGTACCCAAGGTAAGCCGGTGGTCATCAGGCGTGTGAAGGGGGCGATCAGCCGTCGAGCTTCGTCTCCAAGAACTCCCAGTTCAACAGTGATCCCGGCTCCCTTCAGTTCATCGACCCCTCGGACCGAGCCATGGTTGGCTGGATCAACAGTGGCAATGACGACGCGACGGATTCCAGCGCCAATCACGGCACGCGAACAGGGAGGTGTTTTTCCGAAATGTGAACAGGGCTCGAGCGTTACATAAAGCGTTGCCCCGTTGGCCCGGGTTCCAGCGGCTGCCAAGGCATGTACTTCGGCGTGGGGCCCGCCAAATTTCTGGTGCCAGCCTTCGCCAATGACCGCTCCCTGATCATCGACAATGACGGCGCCGACAGGCGGGTTGGGTTCTACAAATCCCAGGCCGCGGCTTGCCAGCTCAAGAGCGCGGCACATCATCTGTTCGTCGAAGGACTGGTTCACGGGCGAGTCACTTTCACCCCGGGATTGGAATTGGTCGTGCCGCAGGATTTGTCAAATTCTGATCTCGCAGCGAATCGGCCGACTACGGTAAGAAACCACGTTCTCGCAGTTCCTGAATATTGTCAGGAGCACTTCGCATGATCCGTTCGGACGCGTATCGCAAAATGGCGAAGCCCGCGAGCGGTGCGGGAGCCGTCAGGATCGCGACATGATCCTCTTCCTCATCATCCAGCTGGCGATTCAACTTGGCAACCGCTTCTTCGACACTGTCGCTGACGATCTTCTTCGGGCCACTCTGATTTTGCAATTTCAGGTTTGAGAACGATGCGGTCCGGGAAAGAATAAACTGGGCCAACCCGTAATCATCATCATCTTCGAAGAAGTTCTGAAACTCGGGCTGGGCATTATCCGGCGTGATGATCATCGGCCGAGTGATTTTGACCTCGCCCTTCGTGATACTGACGGTTGTGTCTTCACCCAGACCGGACAGAACGAGGAAGTACGGGAGATCAGAATTGCCAAACGTGAATAACGAGTAATGCACGGGACGCGCTATCTCAACAGCGTCCATCGCTGCCCGAAACCGCCGCTCATTCTCGAAGGCATCAAAGGGAAACACTCATCCAACTCCATCCAAAGCAAACTGGCGGAGGAATTTCCTCCACACTTCATAGTCACGTCAGTTGAGTCAAACTCACGACCAAACACAAGAGAACTTTGCCAAACGGCCAGGGCCAATGCCTTTTCGAAGCTGTGCCGGATGTAACATAGGACAAGCTCGCTTCGAGCGCCGGACCACTATCAGGAAACGTCGAGAATTCATGGTGGGCCTGCGCGGCGAAGTGCCGCTGGTCCCACCCTACTTTGAAAAAGCTGATGACCCTGGGGGACATCGAGCCGCAGTTCGATTGCAATTCATTGGCATGTGTATACAGTCATGGTCCTGACGATTTTCGAAGCGCAGCCCGTTGGGAGGGCGAGGTGCCTCGCCCTCCCGGAACACTCGAAGCACACGATGTGGTGCCGGTTCTCAGTTTTGTGGATAACGCTCTCTCAATTTCTCGGCATCGAACAGCATGCTCATCGGAATCTTTGCAGACAGTCACGATCACCTGGATCACATTCGACGTGCCGTCGAAGTCTTCAATCAGGCGGGATGTGAACTGGTGGTTTTTGCAGGCGATCTGGTTTCGTCATTTGCCGTTCCACCACTGCGGAAGTTGAACTGCCAGATGATCGCATGTTACGGCGATAACGAAGGGAACAAAATCGGCGTTGCCGCCGGGATGAAGATCATCGGTACAATGGGCGAGCCTCCGTTTTCCTTTAAAACAACGGATGGCCGGCGAATCCTGCTGACTCACATGGACCGTTCCCTGCGAGAACTGGATGGCGAGTTTGATGTCGCCATCTACGCCCATACACACAAACCCAGCATCACGCATGATGCACAAGGTCGCCTGTTCATCAACCCAGGCGAAACCAGTGGCTGGTCCTATGGGCACCCGTCGGTGGCCTTACTCGACACCACGACACTGCAGGCCCGGATTGTCGAACTGACAGATGGCTGATTTTGGTCGTCACGCGAAGGGAGTATCGGGGAAAACGAAGTCTCACGATTTGGCCGTCAGTCGCTTTTCGGAACCTCGGGAACTGCCGTGGAATTACTAAAACTCACAGTTTTGCTGATCAGCCGAATGTAGACTTCATCCAGTTGAACGCTCAGCTTCCAGCCGGTGGGTGATGGTTGAAGTTCAACGACCAGTTCGTCAGATACATTTTCGTAAGTGGCCATCAGTTCATCACGCTCACGTTTACGCTTCTCGGCCTGTTCTTGAATCTCTTTCTGAAGTTCAGGGTTGCCCTTTTGTTCGACATGATCTTCCTCCAGAAACAGATTGGCCCACTGGCGTGTGTGCAGAGCTATCCGCAAGGGATTTCCGCGGAAGTTTTTTTGTGGATTCGGAACACGTTTCAAATGGAGTTCGATCGCTGTTTTCATGAATTCCGGTAATCGATCTCCATCGCTCTTTGGAGCCGAACCGAGCCAGACGGCTTGAGGTGTCGCGACAATCCAGATTTGAAGCGGAGTCCCGCTGGCGGTTTCAGAAATTCCCTCCGCAAACAGATTCAGCAGCCAGATCCCTTCATCAAATTCCAGACGATGCACTGGCCAACCGTTGAGTTCATCGACCGCCAGTTCGAGGTTCATCTCACCTTTGGCACCCTCCAGAAACTGCTGAAACTTTTGTGGAAACTGGGGTCCGCCGGGGACTGCGATCCCCATCAGCCCTGTCGCTCCCAGGCCTTCCTTGTCAATGACGATCAAGTCCAGTTGACGTGAGTCCAGGATCTTGCAACCGA
This sequence comes from uncultured Planctomycetaceae bacterium, assembly GCA_964609845.1. GTDB lineage: Bacteria > Planctomycetota > Planctomycetia > Planctomycetales > Planctomycetaceae > Schlesneria. The sequence goes on along the minus strand of CAZSTW010000009.1, from coordinate 1,321 downwards.
ACTCAATCAGACTGACGTACTCTTCCAGTAAACTCGCCTCAGCATCTTTGGCCGTCGCAACGTAGTTCCTGATCGCTGCAGCAATCGGCTTTGCATGGCGTTCGGGAAGAGGCAGCGCGAGTTCCATCGAAAACGCGGAGCCCGCTTTTAAGACGCTGCTGAAAGGAAGTCTCCGAGGGGTCAGTTCCGCCGAAGACTTTGAAAGTTCGCCTCCTTTTTCTCCTGAAACCTCTACTTCAACGACGGCCTGCTTTGTCTTGGATTCAAGTCGCCCACCCAGAGTGATTTCATCGACGTGCGAAACCATCAATTCCAGGACTTCGCGAACCAGATCGCCAGTTGCTCTGCGTAACTGATATTCACGTTCCGGTTCTTCGTCACGCTGCTGCAGCGACGCATCGTAGGCCGCTTTGATCCCCTCCGCGCCCAGATTGCGCAGTAGTGGTGGCAACCCTTTGAGTTGAACAGAAGCCGCGACATCGTTCTTGCCGAGGATGGATCGTGCCAGACTGCGTGGGTCTGGGCAGTTCTCAACTAATTCCGCTTCGTCCGCTCCCCCGATGACATAGTCCCCGATTCGACGTGCGTAGCTTTCAATCCCTTTTTCATCACGAAAACAATGGGGCTTCCCTGCGACCGGTGTCAGCTTTGCTGCAGCAAGAAACAGGTTAAAGTCCTTGACGGGAATAAAGAACGCGACGCGACTCAAGTCGGCGTTGTCGAGTGAGCTGAACACTTGCTCTAATCCCGTCGTCGGCCCAGCCTGTTTCTCGGCCTTGGCATCACCCTCCTCTGTCTTCTCACTCCCGGCAGGCGTGGTCTTGGTTTTGACCTTCGTGTCGTGGGCAGTCGGCATCTGGAAAAAGTACATCACGCCGAAGGGGCGGTTAAAGTCGAACCACTTCTCAACGTCCTGCAAAACAACAGGCTCTCCTTGAGATTGAACTCGCTGGAAAATCTCTTCGCGCGTCGTCTCAACCCCATTCGACTTCATGCATTCGACCGCTCGGTCCAGAAAGCGATTCACACTCGCCCCGGTGATCACCAGCAGGGGATGATCCATTCCATCGGCCGTTTCACTTTCGGCAGCGATGACAGGGGGGACGAGATGCCAGAACAGCACCGACAAAATCAGCGAGACATGAAGTCCCTGCCAGATCCGCTCCATGGAAGTATTCGCGCTGTTTGACATCCGTGACTCCCGAAACCTTAACGAATAACAGACATTCCATCTGGGGAGATCATAGTTCCTCGCTCGCGACAAGGTCAATCTGACGGGAGCCAACGTTCAGGGCTTTTCAAAGTAGGGTGGGACCAGCGG
>CAZSTW010000008.1:74745-95901 GCA_964609845.1 uncultured Planctomycetaceae bacterium | reverse complement strand
CCTGCTATCATCCGGCGAGTGGCAGAAATTTATGACCGCTCACTACTATCGAACGCCGTCCGCACAGCCTGGACAATAGAGAGTTCCAGGAGCAGTGGCGTTGAAAACCCGTGTTACCAGAATCAGGAGTTACTTGACCACATGTCCAAATCAAAATTGGCCGGATGGATTCTGAGCGTTTTGTTAGCCGTGTTCCTTGGCGGCGTCAGTGCGATGGGAAAATTCACGGAATGGGAAGGGAAAGCCCAAATGTTTGAAAAGATGGGCTTCAAGACTGACCTGATGTTCAACATCGGGATCCTGGAAGTCATCATCGCCATCCTGTTCATCATCCCTCGGACCGGCTTCCTGGGTGCGATCCTGTTGACCGGATATCTCGGCGGAGCCGAGGTGACTCATTTGCGAGTTGGTGACATGAACTTTTTCCCGGTGATCATCGGGGTCATGATCTGGATCGCTCTTGGCCTGCGTAATCCGACGATCTTCAAGCTGGCATTGGGTGAGACAGGGGAGCCGTCACCGGCCAACGGCCAGAACGCAAAATAGAGACGAACGTGGAGCAGAAATTCACCGGCCTCCGAACTCATCAGAGTTCGGAGACTGGTTGGATACTCTGAATTCTCACGAATTCAGCTACGACGATCGTTACCGGAATTGGGTGCCACGGTCTTGGAGTCATCGACAAGGCCGTGCAGGATTTGATTTCCGGCACGTTTCGCAACCGGTCTCTTCGCCTGTTGCAGTAGTTTTCTGGCGTTGAACCAACTCAACGGACTTGACGAGCGGGTTTGCATTCCAGCATCACAACGTATGCCTGACCTGTCGCGCATCATTCGAAGTCAACGAAGACACGGCCTTGTCGAGGACTCCAAGACCGTGCCACCCATTCTGAACGACCCTACGGCTTCGGAATAACTTTCACGTTGACGGGGATCTCTGCCACCAGCAGGTTGCCTGCTGATGTGATTCTCAACTTCACATTCGCGACAGGCGTTTCTGCGGCGACCTTCGGGGCCTTGATGGTGATGGCGAATTTGTCTTGATCGCCCGCAATCGTAGCGGCCTGGACCATGTATTCTGCTGGCAATCCAACGACTGTTGCTTCGACCGGTCCCGTGAATCCTGCAATCCGTTGCAATTGACCGGTGACCTTGTGTTCCGATTCCGCGACAACGGCGAGTGTCGGGTCGTCCACTTTGGGAGCCACTGCCGACTTGATTTCAGCCCTGAAAGGCTGGGAATAGGCCGTAGCCAGAACTCGTTCGGAATATGCGTGCGGCGTTGCTTCGGCTTTGACTACGAAGTCAATCACAGGCTCTGCCACTTCCACCGGGACCGTCAGCTTGACCGAGGATTGCTCGGGTTCGCCCGGCTGAATCATTTTTGGCGAAGCAGAAACAACTGGGAAATTCCCTGCAGCGGGATTGTTGTTATCTCGCTTGCGAACGGGTTCTGTCGAATCGAGCGATAATTTGACGGGGACCGTTGACGACGGCTGGCCCGCTTGACGTTTGATCGTTAGCGGGATTTCGACCGACAGGCCTCGGTAAAGAACGGCAGGCAGCTGCTGAAGGTCCAGCGACAGTCCCGACGACGGCGTCGTTCCGACAGCCATCGTGTCGATAAACGTTGGTGCGATGACACCGGTCAACAGTTTCGCGGTGCTCTTGATCGCCGGTTCGACGCCGACCGATTCTCCAACGATTCGCAGCAACGGAGCAACTCCTTCGGCAGACTTCCCTGTGCGAACCAGTCGCAGCAGTACTTTTCCCTGCATGTTGGCGGGAATTTCATTGGGTGAAACGATGATCGAGTTGTCTCCAGCAACCGACAGTCGAATTGGTCCGGCATAGCCCGCTCGAGTCACCTGCAGTTCCATCATCGCAGAGCCATCTTCCGGCAGGTTGATCGTTGGTGTGTTCAACATCAGCGAATATGAGGGCTTTCCAGCTGGTTCGATGACCAGTCGATAGAAGCTGCGCGGACTGCCTCGGCCAAACAGGTCACGGACCTGAACCTGTATCTGTGAGACTCCCGCGGGGACGCTGTAGTCGAGCGACAGATCACCGATCACAGGCTGATCACTACTGGCTGCCAGCAGATTTCCCGCAGGATGGCCGAGGATCTTGAGTTCTGATTCCAGTGGAGAATTCAGTGAATCGGCCTGCAGCGTGAATCGCAGACCCTTTGCAGGCGTGACATTCAACAGGTAGCGATCTTGTTCGCCTTTCGCTGAAATCACACCACTGATTGCCACGGGTTTCGCGGGAGCAGCGAAAGTGGCGTCGACCTGTTGGGGCGATCCATCTGCAGTGCGCGGTGCTTCGACGATTTCCGTTCCCAAACTGACTGGCATACTCGGCAAGGACGCAACGATGCCAGATTCGGCAGGGAGTGTCAGCAGACCCAGACGGCTTTCGACAGGGACCGCAAACTGACCCGTGACGCGCGTTCCCGGTGCAAACCCGCTCCCAACCGGTTGAACATCCACCGGACCTGCTCCCATTGCCACCGGCAACACGGCATCCACAATTTTGAGGTCGCCGATTTTCAGACGGAACGGATTCTGCCCGGGGGCGTTGAATGTCAGATCATGTAGTTCGACGGAGTAGACTCCATCTTTGGGCAGAACTCGTTCAGCACGTGCATCCCCCTTCAGGGAGCTATGACCCCAGCCGATTTCAATTGGCGTTCCTTCGGGAGATTTGATTTCCACAACGGGATTGGATGGACCTCCCAGGCGCTTCAACTCGACATCGGCAACAATCCGCTGGCCTTTCGTGCCAGCAAAGTAGATTCGCTGCTGCTGGCCACCAGCAAGATTGCCGTAGAATGCAGCGGGAAGCGTCGCGGGTTTGTCGGGAGCAGAACTTCCCGCTGGAACTTGCGGCAGCCTGTCGATCGCCAGTGCCACGGATTTGCTGATGCCAATCTGCGAGCGAACCCAGAACGGGAAGATTCCAGCAGGCGTTGTCGGGGGAACCGTAACGTTGAGAACCAGTCGATTCGGAGCAGAGCCCTCAGCGACAGCAAACGTGACTCCCGGTACCGGAAACACTGCCACCGGATTCGGCCCGAGATCACTGCCGTTCACAATCAGTTGAGTTGTCTGGCCGATTTGCAGGCCTGGCTGCGACAGGCTGCCGATCACTGGCACAACTGCTGGAATTGGCTTGTCCTGAGCAATCAACTCGGCAACATTCGCCCCTGCCACCTCAAGAAACAGCTTCTTGACCTGAGCGGGATTCAGAGCGGTTTGAAACAATGTGAACTCGTCAACGACACAGCTGAGGTACTCACCTGCGACTTCGCTGCGTCCAATAGTGACCGGAAGATTATTTACCAGACCGGCGACAGCCACATCCTTGATCCACCCTTGTTTTCCATCGATGTATCCAGTGGGGGACGTCTTGGGAGTCAACGGCTCTCCGTTGGCATACAGCATGATTTTCAGATCATCGACATCTGTATCGTCATCTTGTTTCGGTGCATCCGCGACTTCGAAAGTTGCGGTGAGGTACACCAGTTTGCGATAGGGGAGTGCTTCTTTCGCGCTGTAGGTGACGACTTTGTAGTTCGTGCCATCGTGGATGTAGACCTGGAAGTTGTCGGCCTGCATCTGAAAGTTGATGCCGTAGTTGGTCGATGCGCGCGTGTTCTCGGTCCCTCGCTTGGCAACCAGACCGTGGTACGTCGCGTCGGTCGGCTCGGCCAGATTGACGACGAACAGTCCGAACGCAACCGCACTTGGTCCATCGACATCGGCGCTGTCGGCAATTTCGATGTACTGCTGGCGAGCGGCATCGAGTTGAATGGCCTTCTTGCCGGTCTGATTCCAGAAGGGGCTGGAAACTCGGACGGGATCGTTGATCAGTTTTCCTTCATCCGCAACCTGACCCGCCGTTGCCGAATCTTTCGCCGGGCCCGACTCTTCATCAAACGTGAAGTTTACGACTCCCTTCGGACGAACCGGCTCAGCATCCTGGCCAAACGATGGCGAATAGAAGGCAACACCTGCGCAAAGTGTCAGCGTAAGGGAGCGGAAGATCGACATCGTTCAGTAGTCCTCAAGGCGGGATGAACTCGGTAGGTTCCCGCATTCTAAATTCGCATCAGACCCTTTTGAAGTGTCTGTATCGACGATCGGACGTAGAAGTCCAAAATCGGATCAGTACAGGGCGGTCGCCAATTGACGACGAAATTCGCCTGTCAGTTCAGAGGCTGGGCCCAGCATGTCGAAGATCTTCACCATTGTCGACTTGGCTTCGGCTCGAGCTTCGCCAAAGTCCTGCTTGACGACATCCAGACAGATTTCCAACGCTTTCCGGTGCTGTGACGCCGCAGCATACGCGTCGGCCAGTTGAATCTTGAGCTTCAGATTGGCAGGGTCAGCATCGGCCGCCTTGCGAGCTTCTTCCACTCCGCCACTTTCTGCGGCAGCCAGTCGGACATCCAGTTCGCTCTTCAGCCGCTCGGCTTCCGGTTCGAGGAATCCGCGCGCCGCCAAGGCTTCCAGAATCGAACCGCATTCTTCGAGACGTCCCTGCTTCAGGATCACATTGGCCAGACAGATCTTGAGGGAATCTTCTGTGGGAGCCAGCAAGAGTGCTTCGCGGTATTTTGCTTCTGCAGCTTTGGGGTCGGTCTCGACCAGTTCCATGGCTTCGCGCGCCAGGATCTGAGCGGGGGAGGGGATCAGCGGAGCGAGCCAGGATCGAATTTGCTCTTCGCTCATCAGTCCAACAAACTGATCAACGGGGTTTCCCTGAACGAGTGAAAACACGGTCGGCAGCGACTGGATCCCGAACGCCTGAGCGATCTGTGGTTCGTCGTCGGTATTGACCTTGGCAAGAATAAACTTGCCGCCAAATTCCGCGGCCAGTTTCTCCAGGATCGGCCCAAGTTGTTTACAGGGGGCACACCATGGAGCCCAGAAGTCGATGACAACGGGAGTCTCCATCGATTTCTGAACCACGTCGTTCTGAAACGTGGCCATCGTGACATCAATGACAAACGGATTTGCTGCAGACATTGCGTGCCTTTCCAAAGTTGATTCGGTCAGGCACGAGTGTACGCAAACAGGACTGCGACGGAAAGCGGCGGGGAAGGGGGGCGTATCGGTTGATCCCGGCGCCGGTCAATACTCTCGTGATCCGCGCCCCGTTACTTCATCGAATCCCACCACCACCGATGAGCTTCGCTACGAGTCGCCGTTGCCGCTGACTTCTTTGAAGATTCCAAACGCTGGTCACCTGATGCCGCAGTGAGTGACTTGCTCAACGTTTGAGCGGGATGGATGACCACCCCGCCACCAACCAGACCGATAATGGAAGCCCCCGCCTTTTTGTAGTTCACCATTGAGGGAACTTGCTTCGGTGCATTGAACGTTGGTACCGAAAGTCGCCGCTCGTCGAGCAATGTCGTCATTTGCCAGCCGATTTTCTCTGCCAGCTTTTCCTGTTGAATTAACGCGACCAGTACAGCCCAATCCGTCAGGTTTTGCAACTCGGCGAATATCGGAGACTTCGAGGCCAGTTCCGGGAACTTCTCGGTGAATTGCTTGGCAAAAGCTTTGGTTGAAACGCGAGTCGTCGCGGCGGCGAAGCGATTTCCCTGGACGTCGGCGAGTTCTTCTTCGGCCAGCAGTTGCAGTCGCTGACCTGTGAATCGAAATGCCAGACCATCCTCACTTCGATAGATCGCGTCGTAAAGTGGGACAAACCACCAGCGCTGCATGGTATTGCCGCCGGCCCCCAGCATTGCGAGGTGACTTTTCATTCCCTTCACGCCTGGGTTTTCCAAGCCCATGGAGATTCGCTTCATCCGATAGTCGGCTTCGACAAACGCGATTCCGAAGTGCGAATCTGCCGGGACCCCATCGACACGAACCGTCTGCATCCCCAGGATGTCGTCCATCTGCTTGAATCGTGCTTCGACAACCGCTGCGGTGGCAGGGCCGCCCTGTTTGATAAAATTCTGCAGGTCGGCCAGGCGTTCAGGGACAGGGTCAATGGAACAGCCGATTTCGCGATTCTTCACCAGAGTTCTAAGAGCGACGGCCAAATCATCCAGACGCAGGGTCGGTCGACCGCTTTCGACCCCAACCATTCGGCCGACCGCATCAGTAACGAATCCTTCGGCCGGACCGACAATGACCAGATCCCTGGATTCCGGTAGTACGAGAATGTCATCAATCTGCTGCAATCCCGCCAGGAAAAAGACCTCATCAGGAATCGGTTTCTGTTTGGCCAGTGACTGTTCCACCGCTTGTTCGAGTTCGACAAGTGAGACATAACGCTGCTTGCTGGGATGATTCACATCAGCGTTCAATGTCTTTTTGGCGACGGCTTCACGACGCTTCTTGTCCAGGGCTCCGCTGGCATCCGTGGCGATCGCCAGACTGACGACGCCTGTTGCGTCGATCTTGATTCCACCGGCATTGCCGTTGTTGTTCCCCTGGTTATTGTTCCCTTGGTTATTTCCCTGGTTGTTGCCTCCGTTGTTGTTCACCTGACCGCGAAGAGCGGGGGGAACAAATGGAGATCCGAACGCAACCAGCAGGACCAGCAACGAAGCGAGCACCAGCATTTGTCGAAGTGTACGTGACATGTCAGAAAACCCAGGGGAAAGGAATCGGACTGCCCCCAGAGTCTAACACTCCCGCATCTGAAAATCACACAGTTTTTCGGGGGAATTGCTGAATCCGAACTGCGTGCTCAACGACCTCTTCGCGAGACGGAAGCTGGATCAAACCGTCTCGAGCTGCAGCAAACAGAGTGGCGGCAACAAAGTCGGCTGTCGTCCCGGGATTTCTCCGATGCCCATCGGCACGTAGCCACTGATCGAACTGAAGCAGCAGATTCCAGCCATCCGGTTCATCCGGCCAATTCGATTCCGCGACCGCAACTGCACGAGTCTGTAACTCGATGGCGATGGCCTGACCACACTTTCGCACGACCAGAGAGTCGGGCGTGGCGGCGAGCAGTCGCAACTGTAACCTGATGACGGCAACTTCCCACGGGGAAAGGGAGTGTGAATAGACAGAATTTTCGCACTGCCAGCTTGGGTTCAATTGCTCAGCCCGTTCATGCGCCGAGTTCCATTCTTCGACCAGCCAACAGCGATCGCAACCGAGTAATCCGGCAAAGTCCGTGGCATACTGCTGGGCAATCCGATCCCGATCGGCCGCCAGTGCCATTGCCTCGCGCAATGTCACTGTCGGCTGGTCCTGAACGTCCTGCGATGTGGCCTTCCCCAGTCCACCCGGTTTGGCCGCACGAATTGCCGCAAATGTGTCTGCAGCATCCTGAATTGAGGTGTGTGACAGGATGTCACCGATACCGGCTTCCAACGTCTGACCCACTGGGACACAGGCCAGAGGAGCGATCAGTAACGCGATCCCGAGATTCACGTTCGAGCGAGTCACGCTTCGGGTTGCTTCGACCGCTTGCCGTACGGCGTGTCCGAGCGAGCCTGATCGGCTGTTTGCCAGTGGCGCTGCCGAGGCGGCAGCGGCTCGAACAAAATCATCGTACGAGAGATCGTCAAACGCTGCGCAGGGATGAACGTTTCCGGGCTTGCGCGCGGTTGCTTCGATCAGACAGCAAATTTCAATTGCGTCGATCAGATTCGAAGAAGATTCCATTCCAGACTTCTGTGCTGATGGAATGTAGGAATCGATGTTACGCTGGTTTACGCAGCAGGAACACCAGAATTCGGCCGGTCAGAACTCGAGGATCGTTCATCAACCGGTAAACCGACTTCTCGGTGGCTTCGTCAGCGTGTTTCTTCTTGTGATGTCGAGTGGCCAGTTTCAGCCATTGAATCGGTGCCAGAAATGGCCAGAGGAGACAGGCCAGAGGACGGTACCGGCTGACTTCAAACTGCTCCATCGTCAGGCCAGCTCGACGCCAGGCATATTCCAGTGTCGGAAGAGGAAGACAGTTGACGTGGGGGTTGTAAAAATCACCCGGTTCTGGAACTCGCATCACATACGCCGCGTCCGAATAGAAGCCGCTCGACAGATACGACAGTCGGGCTGCCAGATTAGACTCATTCGGTGTCGAAACCACGGCATAGCCACCGGGTTTCAGGATTCGCGTGATTTCACGCAACAACGCGTAACTGTTTTCGAGGTGTTCGATCACTTCCAGTGCGGCAACGATGTCGAACGAGTTGTCTGCGATCGGCAGCGGTTGATTCAGGTTCGCTTCGACGAACTTAATGGAATCGACCAGGAAGTTGCCGCGATTAAAATCGACGGCCGTCGTATCAAATCCCGCTTCGTGAGCCCAGACACTGAGTGCTCCTTGTCCTGCCCCGAGATCGACCAGGCTCCCTTTCGGAAGGGTCGAAAGCAGTCGCTTCGCGCCGGAATGAACGCCTGGCATGGCCATCTCAACCGGTCGCCGCGGCACCGATTCTGTCGGTCCGGACGAGTTTCGCACCCTGATTTTTCCGGGGGCTTCGTTGGCAATGGCCATGACTTGATCTCCACAATTCCGGACCCACTTCGCGACTATGACAATCGCGGGGTTTAGCGGCAGACCGTACAAAGGGTCAAGACCAACCTTGATCGTCTGAATGTAACCTGAAGTGACAGCACTCTTTCAGACCGAATTCCGTCGAATTTGTGACTCCACCGTGCGTTCCTATTGCAAATTATGATTCATCACTTCAACCTACACTGATGTGAGCCAGTTTCGGAATGTGTTTTCCAGGGCGGCGGAATGTTCAGGGTATCAAATCACGATCTTTCCTCCTCAGCAGGCTTGAGTCGCCGTGAACTCCTTCGCGTTGGGGCACTCGGACTGGGCGGCCTGACGCTGTCGGATTTGTTGCGTCACGAAGCGACTGCAAACCCAGTTCAACAGATCCAGCGTCGACCGAAGTCTGTGATTTATGTCGTTCTGAATGGTGGTCCATCGCACATTGATATGTGGGACCTGAAGCCACACGCTCCCCTCGAATATCGTGGGCCTTTCTCGCCGATCTCAACCAGTTTGCCCGGAGTACAAATCTGCGAACACATGCCTCGGCAGGCGGCGATGATGGATCGCACCGCACTCGTCCGGGGAATTCGCTCCGTTGAGAATGACCATTATCTCAGTGAAGTTTACACCGGGCTTCCGCGCAGCGCTGGCAAGCGTCCCGCCTTCGGATCAATCGTCAGTCGACTCGCACCGACCAATGCGTCGCTGCCAACGTATGTCAGCCTGAGTGAATCATCGGACATGTTTGACTACGAAAAGCCTCATTACGCCGGGGCAGGGCACGCGCCGTTTCGGCCTCTCAAGGAATCACTGAGCGACCTCACACCTGTCAAGAACCTGGCTCAATTGGAAAATCGAAAGGCGTTACTCGCGGCATTCGATTCTCTGCACCGAAATATCGACCAGCGTGACGGTTTCGGGGGCCTCGATCGATTCCAAGCTCAGGCACTGGAAATGATCGCATCGCCGAAAGTACGTGATGCATTCGACTTGTCGACAGAGACTCCTGAGACCCTGACGCGATACGGTCATAAGGCTGGCAAGTATCCACATCAGACCGCCAAGCACCTGATGTACGACTGGAACGGAAAGCCGTTTCTGATGGCCCGACGACTCGTGGAGGCTGGTGTTCGAGTTGTCACACTACACGCCGCCGAATGGGATCATCACAGCAGCGCCGATGGAGATATCTTCTTCGCGTTGAAATGCCTGATGCCGGTCCTCGATATGAGTATCGCCGCACTGGTCAATGATTTGAAAGATCGGGGAATGCAAGACGACGTATTGGTCGTCGTGCTGGGTGAGTTTGGACGAACGCCAAAGATCACTCCTCTTGGCCCCGGTCGAGAACATTGGGCCGATGCAGGATGCGCTTTGTTCTACGGTGGCGGTCTGACCATGGGGCAGGTGATCGGTGAAACGGATTCCCGAGCCGAACGGTCGATCAATGGGAAGATCAGTTTCCAGAACGCGATGAGTACGATTTACCACGTGCTGGGAATTCAACAGGACATCAAGCTTCCGGATTTCAATGGGCGTCCCCAGCATCTGCTGGATGATCGCCAGCCGATTCGGGAACTTGTCGGGTGACGAGACAAGATCTGGAACCGCCGATGAACACTGATAAACGCTGATAAAGAGTCTGCATCAGGACTTGCTGTCGATCTTGATGAATCCGCAGTTTCGGTCAGCGTGTCTGTTCGATGTTTTTGCCAGAGAGGGGCCGATTAGAAAAGCCGTGGCTGACGATCGCCGCCTTCATCCGTGGGCGTCAGGCCAAGGTGCCGCAATCCGGCCGCTGTGATCGTCCGTCCGCGTGGTGTTCGCTGGATGAATCCCAGTCGAAGCATGAACGGTTCGACTTCGTCTTCCAGTGTATCCGGGGGGATGTTCATCGTATGTCCGATTGCAGCCACACCCGCTGGACCCCCTGAAAAGACATTCACGAGCGTTGTCAGATAGCGGCGATCCTGAGCCTCCAATCCCAGCGAATCGACTTCCAGCATGGCCAGGGCATCGTCCGCGATGGGGCGCGTAATGTTTCCGGTCGCTTCATGGACCGTCGCAAAGTCGCGTGTCCAGCGCAACAGATTGTTGGCTTTACGAGGTGTCCCCCGGCTGCGGTCCGCGATCAGCCTCGCAGCATCATCCGCGATCTCGGTTCTCAGTTTGTGGGCATTGCGGCGAACAATCTCAGTCAGGTCTTCCACATCATAAAAATCAAGATGCTCACGAAAGACAAATCGATCGCGTAGAGGGGCTGTCAGCATCCCGCTGCGGGTTGTAGCACCGATGATCGTAAAGGGCTTGAGCTTCATGTTGATCGTGCGGGCATTCAAACCTTCGCCCAGCACGATGTCGACGCGAAAATCTTCCATCACGGGATAGATGAACTCTTCCACGGCAGGGGGAAGTCGATGGATTTCGTCGATAAACAGAACTGATCCGTAGCTGGCATTGGTCAGATACGAAAGCAGATCTTTCGGGGCCATCAGTGACGGTCCAGATGTGATCTGACATTCGGTTCCCATCTCGCGAGCGAGCATCATGGCGAGAGTTGTTTTGCCGAGTCCCGGTGGGCCATCGAACAGGATATGACCGAGTGCTTCTTTCCGCTTCAGGGTGGCGTCGAGCACGATTTTCAGCCGTCCCACGACCTTCCGCTGGCCAACGACTTCATTCAACTTCTGCGGACGCAATTCGTCATCAAAGCGTTCGTCATCGGGGTTGAAATGTCCAAGTGGCGGGCCGGGCGGAACGCTGCCGGCACCTCCCCCTGAAGCTCCCCCTTCGATCACCTTTTGACGCGCCATCCCTGTTGTCCTAAAGAGGGCAGTCCCCTCCATCCAATTCGAGCGACCTCATCGCCAACGCCAACTCTCTATCACGGCCTGGTTCTGAGGTTACGAGCCCGAAACTCTGGCTACTATTCCTCAGAGGCCAGTTCCGCCATCACGGTATCTGGAATGTTGAAGTTTGCATACACGCTTTGGATATCGTCGTGATCTTCCAGGGCTTCCATCAGTTTCAAAACCGAACGAGCGGAATCCAGATCAAGTTCAACGGTTGTCCCCGCGATTCGGGCGAGTTCGGCAGATTCCGTAGGGATCGCCGCAGCTTCCAAGGCTGCAGTGACACCTTGAAAGGCGTCGGGGTCACATGTCACTTCGAAGTTTTCGCCAACCGCTTTGACGTCGCTGGCCCCAGCTTCCAGTGCGACTTCGAACAGGCGGTCCTCAGTCGTATGCTTCGACGAGATCACAAACACGCCCTTGCGTTCAAACATCCAGCCGACGCAGCCTGTCGTTCCCAGGTTACCACCGTGGATTTCGAAGATCTTACGGACTTCACCAGCCGTTCGATTTCGATTTTCCGTGAGGATTTCGCACAAGACCGCAACACCATGCGGACCGTAACCTTCATACATGACTTCGTCGAAGGTTTCGACGCCCAGTTCACCCGTCCCTTTTTTGACAGCCCGTTCAATCGTGTCGTTCGACATCGATGCCTTGCGGGCGCGGTCGATTGCATAGCGTAAGGCCAGATTTGCAGCCGGATCGCCACCACCACGTCTTGCAGCAACGATGATATAGCGTGCCAGCTTGCCAAACAGCTTGCCGCGTTTCTTATCGACCAGTCCCTTCTTGAAGGCGATGTTCGCCCAATGGGAATGCCCTGCCATTGTATTTCAAATCCCGACAAATGTTCGAATGGTGTTTGAGTAAGGTCGCAGTTCGTTGTGAAAAATCAGCGATACTGCTTGTGCCTGACTTGTGTCTCACGGGGATCCCGGAGTCGCAGGCTTCGGTTGATTGGCTTGTGGTGCATACTGCTTCAGCTTGTCACGCAACCGTTCCAGAAGCTGTGGGTCAGCAAACTTGTCTTCTTCGGTGCTCTTGAGCGATCGCTTCCACGATTCAACCGCTTTATCGACCTGCTTCAGCTTCAACTGAACATCGCCCAGATGATCCCAGAGAGTGTTGTCGCCGCCAGTGTTTTTCTTGACAGCCTGCTCAATCGGACCAATAGCTTCTTCGTAGCGGCCCAACTTGAACAGTACCCATCCCAGGCTGTCGAGGTAGGCTCCGTTTTCGGGTTCCGCCGCGACTGCCTTGCGAATCATCTTTTCGGCCTGCTCCAGATTCTTGCCTTGATCCGCCCACAGGTAGCCAAGGTCGTTGTTGACCTGTGTGTCTTCCGGGTCGACTTCCAGGATCTTTTCCAGAATCACTTCCCCTTTTCGGAAGTCCCCTTTCTGGACATAGATGTTGGAGATACTGAACTGGACGAGCCGTTGCAGCCGTTTATTGTCCGGAGACATATCCCGCAACTTCTCAAATTTTGTGATGGCCTGATCCCATTGCCGGGAATGGCTGTAAATCCACGCCTCGTCAAACAGGTGTGCCAGATCCATCGGCTCTAATCGTAGTGCCTCTTCGATTGACTCGATCGATTCCTTCAGGCGACCATTCAAAACCTGAGCGCGAGCCAGCATGCTGAGCAAGTCGGCTTTTTCCGAGGGGGTCCGCCGATCCGCCAGTCCTTCCTTGAAGAACTCTTCCGCGGCTTCGTAGCGATGTGCCCGCAGTAGAACACTCCCTGCTTCAGTATAGAGCTGGATGTTCTGTTCTTTTCGCAGTTTGATCGCAGCCCGATAGAACTCCAGCGCGTCATCGACCCGATCCAGCGTCTTGGCCAGTCCGGCAAGGACATAGGCCTTTTCGAAAGTCAATTGTGGCGGATCCGCTTTCGCCTGTTCGCGCCCACTCGCCAGCAGGGAATCGACGGTAGGAACATCCTCTGAGACGGACTTGAGTTCAGCTTCGAGTTGAGCCAACCCTTCGGGGCCGAGTTTCGTCATGCCGCGTTCAAACAAGTCCAACAGCTCTTTGGGCTTCTTCATCTTTCGCAGCACTCGGGCAAGTCCGACATAACCCGTGGCGTCGGCTCCCTGTGGTAATGCTGCTTCGTAAATCTTCTGTGCCCGCTCAAGTTCGTTCGCAGCGGTCAATCGTTCTGCCAGGAAAAATTGCAGTTGAAGGTTGTGCTCATCCTTACTCGCCAGTGTTTCCAGATAAGCAATCAATTCATCCGAGCGTTTCAGTTTTTCAAAGATATCGGCAAGCAGCTTGTAAGCATCTCGACCCTTGGAGGTTCGCTGAGCATCGAGATACTTCTGGAGTTCGGCAAGTGCTTCTTCAGGTTTGTCCGACAGCAGCAGCACGCGCGACCGGTAGTAGCTCAGATTCCCCGCCCCAATCCGACTCGATTTCCCAGCCAGTTCGATCGCCTGACTGGCCAGCTTTACTCGCTTGGCTTCCAGGAAGATCTGGCCAAGTCGTTCGTAGCTGGTTTGCGGGTCGGCCAGCATTTTGGATTTCACGCGGGAATCCAGTTTGTACTGTTCGGGATAGACCATTGCGTCGAAAACGACTTCGAAACAATCTGCGGCTTTGTCCATCTGCCCGGTCGCTGCGTAGAGTGAGCCGAGATTTTTGTTAAGCCCCATGTACTCCACGGAATCTTTGGCGATCCTTGGAGACTTCAAGGCTTTTTCCAGGTGACGAATCGCTTCGGGCAACTTGCCAGAGATGGCCGCCTGGGCCGCCAGCATCTGCCAGAACTCGAACTCTTCTGGATCGATTTCAACAGCCTTTGCCGCTGATTGAATGGCCGACTCAGCGTCACCCATCTGGAATTCGAGTGGTATCAGATGGCGATAGACTTCAATCGCCCTGGGGTCGAGCGACAGAGCTTTTCGGTACGCCTTGACGGCGGACTTGGGGTCATCGGGACTGCGCTTTTCCAGCAGTCGACCAGCCATGAACCAGGCGACCGCTTCATTTCGAATCTGTTCGGCGGCGGTCACACCCTGTCTGGGCTGCAAGGGAAGGGCGGGGTCATCCAGATCCTGCAGCCGATAACCTTGCTTGAATCGCGAGGATGGTTCCTTGGAAGGTTCTGTCGCAGGCGGTGCCGCTTCCTGGGGATCTGCAAATACGTTCTGGCAGAAGCAGCAGGCTTGAACGATCACAAGCATCGCAACGAAGCCGCCAGACATCGCGTGGCAGAATCGAGAGAACGACAACGAAGAGCCAACGCTCATGATCCGGTCTCCTGGCAGAATCGACATGCTGAACGACGCCCCTGATTTGCGGCCGACACTGTTTTGCCGACGCTGGTACTAACAGGGGATTCTAACCCGGCGATCTGACTGGCTCCAATGGCAATGAGGTTCATCTGCCGTTTCTTCCAATCATCAACGAGCTTTTTTTGCGACTTTCTTCGTGGGTGCCGTTGCAGCAGCTCCCTTGGCAGGTGCTTTTTTCTTCGGGGCTTCTTCAGCCGCTGGCTTGGCGGCCGCCTTGGATTTTGTTTCTGCGGGCTTGGCTTCAGGTTTGGCAGGCTTGGTTTCGGCCTTTGCTGGTTTGGCCTCAACCTTTGCAGCAGCCACAGGTTTGGGCTTGGTTTTTGAAGTCGCCGCTTTGTAAAGTTCTGCCAGGCGTTCGGTCACAGGAGCTCCGTCGTGGCCTTCCGCCGGAGGTGGGTACTTCTTCGGATCGAAGAAGTCGTGAACGACCTTGTCTGTCGCCAGGCAGCGGATTGAGAAACAGAACAGCGGCACTTCCGCTTTCCTCACGACCGCTTTCAGCGTTTCGCCCATCTGTTCCGAATCCTGATTCGGTGGAACAAGTCCCAGCCAGATCAGTGCCTTGGCCATGGATTCATCGATCGGAATCTGATGGGCTCCGATCACGGACTGCAGCGTGTAGTTTCTGACGAAGTTCGACAGGTGTTTGATCTTGGTCAGCTGCTTTTGAGCCAGTTCGAGCGTCTTTTTCCGCAGACCTTCGAATTCGAAAGCAAACGATTTTTCGAAGACATACTGCAGCACACTGCGAACATGGAACGCTCGCCATTCGGCATTGGGCAGGCCTTCAAAAGCCCGTTCAATTTCCGAAATCGAACTGACCCGGATCTCGTTCAGATCAGGGAATTCCTTGCCCAGTCGAGTGAAGGCCGTTTCGGCTTCGTCCACCGAGACGTCTTCCAGGCAGATCGCATACAGCATCGTTTCCAGAACCGGGCGGTCATGCTTGGGCACAACGACCTTGTACTGTTTCTTGATGGCTGGCAACAGCTTTTTCAGGATCGCCGCTCGATCCGATGATTTGGCACGCGATGCAGCAACCATAGGCTTGTTTCATCCTCTTGCGAATTTCATCCAACCCCCAATCACCGGTTTACGACGTCCGGGTCGAAACCTTGTGCTCGGGGCCAAACGCGATGGAAAGCTTCCGGGCTCACTCAACGCGAAAACTATCAAACTCTCTCGTCGTCGTCAGTTGTCTCTGGTGCGTCATCCGCAGCGGATTCTTCACCATCCAGATCGTCCTCCGCGTCATCATCGAGTCCGGCAGCAGCATCAGAGGCCTGAATTTCGCCACGGGCAGCCGCATCCAGCCGATCAGCTTCCTGCAAGGCTCGCGAAACTTCAATGCTCTTTTTCACCGACGGATCGAGCACAAATCGAATGATCGGAGTATTCTTCGTCTGCAAGCGATCCGCGATTTTAGATTGAATAAATCCTCGTGCTGAATCCAGACCATGCATCGCCAGCGTCTGCGCCTTCGCATCCCCCATCACCGACACATAAATCTTGGCAGCCCGAAGGTCCGGGCTGACATCGGCGCTCAGGACCGTGACGTTCTTGATGCGCGGGTCGCGCAGATTGAACAGCACAACCGTACTGACGGTTTCCCGAATGGCTTCCGAAGCCTTGGCCATGCGGCGGGAATTCATACGGCACAACATCCTGATGAATACATGGAAAACTTAAGACTGCGAACGGGTATATCCAGACTGGTTATTCCAATGTTCGTTTCACTTCCTCGATCTTGAACGCTTCCAGCAAGTCACCTTCCTTGATGTCGTTGAAGTGCTCCAGGCGGATACCACATTCCATCCCTTCACGCACTTCCTTCGCGTCATCCTTTTCGCGCTTCAGCGAGGCGATGCCATAGGTGTTCATCACCTTCTGATCACGGATCAGATGGACCTTGCTGTTACGTTCAATGGTTCCGTTCAGAACACGGCAGCCGGCAATCGTTCCGAACCGGGTGATGCTGAACGTCCGCAGCACGATCGCACGACCGGTGGCAACTTCCTTCTGCTCAGGTCGCAACATCCCTTCGAGGATGCGTTTAATTTCGTCCATCACTTCATAGATGATGTTGTAGCGACGGATTTCGACGGATTCCTGAATCGCCAGTTGCTGTGCACGATCTTCTGCGATCACGTGGAATGCGAAAATCACAGCATTTGAAGCGGCTGCCAGGTAGACATCGCTTTCGTTGACACCACCCACACCTTCGTGAAGCAGCTTGATGCGAACTTCCGGATGTTCGAACTTCCCGAGTTCACTGCGCAAAGCTTCCAGCGAACCAGGAGTGTCGGCCTTCAGAATGACCGTCAAGTCCTGAACTTCGCCGTCGCGTGCGGCATTGAGAATATCTTCCAACGTCCGGCGACCACCCATGTTTGCCAGTTGAGCCGTCCGGCCTTTCTGCTGACGTTCTGCCGCCGCGGTTCGTGCGGCTTCGAGGTCTTCCAGGACCAGGAACTGATCTCCGGCGCTTGGCACGATATCCAGACCAGCGACTTTGACAGGAGTCGAAGGCCCAGCCTCCTGAACTTCCTGATTTCGTTCGTTGTACATCGCCCGGATGCGCCCGTGTGCTTCGCCGCACAACACCACGTCACCGACTCGCAATGTCCCCTTGCGGACGATGAACCAGGCCAGCGGGCCTCGTCCTTCATCACGGAAGGCTTCCAGGCAGGCTCCCGTGGCGGGACGGTCTGGATTGGCCCGGAAGTCATGCAGTTCGGCGGTCAACAGGATGGTATCCAGAAGTTCTGGCAGTCCTTGACCAGTCATCCCCGATGTTCGAACAACTTCAACGTCACCACCCCATTCCGAGGCAAGCACGTTGTGTGTCGACAAATCTGTCAGCACTCGTTGTTCGTTTCGATCCGGCAGGTCGACCTTGTTCAACGCGACGACGATTGGCACACCGGCCGCCTTGGCATGCGAAATACATTCCACGGTCTGAGGCATCACCCCATCGTTGGCAGCAACAACCAGCACAACGATGTCGGTCACGTTGGCTCCGCGGGCACGCATTTCACCGAATGCCGCGTGACCGGGGGTGTCGACAAATGTCAGCTTATGACCATTGTGTTCGATCTGGTAAGCGGCAATATGCTGGGTGATCCCACCAAATTCCGATGCCGCGACATTCGCAGAACGCAACTTGTCGACGAGTGTTGTTTTCCCGTGGTCGACGTGACCGAGGATCGTGATGATCGGCGGGCGAACTTTCAGGTCTTCGGCAGCGTCAGGTCCGCTGGCGACTTCCTCAATCTCCTCTTCGATCGTTTTGTCGCGTTTGACCTGCAGATCGACGCCCAGTTCCAGGCATACTTCGATCGCTTCATCCTCTTCGAGCAGCGAGTTAATCGTCGGCATCTCGCCTCGCGCGAACAGGATCTGAATGATTGATTTGGCGGGTCGCCCAATCGCTTCCGACAGAGATCGAACTGTAATTGGAAGTTCGACTTCAGCCGTCGCCTTCAACTCGGTCTTTTGAACATGTCGACCGCGATGTTTCGAGCGAAGCCCCGAGATTCGTCGACGCTCATTTTCTTCCTCTTCTTCGCGAAGAGGGGACTTTTTCGTCCGACGCTGAGTCCGGCTGTCTTCGATTGTCGCGCCAGCCTGATTTTTCTTGATGGCGATACGAGCTTCTTCGTCATCGTCAATCGGGCGTTTCTTGTCAGCACCTTTTTTCGGCTTATTGAGGTGCGCGCCAAGTGGCGAAGCAGGCTGCTGCTTTCCATCGCCGGTTAAACGAATCTCTGGCTTCTGAGCGGGAGCTTCTTCGGGCTTCGGTGCCTTGACCGCGGCCTTCGGAGGGGCCGGGATCGCTGCGAAATTCAAACCGACTTTCGGCTTCTTGGCTGGCGCGTTCTTGCCAGCGTTGACATCCGAAGAAGGCGAAGGACGCGAAATCATCGTCCGCATTTCGCGACGCGCGCCAGATGGCGGGATGTATTCGTCGCGGGACATCGGGGCTGGTTTCGAAGGTTCGGCGGAAGCGGGGGCTGCGGCCGTTGGCGGCGAGATTGCCTCGGTTTCTGCAACGGGCGCAGATGTCTGGGGCTCATGCGCCGTTTCGGCAACTTCAACCTCGACATGCGTTTCTGCGATCGGCTTGGCAGCTTCCTCGACAACAACCGGTTCCGCAGGCACAGAATCGATCGTCGAAGCCGTCTCGACAACTTCTGCCGCAGCAGCAGGGGCCGGAGGTTCAACGTGGCGCGCTGAAGGAGGCTCCATCACGGGAAGGCGGGATGGCTGCGAGCGCGCCACCATCTCGTTCATGTTGCGGATCGGCCGTGCCTTCCCGACCACCTCGGGCGAAAGCTCTCGCACAGGTGTTGTCGGTGCCGGGGCTGCCGCGACCACTGCGGCCGAGGGCGCACCACTGGACCGGATAATGTCCATGACGCGATCTCGCTCTTCCGGCGAGATACTCGCCAGAGCGGAGTTCTTAATCGTGATTCCGGCCCGGGAGCAGTAATCGATCAGCAATTTGCTGTCGAGATCCAACTCCTTGGCAAGCGCAAAGATACGAATTTTCAAACCAGTCCCTCGTTCGGAGAATGCTCTGACGCGCCAGGCTGCAGTTCTGGTCGGTACATCAACGCCGCTACCCCACAGATCACGTCAGACAGTCACAGGCTCATTGCCGCGATACCGCACTGACGTTTGCGCCCTGGGTTGCCAGCCCGATTCTCGGCATTTCCTGTCCGTTAGACCCATTCACCTGTCAATCATCTCATTGCCAATATCCTCATCAATCCAGGCATGCCAAAATAACATTTTGGCGGCCAGGACTATTCCGCTTTTTCCTCTGGCGGAGCAGACCCCGCTTCCGGCTGAGCCCCTGCCGATTCATCGGGCACCGCAGACGCCGAATCAACCTTGGGAGATTCAACCTTTGGTTCTGGTGGTTTCTGCCGACCAGAATCCGCTGGCTTCTGCTGTTCCGTCACGCGACGCTGACGCTGTTCTGCCTCAAGACGTTCGCTTTCTTTTTCCGCATAATCAACAATTACAGTACATTGTTCGTCCGTCAATCCCCCCAGTTCCGCCAACTGATCGGGTTCAATCACAGACAAATCATCGAAGCTCAGGAATCCCTGTGCAACGAGATTCTCGGCCAGATCGGCTGTCACGCCTGGAATCTCGCCGAATGCCAGCACGGATCGCTCAAGCTGTTCATCGAGTTCTTCGCGAGTCATCACTTCGATGTCCCAACCGACCAGCTTCGATGCCAGGCGAACATTCTGGCCACGCTTGCCGATAGCCAGCGAAAGCTGATCATCCCGAACCAGGACGATGACACGACCCAGCATCGGGCAGAGGATTACGTCTTCTACTTCAGCGGGCTGCAGGGCATTGGGCACGAGCACCTGGAGCGAGTCGTTCCACCGGACAATGTCGATCTTTTCGTCACCCAGTTCACCCGTGATGTTCTTGATTCGCGCACCCCGAACCCCGACACAGGCACCGACCGCATCAATATTGGTGTCACTGCAGGAGACCGCGACCTTTGAGCGGTAACCCGCTTCACGTGCCAGTGAACGGACTTCGATAACTCGTTCGGAAACTTCCGGAATTTCCAGCTCAAACAGCCGTCGAACAAATTCAACGTGCGTTCGAGAGAGAATGATTTTGACGCGGCTGCCCGCTTTGCGGACTTCCAATACCGTCGCCCGAACACGCTCGCCGACTCGAAAACCTTCACCTGGGATCTGTTCACCGCGAGGCAGAAGCCCTTCAACCTTGCCCAAGGCAACGATGGCAGCTCCACCTTCCAGCTTGGAAACAGTCCCGGAAACAATCTGGTTTCGCAGTTCCGTATATTCGTCATACAACGCGTCGCGTTCGGCCTCGCGGATCTTCTGGATCATGACCTGCTTGGCGGTCTGAGCCGAAATTCGGCCCAGAAGATCGCCGAGTTCATCCTTGTCGACGTCCTGGCCGTTCACTTTGACCGTTGGATTTCCGTTGACACGATCAACGTGAACATCGACTTCCTTGTCCTCGCCGAAGTGCTTACGCGCTGCGGACAGGATCGCTTGTTCGATCCCTTCGAACACGATCTCCTTGTCGATGCTTTTGTCGCGGTGGATCGCATCGACGATACGCAACAACTCGGGACCGTTCATTTCAACCCTTCTCGCTGATTGACGTCGCCAAACAGCATATTCCTCTGTATTCGCTGCGGTTCAACCTGAGCACCAGGAACAACTTCCGCAGCGAGTTTCACTATCCCCAAAAACAAAAAAGTGGGCACGAGTCCCACTTATTTCGCGGCAAGCTGCTGATACAGATAGCCGATAAGCCTGCCCCATCTCCAGCATGCTGATCTCCAGCAAACTGGTAACAGGTTCCGAAACCTCGGATTGGACCCGCGTTCCCTCACATGGCCGATGCCCCCGCGTACAAGCTGAGACTCACCATCACATGACCGAACCCATGCCCCGGTCACCCAGTGCAACGAACTCTGCACATGCGCGAATTGACGATACTGGC
>CAZSTW010000008.1:53236-74735 GCA_964609845.1 uncultured Planctomycetaceae bacterium | reverse complement strand
GATACTGGCGGATGTGCCACCTGTCAAGTTGTTCGACGATTCCATATGACGAGATAAGGATTTATGGTCAGAGTTTTTTCATTCTGCGGCCTTCGGGCGGGCCTGAAAACCTCGAGTCCTCCTGCTTTCGCGGTTCGCTTCGGTTGACTGTGCATCTGGAAGTTCCCGTCTTAAGTTTCCGGAAAGCCGGCTCGAATCGATGATCGGCTTCCTATCAATCGTCGCATCAGCAGGCAGTGATGGGAGGCCGCGAATTCGCGAACTCCTGTATTTGCAATCAGAAACGACTGATGCCACGATACCGCAACGCGACTATCGCGTGTTGAGCTATTTCGTCTTTGATGTCCCACGAAACGCCCTCCAGTGCGAAAGATTCCCTGGAGGAACAAGAATCAGGTCTTCCATGAAGCGTCTAGCCCTCGTCCTCGCATTTGCATGTGTACAACTTGTTCAAATTTCGGTGGTCCATGCTGCTCCCGGTGTCGCACCAACGGAAGCGTTGCGTCCCGAACAGCAGTTGAAGATGTTTCATCTCCCTCCGGGATTCGAAATTCAACTGGTTGTCGCTGATCCCGATATCGGCCAGCCCATGAATCTGAACTTTGACGCACGCGGGCGACTCTGGATTACCCATTCGGTCGAATACCCGTATCCCGCCAAAGGAGATGTGGAGCCCCGAAGCAGATTTCCAGGGCAGGGGGACCACGATCCGCGTGACCGTCTGACGGTTGTTGAAGGGATCGGGCCAGATGGCCGCCCGACGAAGATCACTCACTTTTCAGGTGGACTGAATATTCCGATCGGTACAACACCCCTCGGCAATGGCAGCACCGCCCTTGTTTACAGCATTCCCAACATCTACCGGGTGACAGATACCGACGGGGACGGAAAAGCGGACACTCGCGACATCCTCTACGGCAAATTCGGCAATATCGATACACACGGAATGGCGAGTTCCTTCCGCCCATGGCTGGATGGCTGGATCTACGGTTGCCATGGTTTCGCCAACACATCGGCCATTCGCGATGCGTCGGGGAACGTCACCAATATGAATTCCGGGAATACGTACCGATTTCGAGCCGATGGTTCGCGGTTTGAGCAATTCACATGGGGACAGGTCAACCCGTTTGGCCTGACCTTCAGTCCCTGGGGTGATGCTTTCGATTCGGATTGCCACTCTATGCCGATCTATATGTTGCTGCGTGGCGGCTATTACCCAAGTTTCGGAAAACCACATGATGGGATGGGATTTGCCCCGACCATGATCGACCACGGTCACGGTTCCACGGGAATCTGCGGACCTGCTTACTACGGTGCAGAGCATTTTCCGGACGGGCATCGCGGCAGCGTCTATATCTGCAATCCAGTGAATTGCGTCGTTCACCATGATCGACTGAAGCAGGTCGGCTCGACGTTTCTGATCGACACTCAACCTGACCTTGTCACCTGTGACGATGGCTGGTTCCGTCCTGTCGACCTGACCGTCGGGCCGGACGGAGCCCTTTATATTGCCGACTTTTACAACTGCATCATCGGCCACTACGAAGTACCGCTTGACCATCCGCGTCGCGATCGAACTCATGGCCGCGTCTGGCGAGTTGTCTATAAAGGGGTTGATGGCAAGGGGACTCCACCACGACCAATTCCTGATTTGACAGTTCTCAAAGCGAGTGAACTCATCAAAGAACTGAGTGATAGCAATCTGACGGTTCGGACGTATGCCACCAATTGGCTGGTTGAGTCGGTGCAAAATCGCCCGGCTGCTGAACGTGACCAGCTTCGACTATCAACCGTGGCTGCCGTTCGAGCGGCAATTCAGGCAAACCCATCGCGAGCGGAAGGGCGAGCCCACGGACTGTGGGTCATAGAGCGGCTTGGTGGACTTAGCGACGATGATCTGAATGCTTTGACGGCAGATATGTCACCTCTCGTGCGAACTCATACGATCCGAGCCCTCGCTGAACGAGCGGAGTGGAAGGAGGCTGACTTTGTCCGGGTTCGAGCCCGTTTGAAGGACGAAAATGCGATTGTTCGCCGCGTGGCGGCAGACGCTTTGGGACGACATCCACATTTGGACAACGTTTCCGCGTTATTTCAGCTGATTGATGAAACTGCTGCTGAAGATACGCACCTGGTTCATGTCGCAAGAATGGCGCTGCGAGACCAGTTGCGCGACGATGCGGTACTGGCAAAGCTTGGCGGCGCGAAGTTTACGGAACCGCAACTGAAGATCCTGGCCGAATTGGCCGTTGCTGTGAAAACTCCTGCGGCTGCAGATCTGGTACTCGATTACCTGGATCGATTCGGCAAGAATGATCCCAAGGCGACTGAATATGTCGCGTTCGCAGGTCAGTATGCGAGTGAAAACCGCGTTGCTCAGCTTGCGACTTTGATTCGCACACGATTTGCCGAAAATCCCGCCTACCAGTTTCAGCAGCTTCAATCGATTCAAACCGGGCTTGAACGTCGTGGAGTTCGTGATAGCGAACCGATTCGCGTCTGGGCCGTTGATCTTGTGAAGGGACTGCTGACCGTCCCCGCAGCCGACAGCGTTACCTGGACCAGCATTCCCGAACCGGGGGCCGCTGTGCAGGGTGATCCGTGGGTTCGTCAAAAACGAGCATCAGCCGATGGCAACACCGACAGCTCATTCTGGTGCAGTCTGCCCAAGGGTGAACGCCTGATGGGGACTTTGCGAAGCGGGACATTTACGATTCCCGCCAAACTCAGCTTCTACTCCGCCGGTCACAATGGATTGGCAACCGCGCCGGAAGTTGCCCGCAACTTTATTCGACTTCGCGATGCCCAGTCGGGTGAACTGCTGGCAGAAGCGAAGCCTCCACGGAATGACACGGCTCAACGAACTGAATGGGACTTGTCCAAATTCGCGAATCGACGTGGTTACCTGGAACTCGTCGATGGATTCGATGCTACGGGTTACGCCTGGTTAGCTGTCGGCAGGTTTTCGCTGGATCAACTGAATGAGGAGCAGTTCCGTGCTCGATCCGCTGCACTCGAATTGATTGCCCGCTTCAAACTGGCTGATTTCCGGCAGCAATTGGAGCAGATGGTCAAAAACACCAGCGAAAGTCTGGCCGTCCGTCGGCAGGCGGCCGAAGCGTATTCGTCATTCGCACCGGATGCACGCGTGGCAGCGATTCTGACAGGTGTGACCGACAGCAATGCCGCCACCGCTAACGAAAGAATTCTCATCGCAGCGCTGACGGGAGATGCCAAAGGAATTCTGGAATCGCTCGGCGAAACGATGTTGCGAGCCCCGCGTGAAACACAACGAGCCCTCGCCGAAATGCTGGCGAGTGACCGGCAGGGGGCCGAAGCGTTACTCGCTCTGGCCGCTTCCGGCAAAGCATCCCCGCGGCTGTTACTCGACCCCGTCATCCGTAATCGTCTGAACGCCCATAAACTCGAGAAGCTCGACGAGAGAATCACGTCCCTGACAGCGAAGCTTCCTTCAGAGAGTGAACAACTGCTAAAGCTGATCGACGAACGCCGCACTCAGTTCAGTTCAGCCAGGGCCTCGGCGGAGAAGGGCTTGCCATTGTTTGAAAAGAACTGTGCCATCTGTCATCAGGTTGGCGGTAAGGGACAGAAGATCGGTCCTCAACTGGACGGCATCGGAGCCCGCGGACTGGCCCGGCTGGTCGAAGACGTTCTCGATCCGAATCGTAACGTTGACCCCGCGTTCCGCGCCACAACTCTGTTTATGAACGACGGTCGAGTCCTCGTCGGCCTGATCCGTCGCAATGAAGGAGAGACACTTGTCCTGGCCGACAACAAGGGGAAAGAGTTCATGGTCGCCAAGACGGACATTGAAGAACAGCAATTGTCGACGCTGTCATTGATGCCCGTCAACGTCAGCGAAATCCTGAAGCCAGAAGAGTTCGAACACCTGATGGCATTCCTGCTGACCCAGCAGAAGAAGCCGCAGGAATAAATTCGAGTTCATGTAATGCTGCACAAAAGAAGGGGGCGTGGATTCAATTCCACGCCCCCAATTCCATGCCCAGGTAAACGCACAGGACAATCTCAGCGGGTGTAGAACCGATTGTCGTCGAACTGGCCTTCGTAGACGGGGTCGGTCAGGTAGTCGAGCCGCCGGCTGATGAATTCACCTTTTCCCTGCAGCAACAAAAACTGTTCTTCAGGCTTCATGCCCAGCAGCGTGTCGACTGAACAGCCCAGAATGTCGGACCAGTCTCGCGCCATCAGCCGGTTGGTCAGGCCGAACAACTGCAAGGCTCCGGCATTGTTGATGATGGTCTTCCAGCAGTTCGGATAGCATTCCTGAATCTGCTGCATGTCCTGCCAGAAGGTCCAGCAGCGGACACCGAAGCCGCGGCAAAGGGTCATCGCCGCCTTCATGACCGGGAATGAACCGAGATTCCCCGCTTCATCGATCAGGAATAAAGTCCGCGGATTGGGGATCTTCTTGCGTGAGAACACCGCTGCAAACAGTGACGCCAGGATGATCCGCAGCAGCGGGCGATGGCTTTCCAGTCGTTCGGGCGGAATGATGATGTAGATTGACATCGGCTTTCCGTCAGCGAAGTCCTGCAATGAGAAACTTGATTTCTCAAGCATCTCAGAGACGCGTTCGCTGTTGAACGTCTTGATATACGACTGTGCCGTCGCCAGCACACTCGGGCGCGTCTCACGTTCTGCGAGTTGAAGGAACGAGGAAAACTCCTGGTACGCCAGTTCCCGCATCTTCTTCCCGACCGTATCCATCAAGACCGCGATCTTGTAGACCACGTCGTCGCTGCACAGCAGTCGCCGCATCTCGTTGAAGTTCTGCTTATCCGGTGGTTGCAACGTCACCAGATAATTGATGACGGCGCTGTGCAGTCCACTGGCGGTTGTATCCCAGAAAGGATCACGGCCGAACTTATTGCCTTCAGACAGCATCGATGCGACCATCTGAGAATCAGTGTCGAAGTCTGTCGTCGGAAGCTGGAACATCTCCAATGGATTGAAACCATCGGTCGTATGATCCACGACACGGAATGGATCGAGCTTAATTACCTGCTGGCCCATCTCCCGTCGTCGCCGATGAGTACAGCCATACAGTTCGCCCTTGATGTCGATGGTGACTGTCTGGCCGGGATACTCTAGCAGTGCGGGGACTGCACAGCAGCGTCCCTTGCCGCTGCCGGTAGGTGCACAGGTCAGCAGGTGTGGTCCATCATAGTGGATAGGCTGCTGGTCCGGTGAGGGAGGCTGCAACTGCGTCACAAATCCCATCGTGCGATTATTCGGACGTTCGTAGCCCATCAGGATTTCGTCGTTCGCTGAGCAGACGGTGGTCTTAGCGGACTTTTTCTGTTTTGTTGCCATGAGCGCACAAGCCTTTCGTGGTTGCGGCCAGCTCCAATGAGCTGGACGCATCGGTGAAACAGCAGAAGAAAGAATGAGAACACAGGAACCGAATGACCGTGCGAAGCCTCGTTGACCTTGACTTCGCGTCGGTCAGCATTTCCAGGAAGCACCATCCGTTCGCGAGACTGCTTATCGAGGGGCCGTGGTGAATTGACTTCACGTCGGTGAACCTCGATGGTTCGCGACCTTCGCGTTCCGACGTGAATCCTTCCCGGTCGTATCCCTTGACCGGGGGCCACCATCACGCCGTACTCTCAAGCCTGCGTCGGGAAGGTCGTCACAGGCTTAATTTCGTTCTCTGCAGAGGAACGATGAACAAACATTAACAATCCGGACGGAGGAGGGAAGTCCGAAGGCGTGACATCGTTTGACGGTCTTGTGCGTGGAAAAAACAAGTTTGTTTTTGGACCGCGCTCCGGTGCCCGACGATTCAATTAAGGTCTGCCGCGAAGGATCCCATTTGACTGAATTGCCCCGCAGATTGATGTCTGAAAGTCGATCGCGAAAGCACCACACCACAGGAACTCTGGCCTCACCACGATCTCAAGTTGATGGTCACCAAGCTCGTTGGCAGTGACCGAAATGCTTTACTTCCTCTTCTCTGCCAACCTGATCATAACCGCCGGAAAAGTCTACGCGATTGATTTTGTCGCTATGTCCAGCCTTCCAATGCCGCTGATTGTTCCTGGGTCGAAGTCGATATGGAGCAGACACATTCAGGAGGCCGATGTGTGAACCGATAAACTCGTATTAGATCTTTGGGAGCTGATTCATGGATGAATCGTCAAAAGCTTTTCGGTTCAGCTTCGCGAAATCCAGTTTTTCCGTTTTCTACCTGATGGTCTACGCCACACTGGCGTCAGGAACTCTTGCCGGGGGAATGTATCTTTCCGGCCTGATGCACGCGCTGCCTGTCTGGGCCGTCGTGACATTAGCTCCCGTGATTTATCTGGCCTGGCTGATCCTGTTCCTCGGCTGGGGATTCGCGATTGGAATTCCCTTCTATGCCCTGGCTTATCGCCGCAGTCCGCGATTAGCCTCTTCAAAGGATAATGCGGAACAAGCGAGATTCATTACTCAGTTAATGCTCTACCTGAAGTGCTCGATGATCCAGTCACTTCCAATGGCTCGATCACTTCAGACGTTGTCGAGCTGGCAGCAATTGGTTTTTCGCGGTTATTCGCCAAAAAACAAGATTCATCGCGACGCTCACGTTTGGGGAATTCTCTGGGACCCGGATCTGACGGAAATCGGAGAGGATTCTCTCGTCGGGGGTGACGCGACGATTACGTGCCATGCTGTCACAGTACAACCCGACGGAAGTTTCGAATATGCGTGTGCGCCCGTCGTAATTGGCCGCCGAGTCACCGTTGGCGGGCAAGTTCGCATCAATCTGGGAGTTCAGATTGGCGACAACTCGGTGGTTGAAGCCGGAAGCAACGTTCTTCCATACACGATCATTCCTGCAGACGAAGTTTGGGGAGGTAACCCAGCTCAGTTTCTGCGTCCGCGGTTTGCTCAACGGCAGAATCTGCCGCAGGTCGCAATCGCCTCGAACTCGTGTCAGAGCAACGCAGCAGCGGCGATTTGTGATGACAATCAACTGCTCGCCGTTCGGAAGCTGGTTGCCGAAACCTTGCATCACCCGATTGAAGATGTCACACCCAATTCCACGATGGAAGATATTGGCGACTGGGATTCACTGGGGCAAATGGGGATCGCGGCGGGGATCTTTTCGAGGTTCGGAATTAAGGTCGGTGCGTCTGAGTCGTTCTGCCTGCGATCAATTCCAGACATTTTGAGGCTGCTGGATCAGCACCAGGCGGTTCCATCGAAAAGTCCTGACACAGTTGAGCAACTTCCACGCGACCCCGAACTTTTGCCGTTGTGGGATCACGAGAAAGCAACACAGGCGCTCGCACAACAGGTGGATCAGTTGAAAATGCCGGAAGGGAGCGAGTTGCGCGTGGTCATTGCGTCCACGTTCACTTCCGAGTCGATTGCGTCCAGCCTGCAATTGTGGGCTCGTGCGTTTGGGATGAACATCAAAGTCGAGTTTGCTGGATTCAATCAGGTGGCACAGGAATTACTGTCACCCACCAGCATGTTCCGCAATAACCGAACGGGATTGAACATTGTCCTGTCGCGTCCCGAAGATTTGTTGGCAGATGATCGAGCAAATTCGGCCGAATCGTTGCTTGATGCCATTGCTCGATTCTCGCGCGATGCGAATGGAACTCTGGTGGTGGGGACACTTCCTCCGGTTGTCTCGCAAGTCGTGAATATTGATCGGCGAACCGCCGAAACCGTGCGGGCAAACTGGAGACAGAAGCTGTCGGAACTGCCGGATGTCACGCTGCTCGATTTCTCGGCTGTGGTGGAATCTGTCGGGGTCAATGCGGCCTACGATACGGAAAACGAAGTGATTGCACGTTCGCCTTACTCGGCTGACGTCTATCGTGAGCTGGGGATTGAGCTATCACGACTGGTTCGGCAGCGTCGCATTGCTCCCGCCAAGGTTGTTGCCGTCGATGCGGATGGAGTCCTGTGGGGCGGCGTGATTGCCGAAGATGGCATCGACGGAATTCATCTTGGTACCGATCATCCGGGACGCAGTTTCCGACTCTTCCAGCAATATCTCAAATCACTTAAGTCTAAGGGCCAATTGCTCGTGCTGGTCAGCCGCAATCAACCCGAAGATGTCTGGAAGGTACTCGATCAACATCCGGAAATGATCCTGCGACGCGAAGACTTCACAACAGCTCGGATCAACTGGCTGCCGAAATCTCAAAACGTGAAGGACATTGCCAAAGAACTGAATCTGGGCCTCGATTCGATCGTATTCATCGACGACGATGTGGCAAATCGCCTGGAAATGACGGCTAATGCCCCCGGCGTCACGGTGGTTCCGCTTCCCGTGGATGCGGCGCAATATGTTCCGATGATCTCGCGGTTATGGAGGTTTGACGCCCCGCAGTTGACTGCCGAAGACCAGGCTCGTGCGGCGATGATGCAGCAGGAACAGGAACGAAGGCGATTACAGGAAAATACGGGTGATCTGCAGTCATATTTGCAGTCACTGTCACTTCGCGTGGTCATGCGGCCCGCCAATGATATTGATCTGCCGCGAGTTGCTCAGCTGACGCAGAAGACCAACCAGTTTAATTTGTCGCTCAAGCGACGATCCCTGTCTGAAATCAGGGATCTCGGCGACCGCTTCAGTATCCATGTGATCGAAGCTTCAGACAGGTTCGGCGATTATGGACTGGTCGGTGTCACGATTCTGGAACGGCCGGGACATGAAGGTGATTCTCATCAACTCGATACATTCTTGATGAGTTGCCGAGTTCTGGGGCGTGGTGTTGAAGAAGCGACGCTGCATGGTCTGACAAACATCATCGCTGCGGAAGGTGGAAAGCAACTCGAAGCTCCCGTTGTGATCGGTCCGCGCAATCAACCGATTCTCGAGTTCTTGAGCAAGAGTGGCTTTGAAACGCGGGGTGAACAACTGCATGTGCTGAAGGTCGCCGCATCCTTCCCATTGCCAGAGCACATCGATTGGAACGATGCCGCGACAATCGAATTGCCGGGACGACAGAGCGATTCGATCGCAGCGTAGCTTCTGCACTCAGATGTTTCGTACATCGTGCTGGAAGAACTGGTGTTGCAGCATTTCGCAGAGATTCTGCGATCGAAACGCATTCGTGCATTCTGGCAGACGAGTCGGCTTTCGAAGCTCCGTTACTGGTCTACGCCGCAGCAATTGAGTCGAAATTGTCCGTCTGAATCGCAGCCTCACGATCAGTGTTCACAGGTCATGGCAAAGGTTTGGTCACGATAACTGTAGCGGTTGTAACGGTATGAACGGTTGTGATTGCGAGCAGCCGAAGGAATCGATTGATCCTCGTAAACGGGCAGCAGAAGCAGCGCTGTGTGTAGCCGATAAAAACGGATAGTTCGATGTCGTCGTTGACGGACATGCCGTTGCAACATTGGAAGATCGCAACTGGGGCAGAACTGTAAGTGGCAACTTCAGGGAGGAATAGAATGGCCGTCACGCGGGGTTTGCGGAATCGATCGGTGATTTTTGCCGTTATCGGCAGTCTTGCCATGGTCGGGCAGACTCAGGGCCAGGTGGCACCTGCAGCGAATACAGGTGTTCAGGCCGTTGGCCAATCATTGGCGCAGGGGGAATTTGTCAATCGCGTGTTCAAGGATGAAAAGGGAGAACACAAGTATGTTGTGTTCGTCCCCGCGAACTACAGCCCTGCCAGGAAATGGCCCGCAATTCTGTTCCTGCACGGTGCGTGCAATCGCGGAACCGATGGACGGTCACAACTGGTTTCCGGGATGGCACCTGCAATTCGGCTGCGAATGGCAGATTTCCCTTTCCTGGTCGTCTTCCCGCAATGTGAAAACCTGCACAGTCGAGTGCTGGGGGGATGGACTGATCAACCCGAAGATTCCGAGCGAGCATTGAAGATGCTCGATGCTGTGGAAAAGGACTACAGTGTTGACACCAAACGCGAGGTCCTGGTCGGCCTGTCGATGGGTGGGACTGGTGCCTGGGAAATCGCCGCCAGAACTTCGCAACGATGGTCCGCCCTCGTTCCCGTCAGTGCCATGGCGAAGAAGGAAGATGCTGCCAAGGTTGTCGGGATTCCAACGTGGGTTTTCCACGCAGCACATGATCCCCTGGTCGCCACGCACGTTGCTCGGGACATGGTTGATGCGATCAGTGCAGAAGGTGGAAGAGCGTACCTGTCAGAAGTCTCCAAGAAGGCACATGACCTGAGCAATGTCGTGTTTACTCAACAGGCGTTGATCGACTGGATGCTCGATCCCAGCAAGGAACCCAATCAGAACCTCGACTGGACCGAGCCCAAAGGCTACAGCAGCGGACTTGATCTCGAAGTTCCGTTTGTCGCTGGTGCCGAGATGTCACGAGCACTTCGATTCCGGATCTGTAAAGACGTTCTTGATGCGTTCTGCTTCGCAGCCCCGGAAAAGCTGGCAGAAAAGCCGATGGCAGGAGCGGTTGCACCCGTCTACCAGAGTACCAAGGTCGGGGGATTCCTTCCCGTCGATGTTGCCTTGTCAGGTTTGTATTACCAGGGGCGAGTGGAGCAGGTTCGCATCATTCCGAAAGCTCCCAACCGGTTGATCCTGCAGGCAGGTCTCCGCAACTTCACGATGACCGTCTCGAACTCACAGCTCAATGCCAAGGTATTGCTGTCCGCCTCCGCAGGCCCGATGAATGTTGTGATCGGACATCGTGCCCCAGTCTGGTTGACTATTGAACTGCAACCCTATGTGAAGGATCGGCGCGTACATCTTAATTTGACTGGTGTTGATTTCCAGATCCCTCCGGATAACTGGTATGTCACCCAGCCTTCCGACGTTCATGTTCGTGGTCTGCCATTCCTGAATGGAAAAGTGTCAGATGGGCTGGTTGACGGGGTCTATTCGAAAAAGGGAGAGATCGAACGTCAGGTGCTGAACAGCATTCCAGGGGTTATCCAGACCGCGGAAAACAAACTGAATGATGTGATCTATGCGAAGACCATGACCGTTGGTCAGATCTCGATGCCCATGTGGCAACCTCGCCTGAAGATGTTCCCTGAAGAAATCAAGATTGATGATCAAGGGATTACCATCATCTCGGGACTGGTCCTGTCAACACTGGGACAGACCCCGAAAACGTTCCAGAAGATGCACTATCCGGCTCCTGCAGAGTTTCCAGAGCCGCTGAAGACCGGGCTGGAAATGAATATTGCTGAGTCGGTGGTACCGGCCTGGAGCAATCTGATCATTGCAGGGAAGGTCAACAGCTTCAATGTTTATGACTTCACGCCTAAGGAATACCATGCCCTTGCAGATCGCGAATTCCTGCAAGAGATTATTCCGGATTTGAAGAAGCATGGCGAGGAGATGGAAACAAGCGTCGATTTCTATCTGCGTGATCCAATCCATCTTCGAACGCCGGATCTCGGCAGCGGACCTCAGTTGTACGAGGATGCTCCCGGGAATCTGATGACACTTTCGCTGTCCTCGGTTCCACTTCGAGTCGCATTCCGAAAAAAGGGCGAATCCCAGTGGGTACCGGTGGGTGAATTGAATATGTCGATCGAACGCGAATACGCTCCTTATGTCAAGAAGGAGGGATTTGCTCGACGCGGATTCAAGTTCGCTGAATTGGGCAAGTTCCGAATCATCCCACAATGGACATTCGCTCCGGGATACAAAGCCGAAAACGAGACGGTTGATGCAGACCGGCTGGTCGCGAGTGTTCTCAAGGCTCGTGAAGCGGCTCAGTTGCTCGATGGCGTACGACCTGAAGGGGTGCCTGACATGGTTGTCCACGGCGTTCCCCTGCGACTGGACGTTCTCGACTGGAGAAAAGACCATGTCGTGACTCAATACCAACTGCCTGGGGTGCTGATTTCGAACGATTCGGATAAGCCACTGGTATACGAAGTTCGTGGCCCGTATACGGGGTGGAGCGTGCCGCGAACCTTGGCGCCTGGCGAATTCGACGAATACCGTTCGCCATATCCATTGACTTGGCGCCGGCAGGAAGGAACGGTTGCCCAAATGTACACGTTGCCAATCGGCAAGGAATTCTCATTCCGAATCAATCCCAAACCTGGAATGGTTCTTGTCAAACACAGCGACGAATTGAAAGAAGAGCGGATGATGCCGCAGAAGTGATCAGAGTCCAGGATTTGATGCCCCGACTCCTGTTGATGCCTGTTTCCCAAAAGACTCGCCATCGTCTACTCGAAACAAGGATCTCATGATGGGATTCAATGCTGATTCCAGTTCGCCATCGGACATGGTTGGCCTCGAACAAAGTGTTTTCCCGCTGCCATTGTCGCCATTTGAACGCTATATGGTTCTGGACGACTCAAACGCCTATCCGATGTCGTTTGTGCTGATCGTCCGTCTGAAGGGCGATCTGCAGCGAGCTGTGTTTGAAGAGTCCGTAGAATTTGCACTTCGGCGGCATCCACTCCTCATGAGCCATATCGGCAAGGTCCGAGGCCAGGGATGGTGCTGGATTCCTGTCGACAAACCGTCACCACAGATGACCTGGGTGGACGGCGCAGGGAACTTGCAACCGCCAGATCAGGAACGAATTGATCTGACCTGCGAGATTGGACTCAGGATCTGGGTTAACAAAACCCAAAGCGCTGCCGAACTGGTTTTCCAGTTTCATCACGCCTGTACCGATGGTCTGGGGGGAGTGCAGTTCATTGGTGATCTGCTTGCTGACTACGGTCAAAAGACCGCCGAGGAAGGGGCCGAGCTTCCAGAAATCGAACCAATCCAGATTGATCGGCTGAAAGCTCGATCCAATTTTGGATCTGAAGCCAGCGAGAAACCGTCGAAGAAAGTCAGTTGCCCGCTGATGCTGAGCCAGAAGTTGTTAAAACTGCTGCGTCGGCAACCGGTTCCTCTGGCCGCGAGTCGGACGTCGAATCCGATCGGAACGTTTCTGACGTTTCCGGCAATTGTCAGTCGCGTCGTTGAACGACCGGTCGTACAGCAGATGAAAGTTGTCGCCGCCCGCAAAGGGGTCGAGCTGAACGACCTCTATCTGATGGAAATGTTCCAGACCATTCGGGAATGGAACCGGAGGTACGGCAAGGGAAATGATCGCCAGTGGCTGCGGATCGGGATGCCAACCAGTCTGCGAACACCGTTACATGATCAAATGCCCGCAGCCAATGTTGTCAGTTACATGTTCCTGACTCGCTTGGCTGGTGACTGCGAAAAGCCGGAAGAAACTTTGGCGGACATTCATCGCCGCACGTCAACAATCGTCAATGAACGTCAAGGCCGATTTATTGCCATTGGCCTGAAGTATGTCTTGAAGGTACCAGGGCTTCTCTGGTGCCTGCTGCGGCTGAATCGCTGTTTCACATCAGTGATTTTGACCAATGTTGGTGATATCCGGCGGCAGTTTACTGCCCGGTTCCCCCTAAAACAGGGGCGCTGTGTTGCCGGTAATGTCACGCTCGATGTTTTGACAGGTGCCGTCCCCGTCAGGCCGAATACGCGACTATCGACCTCCGTGGGGACTTATGCAGGCAATTTGTACATCAACATGCATTGCGATCCCTTAAGTTTCACGCGCGAGCAGTCCGAAGAACTTGTAGACCTCTTTGTGGAGCGTCTGAAACAAATGATCCCGACAGACATTGCCGCGGACCGGCGAGTTGCATAATCAAGGATGATCCGTTGTCGCATACGGAATTTAGCCCGGAAGAATTTCGCGTGCTGGGCGAAGGTGTGCTCTGGCCGCGGTTTCTCGTCTTCCCGAGTATTGCGATTCTTGGCTATGCCGGATTCGTGTCGGGACTGGGTGGGGACAGCTTGTTTGTTAAACTGACCTGGTCAGTTTTCCTCGGTTACTGCTGGTTCTGCGTATCCGGATCGTTTCATGGAGCGGTACACCAGACGATGGGGACCTGGCGGAATGCCAACGTCTGGTTTGGCCGAGTTGTTGGAACGTTTCTCGGGATTCCTTACACGGCTTATCGAGAAACGCACATCCGTCATCACGCCTATATGAATACGTCTGAGGACTTCGAACTCTGGCCGTATTCCAAGCCAGGGGCGTCACTCGCGTTTCGTCGAGCCTTCGTTGTGTTCGATATCGTGGGTGCAATTCTTGCCAATCCGATTGTTTATGGTCGAATCTACTTCGTACGCAAGTCCCCACTCAGCCGGGAAGCTCGCACTGCGATCAAACGTGAATACATCGCGATTGCAGTATTCTGGGGAAGCGTCGCTATGGGCATCACGGCGCTGAGTCTGAATGGAATCGTTGACTTGCAGCGATTCGATCCGATGTGGCTGCTGCCAATGCCAATCGCGGCCGCGTTTAATGGATTCCGAAAATTCACGGAACATGTGGGAATGGCCAGCACCGATCCAATTCTAGGAACGCGAACGGTCATGGGGAAAAACTGGGTGACCCGCGTCTGCTCCTATTTCAACTTCAATCTGGATGTCCACGGACCACACCATCGATTTCCCAGGGCTCCACACTTTGAACTGGAATCCAAGCTGGCAGACTATCAACGTAAACATCCAGAAGCGGTTATTCCGATCTTCCCGACGTATCTGGCTGCAGTCTTGCACACCATTCCGTGTCTCTGGCGAAATCCAGGCGTCGGTGTGAATGCGGG
The DNA here is from genome assembly GCA_964609845.1 of uncultured Planctomycetaceae bacterium. Lineage (GTDB taxonomy): Bacteria > Planctomycetota > Planctomycetia > Planctomycetales > Planctomycetaceae > Schlesneria. Next base: position 60,141 of record CAZSTW010000008.1, on the reverse strand, counting down.
GGGGACAAACCAGTCCTACGTGAAGTCGGGGGTTCAGAACTTTACCAGCGAAGTTGGCAGCCAGACTGCCGCTGATGATGAACGCCGTGCGGCCTGAGAAAAATCTTTTCCTCAAGAGACCGCCATTCAAACTGTTGACGCCTGACACTCGTACGCCGTCGAAGGAGAGTTTCGACCGCTCGTACAGCGCATCAGACGTAACGCCGGTTCAGGCAGACTGATCGTTGTTTGAGGTGTCAATTGGTGATGATTCCGCTTCACCATTGGCAACGCAGGCGGCGATCACCAGATCTCCCGTGACATTGACGACCGTTCGGCACATGTCCAGAACCCGGTCGACTCCCAGAATTATTCCGATTGCTGCTCCGGGAATTCCCACGGACTGCATCACGACGATAATCAATGGAAGCGATCCCCCAGGAACTCCTGCTGTGCCAACACCTGCCAGGATCGCCATCAACACGACCGAGAACTGCTGCGTTGCACTCAGTTCCACCCCCATGACCTGTGCCAGGAACAGGATGACCACGCCTTCATACAGGGCCGTTCCATTCTGGTTTCCGGTTGCTCCGACTGTCAGTACGAAGTTGGCGATTCGAGTTGGCAGCTTTAATTGTTCATGAGCGACCTCAATTGCGGTCGGAAGCGTGGCGCTTGAAGACGATGTCCCGAATGCGACGAGCATTGCTTCCGAAACATCACGAAAGAACGCCAGCGGTGACCGCCTCGCAAATACTACGATGACGATCGAATAGACCACGAAGAGTTGCAGAGCCAATCCAAGCAGTGCTGTTAAGACAAACCACAGCAAAGTCTGGAGAATGCCCATACCGAGTTGCGCGGCGAGTGAAAAGACGAGGCAGCCGGCACCATAGGGGGCGAGTTTCATTGCAAAGGTGATGACAGCCATTGAAATCGCCAGCAAGCCTTCCAGCCAGCTGACAAAAGTTTTTGTTTCCTCCGGGCGCGTCGTGATGGCAATTCCGCAAATCAGCGAGAAAACCATCACCGCCAACATGCCATTTCCCTTCGAACTGCCATCGACAGCCCCGACCATCTCCTGCAGCGGGTTCTCAGGCAGAAGGTTGACCAGCACTTCACGAATTGGCTTAGCCTGTTTCGCTTTGTCCATGCTCCTGGCGGCATCTTTTGAGTACTCGTCGAGAAGCGCCTGACGCTGTTCAGGGACCAGAGTCTGACCGGGCTTGAAGCCGTTCACAAGACCAACACCGATGAGAACCGCAGCACTCGACAGGATCGCGGTGAAGGCTAATGTCTTCAATCCCATCCAACCGAGTTTGCTCAAGTCGCCAATTTCAACGACTGCCAGAGTCAGTGCCGAAAAAACCATGGGCACGACGACCATGAACATCATTCGCAGGAACAGATCTCCCACGGGCCGCGACCAATAGATCGCCAGGTCCAACCAGCCAGCGATCCCATTTGTGTCGGGGTCTGACCAGAGGTGTTCGGTGTAACCATCGACAATTCCATTTCCATTGGAATCCGTGTGCATCCCTTTCTCACACGAGCCACTCCAGTTGGCGAGCAGTCCAAGAGCGACTCCAATCAACAGTCCGATCAGTATCCTGGTGTGCAACGGCATGGATGTGCGAGGTCCAGAGCTTGGAATATCCGTCATGTTTCCTGTTCCGAAGTAATACCCAGTTCACGCTTCCGTTCAGACACGAAAAATGGTGGACGTTGTCTGCAGATGGAAACGACCGATCACGTTCGTCCGAGACTGAGCTACATGGCACGGCAACGTAACGAAGTCTGCCGGATTGAGGAAGCGTCAAACGGAATCTTCGGTATATTCGGAATAGTCAGACATTCAGCCATTGCCAAGATTTGGTAATTCCGAATCCAGTGGTGTGATGTTGCCCGCCATCCCTTCAGACTGGAACTACGATTCACTGCATTTTCTGCGAGGCTCGGCATTTCGAGGCTGGCCGTTTTCACAGATGTGGCGGGGTGCAGACCACCGCCGAAACCCTTGTCCAAGTCAATCCCGCGCACTGACCGGTTCCGAAAGCGATCCACCATGAACCCATTGAGTCTTTTCCGAAGGATGTCGCGAAAGAGCGTTCACCCGGAGGGGATTCATATGACATGGGCACAATCCAGCATTGTCCGCACTGCCACGCGAACGGGCGTTCTCTTGAGACGCCAGACCTGGATTTTTCCGATTCTGGCGATCATCGTTCTGGCGACTCTTGCTTTCGGGGTTCGGCGCGCCATTGAATCGACGATGAAAGCGAACCTGCAGTCTCAACTGCAGACGCTCCTGAATGTCGAAACGGAAATGCTCGAAACATGGTTCGGCGTTCAATCTTCCAATGCAGAAGCTTCCGCGAATGATTTCCAGGTACGGGAAGCCATTTACAATCTTCTGGCCGAGTTGGAAAAGGGGGAATCAAGTTCTGATTCGGGGACATCGAAACTTGCATCGACGACAGATTCACTGAGAAAGCTGAAGACCGAACTCGAACCGGCGATGTCGTCTCATCACTATCTGGGGTATCTGGTCTTCGACAAGACAAAGCGAATCATTGCTGCGAGCCAGGACGACCTTCTGGGACGGAAAGACATTGCTGAGTATGAACAGTTCGTCCTGCCTGCTCTGGAAGGTCAAACGGCGATCAGTCCTCCGTTTCCCAGCGTGACAATCATGAAGGATCAGTACGGGCGGATGCGAACCGGCGTTCCCACGATGTTTGTGGCAGCACCGATTCGCGACGCCCGTTTTCAAGTTATCGGAGCGCTCGCATTTCGTATGCGGCCTGATCTTGAATTCACACGGATTCTTCAACTGGGACGTATTGGGGAAAGCGGCGAAACGTATGCCTTCGACAAGTCTGGCAGAATGGTTTCCAATAGTCGGTTCGATGAATCGCTCGTGTTGCTCGGACTTCTGCCTGACACAGAGTACGTGCAATCTCTTTTGAATCTTCAAGTGAAGGATCCCGGTGGTAATCTGCTGAAGGGGCATCGGCCCGCGGTACGTCGAGGCGAATTGCCGATGACCAAGATGGCCGCAGCGGCTGTTTCCGGGGCATCCGGCGTGGATGTGAACGGGTATCGTGATTACCGCGGCGTGCCCGTGATTGGAGCCTGGAAATGGCTGCCAAAGTATGGTTTGGGAGTCGCTACTGAAATCGATGCTGACGAAGCCTTCCGCCCACTTTCCATCTTGCAATGGACATTCTGGGGACTGTATCTGCTGCTGGGAATCTGCTCTGTCGCGATCTTCATCTTCACCGTGATTGTCGCACGACTGCAACGTCAGGCTCAGAAATCGGCGATCGAGTCCCAGAAACTTGGCCAATATACGTTGGAAAAGAAACTTGGCACGGGAGCGATGGGAGTCGTCTACAAGGGGGTGCACGCAGTGTTGCGTCGTCCAACGGCGATCAAACTGCTGAACGTGGACAAAGTCAACGACAGTTCTATCAAACGGTTTGAGCGCGAAGTCCAGATTACCTGTCAGCTCAACCACCCCAATACGGTCGCGATCTACGATTATGGTCGTACTGCCGAAGGAGTGTTTTACTATGCCATGGAATATCTCGACGGGATCGACCTGCAGACTCTGGTTGAACGGTACGGTCCACAACCTGAAGATCGCGTGATTCATATCCTGCGCCAGATCTGTGGTTCACTTTACGAAGCCCATTCGCTGGGGCTTGTCCATCGTGACATCAAGCCGGCCAATATCATGTTCAATCGGCGTGGCAGTGAGCCCGATGTGGTCAAGGTTCTCGATTTCGGACTGGTGAAAGCGGTTGACGACGAAAAACAATCAGGCCTGACGGCCGCAAATGGCCTGACAGGGACGCCGCTGTATATGTCTCCTGAAGCGATTCAGACTCCCCAATCAGTAGACGCTCGCAGCGATATCTACGCAGTCGGGGCAGTGGGGTATTTTCTGCTCACGGGCCAGCCTGTATTCAATGCGGCAAACATCGTAGAACTCTGCCAGATGCATGTGACACGTCATCCCGAATCGCCTTCAAGCCGACTTGGAAAGCCCGTTTCGACCGAGTTGGAAAGTGCGTTGATGGCCTGCCTGGAAAAGTCGCGAGCCAAACGGCCACAGACAACGCGTGATCTGATCCTGCTGCTGTCGCGTTGCCCAACTGCGAACAGCTGGTCACTGGAAGAGGCCGATGCCTGGTGGGGACGACATGAGCGGAGCCACGTTTCTCCATCACCGTCAATGGTGTCAGACTCAGGTTCGAAACCAGCCGAAGGCTACGCGAAGACATTCATCAACGGTGAACCCGAGTAACTGTGCAGAATTCACTCACGAAGTAGAACCAGAACCTGATCCGCCGGAAAATCTGGATGAGAAATCGTCGGAACCGGTCATCTGGTCTGAGGTTGACTGCTGACAGAGAGCCTCGTCACGGTGGCGCAGCGGATATTGGTCGCCTGCCAGCACGGCTTCGCGCCTTTCTCGCAGGCATTCCCGTCCGCCAATCTCGTAGTCGCGACAAACTTGTGGTCGGTATTCGTGGTGCTTGCACAGTCGAGACTCAAGATCGAACCAGAGACACGTCTCCTGCGGTTCCTGGCCACGCAGAAGTCCCGAAAAATGGAGGTTGATTTCGGCGATCAATTCTTCGGGAAGGTTTTGAGGGCGAAACGGATGCGGTGTCGCGTAGTGCGGTCGCGACGCATATAACACGACTGGTGATCCTATACCCAGACAGCAAACTCCGCATCCGTCACAGGATGTCGGAATGACCGGCAGGTCTTTCATCTCTCAACCCTTGTCGCCACATCGTTGCAACGTCAAGCACCTTGGACGATTGTCGTCAGAGCCCTGTCATCGAACGAGTCATCATCGATTCCCTTGGCCAGATCAAAACAATGTCGGGCCGTAGTTTTGCGAGTCGATTGCGCCCCGCTTGACTGACTCGAGTCTGTGACAGAGTGACCTCTGTGATCCTTTTGAGTTCCGCAATCGAATCGATATCTGCGTCGCCAATCGAACCTCCATCAAATCGCAGGCTGGTCAGACTGGAACTCGCTGCCAATCTGGCGATTCCTGAGCGAGAAACGTCTATATCCACCAGCGCGAGAGACTCCAGCTTCGGCAGAGTCGCCAGGATCTCGATGCCACGATCAGTCAATGGAGCATTAATTGCGAGATTCTTCAATTCTTCCAGCAGTGCCAGATATTGAAGAATCTCGTCTCCCTGGCGAGCCTGAATTTTCAAACTCGTCACGTGCCGGGTGTGCCTCAGATGCGACAGCCCTGGCCCGTGAATATCAGTCTCCAGCAGCCAGAACGTTTTCAAGTTCGGGAAATTCGCAAGAACGCTCAACCCGTCGTCCGTGATTCGAGTTCCCGAAAGCCGCAGAGTTTCCAGCCCCTTCAACAGAGGAAGTTCATTCAACATCGGGTCCGTAACGCCGGATTGTTCCAGAAACAAATCGCGGATTTCGGAATTACGCCCGATCGTTGTAAGGTCACCGGGAATGAGTGGAATTGTCAAACCGTCAAAATCACGCTTACAACGAAATCCAGTCACCTTGCCATCCAGGCCAAGAAAGAACTGTCCTCGTTGAGCAATCTCGCGAAACCCGACAAGTGTATCCGGGTGTAGCTGAATTCGGCCGTGTGGAACGAGTGTATTCAAGCGAATGAATCCCTCGTGAGTCACTTCCGTTCCCGAAATGTCGAGGTTAATTCTACCCGCTTCACAAAGCCTGACGATTGCGTCAATCGCTGAATCGTCGATCTTCCGGCAGTTTTCGAGTCGGATCAGCCTGAGCCCGGTGGCACGGTGCAACTGTTCGAGTCCTGCCGCTGTGATCGATGTTTCGTTCAGGCTCAGGAATTCCAGAGACTTCATTCCCGACAGTTGCGACAGGCCTTCATCCTTCAGCCAGCGACAACGATTGAGTTCCAGTTCCCGGACGCCGGGTAGCGTGCACAATTCGGAAAAAGCATCGTCTGCGAGATTGGTGTCGCTGAGGTCCAGCGATGACAGTTTTGGTAGCGCGTGCAGAGCACGAATTCCACGCGCGGTTACGAGTGATCCAGCGAGCGAAAGGCGTTGCATCGAAGGGATTGATGCGGCGACGATGACCTGCTCATCACCGAAATCATCCCCTTCGAGCTTCGCTCCAACTAACAAAGTTTCGTTGAGGGCGTAGCAAAGTTTTGCCCTGGCGGAAATCAGTTTTTGCTCAGGAGTATCCAGCGGCCAGACGATCGTACTGATGCTTGCGACGATCATCGCTGCAACGGCTAGAGCCATGAATCGACCGACAGCGATCACCATGGATTGCTCCCGCTACTGCTCCCTGACTAAAAGGAGTTACTTCTTTTCTTCAGGCTTCTTTTCTTCAGGTTTCGCTTCCGCAGGTTTGGCAGGTTCGACTCCGCGAATCACTTGCAGTCCCGGAACAGCAGCTTTGATTGCTGCGACACCAGCATCGGTGACCTTGGTTTCCCAGAGATACAATCGCTTGAGCTTCTTCAAGCCTTCCAGATGCTTCAGGCCGGCGTCTGTAACGGCCGTCCCGTACAGATTCAGATATTCCAGATTTTCGAGTCCTTTCAGATGCTCCAGTCCGGCATCGGTCACCTTTGTACGTTCCAAATGCAGACGAATCAGTCCTTTGGAGTCCTTGATATGGACCAGTCCTGCGTCGGTGATGTCTTTCCCGCGGACATTCAACTGTGCCAGCTTGGGAAGATTCTTGAGCGAAGCGAGTTGAGCGTCTTCAATTTTTCCGTCGGCAAGGTGATAGGCGACATCCAACCGGGCATCGTTCTGGGCCAATTCCATGACCTGCCCACCTGACTTGCGGATCTCTGCCATGGCCGCCTTCTCGGCATCCGTCGGCGCGGGCTTATCCTGTCCATGCGGCAACTGCGACGAAATCGG
>CAZSTW010000008.1:0-53212 GCA_964609845.1 uncultured Planctomycetaceae bacterium | reverse complement strand
ATCATCGTCGCAGACTCCTTGTTGACGGCACGAAAAGTTGGCCAAAAACCCTCCGCCAGTCTAACAAATCTCAACCGTCAACGTGTAGTCTCCCGCAGCTTCCTTCATCGGATGATTTTCTGCTGGTCCATGGATGTCGTCCGCTGATGAACTCTGATTAATGCTGATCGGCAAGGAAAGGAGGTGTTTCAGTCGCCGGTGCTGCCGTATCTCGGCCTCATTGAATCGAATCCGGTGTGACCCGTAGTCCGAAATCCAGGCTGAGTTACAAGAACTTGCGATGCCACAGTTCAAACATCAGCAACAGCCAAAGGCGGGCGCTGTGGTCCCACTGAGATGAGGTGTGTTCGTCCACCAGCTTTCGAACAGTAACGGGATTGAAGTACCCACGCCCGAGTGTCTGTGAATCGAGCAGTGTGTCCGTCAGCATCTCACGCAGTTCGTTTCGGAACCAATGGTCGAGGGGAACTCCGAAACCCATCTTCGGGCGGTTTTGAATCGACTCCGGCAGCAGGTCACGAAAGGTGTCGATCAGTATCCGCTTGCCGCGACCACCTTGCAGTTTTAACTCCATCGGAATACGGGCCGCCAGTTCCACAACATGGTGGTCCATGAACGGACTGCGAGCCTCCAGGCTGAAGGCCATTGAGGCGATATCCACTTTCGTCAGGATGTCGCACGGCAGATATGTCTCGACATCGACACACGTCGTCTTCTGGACGAAGTCGGCCTCGGAGCAATTCCGATACGCTTCCAGCAGAAAGGATGCCCCGTCGTAGCCGTGCAGTGAAGCACGGAAGTCGTCCGAAAACAGCGATGGTCTGCGGGTATCGTCAAAAATGCTGACCCAGTTCGCATACCGGCGCTCGGGCGTCTGCCCCAGCATCGCCAGGAATCTCTTGATCTGCCGCAACTTCGATTTTTGCCGGACCGGTGCTGGCACTCTCTGCCAGATCGAACTCGTCAGTGGGGCTCGCAGCAGCCACGGGAGCCGATCGATCTTCCTGGCCAGCTCTACAGCTCGGTACCGATCATACCCCGCGAACAATTCATCACCACCGTCGCCCGTCAACGCAACGGTGACGTGCTGACGGGTTAACTGAGACAGGTACATTGTTGGAATGGCGGAACTGTCGGCGAACGGTTCATCATAGTGCCATGTCAAGCGGGGCAGCATTTCGACAGCCGATGGATCGACAACAAATTCATGATGATCGGTCCCGAGTTTGGTTGCTGCTTCTCGAGCGTAGCTCCTTTCGTCGAACTGCTTGACTGAAAAGCCGATCGAGAACGTTTTCACTTTTTGACCGGACTGCTGCTGCATCAGCCCGGTAATGATGGTCGAATCCACTCCACCTGAAAGAAAGGCTCCAAACGGGACGTCACTTCGCATTCGCAGTCGGACCGCCTCGGTCAATCGTTCGCGCAGTGTCGAACCGGCAGAACCGTCGGAAATGGTTGCCACCGGGTTCTCGTTAATCTCTGGTCGCGCATAGGGAGCTTGCCAATACTGCTCGACTTTTAAGTCACCTGTGACGGCGTTGAACTCAGCCCAATGGCCAGGCGGAAGCTTATTGTAGCCTTTCAAAATGGACCGGGGATGCGGGACGTACTGGAGTGCGACGTAATCGGCCACGGCTTGCGGCTCGACCTCGCGCGGGGCGTTAGGAATCTGCAGTAAAGCCTTTAGCTCGCTGGCAAATACCAGTCGACCGGCTGCCCGCCGATAGACCAGTGGCTTTTGCCCCATGCGGTCTCGCGCAAGAAACAGGGAACGGTGTCGATCATCCCAGATCGCGAACGCAAACATGCCACGCAGATGCTGGACACAGTCGCGGCCCCATTGTTCGTAAGCGTGCACGATGCATTCAGTGTCACTCGATGTGCGAAAGCGATGACCGAATCGTTCCAGTTCGGGCTTCAGTTCCCGGTAGTTGTAGACTTCACCATTAAAGGCAATCCAGACGGTTCCGTCTTCGTTGGAAAGGGGCTGGTGGCCGCCTGCCAGATCGATAATCGACAATCGCCGAAAACCGAGAATCGCGCCCCCGCTTTTTCCGGTGTCGCCATTCGGAGATGCAGTGACATTTCCCTGAGACGAATAAATCCCGTCATCATCGGGGCCTCGATGAACCAGGGCATCAGTCATCCGCTTCAGGATCACTTCTGACAAAGGTTCGCTGGCCGCAGTCCAGCAGGCACCTGCAATTCCGCACATGGATCACCGTCCCGTCAACTGGTGATAAAGTGCCGCATAGCGGTCAACCATCAGCTGAATTCCGAATTCGGTTCGTATCCGTTCGCGCCCGGCATTTCCCAGGCGTTCGCCGAGTCCCGGCTCATCAATCAGGCGACGCAGGTACTGCATGAAACCGACGGTATCGGCAAGTTTACACAGGAAGCCGGTTTCGTTCGGGACGACCAGTTCACGATTCGGGGGGATGTCACTGGCGATCACCGGTCGCGCGTACGACATCGCTTCCATAATGCTGTTTGACATTCCTTCGAAGCTGCTTGCCAGACAGAAGACATTCATCGCTGGCAGGAACCTTGCGGCATCGTCACGGTGTCCCAGAAATTGGACGTGCTCGGTGCAGTGGACACTTCGAGTAAACTCTTCCAGTCGTTCTCGTTCTGGACCGTCGCCGATCAGAATCAGGTGCAGCTCGGGGCGGATCTGTCGCAACGTCTCCACTGCCCAGATCAGATCTTCGACTCGCTTCTGCCGTGCCAGTCGTCCGATAAATCCGGCAACAAATGCGTCGGCAGGCAGTTTCATCTCTTGCAGTAGCTCTGTCCGCTCCGATGAGGCCACCGAAGCTTCGGGCAGGTCAATTCCGTTCGGGATACAAACCAGTTTGTCAGCAGGGACACCAAGTTCGCGATAGAACTCGACGACACCGTTGGAGTTTCCCACGAGTCGATCGGTTTTCGAGATCAACTGCCGGTCGAGCCACAACTGCCAGCCTGCTTTCCAGCTGTCAACGCAGCGTTCAGAGACGACGACCTTGGCGTGAGGCACCACCCCGGCACACAACCGCCCGTATGAATTCGCCGCAAACAGCCAGGTATGCAGGATGTCAGGTTGCAATCGCTTGAGTTCGCGTCGCAATCGCCAGAACGACGACGGATCAAACCGACTTCGTTTGCCAATGAGTGTCAACGGGATTCCAGCAGCGGAAAGTACGTCTGCATAGGGGCCACTCCGCGTGAGTGCGATGACATGAACATCAAACTGATCGCGCGGCAATCGAGTCGCCAGGAGCGTACATTGTTTTTCGGCACCTGACCGATCCAAGGTCGGTATCAACAGCACGACGCGCGTCGGGGACACGGAAATCAGTCTTTGATCATGGAAATCAGTTCAGCGACTCATTCACAGGGCGACAGCTTACGTTGTCACGCCGGGCGATGCAAAGCCTGCAAAAGCAGAAATGCTCCTCCGCAAATCTTCACACAACGCACAAGTCATTGATAGATCACGACCAGAAACACCGTCGCTTCGCCTTTGCCCAGATTCTCGATCGCATGAGCGACATCGGCTCGGTAGGTGGTTGAGTCTCCTTTATTTAACTCGGCCGAGTCATTCGCCGACTGCACGCGGACTCGACCCTGTTCGACCGTCAGGAATTCTCGAGTTCCCTGAAAATGCGGAGCACTGCGCAATGCACCGCCAGTCTTCAAGCGGACTTGATAGAACTCCACATCCTTTTCCAGATTCAGGGGTGACAGCGTACGAATTTCGACGTGTTCGTCCGAGCGAAACAGATGTTCGCGATCGTCGCCACGAATGACATGAATGGATGAGGAAGCCGCCGGGATCTCGACAAACTCAGCTAACGACATTCCGAAAGCCTGGGCAATCTTGCAGGTGACGGCCAGTGTCGGATTGGCCTGATTCCTTTCAATCTGGCTGAGCATGGATCGACTGACACCCGATGCCGTGGCGAGTTGTTCAAGGGACCAGGTCCGCTGCTGCCTCATCAGCTTGACTCGTTGCGAAATCTGCCCGCTGATCGGATCAACGGGCTCCGATTTTGCCTCTTCAGTGCGGATGGCCTTTTTGCCAGGCATTGTCGAAATCCACGATAATGGAAAAGTTGTCTTGCAAACAAAACGCGTGATGTCTACTATATCGCACGTTCTATACAAGATAAAGGATTCTTTGCTGTGTGCCCGGGCGATCGGATTCTCCATGTCATGGAGGGTGGGCCGGCGCTCGAAGCGAGCTGGTCCCACTCGACATCCTGGCTACCCGGATCTGACTCACCGAATTTCGAAATTCAGCCATTACGGGAGAGACGAATGAAGGCATTGGTCAAAAGTGAAGCGGCGGTTGGATTGTGGCTTCAGGACATTCCCGAACCGAAAATCGGGATCAACGATGTCTTGATCAAGATCCTGAAGACAGGGATCTGCGGGACGGACGTTCACATTTACAAGTGGGACGCCTGGGCTCAAAAGACGATTCCTGTTCCGATGGCTGTTGGTCACGAATTTGTCGGGGAAGTGATCGAAGTCGGCTCCAATGTGACCGACTTTCATCCCGGTGAAATTGTCAGTGGTGAAGGGCATGTCGTCTGTGGAACGTGCCGAAACTGCCTGGCAGGGCGTCGGCATCTGTGTGCCCATACCAAAGGGGTTGGCGTCAACCGGCCCGGGGCGTTTGCGGAATACCTTTCGCTGCCAATGACGAATGTCTGGCATCACGCTCACGATATCGATCAGGAAGTTGCTGCGATCTTCGACCCCTTTGGCAATGCCGTTCATACCGCACTCAGCTTTGACGTTCTTGGCGAAGACGTATTGATCACGGGGGCCGGACCGATCGGCGTCATGGCTGCTGCGATCGTCCGTCACGCCGGTGCACGTCACGTCGTAATTACCGATCCTAATCCTTACCGGCGTTCATTGGCCATGAAAATGGGAGCCACGCGGGCCATCGATCCTCGCGAGACCAAGCTCGAAACGGTTCAGCAGGAACTCGGCATGCGAGAAGGCTTCGATGTCGGCTTGGAAATGTCCGGGAATCCCTCCGCATTCAACAGCCTGATTGCCAATATGGCGCACGGTGGCAAGATTGCGATGCTGGGGATCCCCGAGAAAGAAATCGCGATCGACTGGAACGTGGTGGTCTTCAATATGCTGACGATCAAGGGAATCTACGGCCGCGAAATGTATGAGACCTGGTACAAGATGACCGTGATGCTGCAAAGCGGCCTGCAAATCAAGCCCGTCATTACGCATCGGTTCCACTACACGGAATTCCAGAAGGGATTCGATGCCATGCTGTCCGGGGATTGCGGAAAAGTTGTTCTGGACTGGGTCTGATTGCAGCAGCGGGGAGATCGCAGTTTACCGGCTGACTTCCTGTTCAGGGGTTCAGGCGACTCCATGTCCAGGCGTCTCCCTGGCGCACGAAGACAAACCGATCGTGCAATCGACCGGGGCCTCCCTGCCAGAATTCGATGCGGTCAGGAACAACGCGGTAGCCCCCCCAGTGAGGGGGACGGGGAATGGGGCCGCCAGCAAATCGGCGGCGGTTTTCCTCCACACGCTGAGACAACGTTTCCGCAGAATCAAGCGGCTGGCTTTGACGTGAGGACCATGCTCCCAGTTGGCTCTGTTCTGGTCGAGAGGCAAAGTACGCGTCCGATTCGGCTGCGGAGATCTTTTCGACAGTTCCTTCGATTGAGATCTGTCGTTCCAGTTCTCGCCAGTGAATCACCAGCGCGGCTCGCGGATTCTCGGCCAGTTGCATCCCCTTACGGCTTTCGTAATTCGTATAGAAAACGAAACCACGCTCATCAGCACCGCGCAGAAACAATGTCCGCGCCGATGGAGCACCGTCACGAGTCGCTGTGGCGACGGTGATTGTCTCCCAGTCAAAAATGTGGGCCGCAACAGCATCATCCACCCACTTCTGGAACTGAACAAACGGATCTGCTACCAGTTCATCTTCGTGCAGTCGGGATCGAGTAAAGTCGCGATGTTCAACCGGTAATGTCATGAGAGATTCCTTTCCATGGAAGGATGACCCAGGATCGACAATACACGCTCGTGGGCGAGACTGGCGAGGGATACGGAAAGAAGTCCCAAAATCAAGACGGAAGAACGATGGAAGTTGCAATGGGGTGGGAAACCCGCGATGTCGAAGTCGTCGGCCTTGTGTGGGCTGAAGGCCCACCAGCACAAACCACAGGGCTTCTAACTCTGTGCCTGTGGAAACAGCAGCGATCGATAGCGACCTGCTTCCCGTTCACAGGGCTGAAAGCCCTGTGGTTTGTGCTGGTGGGCCTTCAGCCCCAAGAGTGTGACGCCCTACGGGAATCGCGGCTCGCGCAAGGCCCCTTCGACGACAGCCAGCGTCTGCCGGACAGATTTTTCATGTGGCCAGGCTTCGTGTGCGATCTTCAGGAGCGGCAGTGCCTGATCCGGGCGGGCAAACTTCAGATGCAGTTCCGCCAACGGAACCAGGATCTCAGGCTGATCCCCGAAGCGTTTGCGAGCGTCTTCAAGAACTGTGATTGATCGCCCAGACCAACCCTGTTCCGTGTAAAGTTTTGCCAGTTCCAGATGCCGTTGCAGCTTTTTAGTTGAATCATTCTCTGCTGAGGTCGAAGTTGATTCTTCAGCGACAGTCCGCGCCAGTCGTAACAGGTGCAGCTTTCCGGGAGCATCCGTGGAACCGAGTTGTGTGGCACGGTCGTACGCGGCTTCGGCCTTTTCCAGATCACCCGTCAGATGCCACAAGTAACCACGCCAATAATTCGCGGCCACATGGTCTGGCGACTTTTCCAGAATCAGATTCACTTCTCGTGCGGCTGCGGAAAACTGCAACGAAGTCACTCGGCTTCGGATGCGACGGATCGACCGCTCATGCAAGTCATCGATTGAAAGATCGGAGGTCTGATTCATTCGCCCCCGCGCCAGCTCTGCTCCCTCAGCCAGTGATTGTGCCACGGGCTCGGCGTTGGGTAAGCCGCGTGCCAGTTCCAGAAACTGAATTGCCAGTTCGTACTGGCCTTCCGACAGGTAGAGCCAACCCAGTGACGAACAGACTTTTACTGTGATCACCCCGCGCCGAGTCAAATCGTTCAGAACCGTGATGGCCTGCTGATTGTCCCCTTGTTCCTGCAGCAGATCGGCCTTTCGAATCAATAGATCGATCCGGTCAGGGTGCTGCAACAGCACTCGGTCAAGCTCCCCCTGTTGCTCGTCGATCCATTTCTGATAGGCGGCAGAATCAATCGCTCCTGTCAGGTTCGGACTCACCTCCAGCACAACAACGCCTCGGTCATTGTAGACAGGAGTCAGCTTGTATTCAGGATCGGCGAAGACCTGTTGCCAGCCAAATCCCAGTCCGAACTGGCAGTTGGAAACTACCAGGTATCGAGCGGGAAAGCTGGAGATCTGACTGCGGATTTTTTCGGGATCCAAGGTTTCAAACTGAACACGTCGCTGGAATCGATGCGCCGTCCCTCCCACCGCCGCCTGCCAGGCGAGCAGTCGCGAATTTGCAGAGGTGTTTTCCTTGATCCAGCGACCTGCCAGTCGCCAGTCGCTGAAATAGAATCCAGGAGCTTCGCTGCGAGAGAACTCGTCTCGATTCGCGAGAAATCGCTGATTCGTCGTCACGAGCGACAGCTCTCCATTGACCTGCCATCCCGACAGTGCCACGAGTAATGCCGCCAGCAGATAGCCGCACGCGACTCGCGTTTTCTCTGGGCTGAGCCGTCCAATGGCCGCGCAACCCGAAGGAAAGAAGGCCCAGAGGAAGGGGACCAGCGGCCAGAGAAAACGCTCGTGTCGCCATGGCCAGATTGCCAGGCAACCCAGGTACAGGGGAAGATAAAGCAGGACGATCAGCCCACCCCGTGCTCGCTGGTGCCAGAAACCGAGAATTCCCACGAAGGCGAAAAGTGTCGTCAGGGCTCCAGCCATCAGACTGAAGTATTCCAGTTGCGGGAGTGGACCGACAACCATCGGGGCATAAAAAGGTTGGCCGCTTGTCAGTCCGGGAAAGACGACTCCCGGGAAGGCAGACGCATAGAAACCCAGGGTTGCAATCGCCTCGGTCAGGACTGCCATCAAACCCTGCTCACGAATACTGTGAATCAGAGATCCTGCGTAATTCGTTCCGGGGGCCAGTCGGCTGCGCAGCGCCAGCCAGACCAATCCTGAAACGGCAACCGCAACCGCAGGCAGAAACATCCAGCGGCGGCGATTGAGGAGACTCCAGCCAGCTGCGGCCGCGACCATCGCGACCCCGATTGTGCGAATCACCGGCGTGAACGCGACGGCCACGAGTGCACAGAGATATGCTTTCTTGCGAGCGGTGCCGTCCTTGAAATCCCATCGTCCTAGCCCGTAGACGACCGCCAGAGTCCCCAACGCATAGGGAACTTCGGTCAAGACTTCAGTCGCCAGCGACAGAAAAACCGGGCTGGAGCCTACGACTGCGACCATCAGCGGGCCGCTTGCTCCTCCACGTGTCATTGTTGCGGTCGCATGAACAGCCAGCAGCAACAAGGCACCGGACAGCAGGACCACGCATTTTGCCGCCACGACGTCGTAGGGAAGGAATCGCAGAACGGGTGCCAGCAGGATCGGCAGGCCAGGGGGGCGCCACGTGTAAAGGGGGGCGCCGGGAGTATCTATCGCTCGATACTGGCCAGTGTCCGCCAGGGATTGAGCGTAGATCAAATATCGTGGACTGTCAGGATTGAAGAGATCGCAATCATTCAGGCGCAGCCACGCGAAAGCGATGAATCCAAAAACCAACACTGCGGTGGTTACGTGATGCCAGATGGAAACACGGAGATTTGTCGACGAATCGTGGTTCACGAGTTCCGACATGTGCTGAATACCGGTAAAAACTGGTTGGTAACGTAGTATTTCCCAATACGAAACAGGGACATCATCGCGCCTCTGATGCAATCGCCGCGCCGCTCATGCGCCGTCAAGATCAACGGTTCAAGTTGGCCGCTGCGTGCGTCGAAAAAGCATCGGTCCAAGGGGATTTTGACGCCTCAGCTTGCATCGCCAGTCGCCTCGGTTATACTTCCCTCTTTCCGGAATTCCGTCTGCCAGTCTGTCTGGTTGGCAGAATCACCGTCAGTAAGCTGAAGTTCTTGATATTGCAAGGGTTGTGACATGGGTGCCGAGTGTGCCATCTGTGGTAAGAAGCCGGTCAAGGGAAACCAGAAGGTCGAACGCGGCAAGCCTAAGTACCTCGGTGGTAA
Source organism: uncultured Planctomycetaceae bacterium (assembly GCA_964609845.1). Lineage (GTDB taxonomy): Bacteria > Planctomycetota > Planctomycetia > Planctomycetales > Planctomycetaceae > Schlesneria. Next base: position 43,967 of record CAZSTW010000008.1, on the reverse strand, counting down.
CGGCCGCAAGACCACGGGAATCTCGAAGCGCTGGTACCGTCCAAATCTGCAATCCTTACGGATGCAGGTTGGCGAAACTTCTCAGCGGGTCAGGGTTTGCGTTCAGTGCGTGCGGTCCGGTCTGGTAGTCAAGCGAGTCGTCCGCAAGCCATTTACGATCGACGAAGCCAAGAGCTGATTCGATTCTGGCAACTTGCGATTTACGCATTACCCGGGCGAGATTCTCGTCCGGGTCGTTTGTTGCGCAGACCCTGCTTTTCAGGGTCAGTGAGGGATTTCATGAATCTCACCTCCGCTGATGTACGCAAAGTCGCATCACTCGCTCGTCTGAAAGTGTCCGACGAGGATGTCGATTCCCTGCTGGGCGATCTGTCGGCCATTCTGGAATATGTCGACGTGCTGAATGAAGTCGAGACCACCGGTGTTGAGCCGATGGTGCATGCCGTCGAACTGCACGACGTGCTGCGAGTCGACGTCCTGCGCGAATCCCTTCCCCGTGAAGCCGCTCTCCAGAACGCCCCACGGACCGACGGAAAGTACTTCCTGGTTCCAACGATCATCGAAGGCTGACGATGATTTCGGGCGAGGTGGTGCGGACTCAAAACTACCTCCTCGAGAGCCTCCGTCCGATCAGAATGTTGCCTGCGAGTCGTTCAATGAAGCGGACACGCTAATCAAGGTTCTCTTCGGCGTACGAGAATGTCACGGTCTTGCAGTCTGTGCATATCCAAGCTTTGGGGCAGCCCTTACCACCAAACTTTGGATCCATGACACGTTCAGAGTCCTTTGGAGCCCAGAGCCTGACGTAACCCGGTTTCAATGGTTGCCAAACGATAAAATTAAACCACCGGATCGGGTTGAACATAGCGAGCCAACCGTACCTCATTTCGCGTTGGCATTCTGGACACTTCATTTTGTGGCTCGCATTGGCTTTTTGATGGAATAACCCGGTGTAACATCAGTCTGTCTGCACACGGGCCAACGTCATTTGAGATTCTGAATTTCAGTCGGGTGGCTGTTGTGAGATGCTGACGTCGTCCGGCAACGCTTTCAACAGCCTTCCAAAGATTAACGAAACGAACTCACACTCAATCACGTTCAAGATTCCTCAGCAGAGTTTCCAACTCATCCCTTCGCGGAATGAACGTCTTGGTTACGGCACGTTGATTGAGCATGTAAACGCCCCAGAAGGCCAGGCCGCAAACCAGTGCAAAAACGCCGAATATCGACTGTCGCAACAGGCTTGCGTGACGTTCCTTCCAGGCGAACGACCCCAGAAATGCGATCACGCCGATTGAGGGAGGGAGCAGGTACCACCAGAAAATATTTTTCAACAACCAGATTTGATGATTTACCTGAGCCAGGTCTGCTTGAAGGCAGGCCCGCAGAGATGATTCCGATGGTGCTCGATGTCGATGCTGATTCCAGCGATCGACGATCAAGAAGCAACCCACAAAAGCTCCCCCGATCGCACAAAGGAAAAGCGTCCAGTCATTTCGCACAAAGCCGGAATAGCTAAAAAAGGCGATGACCACACAGGCCGCAATGACTTCCACCAAGTCGCGCCGAAACAGTGACGCTCCCAGCGCGTCATATTTCCGCCGGACTTCGTCGAGCAGCAGATTCGGATCCCGCTGCAACCCGTCCGCACGGTCGTGCGATTGCCATTCGCTCTGAAGTTCATCGAAACTCATCGGATTCCCTTTGCAGTTCGTCAGCCAGTTTGCTGCGAATACGATTGAGCTTCACTCCGATATAGTTCTCGGAAATCCCCATAACTTCGGACATTTCGCGATAGCTGAGTCCGTCGAGGTGCATCAGAGCGAGCGATCCATCCAACTGGGGCAGCCGACGGATGGCAGCATACATTCGCTCAATCAATTCCTGTCTGCGGGATTCTTGACCATCGCGTGGTACAACTCTGGTGGCTTCGTGCTGAAGGATTTTCAGTTTCTGTCGTTGTCGGCGCTCACCGCGTTGCCAGGCCATCGCAGTATTGAATGAAACTCGGTAGATCCATGTGATCGCGCTGGACTCGCCGCGAAAGCGAGGGATCGATGCCCAGAGATTGACCAGAATCTCTTGAGTCAAATCCTCCTGATCCTCCTGATCCTCCGGAGATTCAACGAAGGTCCGCACCACTTTCAGGATCACTCCAATGTGGTCACTCACCCATCGCTGAAATCGTGCTTCATTCTCAGTCGGTTTCACCTGCCATCTCCGATCACAGCCAGATTAGTGATCGGGACGAAGTTTTTCTTACAACAATTCTCGAGATTTTCGCTGGAGGACGATGTCTGTGTTCGGCGCGGGTCTTGCGACCGGAGGTCTCCAATTGCTGAAGTTATTAAGCGTTTCTACTGCCAATTGCTTCTGTAAGACGGTCTTGGCTTTGAGCCAAATCACCATGCTGCCTCACCTATCGATGAGGGTGAGTTACCAAAGGCGAGTGACGCCGTAGGGATCGAGTTGTGAATCGATACTGACGAGGGGAATGCCCTCGAACAACGCCTGAGCCACCAACAGTCGGTCGAACGGGTCTTTGAGATGCGGCGGCATGTTGGTCAACAGGGCTGTGTGTCTTGGCTCGATGTGCAAGAATCCAAATCCGTTGAGGTCAATGGCCTCGTGCATGATCTCTTCATAGGGTCTGGTCAAAGCATACTGCTTCTTGCCAATTTTGATGGCAATTTCCCAATAGGTTGCCGGGCTGACAAGTTTGGTATGAGCCGGGTCAAGAATCAGTGTACAAGCCGTGGCGCTGAGTTGCGGATCATCGAGATGGAACCACAACAAGGTGTGGGTATCAAGTAGAAGTCTCAAGGCATGTACTCCTTGAAATCTTCAAGATGCGAATCATCGTCCGACAGGATGATGAGTGACCCCTTGCCACGACCGAGAACCGGGCGCGGGGGTTCCGCTGCTGGGACGATCAGTTTGGCAACCGTCCGATTGTGTTCGGTGATTTCCACTTCCTCGCCTGGCAACAGGGTGTGGATCAAATCCGGCAATCGAGCTTGAGCTTCTTGCAGCGTCAAATTCATGACATCTTTCCTTGTATTCATCCATGCTCATTGACGTTGAAAAACGGCAACTTCCGGCGAATCGAGATCGTAGTTTCCCGATTGTACCATCCTTTCGTGGTTTGGTTCGTTTGAGCAGACCTTATACCGCCACTTTTCGCTCGAAAGCTTGGGCCAGGATTCTTCTGAGCCGAAGAAATACACATTTCGACACTTCAATAATCATCGCGGAACTCGGCGGCAAGGTGGCCGCGGTTACCCGTCTTCGTACTACCGAGTTCGTCTCCCCGGTAACCGAAGCGGCAACCGAGGTCTGTTGGAAAGAGAAGAGCAAGTCGGTCAACTTGACCCGCAGTCGATGGCGGTTCAAAGTGTTGGCGTGTGGGGCAGAAACTCGTCGTTGAGCAAGGGCGCGTTTCCTTGAACGTCAGCACATCGTTATCAGCACATCGTTAGAGGTGCGGCGGAAAGTTCATTCGCGTAAACTCACTCTGGGGAGTATGGCTGTGTCTACATTCAAAACTTCGCGAGCTTTCGCTGCTCCACCCGAATCCGTGTTTGCCGCCTTTTCTTCACCTGAACGCCTTGCTCGCTGGTGGGGCCCGGATGGCTTCAGTAATACGTTTGAGACGTTCGAGTTCAAGAACGGCGGCTTTTGGCGTTTCGTGATGCATGGCCCAGACGGAGCGAATTATCCGAATGAGTCCACCTTTGTATCGATCGAGCCAGATCGAGGTGTGGTTGTCAAACATCTTTCCCAGCCGCACTTTACTCTTACGATTTCGCTTGAAGCCACAGCTACCGGAACCAACGTTACGTGGGAGCAGGCATTCGAGAGTTCTGAGGTCGCCGCCTCAATCAAGCACATCGTTGAACCAGCCAATGAACAAAACCTTGACCGCTGGCAGGCCGAGGTCTCATCAAACGGGCGCGGTGCCTGAAGTTTTTTCTTCCACGCGACTGCCTCGGTAACTCGTGAATTCAGGCGTCAGGTATCACCCCCGATTCAGACCCTCGCGGATGTTTCAAATGCCTCCTATCAACAACATATCGCCAGTAGGCTGGTATCTCGTTTCATACCTTCTTCGATTCACTGACCGGAGAGATAAGGACAACGACAATGATGAGAAGAGATTCCTGTCGTGGGAGAACACAATCCTGGTGAAGGCAGATGACACGGACCATGCTTACGATAAGGCGATGAAGATCGCCCTACAGGCGACCAAGCCATACCGGGGAGGTCCCAAAGGGGTGCCAGTTCAGTGGAAGTTGGTAGGGATTACAGACGTACTTCCAATCTACGAAGAACTTGAGGACGGCAATGAGATTGCCTGGGCGGAGCGAGCGCCACGGAAACTCCAGAACCTGAAGAAGATGGTTTATCCCAAGGCCAGATTTCGTCAGTAGGTGGCTGCGGTTGCCGTTTTCGGGCTACCGGGGTTACTCAGCGATGGAGGACGATCATGGACATGCCCATGCCTGACTGGGACGCTGCTGAAGCTCTGCTTATCGAGGAGGGTGGTAGGGCGATTGAGAGCTATTCCGCGAAGCACGCCGCCGAACTGTGTTCCTTTTTCGCATACAGCATTGATTACTGTTTCGGAGGCGTGGTGATCTGCTTCGACACCATCGACAACAGCCTGCTGTATGCCAAGCGACACGAAGCCGAGACTCTGAGAGCACGAGATGCCGTCCTGCGCGGAGAGTCGGGCTGGGAAAACGCAGAGTACTACGTGCAGAGGGAACTACTTTGTAGTTACAATCCGCACACCGCAGACTTCAGATACCCCGACTTTGTAAGGCTGCATCTCTCGGATTGGGAAGGTTACTTCCTGAACGATCAACGTCCAGAACGTCCCGACCCACTGGGCCGTGTTGTCGTGCTGATGCACAAGGTAATCGGCAAGTTGGTTGCGGCTCATTGTTTTGATCGTTTGACGATGGCCCAGCCCTTCCGAGTAGGCGTTGAGTTCCCGAGAGACGATCTCGGGCTAGTAGTCATGAAACTGCTCAACTGGCCGTCGCATCAAGGGCCAAGGGTTTGACGTCATGGTGTCAGTGAGGTCAAAATCGCCCCAGAAATTCTGGCCGTTGTTGGTGGAATGAGATTACCACGAAGGACTCGAAGAGCACGAAGATGCAATTTGACTAATTTCGATTGCTGGCCTGGATTAAACTTGCTGCCGAAGATCGGACGCTTTTCTAACTCAAAAAAGACAAGGCTCAAACCCTGAATCAAGCGATTAAGCTCTCTGATTCCTTCGTGCTCTTCGTGTCCTTCGTGGTAAAAATCCGTGCACGGTGGATCAATGCAGTGTTCGACGGACCGAAGGCTTCAAGTTCGGAAGTTCGAGGCAATCTGAAATCACAGTCATATGGCCACCACCGGCTTACTTTGTCGTTCAGCGCCAACAGGCAGTAGAGGTGCGATGGGAGACATACATCTCAAAACTTACGGGATGATGGATCTGTAGATTCATGCGGCACACCTGAACGCAATTTGCGTCCCATTACAAGATGCAGAGGTCTTGTACGATATCTTGGCCGACGCGATCATTTGGTCGGACGAAACAGTCTCTTCAACGCCCGTTGACGGTACATAACAATCGCGTCGGATAGCGTTAACAGTTCGTTACAGCGAACACCGGCCGCCGGGAATCAGGGATCGACCAGAATCTCTTGAGTCAAAACATCCAGCAAGACCGATGCTCGGCGCGGGGCTCCCGACGTCTCCCGACCCCGCCGAAACCGCCGACCGAAGGTCTCCAATTCCTGAAATTCGACAATCGGTTGTCAATCCCGATTCGTAAGTGTTTTCTGCATTGATTCTTACGGGAAATCGTGCGGTGGGCGCGGAATTCGGGAGACCTGCGGTCGGTGGTTTCGGCGGGGGCGGGAGACCCGCGCCGAGCAATGCCGCCGAAAAAGGGCCGGTTTGCGAACTTGAGCCTATTTTTCACGGGTCAGACATTTTCGGGAGAATTTTTGACACCCGTTGCGTCAGATGGTTTACTTTTTCAGAATTCTTGCCGCAATCCTGAATTGCGCCCAAGTCTTCCAGGTTTTCTGAACCCGCACCCTCGACATCTTCTGCCTGTTTTGCTGAACTTAGCGTTCTGGTGAGGGGTTGTGACTTCAAGGATTCAATTTATGCAAGCGACTCGGCACTTAGGACTTGTTGCCGTACTGTTGATCGGAGGAGTGCTGGCTGGGGATTCTGCGGCCCTTGCACAGCCTGGTGACTCCGGAAAACCTGCGGTCCAGGAACCAGCCAATTCCAGCGAAAAGACCGTGGAGCGGCTGATTTACATGCCGTTCAAAAGTCTCAAGGCGGTCTTCGAAAAGCCGGATGGGAGCATTTTTGTTCCCTATGCCGATTACCTGCGACTGCTTGAGTCGGCCCGCGCCAATGGTCTGCGAAAGACCGAACAGCCTCCCGTCAGCGGCGTTATCACTTCGGCAAGTTACACAGCCAAGGTCGAAAAAGATGTCGCGCTGGTTTCGGCAACGCTGGTGGTCCAGGCTCTTGAAAAGGGATGGGCAGAAGTCCCCGTCAAGTTTGGCGAAGCGGCCATCAGCAAGGTTTCGTCCGATTCTGGCAAAGTTCTGTTCCGTGGCACGGGCAACGGAACTTATTCATTGCTGATCCCGACCGCCGGGGAACACAAGGTCCAGATCGAACTGACCGCCCGAGTCCGGACTGCCCCGGAAGGGAAGAGTCTGGATATGGATGTCCCCACGGTTGGCATCACTACATTCGAACTCACTGTTCCTGAAGCGGATCAAACGATCGAGTTGAAACCGAAACTGGTGAGCGAACCCGTCGCTGCGGCTGCCAAGGAAACCCGGATCAAGGCGAGTGTCGGTTCGACCGAAAAGATCTCGGTCCGCTGGCATCCGCGTGTCGGAACCAAGCCAGATATGGAACTGCTAGCGAGTGTTACCAATCAGACGTTGGTCACCGTTGAAGACGGCCTGATCCATACCGACGCGTGGCTGACGTACGAAGTCCTGCGAGGTCAGATTGAAAAGGTGCAGATTGCGGTTCCCAAAGGCCAGCGAATCCTCGACATCACCTCCAATGCCAAAGTGAAAGAATGGAAAGCAGTCGACGAAGACAATCGCCAGGTGGTCTCGGTTGAACTCCTCAGCCGTCTGGATGGCAAGGTGACCTTGGAAGTTCACACGGAACGGGCGGCCCCGGTCGAAGCGTTTGAAATCGCGGGGATGCAGGGGACGACTTCATACGGCATCCATGCCCTGAACGTGATCCGCGAGAGTGGCACAGTCGCAGTCAAGCAGGGGAGCGATCTGACTATCACTGTAGAGGATCAGACCGGTCTTTCCCGCATCGACGAAGGCGAAGTGGACGCGAAACTGAAGCGGCCCGGGGGACTCTATTTCAAGTATTACACTCCGGCATTCCAGCTCAAGTTGCTCGCCAAGCCGATCGAACCTCGCTTGATTGTGGATCACGCTTCACAACTGGTCTTCCGCGAAGATCAGTTGCGACTTCGATCGATCGTCAACTTCACGATCGATCGCGCCGGCGTTTTTGAAATCAAGTTCAAGCTCCCTGAAAACATCACCGTCGAAAACGTCCTGTGCGATCGGATGAAGCAGTTCGACGTCTCGCCCGACAAGACCACTCTGTCGGTCAGTCTGCGGGAAAAGACGCTGGGCGCCTTGACCATCAGCGTCATCGCGATTCGGACACTCGATCCGGCTGCAGAAAAGACAGACCAGACGTTGCCGCTGCTGGAACCGATTGGCGTGGAGTTGGAAAACGGTAAAGTTCAGGTCTATGCCCCGGAAGCCATCGACGTCATCACCGATGCCGAAAAGCTGGTGGCAGTCCAGCCAGATCCCGCTCCGCAGGCGGAATCCATGGCAAACGCCCGACTGGTCTCTTCGTGGCTCTACAATCGCCGTCCGGTGGAAATCCCTGTGCGAACTGTGCGAAAGCCAACTCGCTTGACCGCATTCATCGGCACTCGAGCAGATGTCAAGCAAGGACAGGTTCAAGTGACAACAAACTTGAATTACCTCATCGAATACGCGGGACTCGACACATTCCGGTTCGCTGTCCCTGAGGCACTGGCGGACAAGATCCAGATCAACTCGACTGCGGGTGGTTCGGCACCTCCGATCAAACAGAAAAGCCGGGCTCCACAAGCAGTCGAAGGCTGGGTCACCTGGACCGTGATCATGCAACGCGACGTGCTGGGATATCAGCCATTCTCGATCACCTATGATCTGACACCCGCCGCTGGGACCGAATCCAAGAGCGAAAAGTCGGTGATTGAAGCGATCCGGGTCCTTCCACCCTATGACAAGGCGGACGGTCCTCAGGGAAAACGTGACGTTGTGGTGTCGCGTACGGTTGGTGAGATGACGGTCATTAAGGATCGTGCCCTGTCGGTGTCCGCGGGTGCCACAGGCGGAGACTCTGAGCAGATCGATGTACGGGAATTGCAGCAACTGCCTCAGGATGGCTTCGTCGCTTTCCGTTACTACAAAGATCCGGTGAAACTGGAACTGATCGCTAACAAGTACGATGTGCAAGGGGTCGTGGAGACGGTCGTCAGCAAGGCGCTGGTTGAAATCGTTCTGGACAAAGCGAGTAATGCCACTTACCGGGCCCGATTCGTTATGAAATCGAGTGAGCGGCAGCGACTGCGAATCGACCTGCCGTCCAAAGCAGAACCACTGGGAGTCCTGATTGGAAAGAAACAGGTCTCCCTCGAAAAAGCGGATCTGAAGACACGCGACGGATGGACTTCGTTCTTTGTGAATGTCGCTCGTACGGATTCCTCCGACGAACAATTCTCTGTGGTGATTCTGTTTCGAATCCACCTCGACCCGACGGCATTTCAGTCAGCCGGCGGAAAACTTCGCCTGCAATTGCCAATGGTCGGTGGTTCGGATGCAACCGGAGTAGCAATCCAGCAGTTGCGAGCCGCAGTCTGGTCGCCTCGTGAATTCGCACTGATTGGTACTCCGAAGAACTTCAGCGTCGAATCACGCACGATGTTGCGAGATCTGCTGTTCAACCGCAGTCCCGAAGCAACGGGGACTCACGATCTGGATCAGTGGATCGGTGCTGACACCGGTGGCGTATTTGAATTCCCGATCGAAGGTCGCCGTTACCAGTACATGAATCTGGGAGGGCGTGACACGATCGAAGGATTCGGCTGGTGGCACATGCCGTTCTACACCTGGATCGTCAGCAGTGCGATTGTTGTGATCGCGTTTATCCTGAGGAATACGACGTGGGAGAACAAATTGACACTGCTGATCGTAGCTGCATTTGGAGCCTCGGCGTATGCCCTGCAGGACTCGAACCTGATCATTCACGGTCTGGCCGTATCAGCCTATGGTCTGATTGTGCTGGCTGGATTGTGGGTGATCCATGCGGTCCTGGGCCGACGGCCATCTGCCGCACTGGTTCAAATCACTCCATCAACGTCACCGACTGTCACTGAGGCTCCCGCCGCAGCGACAGGATCCGCTGCACCTGTCGAATCGCCATCGGAACCCAACCCGCCCACCGGCGGAACTGTGTAGGCCATACGAAATGATTTCGCTTGAGGAGACTGCGATGAGTCATCACTGGATGACACTCTGCTCGTCGGCCCCGGAGGGTTATGTCATGAACACGCTTTGTTGCCGAATTCGGCAGGCTTACCAACGGATCCGCCAGAATTCGGTCCCGGCCCTCGTTCTGACGCTTGCGATGCTGATGGCATCTCCGATCAATGCTCAGCCTCCGATCAGCCAACCGGTTGATCTGGCAACCGAATTGTCGGGAGCACGTCGTGTCTTTGTTCCGGCAGAAGACCTGGACGTCATCATGGAACGCGACCATCGAGGCGCGATCCTGACTCGGAAAAAATTCGACGAGTTATTGGAACTGGCGAAGGCGAATGCTGCCAAAGGAAATCTGCCCGCAGTCCCCGTTGTCCTGACCAATGCCGACTATCAGGCCCGAGTCTCGGGCGACCAGCTACTCCTCTCGGTGACCGCTCAATTGACGCAATTCACTGACCAGTGGCAGGCGCTGACATTCCCCATGCAGCGGTTGGCGGTCGAAAAGGCATCGCTGGATGATGCCCCGGCAATGCTGGGACGCAATCCTGATGGTTCGATCTCGTTGCTCTCCGAGGAGAAGGGGACTCACACTCTGAAGCTGGAACTTTCCACCGAGCTGAATAGCCTGGGGAGTGATCAGGTTGCGGGCTTTTCATTATTGAAAGCCCCCAGCGGCACACTGTCGCTGACGCTTCCCGCTGGAAAGCGGTTGCTGGTTGGAACGGCACAGTTAGAACGTCCCGCACCCCTGGAACAGGCGGCTGACTACAAGATCGCTGTGGGGGGAGCACCCGGCCTGCAGTTGCGAATCACCGACCGTGCCGCAGACAACGCGGCCGATGCACTGACGTTTGCTTCGACAGGTTATGGTCTGCATGTCGCCCCGGGTGAAGTCACCTGGCACGCTTTGACAACGTTGCAGGTGTTTGGCAAGCCGATCGATCGTCTGACATTCACGGTCCCCAGCACACTGGAAATCGCTGAAGTGGAATCGACGGGTCTGGAAGGATGGGAACTGAACGACGATCCCAACGATAAGTCGATCACGAAGATTTCGCTGTCGTTTGGTCAGGCTTTTGATGGGTCACGCAAGGTGACGCTCAAGGGTGTGATGGCGGTCGAATCCGATAAGCCCTGGGCTGTTCCACCGCTGTCGATCGCGAATGTCACGTCGCACATCGGCCAGGTGCTGGTTCAGCATCCTGCCGGGGTTCGACTGCGGATCGAAGAGACAGAAGGGGTACGTCGGTCGACGCACGAGCAGAAGCCAACCACCGATATGCCGGATGAGATGGCAAAGCTGAACGCGACGGAATTCCTGCGGTTCGATGTCTGGCGTCCTGATTTCGTGCTCCGCTTGACGACTCAGCCCAAGCAACGCGAAGTCCAGACGGCGGTCGCTGCAGTGCTGGACGTGAACGCCACCGGCCTTGACCTGCAAGCCCTGATTACCGTCGAAACGCACTTCTCACCGCTGTTTGAACTGGATGTGCGACTTCCGGCCGACTGGACTGTGCTGGGGGCGAAACGTGACAACGCACCGCTCAAGTGGCAGGTTCTTCCGCAAGATGCGAACGTAAATCAAGTGCGAATCCTGCTTTCCCCGCCGCTGGCAGCCGAAACGTCTGGAACCATTCATTTGTCGCTGCGCAAAGAAGTCGAAGGTTGGCCGGTGGAAGCACAGCCGATCAGTGTCTCATTGCCTGAACTCTTCTTGCCGCAGTCGAGTCTGAACGAGGGGACGTTTGTTATTCGAGGCGACGACGACCTGGATCTGGCAACGCAGGAATTGACGGGATTGGATACGGCTCCGTTGAAAGCCGAATACGAACGCCTCCGATTTTCGACTCAAGACACACGTTACGGAGGCACGCTGAAGATCACGCGCAAGCCATCGCGGATCTCTGCGCAGACGACGACATTCAGCAGACTCGATCCACAGACGATGCATGCCTTTATTCACGCATTGGTGGAAGTGCAGGGGGGGGGCGTTCGCACCCTTAAGATCGCACTCCCCGAAGTTGCGGGAACATCGTTGCGATTCCAGAGTGCTGCGCGACAAATCGTTGAACAGAAGCCGGGTGCCATTCAAAACGGTGAGCGGATCTGGACATTGCAGTTCGATCAGCGAGTGCGCGGGGTGTTGCCGCTCTGGTGTGATATTGAACTTTCCCGTGGAGCCGAGAAATCCTTTCAGGTTCCTCAAGCCAGATTTGTAGACGCAGAACGTCAGAACGGTTTTCAGGCGGTTGAAGCGGGAAGTGAACAGCGACTGACGATCGATGCAAAGGCCGCTGACGGGTCTGCATTGGCCGAAGTCGATCCGCTGGATCTGCCTGAAATCCAGTACATGCCGAAGGAGCGGATTGTTGCCGTCTATCAGAACGTCTCCAGCGGCGCAAAACTGACGCTCAGTGAAGAACGCTTTGACAAGTCGCCGGTTCCGACCGCGATCTGTCCGCTGCTAGACATCACCAGCGTTCTGGGGCGGACAGGTGAGTTGCAGCATCGCGCCAACTTTCAATTAGTGGCGGTCGGTGTTCAGGGACTGCGAGTCACTTTGCCAACAGATACTGTTCTGTGGGCCACACTCGTTGACGGGCATCCTGTCGAAGTCCGACGGCAGGGAGACATTTACCTGATTCCATTAAATTCGGTCGCTGCAGTCGCACCGTCCGCGCCGGAACCACACGCAGGTCACAGGCGGCAGTTGCAGTTGTTCTATCGATCGGAAGTGAAACCACTGACACAATTCGGGACGCTGGAACAACCACCTCCAGAGTTATCCGTGCAAACGGGGCAGGGGACATCTCAACCGGTTGACGTTCTGGACCAGCAGTGGAAACTGCACTATCCCAATACAACGCTGCTTGTTCACAGCAATGGAGCTTTAGAGCCTGAACAGAGGATGGATGAAACAGGTCTGTTAAGCAGTTGGAATGCGGGAATTCGCGTTCCAACACTGACGGACCTCGGTTGGCAGGCCTTATGGGTCATTGTCACGCTTGGCGGAATTGCATTGGTTGTCCTTACGTACCGAAAGGGTAAGCTCGTTCGGTTAGTTGCTGTTCTTGGTGCAGGAGGACTGGGATTCCTGTTCTTAAGCATGCTGTTTTTAGGCCGTGAACGCAGTACTTCGTCTTACTACGCGGAGTCGGCAAAACTTACGGCTCCGGCTGCAACCATAGCACCGCCACCGCGCAGTCCCGCTGGTCCGGGCGGTCAATTTCACGACGCGTTACCCAAGGCAGAAGAACCTGCGGCCCCGATGGCTGCTGCCGAAGTAAAGCCAGCCGATGGGCCATTCGAGGATAAACCTGTCGACAAGAAAGATGAAAGCGCCGAATTGCCGGAATTGGCAAAACAGAATCTCGGAATTAAGGCCGGAAATGAATCTCGAAAAGCGAGCGAAGAATCTGGTCCGAAGAAAGAAGAGTGGAAGGCCCTTGCAACTCCCCACAGCAAGTTGAAACGTGGTGAACAGCCTCAATCGGGTAAAAAAGAATCCGCCTTGAAGCAACTCGATGACGTTGAATCGATGGTAGTCGCTGACATGGAAGTTGATGGAGACGGGGTAATGGATATTCCCCAAGCCCCCGGTCGTCCGGTTGTTGCTGCAAACAAGGGGGCAGGAGCACCACAGACACGAATGGCATTATTGTCGCTCGCCATCGACTTGACTCCACCTGACGGCAGCCTGTTGAAATCGTTTCGCTATGCGGGGGCAGATCCTGCCCGCGGGGACATTTCCCTGCGACTCGATTACGTTGATGAACACGCCGGAAAGGTCGCCCGGATCTTCCTTGTGGTTTTGATCGCCCTGGCTGGCTGGTTCCTGCGTCGCGCCAGTCTCGCCACCAGACTGACGTTTGCCGCAATCGGCTTAACGTTGCCTCTTGCTCTCCTGCCGCTGGTCCCTCATGCCCTGCAAGTCGTACTCGACGGAGTCTTTTTTGGCTCGATCGTCGCCACTGCGTTCTGGCTGCTGATTCCGATCGTCCAATGCCTGGAAAAATGTTGTGCGACTTGCTGCTGCTGGACCGCGACGCGGGTTCCGCCGACAGGATCGAGTACCGCGGCTGGATTGCTGATTGTCGCAATATTGCTGTCTGGTGAAGCCTCGGCCCAGAAGTCGCCATCCGAACAGGCTAAGCCGGCACAACAGGCTGCACAGCCGACTCCGAACAATTCACAACCACTGATTCCACCCGTCAAACAACAGACCACGCTGGTGGTTCCGTTTGATGCCGGAACTGATCCGCTCGCTTCCGAAAGGATCATCCTGCCGTTTGACAAGTTTGCGGAACTGTATCACCGGGCGTATCCCGACAAGCCGATCAAGGGGGCCGCCCCGAATGATGGTGGAATCGTCGACGCTCTCTATTCGGTCAAGATCGCTCCCAACGAAAAAACACCGGACGAATCAAATGCCGAGGTCACCGCGCGGTATGCCGTCCGCAGCTACGTCGATGGACAACTTCAGCTGGAACTTCCGGTCGGGGCCGTTGCGGTTCGATCCGCAAAACTCGACGGCAAAACTGCACCACTTGTTGTGAACGGCGCCTGTTCGAAAGTCGTCATTTCTTCACCCGGTCTGCACATTGTTGATTTTGAATTCTCGGTCCCAGCTCGGTTGTCAGGCTCGACAGGAACACTGACTCTGCCATTGCTTCCCGTCCCCAGCGGCAAGCTTTCTTTCGCACTTCCTGCCAAAGACCTGTCTGTCCGGATCAACGGTTCGTCGACTGTTTTCCGACGTGTCACGCAGGGCGAGTCTCAATCGATCGAGATTCCAGTCGACAAAGGGGGCGACCTCGCTTTTGCCTGGCAGCCTGAACAAGCCAAGGGGGCTGCCGCTGCGGTCGTTCATGTGGATTCGGTCCAGGCGATCACCGTGACCGATTCTGGTGTCCGCGCCAGTACCGGTTTTCAGTACCGGGTCCGACAGGGGGGAATTGCCGATGTGACGTTGTCACTCCCTGCGGCGTTTCGATTGCAGGTAGTGAATGGTGCTGACGTTGGTGGCTGGGAATTGCAGGGTGAAGGGGATGCTCGCAAGTTGCGGGTCATCTTCCGGCGTAACGTCAACGATGTCACTCAAATGACAGTGGAAGCGTTTCTCGATGCCAAGATCGGCACGGAAGCAACCTTGGTCGAAATCCCGCAGTTGGCACCTCAGGAAGTGACCAATGAAATCGGTCAGGTGGCGGTGTTTGTAGGGAATCAATTCAGCGTTCGGGCCGAAAAGGTCGAATCGCTCAATCAGATCGATGCCGCGAACTTCTCGACAACGGTCCCAGTCAGCCGTCCCAATGTTGCCCCGCAACTTTCGTATCGCTTCTCCAAGCGGCCATTCAGCCTCGGCCTGCGAGTCACCCGTCAGGAATCGCAGGCAAACGTTTCGGCGCAGCAAGCGGCTTTCGTGGCACTCCGCAAGCAGCAATTGACGACGCGGCTGGTCTATAATCTGACGGGTGCTCCTCGCTCGTCATTCAATGTCGCGATACCTCCCGGATTCGTCGTTCTGGACGTGAAAGCGACCGGGTTGCATGACTGGTCGCTGGGGAGTGACAAGACCACATTGACGATCGATCTGAAGGCGCCCCGCCTGGGGATTGCTGAGGTTGTGTTGTCGGGCAGTGTGGCTCGTGAGAACGATGCGACATCGGCCGAGTTGGTGTTCCCGCGACCACTCGATGCAACCAAACTGCAGACCAGCGCCGCCGTCTGGCTGGACGACGGGTTTGCAGGAACGCTGAATTCCTTTGAAGGATGGCGATCTGTGGATGCGGCTCAAGTGAGCCCCGAGTTGAAGGCGGTCCGCTCGTCGCGCCCTGTCCAGTTTGGATTCCATTCGAACGCTGCAACCCCCGGCGCGATCCGAGTGGACCTGCAGAAGGCGACACCCCGCCTGGCCGCCAATGGCTTGGTGATGGTCTCGGTCACCGATGTGGCGGTCGTCCACACCCTCGCCCTGCAGTGGAATATTGATTCCGCCACGACCGATACCCTGGTCTTTACAACGCCTGGTTTTCTGGCTGGCAAGCTTGAGTTCAATGGCGATGGGATCCGTGAGACGACTCACGCAGACGCGGGTAACAACCGAACTCGCTGGACGATCCGGCTCCGGACCCCGGTCAGCGGTCGGTATTTCGCGGCAGCGATCGGTACACTTCCGCCACCTGCGAAAGAAGTCGAAGCTCCTGCCATCGTCTTTGAACGTGGCAGTGGTGCCAGTGCCACGGAAGCGATCGAAGGTCAGCGACAGTACGTCCTGCTGATCAATACCTCGCAAAGCCAGCTAACCTCCGTGGCTCCAGAAGGTTTTGAATCCGTTCAGCGTGAAGATGTGCCCGTTGTTGTGGACCAGTCGCTCGTCGATCAGGCGACGGAACTGGTGAAGGTCAAGCAATTGCTGACGGCCCCACGCTGGTCAATTCAGAAGTTCGTACAGACGGCCAGTGCCCCTGCATCAGTCAACGTTGCTGATCTGACAACGATCCTCAGCCGTGACGGAACTTATCGTGGTCAGGCGATCTATACGATCAAGAATCATTCACGGCAGTTCCTGGCGCTGAAGTTTCCGGCCGATGCCGAGTTGATGTCGGTTGTCGTTGGTAATGCTCCATCGCGAGCGGTGACGACGAAACGCAACAATGAAACGATTCAGTTGATTGCGTTGCCGAAAACCAGTGTGGCGAGTTTGTCGTTTCCGGTCCGAGTCCTCTGGCGAGGTCGCTTGGATGCATCCCTGCCGAAATCCGCCCGGATTCTCCGTCAGGATGTCGATTTCCCGGCACCTGTTGTTGTCAGTCAGCAGGACGATCCTGATTTTGGAATCCCGGTTGCGAAGACTCGCTGGACCGTCTGGCTTCCAGACGATCTGGATGTGCAGCCGCTGAAGACTTCGGCTCGACATAACCTGACTCTGCAACCCGCGGACCAGAAGGACTTGCTGTATGAAAAGGCAGCCGTTCAGGAATTGTCAGAGCTTCTTGGGTTTGTATCGTCAAACTATTCGGGAGTTTCGGACCGAGGACGAGCAGCTAACAATCTGAAGCAACTCGGCTTGGCACTGGACAACGCGCGGCAGTTGCAGGAGGCGGTGAAGAGCACGGGCGGTGACGACGAATTCAATCGTCAGCGAGACCATGCGCAGCGTCAGCTTGAAGACCTGCAGAAGGCAATTCAAGAGGATCAGTCCCTGCAACAGATGGCTCAAAGCCAGGCAGCAAATCCTCGCTACAACATCAACGGCGGGAATTTCAACAATTCCGAATTTGGGAATTCGTACCTGAACAACGGCGGAAATGGACTGGATGTGACCATTTCGAATTCTGCAGCGTTGATCCAAAGCAATGGCGCACAGGGTATTCAGATTCAGAATGCTGTTGATTCCAACGGGAACGGAGTGGCATTGAACTTCGAACTGCAGAATCAGGAGCCAGCATTGAAAGATTCAGCTCCAGATACAAAGCCAATGGCAGAGGGCAAAGGTTCTGGGAAAGTTGCGAATCAAGCCACGCGTCAGATGCTGCGAGCCAACAATGACGCGAATCTTGACGCTTTGAATGTTGCCGTCAATCAGCAGAAACTGACGAATCAGACCACCAATGTGATCTCCAACCCGACCGCAGGCAATCCGTATGGAAGTTTTGGCATCGGGTCAGGGCCCGTCAATAACGGTCCAGGTGGAGGTGGTTCCTACTTCAACGCACCAGGTGAGCAAGCAGGTCAGCGTGGCGACGTCAATGGCACGCTCAGTGTCACCGGCGTTCCAACATCGATTGGAAAAGATCCTTTTTCAGGTCTGGCAGGAACACCCATCACTTCGACTCCCATCGGACTTCCTGGTCCACCAAATGCGCCTTATGGCGGATCTGCGGGACTCCAATCGCACACCATTCGAAATCGTACGACGAGTGAGAATTATCCGAACAATGCTCAAGGTCGCTATCCGGCACCTTTCAACCGGCCCGGTCCGATGGTTAGCGGTCCTGGACCAGGAGTTATTCCGCAAGCGGGACCGCCGAGCGCCCACGATGGAATTGCAGTTCCAGGATTCCAGAACCAATTCACTGATGTAACTGTCGACGGCACAACATCAACACAGATGCAGCAGGAACAACTTGCACAGCAGTTCGAAGGTCTGCAGCAGAATCGCGGACTGGTTCAGGGGCTGGACGGTGGCCTGGGTCTGGTGGCGCTGCAAGGTCCGGGCGAAGTGCGTAACGCCGGTGGCATGGCAGGAGGGCAACCTCGCTGGAGCCAATCTGGTGGATTGTCGCTCGACTTCCAGTTGCCAACGACGGGACAGAAGCTGGTCTTCTCTAAGGTCGGTGGAGATCCAAAGCTTGCTTTGGCGGTGCGTCCGCAGGAATCGATTCGCTGGGGTCTGAACCTCGTCTGGTCGGTTATCTGGCTGGCGATTGGACTGGCAGTTATACTGGCGGTTCGGAGTCCGTCGATTACGAAACGTCTGTCGCGTGAAATCCCCATTGCAGCAGCGGTTCTGAGCGGACTCGGCTTTTTCATCCTTCCAGGTGCATTGGGCGGACTGGCGTTTGTCGCGTTTGTCACCGCCTCAGTGGTTGTTGCCTGGATTCACCGAGATCCCGCCGTATCGCAGTAGACAAGATTCCTTCCCCATGACCGCCTCGATGCCGACGATTCGTGCTGTCTGTTTTGATCTTGATGGCCTGATGTTCAACACAGAACACGTCTTTTACGAATCGGCCGAAGTCCTGCTGGGACGTCGCAATCTGCCGATGTCACGCCAGGCCATGGACGTGATGCTCGGTCGGCGTCCGCTCGAATCGTTCCAGGCGCTGGTCGACTTTTTGAACCTGACAGAAAAGCCCGCCGATCTGTTGGCGGAATCACGAGTCGTCTTTCACGAACTGCTGGAAACTCGCCTGCAGCCGATGCCCGGCCTCTTTGAACTGCTCGACCTGATCGAAGCGCGCGGACTTCCCAAAGGGGTCGCGACCTCCTCACCACGCGACTACCTGGAAAACGTCTTCGGCCGATTCGAGTTACTGCCTCGTTTTCCTGTCGCTCTCACCGCCGAAAGCGTGACACTCGGTAAACCCAACCCCGAGATCTACCTGAAGGCCGCTCATCAACTGGGAGTCGCCCCTGCAGAAATGCTCGTTCTGGAAGACACACAAACCGGAACCCGTGCCGGAGCCGCCGCCGGAGCGTTTGTTGTTTCCGTCCCTCATGAACACACTGCGACTCATGATTTCTCGCAGGCCAGCTATATCGCGACGGGATTGAACGACCCGTTTGTGATTTGTCTGGTTGAGAACGCGGTCGGTAGATGAGCCTTAGTCGCTGAGGGCTATCCCCACCAGCGTGTTCGCCAATTCAAAAGCAGATGTACCCAATCGCAAATGGCAATCATCGAGGCGGCTAAGATGATTGCGCCCATGAGGCGTCCCCGGCGGCGCGGGTTGCGTGCGGCGGATAAGCCGCAGCCAGCGCAAATCGCCAGCATTACAAAATCTGTAATCATCGCAGGAACGCTGTGACGCAGTAAGTAGGGAGTCTTGCTGGAAACAACCGGAGGCAGCGCGACAACGTAGATCACAAAACAGATGAACGCAGTAGTTGACTCCCACGATCTCGGTACTGGTGTCGCGATCTCACGTACGGAATCGGCAATGACCTGTTTTCCTTCCGGCGTCAGTTCAACATGCGCCATCATCGCTCCGACACCCATGATTACTTTTGAAAACTGAACAACCCCAGCTTATCACTGGGGGAAATTGGTTTCGATCCCAATCTCACGCTGCAGACAGCGATCCGGCCTTCCCTTCAGGAGGCATGTTCAAATGATCACCCAATCCGGTGCGATACTGGGCTCTGCCGGTCTGTGACGCCCTCGAGTTATGGAATCGCTGAAGTGATCGACTGAAGATCTCTTCAATTTGATGAACACAAAACTTTGGCAGAACGATGTGGGGCAGAACGATGAAAAATCATGCTCTCAGCGATCTCTGCGCCCTCAGCGTTTCTACGGATTCCCGGTCGCGCATGGAGCAAGCGTCGGGTGGCCGGGACTGGACTGAGGCTTTGCGAAGGAAGGCCCGGTCTTCGTGTGGAGAGCACATTCCGGGACTTCGCGAAGACGCTCCAGTCCGCTCCAGTCCCGGCCACCCTCCGAGGTCACGAAGGGGCACAGCGAGTAATTCAGGGAAGAACAGGAGCGAATTCGAGAGTCATTCTTTTCAGATTCGAGAAATCCGCAGGATTCGGGCTTCTACAGTCGCAATTTAGCCCTTGTTTGGCATCATGCGAGGATCGGTGCGACTTGCAGGAAACCGGCAGTCGACTTTATGATCTGGCTCAGCCGCTGGCAGTTTTGGAATCCGACTTAGGAACCGCGTCGAAATGCCGACCATTACATTCGTCAACGAGAAGAAAACGGTAGAAGTCCCCGCAGGTTCAAATCTGCGTAAGGAAGCGATGAAGGCGGGCGTGCAGCTCTATCCCTTCCCGCATAACGTCGTCAACTGTATGGGCTTTGGCCTGTGTACCAGTTGCCGCGTAATGGTGAAAAAGGGCCTGGAAAACTGCTCGTCACAGAGCGTCTTCGAAAAGGTCTCGATGATCACCAATCCGCTGACGTTCTTCGCCCGGCTGGGAAATGAGACGAATCTGCGATTGGCCTGCCAGATGCAAGTCAACGGCGACATCGAAGTTCAGACTCAGCCCCCGATGAACTGGCACGGCGAAAACTACTGGAGCTAGGCCGCCTGCCTGGTTCGACGCGGGCCTCCTCTGTTCGGCGCGGGTCTCCTCTGTTCGGCGCGGGTCTCCTGACCCCGCCGAAATGCTTGACCGCAGGTCTCCTCTTCGCACTTCGCCGCCGCGCCCGACCGCAGGTTTCCCTCACCTTCTGCTCGGCATAGAGCGCATCTCACTTAAGTGTGGCGCCCGCGGGCATCAAACGACAGCGTCTAACCCATGTTTCGACGCGACACGGACGTGCGACACGCACTAGCCTGCTGATCGTTCGGCGCGGGTCTCCTGACGTCTCCGGACCCGGCCAATCGCTACCTTCTCTTCGCTTTCCGCCAAAATGCGTGTTACGGTGGGATTACCACTATCAGCGTACGAGGTCTTGTCCGTCGCGTTGCTCGCTGAGTTTCAGTTAAATGCAAGGGCGGACAGGATTGTCCGCCCTACGAGGCAGGGATTTGCCATGCCAAAGCAGCGTGTATGACCGGCACTTGCCCCGCAGTCAATTAAAAAATCCCCAATTGATCCCGTGCTTCGTCAGTCATGCGTGCGGGAGTCCATGGCGGGGACATCACCAGCTTGATTTCTGCAACGTCAATCCCGTTCACCTTTTCCAGGGCCAGTTTTGACTGCATGATGATCTGCGGTCCGGCCGGGCAGGCGGGACTCGTCAGTGTCATCTCCACGAAGGCCTTGCGATCCGTCAGATTGATGGAATAGACCAGCCCCAGATCGACGATATTGATCATCAGTTCGGGGTCAATCACTTCGCGTAACGCGTCAATCAACGTGGCATCGTCGGGTGGCGGCCCTGCATCGACCGGGGCTGTTTCGGTAGAACAACTTCCCGGCGTGGAACAGCACTCCGTGGCGATGGGCAGCCCCGTTGCCACGGGCAGCACACTTGGTGCCGCATGATGATGGTCTGAGCAACAGCCCGTTTGTGGGATAACTGGAGCAGCAAGGTTTTCGTCTGTCATCGTTTTCTCTCGGAATCATGGAAGTTGCGGGATCGACAGGGGCTGCCCGAACTTGCCAACATACATTACACGACAGCGGACGAGCCCTTCGTTACGGCCGGGGCCGGGCAAAAACCGCCCCGTCGCGCACTTCCACTTCAAATGTCGCGATCGGTTCTGTCGCAGGCATGCAAAGTGGCTTCCCCGTTCGCAAATCAAATCTCGCCCCATGTCGAGGGCAGGCGATCGAACAGTCATTCACAGCGCCCCCGGTCAAAGGTTGGCCGTCGTGTGAACAAACATCTTCGATCGCAAAAAAGTCATCTCCGATTCGGACCAGCAGAGCAGGGATATCGTCGACAAGAATCGACAACCGGCCGCCCGGTGGAATATCGCTGACTGTGGCAACTCGTTCGAAGTCCGACATATTCAATGTGATCCGTTCCTTGTGAGGGGAGTCCCCTCAACCCCATTCGATTTCGCCCGCCAAAACATGCCTGCGCAAAACTAAACTGATTCGCCAATCAACCGAATATCCCAAGCTTTCGCTCGACCGCCTGGCCGAGCGTTTCTCGAACGATTTCAACAGGAATCCGATCGTAGACGCGTTGGAAGAAGCCTTCCACAATCATGTGCATCGCTTCGGACCGAGTCATGCCGCGGCACATGCAGTAGAACAACTGCTCTTCATCAACCCGTCCGCAGGTGGCACCATGCGTACACCGCACATCGTCCGCTTCGATTTCCAGGCCAGGAATCGCATCGACGCGACAGGTGTCGCTCATGATCAACCCGTCATTCCGCTGATAACCGTCAGTCTTCTGGGCGTCTTTCGCAACCTTGATCATCCCACGCCAGATGCAGCGTGCCTTGTCGCGGACGACGTCCTTGTAAAGCAGATCGCTGCGAGTATTCGGTGCGTTGTGAGTCTGCTGCGTGTAGTAAGAGATCAGCTGACGGTCGGTTGCGAACGTCACACCATTCACTTCAGCCGCTGCACCTCGACCATCCAGGAAGACTTCCTGATGAATGTGAGCCAATCGGGCACCCAATCCACCAACCGTCCACTGCAGCGAGGCACCTGATTCGACGCGACCTGCCTGATGAGCAAAGTGCCAGACTTTGTCATTCCAGTTCTGAAGCTGAACGTATCGCAGATTTGAACGGTCGGCCAGCAGCAGTTCAACCGCACCAATGTGCAGTCCAGTTGTCGTCAGCGACGCTGAGGTCGTTTCTTCGAGCAGCGTGGCACTCGCACCCTCTTCCAGGATCACGAGGGTATGGCTGAAGTCTGCGGCCGCTTCGGCTCCCAGCCCGATCAGGCTGTACAGTGGTTCCGTCACCTGAACATTACGGGGAACATACAGGACTGTTCCTCCTGTCCAGAATGCTCCGTGCCAGGCCGCAAACCGATCAGTTTCAGGCTTCACAGCTCGAGTCATCAGATGCGGGCGGAGAACGTCACCATGAGTCTGGATCAGATCAGACAGGTTGCCGAACAGCACACCCTGCTGGCTCCACTTTGGATCGAGAGTCGTGCGAGTGCACGTTCCATCCAGATGCGAGACAACGCCTGCAAATTCCGCGCGATCGGCTAACAAGGTTTCCAGGGCAGGGGCGTTTGTCCCTGTCTGAATCGAGAATTTCTCTGGCCGGAAGGCCCGGATGTCGACTCGTTTCCACTCTTCAGGATCAAGCTCCTGATTGAGAGATTCACGATACGCTTCGAACGCACCCCGACGCAGATCGACAACCCATGCAGGTTCCGTCCGACCTGACAGGAATCGTTCAAAGGCAGCCGCATCAAACGCGGTCTGGGGCAGGGGAGTAGAAATTGTTGCGGACATTTTGATTCATTCAACTGAAAGCGAGTGCGAGTCTTAGCGTGTTCCTGAAGCGAACAGCTTATTTAAGTTGCTTCAGGCATCACGGCCATGGCGTCTTCGATGCGGCCATACAGATGCTCTGAGGTATCATGCAGGCTCCATTCAAAGCACGGTCATGTCGAAGACGCCATGACCGTGGCACCCAATGCTCTTCCAATGGGACGCGTTCCGGCGGATATCAACACGTTGGGGTATTAGCCAACGCTGCCTTCCATCTGCAATTCAATCAGGCGGTTCATTTCAACCGCGTATTCCATGGGCAATTCTTTGACGAGCGGTTCGATGAACCCCGTGACGATCATGGCCGAAGCTTCGGCCTCGGTCATCCCGCGGCTCATCAGGTACAACAGTTGTTCTTCAGCAATCTTGGAAACTGAAGCTTCATGCTCAATCGTCAGATTGTCCTGGTTGACTTCGATATACGGGTAGGTGTCACTGCGGCTGTGCGAATCGAGAATCAACGCGTCACAGACGACGTTGCTCTTGCAGTGATGAGCATCGTGCGTTGCCTTGACCAGTCCACGATAGCTCGCACGGCCACCATCTTTCGAGATACTCTTCGAGATCACGCGGCTTGAGGTGTGCGGTGCACAGTGGACCATCTTGGCCCCTGCGTCCTGATGCTGCCCCTTGCCCGCGAACGCGATCGACAGTGTTTCTCCACGTGCCCCGGGTTCCATCAGGTAGATGGCGGGATACTTCATCGTCAGCTTGGAACCGAGGTTTCCGTCCACCCATTCCATCAGCGAGTCGCCGTAGGCCTTGGCTCGCTTGGTGACGAGGTTGTAAACGTTATTTGACCAGTTCTGGATGGTCGTGTAACGGCATCGCCCGCCGCGCTTCACGACAATTTCCACAACGGCCGAATGCAGGCTGTCGCTGCTGTAAGTGGGTGCCGTACAGCCTTCGACATAGTGCACTGATGCCCCTTCGTCGACGATGATCAGGGTGCGTTCAAATTGTCCCATGTTCTGGGTGTTGATTCGGAAGTACGCCTGCAATGGAAATTCAATGTGAACTCCCTTGGGGACGTAGATGAACGAACCACCGGACCAGACGGCCGAGTTCAATGCTGCGAACTTGTTGTCGGCGGAGGGGATAATCGTTCCGAAGTATTCACGAACCAGATCGGGATAATCACGAACGGCGGAATCGGTGTCTGTGAACAGCACGCCTTGCTTGGTCAGGTCTTCCTGTAGACTGCCGTAGACCACTTCTGATTCGTACTGAGCCTTGACGCCGGCCAGATACTTCTTTTCCGCTTCGGGAATCCCGAGGCGATCGTAGGTCTTGCGGATATCTTCTGGAACGTCGTCCCAGCTCTTTTCCTGACCGGCCGAAGCTTTGACGTAGTAAAAGATGTCCTGAAAATTCAGGTCAGACATGTCGCCGCCCCATGTGGGCATCGGCTTCCGGAAGAAAATATCCAGGGCTTCCAGGCGGAACTCACGCATCCACGCTGGTTCGCCCTTCATTTCAGAAATCTGCTGAACGATATTGCGATCGATCCCCTTGCGGCTCTGGAAGACGTATTTGTCCGTTGGATCATGGAATCCAAACTGGTAGTCGCCAACACCGATATCAGATTCGAGAACAGGTGTATCGGTACTCATTGTCAGGTCACTCCTCCCCCACGGGCGGGATCGATTAATTCACTTCGACTCATTAACAGTGAATCGCAATGATGCGAACACCTTCGGGAACCGCTCAGAACGCCGCCAGATTTGTCCGCGCGGCTGGATCATCAAACGACTACTTGGCACCCGCAACTGCAGGTAACCCCGCCGAACCTCGACGTTCCTGCTCTTCAGCTTCTACAGGGTGTCGTTCGCGGATTGCAGCATAGCCCTGGTTGTGCAGTTCATGAGCCAGCGCGGCATCGCCCGTTTCGACAATGCGTCCGGCCAGCATCACATGAGTAAACTGGGGGATATTGTATTCCAGCAGGCGTTCATGGTGAGTGATGATCAACGAACCCATCTGCGGGCCGGAGAGTTTCTTCAACCCTTCACTCACAACTCGAACGGCATCGCTGTCCAGTCCACTGTCAGTTTCGTCAAGAATCGCAAATTTCGGCTGCAACATTGCCAGCTGCAGAATCTCCATGCGCTTCTTTTCGCCCCCGGAAAAGCCTTCGTTCAGGTAACGTCGGGCAAATTCGAGGTCCATTCCGAGTTCTTCCATCCGCTCCCGCAGTTCCTTTCGGAAATCTTTCATCGGGATCAGGCCTTCCCCTTCCTTGCGGTCGGGGTTGCGGATGTTCGTCACGGCATGACGCAGAAAATCTGCGACTTTGACGCCGGGGATTGTGACGGGGTACTGGAACGCCAGGAACAACCCGCGGCGAGCTCGTTCACACGGGTCCATTTCATTGACGTTCACACCATCGATCTCGATGGTGCCATCTGTGATCTCGTACTTGGGATGTCCAACCAGTGTGTAAGCGAGAGTGCTTTTGCCGGAACCATTGGGGCCCATCAGTGCATGAACTTCGCCCTGACGAAGTTCCAGGCTGACACCCTTGAGAATCGGCTTCTCGTCAACGGACACATGCAGATCAGTGATCTTCAACAAGCTGGACATTCGGCCTCTCTTGTGGGGGCTGGCCCCAACACCTTCACGATTCAGTTGATTGCTGACAGGCGTTACGCCAGTTCAGCCAGCGACAGGGCCTGAGGTAGCCCCACCCGTCCCGTATGATGCGGAACCGGCAGAACTTCCTGGCCACGAGTAATCTTCTTTGCCTTGATCTTGTCCTGGATTCTCATCAGTCCTTCGAGCAGTGCTTCTGGACGAGGAGGACAACCAGGAACGTAAACATCGACAGGAACAACCAGATCGACACCCTTCACCACGTGATAACCGTGCTTGAAGTAAGGTCCACCACCGACAGTGCAGGCACCCATCGCAATCACGTACTTAGGATCAGGCATCTGTTCGTACAACCGGCGGACCCGGCTGGCCATCTTGTAAGTCACAGTACCGGCAACAATCATCAGGTCTGCCTGACGGGGGGTCGCACGGAACGCACCGGCACCAAATCGGTCCATGTCGTACCGGCTGGCACCGGCAGCCATCATCTCGATCGCACAGCACGCCAAACCAAACGTCATCGGCCAAATGCTCGACTGCCGGGCCCAGTTCATCGCCTGTTCCAGAGACGTCGTGATCACGTTTTCTTCGAATCGACCTTCAATCCAGGGGGTCATGCTCGTTCCATCCGTTCCTACAGTTCGCTGAATTGGTTTTCGCGGCTTCGCGACAGACCTGAAACTCTACCAGCATCCGAGCACCAATTCACCTCAAACCAAACTCTTATCCCGCAGAACTGACTTCAACTTCTCTGCCAGGCAGCTTCAAACTGCCTGTGCTGCCAAACCGCCAGTTTTGTCGCACCGAACCATTCATCGATCTAAGTTGCAGGGACGGGATGGAACTCGCAACAGGCATGACCGTCGCGACAACACGACGCCAGCTTCAGTGGCGTTCCCAGAACCTGCTCAAATACCTTCTGTTCCAACTCGCAAATCCCCGAATCCCGCTGGGCGAGTTCGTGGTACGGACAATTTGTCTCTCGCAGCACCGGAAACTCGCCCTGGGAATCGACTTCCACGCGAAAGCCGTGCTCCGAAAGACTGCTGCGCAACTCGCTCAACCGCTCGACCAGAGACGCCCCGTGAACCGTCGCGCCATACCGGCGAACTAACGATTCGCGAATCCGGTTGGTCACCCGCTCGCGGACAGTCGGCTCGTCAATCAGGTGCAGTTCATCCCAGAGCAATAATGCGAGTTCCGCGTAATTGTCACCGAGCTGCTGTCGCCCGGCGTCTGTCAGGCGGTAGGCATGATGCGGGCGACCACGCCCCGATCGGATCGTCTGTCGCTCAACCAGCCCCATCCCCTGCAAACGAGTCAGCCGCTGACGAATCGCGGTGGCTGTGACACCTGCCGTATCGCACAGTTCCTGAACTGTCCCACCACCAGCCTGATGAAGCTGCTGAAGAAACTGTTCATCGCCCTCTTCTACAGAGACCTTCATGATGCAATCGCTTTCCTGATGGTCGAACCTCAACTTCGCAGGATTCTATCGTGCGAAACACTTTTGACAACCGTCGCTGTCAAAATTGCTGCAAATTCTCGCGGGTGAGAACGTGTGTCGTAATGTGTTTTTCAGTAGTGGTTTGTGCTATTTCATTGAATTCGGGAGCGTAATTGCCGAGAACGCAGCCCGAGATGGAAAGTTAATTGCCATGCTCAATGCCGATACGGGGTCTGGTCGCATCGGATGACGCCCTTTTCCTCGCCGCAATGGATCGCAGTTGATTCCCGCCTGCCCACCAGCCACCGTACGGAAGTTACCTCCAGCCAACTGGATCGGTCCGTACCAGACTGCATCACAACGGTGCGTTTATCGCTCGACGTGCGATGCTTACTTTGCAAGAATGGGTCAAATTAACAACGAAGAGCGGAGTTCTTCATGGCCTGTGAGGTATGACGATTGGTCAAAGCCAAGACGGTGGGCTGGAAAAACGCGTCGCAGGGGCCGGCGACTTTGCGCCAGCGAGCGATATTGACCGGGGTCCGATCGTAAAAAGGTGCGTTGCCAGTGTCTGGCACGATAGTGGCCCCGGCACCGGCTTATTGCTTCCAGACAACTGGTTTCTGACAAATCACCATGTCCTGCCGACCGTCGAAAAAGCAAAGGAGGCGGTCGCACAGTTCAATTACGAACGCCAGGCTGATGGGATGTTTGCTCAGATGAAGCAATTCCCATTTAACCCGGATGCAGGATTTTATACGTCGCCGGTGAACGACGGCGACGACTGGACCGTGGTGAAACTGAAAGGGGATGCCAACGCCGAATTTGGTGCGGTCCACCTCGAAGAGATCGCTCTGGGAATGAATGAGTCGGTCAGCATCATCCAGCATCCCGATGCTGGGCCTCGCCAGGTCGCGGAAGGCCCAGTGGTTGAGGTCATTGAGGCGGCAGCGCGGCGTATCCGTTACAAAGCCAACACGCTACCCGGCTCTTCCGGCTCTCCAGTTTTCAATCGCCGCTGGCAAGTTGTTGGCCTGCATCACAGCAGTGCCACCAGCCGCAACAAAGAAACGGGCGAATCATTCGAATGCAACGAAGGAATTCACATCGCCGCGCTGCTCGAAGGCCTCAAGAAAGTCGGGGTCTGGCCGCACGAGCCAAGCACCGGCGATCTGCGTGCTCAGGATGGAACGTGGATCACGCTCCTGCGTGAAGATAGCCGTCTGCCATCGGGCGCCGGATACTCATCGCATGTACGACAGCCAGGTCGTAAAGAAAATGACGCGAAGAGAAGAGGAGACCTTCGGTCGTCGGTTTCGGCGGGTCGGGAGACCCGCGCCGAACAATGACGCCGAACAATGACGCAGGGCGGCCCAGCTTGCCGCAAGCTCGGTGCGTAGCACAAGAAACTTCAAGCCGAGCGTCGATGCAGGTATCACGTTGAACCAACCCCAACGTCGGCCTGAGGTTTCTTGGACCTTCGGCCCTCGGCTTGAAGCAGGTCGGGCCACCCCGGGCAGAGACCTCGTGGATCAGTCCAAACGAATGCGGGAGTGTCTCGACGAGACACTCCCGCACGGTTGTCAGTTACCCTGCGCATCCGCATCCGATGCACTCACACACGTCACAACTGCAGGTCTCACCATCGCAGACGGGACATTTGCAGACTTCGCAACCGCATGCGGCTGCGGTTGTCGATGCTTTCGCAGTACAACAGTTCATTGAGGGGAGGGGCGAAGTCGTCGTCGATTTTGCTTGCAGACAGGCACAGCTTCCACATTCACAAACTTCGCAACTGCAGACCCCCGTACAATCAGGACACTTGCAGTCAATACATCCGCAAGCGGACTTCGCCTGAGTCACAGATGCCGACGGTGCAGCCAGTGCGAATGCGTACGTCAGTCCAAGAACGGTCGACACGGGAAATGCTAAAGCCAGGAAAGACTTCATGATAAAACTTCCTACTGAAAATGGATGAGAATCAAAAACGAAAGTCGAGGGACTTGTCGTCGATTCATTTCAACCAGATGCAGTAGAGCGCCAGAAGCCTGGGGCCAGTAAGAGTGAAACGCCCCGGCGATTGATCCTCGATGTCTTGCAGAGTCAACAGCTTGCGCTGCTGATCTTCTTTCAGGAACGCGAGGTCCAGTGGCTGCTTCTCGACATCGGGTCGAACGCCACTTTCGGAAACGGGGGTCGCTTCCAATGCCTTGATGCAGCAGCAGCCCTTCGACACCTGCAAGACGCCGCTCGACGCCAACTTCGTCGCACAACAGGGCTTTTGAGCGATCAGCGTTGCGTTTTGAGCGGTCCGGCAACAACTCTTTTTCTGCTCAACAGGCCGAGAGCAGCAGCACAATTTCAGCGATGCCAAGACGGGGCTGGCCGAAACGGCAAGTACCGTGATCGCAACGAAAAGTGGCTTGAGAGTCTGCATGATGTCTCAATTGTACGCCGAGTCCCATTCGAGGCAACAGGCGATTTTTCAAGAATTGCCGCTGCTGGTTCAGCTACGGCATGACGAAGTTACGATATCATTCCAGAATGATGGTTCCGCGTGACTCAAAGTTCGTTGCTGTTGCGAATCTTTCTATAAACCGAAACCGCGAGAGTATCCCCACGACCACTTTCGCGAACGACATCGGGGGCATCTTCGCAGGCTGAATGCCAGGTATTCGATCAGCTCAAAAGTGAAGTTCAAAAACATCGCACCAATCAGGACAAGGATCAGCCCCGCAAACATGGCAACGGGAAACAGCACAAGATCCCACCATCCCAGGTCATGTGGTTGTCCAGACGCATCGCTCCGTAGCAGCCGTACGATGAAAATGCCGATAGCGACTGTCAGTCCCATCAAGAACAGGAAATAAAGACCGCATGTCGCCGTTGGCAAACAGCCCCTCGTTTCTTCATGGTCACAGCACCGGCATTTGTAGTACATCGCACTTCGAGACACTTTCTACGGAGATTACCTGACATGGAACGTTGATCGTCCATCGTTGCATGACTCGGGGTCACTGAACCGATTGATCGTTCGAGCCGACTGCCTTGCGGTAACGATTTGACTTTCGATCCGACTGCCAGAAATCATAGTACCACAACTTCGCCCACCCAGTTCTGACCAGTGCGCGTTGCCACGACGAGAGCTGATTGCGTCCCCGCGGCACTCGCCAGCAGCGATCCGTCTGGAGCCCACACGGCGCTGTTGCCGACGGAGACCAGTGTTCCGACAGAAGCCCCGTGGTTGGCCATCAGGCAGAGCATTCCGAAGTCGAGGGCATATGCGGCGAACCGCGGAGAGTCTGTCGCATACCAGTCGGCATTGAGGAACACGCTTGCTGCGTAAATGGTGGTACCTGTCGACGCATAGGCCGCCGGGTGCGAACGTTTCGATGAGTCCGCGCAGATCGACAGACCGATGGACTCTCGCTGTGATGAGATGCTCTTCAACGCGTTGCCTGGAGTGAAGTATGTAGGTTCGCATCCTCCCAGATGCATCTTCGCGTAAGAACTGACGGAGCCATCTTCACTCAAAATGAACGCTCCGAGATGTGGCTTCTGCAGACCATTCTGGATTGCCGCACCAGCCACAACCTGCATTCGACACTGCTGCGCCAAGCGGGCTAATGAGATAATCCGGTTATCCGCCGGATCCAGTTCGAACTCGTGTGCGATTTCAGGCTCATAGCCCATGAGCGATAATTCTGGAAAGACCAGGACAGACACGCCGTGCCTTACAGCCGACATGATCACATCCCGATGCATTTCAATGTTGCCATCAAGATCGCCGCGAATCGAAGGAACTTGAGCGGCAGCGATTTTAAATTCGCTCATACACTGCTTTCAGTTGCGAGGATAAAACAATCATTTGCCCTTCGCGTTTGACGGTAACCGGATGGCATCGTTGCTGACCCAGTCGTCCCATTCGCTGGTGAATCCGTCATAATGAACGAATGCTAGCCCGTACCAGTTTCGGATGATTTTTGCCGGGTACCATTTGTTGTCCTTCGCCCAGAGAACTTCCACGGATTCTCCTTCGGCAAACGACTTGGGATGGTAAGGGCGAACACGATCCGGGCCGACCCATTCGTCCCACGAATCGTCAAACCCGAGATAATGAACCTTGCACTGGTTCCCCATCGACTCCAGGACGTGGGATCGGTACCACTTTCCTTTCCATTCAACTTCGATTCGCTCACCCTGGCGTGGAGTCCGTTGCTTGTTGGGCTGAGCGATCCGCCAACGGGCCGGAAAGGCTCGATTGGCGTCGTAGACCGCTTTCTGCTTTTCGGCGAATGCCATTTCCAGTTCGCTGAACTGACCGAGTTCGCTCACGTCGATTTCACCATCGCCATTCAGATCAACTGTCGGGCTGCCACGTAGTCCTGTGAGCAACGATTCTGTAAACGTCCATCGTCCCGTCGATGAATTGTGCGAATGCGACGAGCAAAGGCAGGCATACCCGAGTCGCGACTTTCGCAACTTCGCTTCATCCACCAGACCGCCCGAATAGCAGCAGTCTGCCATTAACAGCACATGACTCCCCCGAAAGCTGGCTTCGACGGTGTCAAAGATCGCTCGAACCGGCCAGGCACTCGCTCCGTCGACAGCGTCATAATTGGCGAAATGAACCTCGTGCGATTTTCGATCGCGAAAGCCATGCCCCGTGAAATAGATGATCAGCAGTTCGCCAGGTTGAGACCGCGCCAACTGCGCCTGCAGATCCCGCTGGATTCGCTGACGAGTCGCATGCTGGTCCTGCAAGTAAACGATGTGGTTCTCAGGCACTCCCGCAGTCCGAAAGTGCTGAACGAACTCGACGTCTCGCCGCTGCTTTTGAGCATTCGCCATCCCACGCCAGACCGCAGGGTCCTGCCACTGCAAAACCCCCACGGCGAACAGAGACGTTCGTTCCGGATGCCAATCCAATTCGGCGTGGATTGTGTGAACAAACACGAACAGGAAAGCGAAGAGCGTTGACGCAAATCGCCGGACGAAACACCGATTAATCATGTCGCTGTATCCCGAGGGACAATTCATGCTCGCCGCAGTAGTCGTGATTTCTACCATATTTATTTGCCACAGGGTGGTCCAGCTTGCTTAGGGCTGGGTACACGAAGCACGAGACCGGTACATGATAGTCGTGGTTCGCTCCGCGAACCAACGCGGCATTTTTTTGCGGCAACTCAAATCGTCGCTTCGACCGTAGAGCTCTTGTCAATCGGGGGCGGACGTTACACAAGCAGGGAATGGATTATCAAAAGCTCTCGAATAAGACGATCAAGCAGATCTCAGATGCAGAATTTCAGTATGACCAATCGATTGGTATCGGAATAGGGTCGAAGAGTGATAATATCATTGGGAGAGGATCGAAAAATGTATATGTCGAATCGAAGTTTTCGATAAAGGATTTGCCGGAACGCACTATTAACCAGTTGACGAATGCGAATCGAAAAGCAAAACCTGGAGACACCGTGATCCTGAACGTCGCAAGAAAGCCCACGGACAAGGAGCTACGCGCACTTCGCAATGCATTGCCTGAAGGAGTGTTTGATCAGATAAAGATTGTGTCTTCGCAAATTCAATTATTCAGACTCATCACAAGCGCATTGGAGGAGACGGCGAAATGAGGTCGCCGATCAAAAAGCAGTTGTTCAAAACGTTTCAACGCGAGATGGAACGACAGTATCCCAGTTTTGCACTCACAGAAGTCGATGTGGAAATCGTTGGCGTCTGGTCCAGGTGCCTGACGCCTCAGTTGTACATCTTTCTCAAAGTCATGGAACTCTATGACGAAGACAGCTTTGTTGTTGAGGTGGGCTGGAGTGATAAAGGGCTGTATCCATGGGAGAGTTGGAATCGCGAATTAAAATTTGACTCGGCCGTTTGGTGGAATCGATTGAGCCGACTCTGGCATAAAGGAGTGAGAGAACCGGTCTGGGAACTTGCACCCGAAGACCGAATCGCACGGGAAGCCCGCAGTAGAGCGAGATTGCGTAACAAGCCCGCTCTTTATCCCCTTTCCCCTCCTGATGAGACTCTGTTGGAACGCATAGAACCCACGGTGATACACGCATTAAAGAAATTCCAGAAATACGGCGTGCCGATATTCAACAAGCTTGGAAACCATCGCGGACTCGGTGATGTGCTGTAATGGTCTCGATACTGGTCAAGACAAGCTCGAAGGGGGGGCGGACAGAACGGGGCGAAGACAGAAAGGACGAAGTTCGTCGACGGATTTGTTTTGCGATTCATTTCCGGAGCACCCACACCCCCCACCGAGTTCATCTCGGTGGAGGCGGGCGTTTGCACTACGCGATCGACTGGGTGGTGGGGTCAGGAGCGAAGCAGATGGCCCAGTGAACGCTGTATGCGGTCACATCAAGAATTCCGGGCCTTCCGCAAAGCCTCCAGACCCGGCCACCCCGCCGCGCCATATAGGAAAGCAGTGCCATCCGGCCCCAATTGACGGTAGCACCACTGTTGATGTGCCACTGCTTGACCGCCCTGGGGCGAGCAGTGCAGAGAGCGACTTGACGCCGCTTGCAGAGTCTTATCCGATGGGCTGATTGAGAAAGCTCAGGGGACTCGGTACCACAATTCGCACTGCTTCTCCGAGGACTCCGAAGCAGTGGCACATCCAAGTGAGTTCGATCGCGAAAACATCGCTCTCCCCATATCGGGGGGGGGGCTTGCCTCGTCTTACCTGGTATACATCCGGCGACTCGGCTGGCTGCACACACCCTTCAAGCATTCACCGAAACCGGCGGACGTGTCGTTTCTGGATGGGACGGTACCTGACATTTGATGGACGTAATCGCGCGGCTTTCAAGGTAGACACTGAATGCATCCACACCGTGATCGTCGAAGATCAGCTTCCAGCCTTTCCATCGTGGCGCAATCAGTTGTAGATATTCCCGCTCACCTTTTTCGAACGCCACATCGACGTCGGAACCTCCGTCAGCTTCTTCGTCGAAATCATCAGCAAATGGCTCTCCAAAGACGATTGCCACTTTCTTGTCAAAATCAATCAAGTACCCACCCTCGGCGTACGACCAGCCCAACAACTCATCGACGGGTTCTGCGTCGGAAATCGCATCAATGGCGGCCGCCGGACCGTCCGCAAACGAATAGACGCACCCCATCGCTCCCCATTGATGCCAGTACGCCTTGGCAGTCCCGTTCTTGATAACAATATAGTTCGCGCGGTGCCCCATTTCTTACCTTCACTTTCTTACTGTGTGAATTTCATGATGGGTGATCAAACAATATTCATCTGTGGTATTATAGTTCAAAGACGTGTGGCTGCACCCCTGAGTTGGCCGATAATTGCTGAAAAAATATTGCTCAGCGATGCCCAGGTGTCTGAAATGTTGCCACTGAAAACCTGGTCCCATTCAGTATGGTGAGATTCCGTCTTTATGGCCCAAGTGGGCCAGTAGTTCGCCCGGCAAGGTCCGTAAAACCCTGGAGATCGATCAAATAAGAGAACCTGAGAGCCGAACGAGTCGAGCATTCCATCGCCCATGGTTGCCGCGTTTCGCGGCTACCCTGGGAATGTGAGCAGGGGACTCATTTACCCAGAATGGGTTACGTCAAGAATGATGACGGAACCCCGTTGGGGTACAGGGGGGAATCGTCCAGACCCAGGGTAGCTCACTTCGTGAGCAACCCTGGGCTTTAAGACGCAACTCCGTTGGAGTTGAATACATTGATAACAGCGATCAATGCCGGATCTCGCCATATTTAGGACTTCGATCAGTAGAGAACATAGCCGTCGCCATCGCCGCTCTACTCATGGAAATCCAAATTTTCGCCTTTAAAAATGCTTCACAGCTCGCCCTTCAGGCCGCAGAGGTTTTAGACGGATACGAAATCAACGGAAGTGCGCGCAATGATCGTCGAACTGGGCTACGGCAATCGACCAGTTCCCGATCAAATAAGGATCTCAGGGACCAGTTGGCCGTGGACGTCGGTCAGGCGATAGTCGCGGCCCTGGATGCGATAGGTTAATTGCTCGTGGTCGAAGCCGAGTTGATGTAGCAGCGTTGCATGCAGGTCGTGCACATGCACTTTTCCCTCAACCGGGCCGAAGCCGAGTTCATCCGTGGTGCCGTGAATGTAGCCCGGTTTTACTCCGCCTCCGGCAACCCACATGGTGAATGCATCGACATGATGGTCCCGGCCGATAGACGCGCGGACTTCGCCCATGGGCGTACGGCCGAACTCGCCACCCCAGATCACCAGAGTGTCATCCAGCAAGCCTCGTTGTTTCAGGTCGAGAACAAGTGCCGCGCTGGCCTGATCGACGTCGCGTACCACTTTTTCAAAGTCAGCGTTCAGGGTTTCACCGGGGCCGCCGTGGCTGTCCCAGTTGGTGTGGTAAAGCTGAACAAACCGCACGCCACGTTCGATCATTCGCCGGGCCAGCAGACAGTTCCTGGCATAGGATGGCTTGCCCGATTCAACCCCGTAACTCGCCAGGGTCGCGGGGGTTTCCTGTGACAAGTCCATCAGCTCCGGAGCACTCGCCTGCATCTGGAATGCGGTCTCGTAGGCGTTGATGCGAGTCAGAATCTCGGGATCGCCTGTCGCCTGAAGCCGGTCTTGATTGAGAGCGGTCACCGTATCGTGGAAGCGTCGTTCACGGTCGCGGCTTAACCCGTCGGGGCTGCGCAGATTCAGAATGGGATCGCCCTGACCGCGAAAGGGAACTCCCTGGAAGGCGGTTGGCAGAAACCCGCTGCTCCAGAGTGAGGCACCGGCCCGCGGGCCTCGCGGGCCACTCTGCAGTACCACAAAACCGGGCAGATCCTGGGCTTCACTTCCCAGACCATAGGTCACCCATGACCCGAAACTCGGTCGACCGGGTGCTTGAAAGCCGGTGTTCATGAACAGCTTGGCGGGTCCGTGATTGAAAACATCGGTAGTCATCCCGCGCAACCAGCAGACCTCATCCACGATCTGCCTGTGATACGGGAGTAACTCGCTGAGCGGCATCCGGCATTCACCGTAAACATCGAATTTCCGCTGGGAACCGAGCAGGGTTTCGTTCCCTTTCAGAAAGGCAAACCGCTTGCCGCTGAGCAGGCTCGGCGGAGGTGCCTGCCCGGTCAATTCACGCAGCTTTGGTTTGTCCTCGAACAATTCCAACTGACTGGGCCCACCCGCCATGAACAGATAGATCACTCGCTTGGCACGCGGCGTGAATGGTGCTTTCCGAGGTGCCATGGCATGGGCAGGATCGATTTGAACTCCTGCGGCGCGGCTTTCTTCGTGCAGTAATGATTGCAGGGCGATCGCGCCGAGTCCGATGCCAGTCTGACCGAAAAATTGTCGGCGGGTCTGGTTGAGGTCTGCTGGGTTTGGATTCATGGCAACCTCACGTCGGCGTTGGGGATGAGAGCAGATGAAGCAGACAGGCAGGCGGGGGACTTTCCGGCAGTGTGTTGGGAACGACAGACGGTGAGCGCGCTGCGGCTTGCTTCACGCGGAGCGATGAAGGCTACTTTGAAAACTCTGACGTGCTTTTGCATCGGTTATTCTCGCGTGATGAACGCATCTGCATTGAATAGGACTCGAGCCAGCAGGACCAGGCTGGCCGCTTCTGAAGGCTTCAGTTGCTGACGCAGTGCCGGGGTAAGGAGTTTCTCTGCGGCACTGGGATCCTGTTCAAACTCGGCCACTTGAGCTGTGACGTAATCGCGCAGGGCTCGTGCTTCGACGGCGCTGGGAGGTCTTCCGAAGCAGAGGAGGACGGCCTGTTCGATGCGATGGTTGAGCATCGAAGGGAAAGGGGATGTCCCCGAGGCTCGGTGATCTGGAGATGTCGTGTTTGCCAGCCTGAGTGCCAGGCCCTGGGCGAGTTCCAGAAACGCGGCGTCATTTGCCAGTGTCAGGGCCTGCAGCGGAGTGTTAGATCGTAACCGCCGCGTGCAGACCGCCTGAAAATCAGGGGCATCGAATGTCGTGAACAACGGGTACGGGGCACTGCGGTAGTAGAAAGTATACATCGTGCGACGATAGCGCTGGGAACCGGTCTCTGTGGGCCACGCCTTATTCACCTGCGTGAACGCATAGACTCCCTCAGGTTGAGGCGGATAGACACTGGGGCCACCCAGCATGACATTGAGTAACCCGCTGGCTGCCAGCGCTGAATCCCGCGTGATTTCCGCTTCCATTCGCAATCGTGACTGGCGAGCCAGCAACAGGTTTCGCGGGTCTCGTTCCGTGACATCGGGGCGTTCATGCGACGACTGGCGGTACGTTTCACTTGTGACGATCAACCGGTGCAAGGATTTCATGCTCCAGCGCTGTCGCTGGAACTCCCGACTCAGCCAGTCGAGAAGTTCGGGATGAGAAGGGAGCGTTCCCTGTGTTCCAAAGTCCTCTTCGGTCTCTACGAGGCCTCGTCCGAAGTAACGCATCCAGACTCGATTGACGGTCACACGAGCGGTGAGGGGATTGTCCGGGTGAACGAGCCACTTCGCCAGATCCAGCCGAGTCCGGGGTGATGGGGACTGCGGCAATGCAGGTCCGACTGCCGAAAGGACGGACGGCGACAATAGCCCGATCCCTTTGTCGGGACGCGTGAAATCGCCACGGGCGAACAGGAATGTCTCACGTGGTTGCGGCTGATCTCGCATCACCATTAATTGAGCAATGCGGGGATTCGGTTCCTTTTTCGAGGGGACTGCTTTCGGTTCGGCCTTTTCGAATTCCGCTTGAATCAGCTCCTGATCCCGCTTGGCCCGCCGCTCTGCATGCAACTGCAACGCCGCCAGCAAACGAACATCAGCCGGATTCGCAGGTTCGGACAGGTTTGATGTGACATCAATCGCAAAGCGTCCGACCAGGTAGTTTTTGTTTGCTCCATGGGCAAGTTCAATCGTCAGTTTACGTCCACGCAATTCGACCGGCGCGGCGAAAACGAAGAGGGCTTCATGGTCTGCATTCAACTTCGCCTTTGAGCCTGGGCCGACATTGATGGCCCAGCCAGAAGCAGCGTCTTCGTCAATCGCCGACGTGATCGGATAGCCGGGCTGTTCATGATCCGCAGTCGCGCGAGCGATCTTTTGCTTTTCGTCGCCAACTCGGACGACAAAATCGGTCAGAACAAAATTACCGTTGCCAGCGGTACCGGGACCGCGATTCGGCAGTGAGTCGTGAGTCAACGTCCGCAATCTTACTGCGACAACGCGTTCCAGTGAGGTCGTTCCTTCGATCAAGAAACGCTCATTGGGCGAGCCATTTCGGTCATAAAGCAATGAGTCATCCGATTGCCGCTGAAACCGACCGGTTCCCGATGCGGTCCTGGTCGTTTCGGACTTTAATGATGACCACACTGTGGCGACCTGTGCAGGTTGCGACTGAGTTGCAGCGAGTCGATCCCGGGTGGTCCGCTCCCAGTCTTCACGCAGTTTGGCAACCTGTTCTTTCGACAGAGCAGGGGGTTCGACAGGGATCACTTCGGGATTGCCAAAGACTTCACCGCGTCGGACTTCGATGCTTGGTCCCCGGTCGTTGGCATCCTGAGCGGAATTGAAGAATGCGAACAATTCGTAGTATTCGCGTTGCGTGATCGGGTCGAATTTGTGGGTATGACACTGGGCACAACCGATCGTCAGACCCAGCCAGACGGCACCCGTGGTGTTGACGCGATCCATCGCCGCTTCGACGCGAAACTGTTCGCGATCGGTTCCCCCTTCCTGATTGATCAAGGTGTTGCGATGGAACGCTGTCGCCATCAATTGGGAGCGTGTCGGGTCAGGGAGCAGGTCGCCTGCCAATTGTTCGATGGTGAATTGATCGAAGGGAAGATCCTGATTGATCGCGTTGATGACCCAATCCCGGAAAGGCCACATTTCGCGGGGGGCATCCACTGCGTAGCCGTTGGAATCAGCGTAGCGAGACTGATCGAGCCAATGTCGTCCCCAGCGTTCCCCGTACTGGGGCGATGCCAGCAGCCTGTCAATGACACGTTCATAAGCATCTTCATGGGGATCATTCACAAATGCTGCCACGTCATCTGGTGAAGGGGGAAGACCGGTCAGGTCAAGAGTGACGCGTCGTAAGAGCGTCGCCCGATCCGCGGGAGGAGAAGGCGTCAAACCCGCGACAAGCAGTCTGGCACGGATAAAGGCGTCGATCGGATGGGCGACCTGCGGCACAGGCGGTGGCGGAGTTACTCGTAATGGCAGGAAGGCCCAGTGGCCTTCGTACTCAGCCCCTTCTTCAATCCAGCGGCGCAGTAATGACAGTTCGTCGGCTGTGAATTTCGGCTTCTTGGCCGATGGGGGCGGCATCTGCAGGTCTGGGTCCGCCGAAGTGATTCGTTTCCACAGATGACTTTCCGATGGCTTACCCGGCACGATGGCCCCAGGGCCGTCAGCTTCACCGACAGCATTGGCCCGCAGGTCCAGACGTAAATCTGCTTCGCGCCGCTTGCCATCGGGACCATGGCAGGCAAAGCAACGATCCGACAGCAAAGGCCGGATCTGCTCATTAAAGCGGACTCGATCTGCACCGCAAGCTGGCGACAGCAACGCCCAACCGACAAATGCCCAAACAGTAAAGACAGCGGCGCAAAATCGAGTCAGCAGCATTTCGATGGTCAATCAAATGGGAAATCTATTGTGAATGGATTTCCCATTTTTGACCGAAGACGTACGAAGCCAGTGACTTCGATGTTCGTCGAGACAACTCGACATCGAATCAGCGCTGGTTCGTACGCATTCAGTGACCAAAAGCGAGAAATCAACTCTTCAGCAAGTCTCGCAGGACCTTGTGCAGAATTCCGCCGTTACGGTAGTACTCGACTTCAACCGGGGTGTCGATTCGGCACGTGGCGACAAAGTGGATAGCCGTTCCATCAGGGCGGGTTGCCATCACTTCGACAGCCTGCAGTGGTTTCAGGTTGTCATTCAGCTGGATTTCGAACGTTTCTGTGCCATCGAGGCCCAGGAATTCGCGGTTCTCACCAGCGCGGAACTGAAGCGGCAACACTCCCATTCCAACCAGGTTAGACCGGTGAATTCGTTCGAAGCTGACGGCGATGACCGCACGAATTCCCAGCAGGTATGTTCCCTTGGCAGCCCAGTCGCGTGAGGAACCGGTGCCGTATTCGGAACCGGCCAGTACGACCAGCGGTGTCCCGTCAGCTTTGTACTTCATCGCGGCGTCGTAGACAGACATCTGCTCGCCGGTCGGGAAGTACTTGCTGACACCCCCTTCGGTCCCCGGGCAGAGCAGGTTGCGCAGGCGAATGTTGGCGAAAGTCCCTCGCGTCATGACTCGGTCATTTCCGCGGCGGGCTCCGTAGCTGTTGAAATCAATCGGGGTGACACCATTCGCCTGCAGGAATAGACCCGCGGGGGAACTGGCCTTGATGGAACCTGCGGGGCTGATGTGGTCCGTCGTGACGGAGTCACCGACCGACAACAGGCACTTCGCGTTGCTGATCCCCTTGATCGGCGATGGCTGTGCCGGCATGTCGATGAAGAACGGCGGCTCCTGAACATAGGTGCTCTTTTCATCCCACTTATAAAGTGGGCCGGTCGCACCTGTGATCTTCTGCCATTCGATCGGACCGAGTGCCGCGTGGCCGTATTCGGTCGTGAACATCTCGGGCGTAATCGACTTCGTGACGGTCTCTTCCACTTCCCGTGACGACGGCCAGATATCCTTCAGATAAACGTCATTCCCCGCCTTGTCCTGGCCGATCGGATCCTTGGTCAGGTCGATGTCGGTCGTTCCGGCAAGGGCATAGGCAACGACCAGCGGAGGGCTGGCAAGGTAGTTTGCTTTCACCTGCGGATTGATGCGGCCTTCAAAATTACGGTTTCCCGACAAGACCGCCGAAACAACCAGATCTCCCTCAGAGACTGCCTGTGAGACTTCATCAGGAAGGGGGCCACTGTTACCGATGCAGGTTGTGCATCCGTAGCCAACCGTGTTGAATCCCAATTGATTCAGAGGTTGATCGAGTCCCGATTTGGCGAGGTATTCGGTGACAACGCGGCTTCCTGGAGCCAGGCTGGTCTTGACCCAGGGCTTGCTCTTCAGGCCCTTGGCGACCGCGTTGCGAGCGAGCAAGCCGGCTCCGAGCATGACTGAAGGGTTGCTGGTGTTGGTGCAACTGGTAATGGCGGCGATCACGACGGCACCATCGCCGATTGTGGCATTCATACCCTTGACCGCGACAGGTGTTGCCGGGGCAGGGTGCCCAAAGCTGGTTGATCGTTCTTGAGTCCACGCCGCTTTCATGTTGCTGAGCAACACGCGGTCTTGCGGCCGCTTGGGGCCCGCCATTGAGGCCACGACGGTCGACAGATCGAGTTCCAGCTTGCTGCTGAACCGGGGTTCTGGCGAATCGCTCGTCCGGAACATCCCCTGAGCCTTGTAGTACTTCTCAACCAGTTCGACTTCAGCGGCAGTACGCCCGGTCCGCTGCAGGAATCGGAGCGTTTCATCGTCGACGGGGAAGAAGCCCATCGTCGCACCGTATTCCGGTGCCATGTTTGCGAGTGTCGCTCGATCTGGCAGCGTCATCGAATCGAGGCCGGGGCCGTAGAATTCGACGAACTTGTTGACCACTCCATGCTTCCGCAGCATCTGGGTCACCGTCAGCACCAGGTCTGTCGCGGTTGAGCCTTCCGGCAGCTTGCCGATCAATTTGAAGCCGACTACTTCCGGCATGAGCATGTAAATAGGCTGGCCGAGCATCACCGCTTCGGCTTCGATTCCGCCGACGCCCCAGCCGACAACGCCCAGGCCATTGATCATCGTGGTGTGGCTGTCGGTTCCGACGAGGCTGTCGGGATAGGCGACCCCGTCCTTTGTCAGAACACCTTTGGCGAGGTATTCGAGGTTCACCTGGTGCACAATCCCGGTTGCGGGGGGGACGACTCGGAAGTTGCTGAGCCCCTGCTGAGCCCACCGCAACAACTGATAACGTTCCAGGTTACGGACGAATTCGAGATCAATGTTTCGCTGCAGTGAATCGGAACCACCGAAAAAATCGACCATCACGGAGTGATCGACGACGAGATCGCATTGCACGAGAGGATTGATCTTCTTGGGATCGCCCCCCATGCGGATCATGGCATCTCGCAAGGCCGCCATATCCACCACGGCGGGAACACCGGTGAAGTCCTGCAGAACGACGCGTCCGACCATGAACGGCACTTCGACCTGCTGTGGCTTGGCAGCGTCCCAGTTCGCCACTTGTGCGACATGTTCTTCGTTGACGATGAAACCGTCGACATTGCGCAGGCAAGCTTCCAGCAGAACTCGCATGGAAAACGGCAGAGTCTGGATCTGGCCGAATCCCTTTTCTGCGAGTTTGGGGAGTGAGTAGTACTTAAACTCACCACCGCTGGTCTTGAGAACACTTTCCGTCCCAAACGGATTCGCTGCCGCCATGTCCTGTCTCTCCAACTCAGTTTTCCGTACCAGTCCTAAGGAGTCCGAATCGTATCAGGCTGGAAACGTCGAGAGAAGTCACCGGAAACTTCTGTCGCATGACATTTATGCCGTGGCTGGGGCTTTGTCATCCTTTTTTGACGAACTCGTCAGTTTCGACAGGTTGGTGATGAGGTCATACCAGAACGGGGTTCCCAATCCGGCACAAAGGCAGGTCAGGATGATCCCCAGAATCCATCGTGCCCTCTCTCCTACGGAAGGGCAGGGCTTGTTGACGTACGGGTAGTAAGGAAAATACTTGTGACCGATTGGGAAACTGCTGGAATTGAGCTGATTCACCTGCTCTTCGAGCTTTGCAACCGACGCCTTTAGCGCTTCCGTAGCGGACCCTGGTTTTGCCGTCTCAGCGGCCTTCAGTTCATCCTGAGCCGCCTTCAGGTCCGCTTGAGTTTTTGCCAGGACTTCCCCAGCCTTGAGCGCGATTTCGCGACTCAAAGCCGGTGTTTGAATGTACTTATCAGCGATATTGACGCTGTCGATGTTCAGACCTAACGCCAGTACCGCCGCGACAACAAACGAGACCCAGCGAGACCGCGCCCGCAGATAATCAGTCAGTTTGTCTCCTTCAGTCTTCAGCATTGCCTCAAGTTTCTTGACCTGCTCATCTTCAGCAGCATCGCCCAGTACCGATTTGACAAATTCATCAACAGGTACGGACGTCGGAAGCTGGCCCGAGACATACCGCCAGAATCACTGACCCCAGGTCCGCTGTTCCTGGGCAAGCAACTGAGCTACGACTGCTCGAACCTGATCTGACCCCTGCATCGCTTTGGCTTCGACGGAGGCCGCCACTTTGTTCAGCATCTCTTCGAACAGCTGGTTTCGCAAACACATTGCCCCGTAGATGAAATCAACAATCTTCGAGACAATTGTAGCAACAACAAGCATTGTCACAGCAAACGCTAAGGCTGCGTCTAAAAACAGCATCATTCGCTCCAGAAGTCAGGATCAGAAACGGGCGTAGTCGCATCATGCCGCACACCTTCGGCAGAATCAATCGCAATGATTGCTGCTTTTGTATGAGGGAAAATCGCTCTCAACTGCCACAATGTAGGGTGGGACCAGCGGCGCTTCGCCGCGCCGGCCCACCATCAGTAAGCATCGAGAGTTGATGGTGGGCCGGCGCTCGAAGCGAGCTTGTCCCACCCTACTTTTTGTGATGTGCGGAGGTGCGCAGCGTCTCCAAAGCCTACGCGGATGGATCCGCACGGAAACTGAGATTTCCAACTTAAGAATTGGG